>JAQAZG010000015.1 GCA_027864655.1 Oleispirillum naphthae
ACGCAGATGCCGAAGTTGAGCGCCGCCTTCTTCTCCACCTCGGAGCGGCCCTCGCCCTCCTGCACCATCTTCACCATGGCGAGGCCGATCGGCATCATCAGCGCGGCGCAGGCGGTGTTGGACATCCACGCCGAAAGGAAGGCGGTGGAGAACAGGAAGCCGAGCAGCAGCATCTTCGGGTTGGTGCCGCAGATCTTCAGCGTCCACAGCGAGAAGCGCCGGTGCAGGCCCCACAGTTCCATCGCGTGCGCGATGGTGAAGCCGCCGAAGAACAGCCAGATGGTGTCCTGCGCATAGTTGGGCGCGATCTGGCCCGCGGAGATCACCCCGAACACCGGGAACAGGACCAGCGGCAGCAGCGCGGTGAAGGCGATCGGAATCGCCTCGGTCATCCACCAGATCGCCATCAGCAGGCTGATGCCGATGGTCTTCCAGGCCGGAACGCTCAAGCCCGGAGGCGGAGCCGTGAACAAGGTGTAAAGCAGAACCGCCACACCCAAACACAAACCAATGATTTCCTTCTTGCGGTCGGCGGTATACCCGGCATCCGCCGGGGCGGCCGCGCTGGACGAAGTCGTCATGTTTTCCCCCAACAAAAATTGCACCGACGGGTCCGCCGCGTGGTCATATCCCGCACGGCACGGAGGACCCCGTCACATGACGTGATTACCAGAAAGCGCAGAGTTGACAAGTCATTTAACGGTAAGCTCTTTTAGGCAATAAAGTATATACGGCATAAATATTGACGTTCTTGCGCACATACCCTTGATGGACCTGGGATTTTTTGAAGTCAATATAAGAAAAAGAAAATTATTGCCGCGATGATATAAAGGTTTAGAAACATTCTATCTAGACTAATATACTGTTTTTTAACGAAAAAATATAATGACATGGATAGAAAACGACGAATTGTTCCTTGCCGTCGTTCTCTTTGATGGCGAAGTCATGCGTAAATAAAGGCAAAAAATACCGGATTGTGCGGATCTGTGGCGAAGGCCGCGCACGGCCGCGGTTCGGCTGCCGAAACGCCATGACTTCCGGCCGCCGCCACCGCCGCCGCACCAGTGTGGCCGCACATGGAAAACCCCGCCCGGATCGCTCCGGGCGGGGTTGGGAAGGTTGTGCCGCCGGGCGGGGAGGCCTCAGTCCGGCACCTTGGGCCGCGCCAGGAACTTGGCGCGATGGTCGTCGGCGAGGAAGGTGTAGATCACCGGCAGCACGAACAGGGTGAACAGCGTGCCCACCGACAGCCCGCAGGCGATGATGATGCCGATGGCGAAGCGGCTCTCCGCGCCCGCGCCGGTGGCGAAGGTCAGCGGCAGCACGCCCGCCACCATCGCCGCGGTGGTCATCAGGATCGGCCGCAGCCGCAGCGACGCGGCGTGCGCCACCGCCTCGGCCTTGGACTTGCCGCCCTCCTGCTCCACCTTGGCGACCTCGCAGATGAGGATGCCGTGCTTGGTGATCAGGCCGATCAGGGTGACCAGGCCGATCTCGGAATAGATGTTGAGGGTGGTCATCCCCAGGACGATCGGCGTCATCGCGCCGACGATCGACAGCGGCACCGAGGTCATGATCACCAGCGGGTCGCGCACGCTTTCGTACTGCGCGGCGAGCACCAGGAAGATCACGATCAGCGCGAAGACGAAGGTGGCGACCAGCGCGCTGCCTTCCTGCTTGTACTGCCGCGACTGCCCGGCGTAGTCGAAGTAGAAGCCCTTGGGCAGCACCTCGGCGGAGATCTTGTCGAGGAACTGCACCGCCGTGCCCAGCGAGACGCCGGGCATCGGCACCGCATTCAGGGTGAAGGCGTTGAGCTGGTTGAACTGGTTGAGCTGCTGCGGCTGCGGCGTCACCTCCGCCGAGACGACGCTGGACAGCGGCACCACGCCGCCCGAACGCGTCGGCACGTAGGCCCGGTCGATCAGGCCGGGGTCGAGACGGTAGGCGCGCGGCGCCTGCGGGATCACCTTGTAGCTCTTGTTCATGATGTCGGTGCGGTTGACGTAGCCGTCGGCATAAAGCGCCGACAGCGTCGTGCCGATGTCCTTCATCGTCACGCCGTAGGCGCCCGCCTTGTCGCGGTCCACGGTGACGGCAAGCTCCGGACGGTTGAACTTCAGGTCGAAGTCGTAGAACACGAAGAGGCCGGAGGCCTTGACCTGCTTTTCCACGTCCTGCATCACGCCGTAGAGGGTGCGGTAGTCCGAGGTGGTGGTCACCGCGTACTGCACCGGCATGCCGTCGGTGCCGGGCAGCGGCGGCAGCTGGAAGGCCGACATCTTGAGGCCGGGGATGCGGTTGAGCTTCGCCTGCATGTCGTTCTGGATCTGCGTGGCGTTGCGCGAGCGCTCGCTCCACGGCTTCAGCACCAGGCCGCCGATGCCCTTGTAGGTGGCGTCCATGCCGGTGACGAAGAAGAACATCTGCTTCTCCGGCAGCTCGTCGATCAGCCGCGTCGTCTCCGGCGCGTAGGAGACCATGTAATCGACGTTGGCCGAGGCCGGGCCGGTGACGTCGGCGATGACGAAGCCCTTGTCCTCGGTGGGCGCAAGCTCGCTGGCGCTGAAGCGGAAGAACAGGGGCAGCGACAGCAGCACCATCGCCGCCAGCACCAGGGTGCTGGCGGGCGTGGCGAGCGATTTCGCCAGCGTGCGCTCGTAGGCCGCGGCAAGGCGGCCGAAGGAGGCGTCCACCAGCTTCACCAGGCGTTCCTCGCCGGTCTGCGGCTTGAGGATCTTCGAGCACATCATCGGCGACAGGGTGAGCGCGACGACGCCCGAGACCATCACCGCGGAGGCCAGGGTCAGCGCGAACTCCAGGAACAGCGCGCCGGTGAGGCCGCCGAGGAAGGCGATCGGCGCGTACACCGCGGCCAGGGTGATGGTCATGGTGATCACCGGCCCGGCGATCTCGCGGGTGCCGAGAATCGCCGCGTCGAACGGGGTGTGGCCCTCCTCGATGTGGCGGTGGACGTTTTCCACCACCACGATCGCGTCGTCCACCACCAGGCCGATGGCGAGAACGAAGGCGAGCAGCGTCATCAGGTTGAGGGTGAAGCCGAGCGCCAGCATGACGATGCCGACGCCGATCAGCGACAGCGGAATGGTGACGATGGGGATGATCACCGAGCGGAACGACGCCATGAACATCAGGATCACCAGGATCACGATGATCGCCGCCTCGGCGAGGGTCTTGATCACCTCCTGGATCGACTCCTGGATGAAACGCGTGGAGTCGTAGTTGACGTTCATCTTGATCGCGGGCGGCAGGTTGGCCCGCACGTCGGGCAGCACCTTGTAGATGCCCTGCACCACGTCCAGCGAGTTGGAATCCGGCGTGCCGTCGATGGCGACGAACAGCGCCTGCTCGCCGTTGGCGATGACGCGGGTGTTGGTGCTCTCCGCCCCCAGCGTCACCTTGGCGATGTCCTTGAGGCGCACCGGCCCGGCATCGGTGGTGCGGATCACCAGGTTCTCGAAGGCGGGCACGTCGCCCACCGTGGTGCCCGCCTTGATGTCGATGGCGTCGTAGTAGCCCTTCAGCGCGCCGGCGGCGGCCTGGTAGTTGTTGGCGGTGAGCGCCGCGGTGACCTCGGCGGCGGTCATGCCGCGCTGCGCCATCGCCTCGGGGTCGAGCCACACCCGCATCGCGAAGGTCTGCGCGCCCAGAAGCGTCACCGAGGCGACGCCCGGCACGGTGGCGAGCTTGGGGCGCACCACGCGGTCCACATAATCGGTGATCTGCGGACCGGCGAGCTCCGGGCTGGTGAAGGAGAGGTACATCAGCGCGGTGCCGCGGCCCGCCTGCTTGACGATCACCGGCTCTTCGGACTCCGCCGGAAGCTCCGACTTCACCGCCGAGACCTGGCTCATCACCTCGGTCATCGCGGTGTTGGGGTTGAAGTTGAGGCGCACCCGCGCGGTCACCACGCTGGTGCCGCCGCGGCTGGTGGAGGTGATGTAGTCGATGCCGTCGGCCTTGGCCACCGCCTTCTGGATCGGGTCGGTGACGAAACCCTGGATCAGCGCCGCGTCCGCCCCCGAATAGGTGGTGGTCACGGTGATCACCGTGGTGTCGATCTTGGGGTACTGGCGCACCTGCATGCCGGTGAGGGCCTTGAGACCCAAAAGCAGGATCAGCAGGCTGACCACCGATGCGAGGACCGGCCGCTTGATGAAGATATCGGTGAAACGCATGTGCGGGCGTCCTCAGTCCAGGCCGACGTCGGGCTTGGATCGCAGAACCGTCTTTTCCGCAACCTTCACCTTCGAACCGTTGGAGAGGCGCACCGCGCCGGAGGAGACGATCTCCTCCCCGGCCTTCACGCCGCCCTCGATCTGCGCCAGATTGTCGTGGCGGTCGATCACCTTCACCACCACCTGGTGGGCGCGCGGCTCGCCCTTGTCGTCCGGGCGCACCACGTAGATGAAATCGCCGTAGAGCGAATAGCTCACCGCGGTCTGCGGCACCACCAGGCGGTTCTCCTCCACCGGCAGCACGGCGCGCACCTTGGCGTACATGCCCGGCCGCAGCAGCCCGTCGGCATTGGGGAAGGACGCCTGCACCGCGATCAGGCCGCTCGCCTGGTCCACCTTCGGCTCGATGGCGGAAAGCCGCCCGCTGAAGGTGCGCTCCGGATAGGCATCGACGGTGATCTCCACCGCCTGCCCCACCGAGATCTGCGGCAGGTACTTCTGCGACACCGAGAAGTCCATCAACATCGCCGAAAGGTCCTGCAGCGTCGTCACCTGGGCGCCCGCGGTGACGTACTGGCCGATGTCGAGGCGGTTGATGCCGAGAACGCCGGCGAACGGCGCCTTGATGTCCTTTTTCTCTATGGTGCGTTCGAGGCGGCTGACCTCCGCCTCGGACATCGAGAGGTTGGCCTCCGCCTCGTCCAGCTTCGCCTGCGAGGCGGCGTCGGTGCGCCGCAGGCTGCGGTAGCGCTCGGCGGTGAGCTTGCTGAGGCGCACCTGGGCGCGCGCCGATTGCAGCTGCGCGCGCTCCACATCCGTATCCAGCCGCGCGAGAGAGGTCCCCGCCGTCACCGCCTGGCCGGAGGTGAAGCCGATGGCGACGACGCGGCCCGCCACCTCGGCGGCCACGTCCACGCCGTTCACCGCTTCCAGCCGTCCGGTGGCGGGGATCGCCCGCGCCCAGGAGCGGGCCTCCACCTTCACCACATCGACGGAGACCACGGGCTCGGGGCGGTTCTTCAGGTAGGCGTTGACCGCGCGCTCCTTGAACATCGCAAACCCGAACAACCCCGCCAGCGCCACGGCCACACCGGACACCACCACGACACCGCGCTTCATGACCCCTCCGTCGCAACTGCGATACCCAAACCCCGGCCCGCGCGCGGGCACAGAACTCCTCACATAAGACGCCGCATGGCGCCGCGCCAGACCGGAGGAGGCGGCAGTTTCTCCGGAGTCGCGGAAAAACACAACCTAGTTATGTGAATTTTTTGCAAGGCCGCGCCAGGCGTCGAGCGCCGCCGCCCGCGCCGCGCCGTGCTCCACCATCGGCGGCGGTCCCGCAACCGCGCCCCAGCGCGCCCGGTAGGCCCCCTCGGGGTCGAACTTCTGCGCCTGGAGGACCGGGTTGAAGATGCGGAAATAGGGCGCGGCGTCTGCGCCGGAGCCCGCCACCCACTGCCAGCCGAAGGGGTCGAGCGCCGGGTCGGCGTCCACCAGGGCATCGTCGAACCAGGCGAGCCCGGCGCGCCAGTCGCAGCGCAGGTGCTTGACCAGGAAGGAGGCGGCGACCATGCGCCCGCGGTTGTGCATCCAGCCGGTGGCCCACAGCTCGCGCATCGCCGCGTCCACCAGGGGGTAGCCGGTCTCTCCCCGCGTCCAGCGGGCGAACGCCGCCGCGTCCTCGACCCAGGGGAAGGCGTCGAAGCCGGGTTTGATGTTCTCGCACGCCATCTGCGGGTGCGCGGCGAGCACGTGGTGGGCGAACTCCCGCCAGGCGAGTTGCCGCAGGAAGGCCCAGCCGCCGGGTTGCGCCGCCGGGTCGGCGTCCATCGCCGCGCGCACCCGCCGCCACACCCGGTGGGGGGAGAGGTGGCCCCAGCGCAGGTGCGGCGACAGCCGCGAGGTGGCGGAAAGGTCCGGGCGGTCGCGGCCGCGCGCGTAGGCCGCCAGCCCCTCCGCCACGAAATCCTCCAGGCGGCGCTCCGCCGCCGCCTCCCCCACCTTCCAGCGGGCGGCGAGCTTGTCCCCCCAGGGGTGGTCCGGCAGCAGGCCGAGGTCATCCAACGCCAGGCCCTGCGGCCCCGGCGCGAAGCGCGGCTCCGCCGCCGCCGGGGCGGACAGCCACGCCTCCTCCCGCGCCGCAAAGGCGCGCCAGAACGGCGTGAACACCGCGTACGGCGTGCCCGCGCCGCTGCGCAGGGAGGCCGGGTCGTGCAGCAGCGCGCCCGCGTGCAGCACCAGGCGCACGCCATGCGCGGCGAGAACCCGGCGGGCTTCCTCCTGCGCCGCGCGCTCCGCCGGGATGCGCGCGGCATGGGCGTGCACCGCATCCGCCCCGGCCGCGGCGGCGATCTCCGCCAGCGCCGCGCCCGCCTCGCCGCGCGCCAGGACCAGCCGCCCGCCGCGCGCCGCGATGTCGGCGGCGAGCGCCGCCAGCCCATGGTGCAGCCACCACTTCGCCGCGCCGCCGAGGCCGGCGAACCCCGCATCCAGCACGAACGCGGGCGCCGCCCGCCCCGCCGCCGCCAGGGCGGCATGGCCGGACAGGCGCAAGTCGTCGCGGAACCACACCACTGCCGTCATCGCGCCTTCTCCTCGTCTCTTCGGGCATGTGGGGCCATCCCGAGTCGGCGGCAAGGGGCCGGAACGGCGGCCGCGGCGCGGCGCGGCGGAGGTAAAAATGTTATAAGATTACATGCATAACGCTATTGCGTAACAAAACTGTTGACCCGCCGCCGCCGCCGAGACTACACAGATGCCGTTTTCTGGGGGAGGGCGCGCGCCACCGGCGGGGAGCGGGCGGCGCGAGACCCTCGAGCAAGCAAGAGGGGCTGTTTTCTATGCACATCATGGAAGGTTTCCTGCCCGCGGCGCACTGCGTGGGCTGGGCCGCGGCGTCCGCGCCGGTGGTCGCCTACGGCGCCTGGCGGGTCAAGAAGATCGTCGAGGAGCACCCCAACGCCAAGCTGCTGCTGGCCTCCAGCGGCGCTTTCGCCTTCGTGCTCTCGGCGCTCAAGATGCCTTCGGTCACCGGAAGCTGCTCGCATCCCACCGGCACCGGCCTCGGCGCGGTGCTGTTCGGCCCGTCGGTGATGGCGGTGATGGGCACCATCGTTCTTCTCTTCCAGGCGCTGCTGCTCGCCCACGGCGGGCTGACCACGCTGGGGGCCAACGTCTTCTCCATGGGCATCGTCGGGCCCTTCGTCTCCTACGGCATCTACAAGGCGGTGCGCGGCGCGGGCGGCAGCCTTCAGGCCGCGGTGTTCCTCGCCGCGACGCTCGGCGACTTCGCCACCTATTGCACCACCGCCCTCCAGCTTGCGCTCGCCTTCCCCGATCCGGCGGGCGGCATCGCCGGTTCGGCGGCCAAGTTCCTCGGCATCTTCGCGATGACCCAGGTGCCGCTCGCCATCGCCGAGGGCCTGCTCACCGTCGTGGTGATGAACCTGCTGACCCGCTACAGCGAAGGCGAACTCAAGAGCCTCAACGTGATCAACCAGGGAGCCTCGGCATGAATCTCCTGCGCAACAACACCTTCCTGATCGCCCTGGTGGCGCTGATCGTGGTGGTGCCGCTCGCCCTGCCGATCGCGGAATCCATGGACGAGCCCTTCGGCGGCTCCGACGACAAGGCGGAGGGCGTGATCGCCGAGGTCGCCCCCGACTACAAGCCCTGGTTCTCCTCGATCTGGGAGCCGCCGAGCGGCGAGATCGAGAGCCTGCTGTTCGCCCTGCAGGCCTCTCTCGGCACCGGCATTCTCGCCTACTACATCGGCCTGCGCCGCGGCATGGCCAGGGGCGCGAAAAAGGACTGATCCTTTCCTCCTCGTGGCTCCGCCCCGGTCCCGCCGGGGCGGTTTTTTCGCCCGGACGCCGGATAGACCTTGCGCGCCGCCGCGGGAAACCGGAAAAAGTGCCATGCATCTGATCGACCGCATCGCCCATACCAGCCGCTGGTCGCGGCGCCCGACGACGGAGAAGCTTCTGCTCTGCCTCGGCGGGCTCGCCGTCTGCCTCGCCGGGCCTGCGCCGTTTTCCGGCGTGCTCGCCTTCGCCGCCGCCTGCGCCCTGGCGCTCGCCGCGGCGCGCCTGCCCGCGCGGGCGTTCTTCGGCGTGCTCGCCCTGCCGCTCGGCTTTCTCGCCGCCAGCCTGCCGATGCTGATGATCTCCGTGGGGTTCGCGCCCGGCGTCACAGTCTCCTGGCGGCCGGACCAGGCCCCGGTCGCCGCCGCGCTGTTCGCCCGCGCCGCCGGGGCCACCGCGTGGCTCGCGCTCCTCATCCTCACCACCCCGGCGCACGCGATGATCCCGCAGCTCAGGCGCATCGGCGTGCCCGCCTTCCTGGTCGAGATCATGCTGCTCACCTACCGCCTGATCTTCGTCTTCGCCGAGACCGCCGCCGCCGGATACCACGCCCAGGCGGCGCGCCTCGGCCATGCCGGGTGGCGGCGCGCCGTGCATTCCCTCGGCGAGCTGGCCGCCGCCCTGTTCGCCCGCGCGATGACCCGCGCCCGCAGGATGGAGACCGGGCTCGCCGCGCGCGGCTTCGAGGGCGACCTGCCGGTGCTGCCGGAAGACGACGCCCCCGCCGCGGCGGCGCGCCTGGCCCTGATCGCCGCGGGACTTCTTCTCCTTCTTGCATGCGGTTTCGCCGCGGAGCGCCTGATCCATGTCTGAGCCGATCCTCGAAGCGCGCGGCCTCTCCTACGATTATCCCGGCGGCATCGCCGCGCTTTCCGGCCTCGACCTCACCGTCGCGCGCGGCCGCAGGCTCGCCATCCTCGGCCCCAACGGCGCGGGCAAGACCACCCTGCTGCTGCACTTGAACGGCACGCTGCGGCCCAAGGCGGGCGAGGTGCGGCTCGACGGCGCCGCCGCGGGCTACACCCGGGCCGCCCTGCGCGCCTGGCGCGCCGCGGTGGGCCTGGTGTTGCAGGAGGCGGACGACCAGCTGTTCTCCGCCAGCGTGCGCCAGGACATCTCCTTCGGCCCGCTCAACCTCGGCCTTTCCGAGGAGGAGGCGCGCGCCCGGGTTTCCGAGGCGATCGCCGCGATGCGGCTTTCCCACGTCGTCGAGCGGCCCACCCACATGCTGAGCTTCGGCCAGAAGAAGCGCGTCGCCATCGCCGGGATCGTGGCGATGCGCCCGAGCGTCATCGTCCTCGACGAGCCCACCGCCGGGCTCGACCCTTCCGGCGAGCGCCACCTGCTCTACGCGCTCGCCGACCTGCACGCCGCGGGCACCACCCTGGTGTTCTCCACCCACGACATCGACTTCGCCTGGGCGTGGGCCGACGACGTGGCGCTGTTCCAGGAAGGCAAGGTGGTGCGCCAGGGCACGGCGGAGGAAATTCTGCTGGATGCGGCGCTGCTGAAGCCGCTCGGCCTCGCGCCCCCCCTGATCGCCGAGGTGGCGCGCCGCCTGCCGGGGTATGCGCCGGGCGCGCCCTTGCCGCGCGACCGCGCCGCGCTTCTCGCCCGGCTGAACGGGGAGGAAGCGCGATGAACTTCGACGACTTCAAGGAACCCGGCCGGTTCAAGGGCTACGGCCGCGGCGCCGTGGTGCTGGCCGCGGTCGGCATTCTCGCCGTCATCGCATCGCGCTTTTCGCCCGACCCGGGCGTTCTGGTCGAGCCGGGCAAGCCCGCGCCGGCGGACACCGCGCCGGGCTGCGCCGCGGCGGCGAGCGTGCCCGGTCCCGCCGCCTTCGCCTCCGCCCCCGACCCGCGCGGCATCGCCGTCCGCCACGTGTTCGACCGTCTGGTGGAGTACGACCGCCGCAGCGGCCGCATCGTGCCCGGCCTCGCCACCCGTTGGGAGGTTTCGGACGAAGGCACCACCTACACCTTCATCCTGCGCCACGGCGTCGCCTTCCACGCCGCGCCGGGGTTCTCGCCGAGGCGCTATTTCGACGCGCGCGACGTGCTCCACACCTTCGGCGCGCTGATGAAGGAAAACCGGAACCGCACCGACACCGACTACGCCAGGGCGGGCATGGGCGATCTGCTGGAAATGGTGTCGAAGACCGAGACCGACCGCGTGGTGTTCCATCTCTCGGTGGCCTACCCCAGGTTCCTCGCCAACCTCAGCATGGATTTCGCCTCGATCCGCTCCGCCGAATACGCCGACGCCATGGAGGCGGCGGGCACGCCGCAGCGCATCGCCGCGCACCCGGTGGGCACCGGCCCCCTGGTGGTGGCGGAGACCGGCAAGCGCGGCGTGCTCTACGCCGCCAACCCGCGCTACTGGGGCGACGTGGTGCCGGGCAAGGTGGATGCGCCCACGCCCAGGCAGGTGGTGCCGCCGTCGATCTACGGCATCGACTGAGCCGCGACCATGCGGTCGGCGGCCTGGCCCTGGTGGTTCACATGGGCGCGGGTCAGGCGCTCGGCCTGGGGGCTGTCGCCGTCGCGGATCGCCGTGACGATCGCCTCGTGCTCGCCGTAGGACGCCTCGATCCGCCCCGCCGAATAGAACTGCAACCGCCGCCAGGGTTTGAGCAGGCGGCGCACCGCGAGCGTCTGCTCGATCAGGATGTCGTTGCGGCAGCCTTCCAGGATCAGGCGGTGGAAGATCATGTCCGCCGCGTCGTAGCGCAGGTAGTCCCCGGCGGAGGCGGGCGCGCGGCAGCGCCGGTGCGCGTCGTGCAGGGCGAGGCGTTCCTCCGCGGTCATCCGCAGCGCCGCGTAATAGGCGCACAGCCCTTCCAGCCCCGCCAGAGCCTCGAAGCGCTGCGTCATCACCTCTTCCGACACCCCGGCGACCACCGCGCCGCGCCGCGGGCGCAGCTCCACCAGGCCGCACACCGCAAGGCGGTTGAGCGCCTCGCGCACCGGCGTGCGCGAGGTGCCGAAGCGCGCCGCCAGGCTGCCCTCGTCGAGGTGCAGCCCGGGCGCAAGGTCTCCGAGAACGATCTCCCGCTCCAGGGCGGCGCTGACGTGATCGGCAAGCGACATGGCTAGTCTTTCTTCTCCTGCTTCGGCTTCGGCTTTTCCTGCGGCGGCTGCGGGCGCGGCGCGATCATCGCCATCACCCGCGCCATCGCGCCCGCCCAGTCGCCCTGGCGCGGCTGCCGCGCGAGGCGCAGCGAGGCGTACCAGGGGGTGGCGGCGCCGTCGGCGCCCCAGCGCCAGTCCACCGCCTGCGGCATCGCCACGATGGTGGGCAGGCCGAGGCTGCCCGCGAGGTGCGCCGTGCCGGTATCCACCGCCACCAGAAGGTCGAGGTGGCGCAGGTGCGCCGCGGTGTCGAGAAAGTCCGCAAGCCGCCCCGAAAGATCGGTGAGCAGCGCGCCGAGGCCGCTCTTCCCGAGATCGGCGGCGCGCTCCCCCACCTGTAGGGCGTAGAGATCCACCCCCGGATGGGCGAACAGCGGCAGAAAGGTCTTGGGCTCGGTGGAGCGGTTGCGGTCGTTGCGGTGCCCCGGGCTGCCCGCCCACACCAGGCCCACCCGCTTGCGCCCGCCGCGCGGCGGAAACGCCGCGGCGGCGGCGGTCACCATTTCCTCCGGCAGCGCGAAGGAGAGCGGCGGCGGCAGGGTTTCGGGCCGCGCGGCAAGCGCCAGCGGCAGGCTGCCCACCGGGATCGCCAGGTCGTGGTCCGGTATCGGCGCATCCTCGGAGACGATCTCCACCGCGGACAGCGCCGGGGCCAGAGCGAACAGGCGCAGCAGCGGCTTGCGCAGGCGCAAGAGGATGCGCCCGCCGTCCGGCTCGATCAGCGGGATGAAGCGGGCAAACTGGATGACGTCGCCCATGCCCTGCTCGCCGAGGATGAGGAGGGTGCGCCCGGCCAGCGCCTCGCCGCCCCAGCGCGGTTTGTCGGAAGGCGGCGGGGGCACGCCGGGAAGCCGCCAGCGCGCCTCGTAATCGGCGAAACCCTGCGCCCAGTCGCCGAGTTGCAGGCGCATCAGGGAATAATCCCAGCGGTACTGCGCGTTGCCGGGGTCCGCCGCGACGATCGGGCCGAGCAGCGCCGCGGCCTCCTCCACCCGGTTCATGTCGCGCAGCAGCAGGGAATAGTTGTAGCGGGTGCCGGGGCTGTCGCCCTTGGCGCGGGCCTGCTTGAAGGCGGCCTCCGCCTGGGCGAAGCGGCCGCCGTCGCGCAGCGCGTTGCCGAGGTTCGACCACGCCGATTCGGCATCGCCGCCGGGCAGCGCGATGCCGCGGGCGAAGGCCGCCTCCGCCGCATCCCAGCGGCGCAGGCGGCGCAGCGCCACGCCGAGGTTGTTCCACCCCTGGGCATGGCCCGGCGCGGCGCGCAGCAGGCGCTGCAGCGCCGCCGCCGCCTCGGCGTTGCGCCCGGCGGAAAGCGCCGCCGTCGCGTCGTCCCACAGCTTCTGCATCTCCGGCGGCAACTTGCTCACGGCACGTCCTCCCGTGGCGCGCCGTCCGCCCACTCCGGCTGGGCGCGCTTTTCATCGCGGCGCGCGCGGCCGCGGCAGGCCTCCTCGGCGCGCGCCAGGTTCTTCTCCACGATCGCCGCGGGGCGCGCCTGGCCGTTGACCTGGTACGCCCCGAGCGCGGCGCGGAAGGCATCCGCCGCCGCCTGGAAGTTCTCCGCATCGTCGCGGCGCTTCGCCAGCAGGAACAGCGCGGAGCCGAGGGTGTTCTGCGTCGCCGCCCAGAGCAGCGGCGCGGACTCCTCGGTGCGCACCTCGAGCGCGGCGCGCGACAGCTCCACCGCGCGCTCCAGCGCCGGAACGCTGGCGAGCAGGTTGCCGTAGACCTGTAGCGCCTGGGCGAGGGCGGAAACGATGTCCGCCCACTTCTGCGGGAATTCGGCCCGCGTGTAGACCTGGATCGCCGCCTGGTAGTGCGCCAGCGCCGCCTTGAAGTGCGCCTCGTCGCCGGAGGCGAGCGCCTGGCGGTAGGCGATGAGGCCGAGGCGTTCGTTCAACAGCGCCCAGTCCCAGGGCCGTTCCTCCCGCCGCACCCCTTCCAGCGCCAGGCGCAGGCCGTCGGCGGGGCCGTCCCACGGCGTGGCGGGCGGCGGGGGCGCCGCGCCGCCGCGCTCGGCATGGGCGCACTCCAGGAGCGCGCGGCCGATGAACACGTCGGCCCAGTCGTGGCGCGCGGTGCGCGGCAGGCGGCGCGCCGCCTCGTCGAAGGTCTTGGCGGCGAGCGCCCAGAGGTCCTCCGGCACTTCCGGGCCGCCCGCGGCGAGCGCCGCGGCGCAGCCCCAGGCGACCATCGCCGCCGCCTGCTCCGCCGCGGCGAGGCCCGCGACCGCGCGCTTCAGCCCCTCGGCGGCGGCGAGCACGTCGTCGGCGAGGCAGGCGAAGATCTCCGCGTCGCGGCGGCCGCCCTCGGCCAGCGCCGCGGCCACCGTCATCGCGCGGATCAGCGCGGGCAGCGGCTCCACCATCGCCTCCATCGGCACGAACACCCCGCCCACCGGCGGCACCCGCCCGAGGCGCAGTTCGTGCGGCGCGGCGGCCGCGGCGACGCGCACCTCCAGCAGATGGCCGATGGTCTCGTAGCGGCCCCACACCAGCACGTCGCCGCCGCGCGACGCCAGCAGCGCCGCCGCGGCCTGCGCGGCGGCGAGGCGCGCCGCCTCCGGATCGGTGACGCCCTCGGGCCAGGCCACCGCCTCGTCGAGGCGGCGCACCAGCGCGCCGGGGATGAGTTGCAGGGTGGCGGACAGGGTTTCGAGCAGGGCCGCGGCCTCCGGCGGCGCATCGGAGAAACGCGCGATCAGCACCTTGAGCGGCCCTTGCGGCGGCGGCGGCTCCGCCGCCTCGCCCTTGTTCCGCCCGAACAGCCGGGTGAGCAGCCCGGCCTTCGCCGGGGCGTCGCGGCGGGCATCCTCCGCCGCATCGGCGGGCGCGGGGTCCGGCGCGGACGCGGGGGGATCGGGCTCCGCAGTCACCGCCTGCGGCAGGGCGTCCGGCGGCGCGGCGCGGGCCAGGCGCTCGTCGGCGGCGCGCAGGCGCTCCACCAGTTTCAGCATCACCCGGTAGGCGAGATCCGGCTCCTTCTGCAGCCGGTCGAGAAAATCGCGGCGCGGCACCACGGCGGCGGAAACCGCGCCCTCGGCCACCGCCGTGGCGGTGCGCCCGACGCCGTCGAGAATGCCCATCTCGCCGAACATTTCGTCCTTGCCCAGCGTCGCCAGCACCACGCCGCCGCCCGCGCCGGACTTGACCAGGCGCACCCGCCCCTTGCGCACGACGAACACCGCGAGGCTGGCATCCCCCTCGCGGAAGATCACCTCGCCGTCCCGATACTGCCGCGTCGTGTCCTTCACCGTACCGCCCTCGCCGCCACGCCCCTCCGATTCAACGGATGCGCCGCGAAAACGCAAGCCATATCACGCCGCTGCATGCACTTTCGGAAAAACCGTCAGGAATGCTTCCTGGCCTTGGCGTCCATTTCCACCTTGGCGCCGCCGGGGTAGACCACCGCCACCTTGCCGCGGAAGGTCGCCTTGATGTACTTGTCGCCCGCCGCGTCGATGCCGAGCTCGATGGTCATCGAGCCGTTCTCCACCGCGCGCGCCGCCTCCGTGCCCTCGATGTCGTAGGCCTTCGCCAGGCTGCCGACCAGGGTGTTGATCTCGTCGTGCATCTCGCCTTCGGTACTCACGCTCTACCCTCCGCGCGCAAATGGTGCCTCACGCCGCCACCGCGACGTTGTCGATCAGCCGCGTCCGCCCCAGGCGCGCCGCAGCCAGCAACCGGCCCGGCCGCCCGGTGGTCTCCATCGGCGCGAGGCCGTCCGCCGCGCGCAGCTCCAGATAATCGATGGCGGCGAACCCGGCCGAAAGGATCGCCTGCCGCCCCGCCGCCAGCGCGTCCGCCACCGCCATGCCGCCTTCGATCGCGGCGGCGGCATCCTTGAGCGCACGGTAGAGCGCCGGGGCTGCGGCGCGTTCCTCCGCCGACAGATAGGCATTGCGCGACGACATCGCCAGACCGTCTTCCTCGCGCACCGTGGGCACGCCGAGGACGGTCACCGGAATGTCGAGGTCGCGCACCAGGCGGCGGATCACCTGCAACTGCTGATAGTCCTTCTCGCCGAAGGCCGCGACATCGGGCGTCACCTGCAACAGAAGCTTGCCCACCACCGTCGCCACCCCGGCGAAGTGGCCGGGACGCGACGCGCCGCACAGCCCCTCGGAAACCCCGGAAACCGAGATCGCGGTGGAAAAGCCGCGGGGATACATCTCCTCCACCGTCGGCACGAAGGCGAGCGCCGCGCCCGCCGAGGCGAGCTTCGCGCGGTCTTCCTCCTCGCGGCGGGGATAGGCGGCGAGGTCCTCGCTCGGGCCGAACTGCGTGGGGTTGACGAAGATCGACACCACCACCCTGTTCACCACCTTCTGCGCCGCGCGCACCAGCGAGAGATGCCCCTCGTGCAGCGCCCCCATGGTCGGCACCAGGCCCACAGACTGCCCCTTGGCGCGCCAGTCGGCGATGCGCGCCCGCAGCTCGGCGACGCGGCGGACCGCCGGGGTCGGTGCGAGGTTTCCGTTCATCGGCGATCTCCTCGAATCGCGTTATCGCGGCTTGGCGCCGAAGCAGTGCTCCGGGCCCGGGAAGGTCCGCGCCTTCACCTCCGCCGCGTAGCGCGCCGCCGCGTCGGAAACCAGCGGCGCAAGCTCGGCGAAGCGCTTCACGAACTTCGGCTGGAACTCGGTGAACATCCCCAGGATGTCGTCGATCACCAGCACCTGGCCGTCGCAGGCGGGCGACGCGCCGATGCCGATCACCGGCACCGCCAGTTCCTCGGCGATGCGCCGCGCCAGCGGCTCCTGCGTGCCTTCCAGCACCACGGAGAACGCCCCGGCATCCGCCACCGCGTGGGCGTCGGCGAGAATCTTGCCCGCCTCGCCCTCGCTTTTGCCGCGCGCGCGGAAGCCGCCGAAGGCGTGCACCGACTGCGGCGTCAGCCCGACGTGCGCCATCACCGGAATGCCGCGCTCCACCAGGAAGCGGACGGTCGCCGCCATTTCCTCGCCGCCTTCCAGCTTCACCGCCGCGCAGCCGGTTTCCATCATCAGGCGCGCCGCGTTGCGGAAGGCCTGCTCCGGGCTTTCCTGATAGCTGCCGAACGGCAGGTCCACCACCACGCAGGCCCGCGCCGAACCGCGCATCACCGCCTGGCCGTGCGCGATCATCATCTCCAGGGTCACGCCGATCGTCGTCGGCAGACCGTACACCACCATGCCCAGGGAATCGCCGACCAGCAGCAGGTCCACGTGCGGGTCGAGAAGCCGCGCCATCGGCGCGGTGTATGCGGTGAGACACACCACCGGCTCCGCCCCCTTGCGGGCGCGGATATCCCGCGTCGTCACCGGCCTTGCCGCGATTGCAACGCTCATCAGGTTCGCCCTCCTGTGGTCGCCGCCGCCCGCTTTTGCCCAAATCCGCCCGGGCGGCCGCACTTCCCTCTTCGCGGGGAAGCCGCCTTCTTATCGCTTTTTGCACGGCAATGAAAGGGAAACCGCCAATTTCTCAGGCACGCGGCGGCTCGTCGTCGTCGAAGAGGATGCGGTGCGCCGCCCCCTCCAGGTCGTCGAACTGCCCGCTCCTCAGCGCCCACAGAAACGCCGCGAGGCCGCACCCGCCGAGAAACAGCGCCAACGGTATCAGCAGCAACAGGCTCGTCATCGGCTCCGCCCCTTCGCCAGACGCATCGCATTGACCATCACCACAAGAGAAGATGTGGACATCGCCGCCGCGGCGATCAACGGCGTCACCAGCCCCGCCATCGCCAACGGCACGGTGACCAGGTTGTAGCCGACGGCGAAGGCGAAGTTGAGCCGCACCAGCCGCCCGGCGCGCCGCGCCACGCCGATCGCCTCCGCCACCGGGGAAAGCCGCCCGCCCTGGAACACCACGTCCGCCGCGGTCTGCGCCAGGTCCGCCGCCGACGCCGGGGAGAGCGAAACCTCCGCCGCGGCGAGCGCGGGCGCATCGTTCAGCCCGTCGCCGACCATCGCCACATGCCGCCCTTCCGCCCGCAGCGCGGCCAGCCGCGCCACCTTGTCCGCCGGGCGGCACGCGGCCCGCCAGTCGGAAATCCCCGCCTGCCGCGCCGCGCCTTCCACCGCCGCTTCGCGGTCGCCGGAGAGGATGGACACCGCAATCCCCATCGCCCGCAGCGCCGCCACCGCCGCCGCCGCATCCGGCCGCAGTTCCTGGGTGAAGGCGAAGCGCACCGGCGCGGCGGCTTCATCCGCGCGCCACCACAGCTCCGGCCCCTCGGCGGGCGGCGGCTCCCCCGCGCCCCCGGCGAAGGCATGGCGCCCCAGCCGCGCCGCGCCCGCGGCCAGGCCCTCGCCCGGCGCTTCGCGCACATCTTCGCGCGGCCGCGTCACCCCCGCGGCGGCGGCCAAGGCGCGGGCGAGCGGGTGGCGGCTGCCCGCCGCAAGCTCCGCCGCCGCCGCGAGGTCGGCCTCCGTCCAATCCCCCGGCGCGAGCTGCGGCGTGCCGGTGGTGAGCGTGCCGGTCTTGTCGAACACCACGGTGTCCACCCGCTCCAGGCGCTCCAGCGCGGTGCCGGACTTCACCAGGATGCCGCCCTTGAACAGCCGCCCCGAGGCGATCACCTGCACCGCCGGAACCGCCAGCGCCAAAGCGCACGGACAGGTGACGATGAGCACGCTGATCGCGGTGAGCAGGGACTCCTGCCAGCCCGCGCCCATCGCCCAGAACCACCAGAGAAAGGCGGCCAGCGCCAGGGCATGCACCACCGGCGCATAGAGCCGCGCCGCGCGGTCCGCCAGGGCCACCGCCTTGGCGCGGCCCTGCTCCGCCGCCTCCATCAGGCGGACGATCTCCGCCAGCAGCGTCGCCTCCCCCGCCGCGGTGACGCGGATGCGCAACGGCCCGCTGAGGTTGAGCGTGCCCGCATGCACCGCGCTGCCTTCCGCCACCGCCACCGGCGTGGTCTCGCCGCTGATCGCCTGGGCGTCCACATCCGAACGCCCGCTCTCCACCACGCCGTCGATGCCGATGCGGTCCCCCGGCGCAACGCGCGCCACCTCCCCCGCCGCCACCCGCTCCGGCGGCAGGGTCACCAGGCCGCCGTCCGGGCGCTCCACCGTCACCGCCACGGCGGAGAGGGTCAGCAGGTTCTCCGCCCCCGCGCGCGCCCGGCCGCGCGCCAACGCATCGAGATAGCGACCGATCAGCAGGAAGAACAACAGCGCGCAGGCGGAATCGAAATAGGCGTGCACGCCGGAGGCCGCGGTCTCCCACAGCGACATCCCCGCCGCCAGCGCCACGGCAAGAACGATCGGCACGTCCATGTTCATCCGCCCGTGGCGCAGCGCGCCCCACGCGCCGCCGAGGAACGGACGGATCGCATAGGCGATGGCGGGAAGCGCGATGAGAGCGGAAATCCAGTGCAGGAAATCCCGCGTCGCCGGGCCCATGTCGCTGCCCGACCACACCGCGACGGAGAGCAGCATCACGTTCGCCGCGGCGAACCCCGCCACCGCCATGGCGCGCAGCAGCGCCCTCTGCCGCGTCTGCGCCGCCCCCTGCAAACACGACGGGTCGAACGGCAGCAGCCGGTAGCCCACCTCCCGCACCGGGCGGGTGATCTCCGCCGCCAGATCCGGCCCGCCGCGCCACACCAGGCGCAGCCGCCGCGTCGTCATGTTCAGCCGCGCCGAAACCACCGCCGGGTGGCGCTTCAACAGCGTCTCGACCAGCCACACGCACGCCGCGCAGTGCAGCCCGTCCACCACCACATGCAACGCCGAAGTCCCCGCCTCCGGACCGGGGCGCACCTCCGGCGAAAGGTCGAGCTCCGCCGCGTCCTCCGGTTTCAACGGACGCACGTTGGGGTCGGTCACCCGCCGCTCGTAATACGCATCCAGCCCCAGACCGTGCAGCAGGTCGAACGCCGCCCGGCACCCGGCGCAGCAGAACTCCGAACCCCCGAGAGAGTCCGGCGGCACCGGCAGGCCACAGTGACGGCAAACGGGCTCGGCCATGCGTGTCTCCAGAAAACCAAAACTTTGCGAGGGGACTCGGTCCCCTCGCGCACCCCCTAACTTTTTTCGCCGCGCAGCGGCAGGCAATATGCGACGGCAACCAACGCAAATCTTATGGCGCTTTGCGCGAAAACCAAAACTTACGGGGTCCGGGGCCCGCGGCCCCGGCGGGTGTGGGCAGAGCCCACGTAATCCTATGGAATCTGCACGCGTTCGCGCAGGCGGAAGGGGGGCGTGCCGGGGCGGGTGGCGGTCAGGCGGGCCTCCCACTGGCCCTTGAGCGGCAGGGAGGATTCCGCCGCGTAGCGGCCGTTGCCGGTGGGCGCGAGGGCGATCTCGTGGTCGAAGCCCTTGACCGTCGGGCGTTGCAGGCGCACCGCGACGGCGAGGCCGGAGACCGGGCCGCCTTTCGCGTCGGTCATGGTGAGCCGCCAGCGCACGGTGCGGCTGTCGTCGATTTCGATGCGGGTGGCGGCGACGCCGAAGTCGGCTTTCCAGCCGAGCGCCGCCTGCGCCTTATCGGCGGCGATTTCGGCGTTGTAGGCGTTGCCTTTTTCGAAGGCGTGCTCCACCGACAGGCCGGAGAAGGTGGAGGTGGCGGCGAGCAGCATGATCATGTTGACGCCGATCACCACGACGAATCCGAGGACGAAGATCCAGGGGTACCACCAGCCGTCGGGGCGACGCCGGGCCATCGCCGCGCTCACTTCGCCGGAGCCGCGAACAGGCTTTCCTGCGTCATGAAGGCGCCGCCGGAAAGACCGGTGAAGACGAAGTCCACGTCGGTGCGTCCGCCGACCTTGGCGCCCTTGGGCACGGTGACGTAGACGCGGAAGACGCCCACCGCGTCGCCGGGGACCGGCAGCTTGACGCTGTCCACCGGCTCGTCGGTATAGCCGATGACGGTAAGCTGCGCGCCGTCGAGACCGGCCAGGGTGAGCTGGTAGTCCTGCGGCTTGCGCTGCATGTTGAGGATCTTGACGGTATAGCCGTTGCGGATCGAGCCGTCGGAGAGGCGCACGTAGAGCGGGCTGCGCTCGTGCAGGATGTTCACCGTCTGGCGGGCGCGGGTGGTGAGCACGGCGGCCAGGCCGATCATCACCGCGAGCAGGATCGCCGCGTAGATCGCGGTGCGCGGGCGCACCAGGCGCAGGCGCGTCGGCAGGCCCTTGGCGCGCGCCACCTGGTTGGTGACGGAATCGTAGGAGATGAGGTTGCCCGGGCGGCCGATCTTTTCCATCACGCCGTTGCAGGCGTCGATGCAGAGAGCGCAGCCGATGCAGGCGAGCTGGGAACCGTTGCGGATGTCGATGCCGGTGGGGCAGACCTGCACGCACAGGCCGCAGTCGATGCAGTCGCCGCGGCCTGCGAAGTCGCCGTCCTTGGGGGCCTTGCCGCGCGGTTCGCCGCGCCACGCCTCGTAGGTGACGATCAGCGAGTCCTCGTCGAACATCGCCGACTGGAAGCGCGGCCACGGGCACATGTAGATGCACACCTGCTCGCGCGCGTAGCCCGCGAAGAGGAAGGTGGAGGCGGTGAACACCACCCACATCGACAGCATCCAGACGCTGGTGCGGCCGTGGAAGAGATCGGCGGTGGACTGGACCGCATCGGAGAAATAGATCAGCCAGGTCCAACTGGTGAGGAGCGCGATGACGAGCCAGACGGCGTTCTTGAGGAGCTTCCTGCGCAGCTTGGCGGCGGAGAGCGGCTGGGCGTCGAACTTGATGCGGGCGTTGCGGTCGCCTTCGATGGCGCGCTCCACCGCGACGAAGATGTCGGTGAACACCGTCTGGATGCAGGTGAAGCCGCACCACACCCGGCCGAACAGGGCGGTGGCGAAGAACAGGCCGATCGCGCCGAGCACCAGCAGCCCGGTGAGGTAGTAGACCTCCTGCGGCCAGATCTCGATGCCGAAGAAGTAGCCGCGGCGGCCCGACATATCCAGCAGGATCGCCTGGTCGGCGGCCCCCGGCCCGCGGTGCCAGCGAATCCACGGCGCGACGAAGTAGAGCGTCAGCAGCACCGCGTTGACGCGGTTTTTCAGGACACGGAAACGCCCGGAGGCGGCGCGCGGATAGACCTTGCGCGATGCGGCGAACAGCGACCGGCCCTGGGAGGAAACCGTCATGCGCCTACTGCCCGCCGCCGAGGGCGTGGACGTAGACCGCCACCTGCTTGATGTCCACGTCCGAGAGGCGGCCCGCCCAGGCGGGCATCACGCCGTGCTTCGGGTTGGTCACCTGCGCCATGATGTCGGCGCGGGCGCCGCCGTAGAGCCAGATCTGGTTGTTCAAGGGCGGCGCGCCGGTATCCTTCACCGCCTGGCCTTTGTCGCCATGGCAGACCGCGCAGTTGTCGGCGAACACCTTGGCCCCGTCCGCCGGGCCGGGCCTGCCGTCGGCGAGCGCCAGCACGAAGTCGGCCACCGATGCGATCTCGGCGCGGGTGAGGATGGCGTCGCGGCCGAAGGCGGGCATTTCCGCGATGCGGGTGTCCGCGTCCTCGGAGCGGATGCCGTGCAGGATGGTCCGGCGGATTTCCGCAAGCGTGCCGCCCCAGATCCATTCGTCGTCCACCAGGGCGGGGTAGCCCTTGGCCCCCGCGCCGCCGACCATGTGGCAGGCCGCGCAGTTTTCCTTGAAGATCACCTCGCCGCCGCGCATCGCGTATTGCCGCAGCTCCGGACTGGCGGCGATCTCCTCCACCGAGGCGGACTGCATCGGGGTGAGCCACTTGCCGCGCGCCACCGCCACCTCGGCGAGCCGTTCGCGCCCCGCCTCGCGCGCGCTGAACCCGGCGAGGCCGTGGAAGAAGCTCTTCGCGCCCGGCACCGAGGGCATCACCAGGGCGTAGCCCACCGCCCAGACGATGCACACCATGAACACGATCACCCACCAGCGCGGCAGCGGGTTGTTGAACTCGGCGATGCCGTCCCACTCGTGACCCATGGTCTTCGGGCCCTTGGGCGGGGTTTCCGGAGTTTCCGGGGTCGCGGTCCGATCCTTGTCGTCGTCCACCATCCTTGCCCCCTACCCCTTCTTGTCCGCCGGCGGGTCGTCGTTGAGCGGGATCATCGCCGCCGCGTCGAAGCGCGCGCGGTTGCGCGGCCAGTAGGCCCACACCACCGCGGCGACGAACAGGCCCATCAGCCACAGTCCCCAGATCGACCGGAAGAAGCTTACGACTTCGTGCATCGCGCCCTCCCTACCTGTCCGCCGCGGCGGGGTCGAAGGTGGTGAAGTCCACCATCCGCCCCAGCACTTGCAGATAGGCGATCACCGCGTCCATTTCGGTCAGGCGGCCCGGCTTGCCGTCGAAGTCGCCCACCGCCGCCTTGGGGTAGCGTTTCAACAGGGCGTCCACCTCCGCCTCCGGCGTCGCCTGCGCCGCGATGTCGGACCGCGCCGCGGCGATCATCCCGTCGGTGTAGGGGTCGCCGAGGAACTTCAGGGTCTTCAGGTGCTCGGCGATGTCGTCCACCTTCAAGGGGGTTTCCGCGAGGTGCGGATACCCCGGCATCACCGAGCCCGGCACCACCGAGCGCGGGTCGATCAGGTGGCGGACGTGCCACTCGTTGGAATACTTGCCGCCGACGCGCGCGAGGTCCGGGCCGGTGCGCTTGGACCCCCACTGGAAGGGCCGGTCGTAGAGGCTCTCCGCCGCCAGCGAGTAATGGCCGTAGCGTTCCGCCTCGTCGCGGAAGGGGCGGATCATCTGGCTGTGGCAGAGGTAGCAGCCCTCGCGCACGTAGATGTTGCGCCCGGCCAGCTCCAGCGGCGAATAGGGGCGCACCCCCTGCACCTTCTCGATCGTCGATTCGATGGTGAACAGGGGCAGCACCTCGACGATGCCGCCGATCGAGACGGTGATGAAGATGCCGAGGATGAGGAACAGCAGGTTGCGTTCCAGCTTGGCGTGTTGCTTGAGGATGTTCATCCGCGCCGCTCCCCTACTCGGCCGCCGCAACGCCGGGCGCGGCCTCGAACGGGCGCTCCACCCGCACGTCGCCCCGCACCGTGCGGTACATGTTGTAGGCCATGATCGCCGCCCCGGTGAGGAACAGCACGCCGCCCAGGGCGCGCACCACGTAGTAGGGGTGCATCGCCTCGACCGTCTCGATGAACGAATATTGCAGGAAGCCCCACTCGTCGTAGGCGCGCCACATCAGGCCCTGCATGATGCCGGAGATCCACATCGAGGTGATGTAGAGGACGATGCCGACGGTGCCGATCCAGAAGTGATAGCTGACCAGGCGCATCGAGTAGAGGCCTTTGCGCTTCCACAGCACCGGCACCAGGTGGTAGAGCGCGCCGAAGGAGATGAACGCCACCCAGCCGAGCGCGCCGGAGTGCACGTGGCCGATCGTCCAGTCGGTGTAGTGCGACAGGCTGTTCACCGACTTGATCGACATCAGCGGCCCCTCGAAGGTGCTCATGCCGTAGAACGCCACCGAGGTGACGAGGAAGCGCAGCACCGGGTCGGTGCGCAGCTTCTCCCACGCGCCGGAGAGCGTCATGATGCCGTTGATCATGCCGCCCCACGACGGCATCCACAGCATCACCGAGAACACCATGCCCAGCGTCTGCGCCCAGTCCGGCAGCGCGGTGTAGTGCAGGTGGTGCGGCCCGGCCCAGATGTAGAGGAAGATCAGCGCCCAGAAGTGGACGATGGAGAGGCGGTAGGAATAGACCGGCCGCTCCGCCCGCTTCGGCACGAAGTAGTACATGATCGCGAGGAACCCGGCGGTGAGGAAGAAGCCCACCGCGTTGTGGCCGTACCACCACTGGGTCATCGCATCCTGCACGCCGGAATAGGCGGAATAGCTCTTCGCGCCGAAGACCGACACCGGCACCGCCAGGTTGTTGCCGATGTGCAGCAGCGCGATGGTGATGATGAAGGCGAGGTAGAACCAGTTGGCCACGTAGATGTGGGGTTCGGTGCGCTTGAGGATGGTGCCGGCGAAGGCGGCGAGGTAGGCCACCCAGACGATGGTCAGCCAGATATCGACGAACCATTCCGGCTCGGCGTATTCGCGGCTCTGCGTCACCCCCATGACGTAGCCGAGCGCCGCCATCACGATGAACAGCTGATAGCCCCAGAAGACGAAGCGCGCCAGCGTCTCGCCGCCGAACAGGCGCGCCCGGCAGGTGCGCTGCACCACGAAGAAGGAGGTGCCGATCAGGACGTTGCCGCCGAAGGCGAAGATCACCGCCGAGGTGTGCACCGGGCGCAGGCGGCCGAAGGTGGTCCACGGCAGGTCGAGGTTGAGCGCCGGGAACGCCAGCTCGAAGGCGATGTAGACGCCGACGAGGAAGCCCACCAGCCCCCAGAACACCGCGGCGACGGTGAACTTCTTGACGATGTCCTCGAGATAGGCTTCGGCGTGGCGGCTTGCGGTCATGAGGTCTGCCCTGTTGCCTGGCAAGAATGCGGTCCGATCAGAGACGTAGGCACGGCCCGTGCGGTCGTCATCCCTTCACCGCGACGAAAAACACCCGGCGGAACGGGAAGAGAGTAACCCCGTCGGCGCGCGGCGGATAGGCGGCGCGCATCTTTTCCGCATAGGCGGCCTCGAAGGCGGCGCGCTCCGCATCGGTGGCGAGCGCGGCCAAGAGCGGGCGCAGCGCCGTGCCCTTGACCCAGGCGAGCACCGGGTCCGGCCCGGAGAGATGGTGGAAATAGACCGTCTCCCACACTTCGACATGGCGGCACAAGGGCGCGAGCAGCGCGTCGTAGACCGCGGGCGCGGCCACCGGGCCGGGGCGCAGGTGCGCAGAGAGGCGCGCCGCCCAGCGCGGGTCGGCGGCGAGATCGGCCATCGCGGCATGCGACGCCTCGCCGTGGTTGCGCGGCATCTGCACCGCCAGCACGCCGCCCGGCGCGAGCAGGCCGACGAGGCGCGGCAGCAGGGTCTCGTGATGATCCAGCCACTGCAAAAGCGCGTTGGAATAGATCGCGTCCGGCGGGGTCTGCGGCCGCCAGTCCGCGGCGTCGGCATGGGCGAGGGTCACCCGCGCCGCATCCGCCGGGGCAAGCTCCGCCGCCAGCGTGCGCTCCGCCGCGGCGAGCATCTCCGGCGAGGAATCCACCCCTTCCACCCGCGCCGTCGGGAAGCGCCGCGCCAGCGCCGCCACCTGATGGCCCGGGCCGCAGCCGAGGTCCGCCACGTGCGCCGCCTCGGCAAGGGGAATGCGCGCCATCAGGTCCCACGCCGGGCGCGCGCGCTCGTCGGCGAAGGCGGCGTATTGCCGGGGGTCCCATGCCATGACGTTCGTCTCTCTAGTCCCGATGTTCCGCCTGGTCGAAGCCCTGCTTGAGAAGACTCATCACGAACAGGCCGCAGGCCACCGCGACGATCAGGCCGATGCCGTAGACGTAATCGTCCGCCGCGCGCGAGGAAACGAACAGCGCCAGGAGCCCGAGTCCGCCGGCGAGGCACCCCATCATCCAGTTGCCGATCTTTTGCATCCGCCTTATGTCCTCCCGCATCCGCCCTCGTCGAAACGTGGGGGCGATTTCGTTTCCGGCAAGGGGCGGCGGCAAGGCCGGAACGCGCGAATTCGCATTGACTTGCCGCCCGCCACACTCTATAAGGCGGCTCCTTCGCAAGAAAGCGCCGTGATAGAGGAGTTGGAAGCGTGAAACGCACCTATCAACCCAGCAAATTGGTCCGGGCGCGTCGGCATGGTTTCCGCTCCCGGATGGCCACCGTCGGCGGTCGCCGCATCATCGCCAATCGCCGCCGTCAGGGCCGCAAGCGCCTGTCCGCTTGAGCCTTCCCCCTTGGCCGGGACTTCGGGCATGGCTCTGGTCCTGAAATTGACGCGCCGCGCCGAATTTCTCCGCGCGGCGCGCATCGGCCGCAAGTGGGCCACGCCCGGCCTGGTCCTGCAGGCGGTGGCGACTCCGCATCCCATCCGTTCCGAAAGCGCCGCCCGTCTCGGATTCACCGCCAGCCGCAGGGTCGGCGGCGCGGTTGTGCGCAATCGCGTCAAACGGCGTTTGCGTGCCGCCGCCGACTTGGTTATCAAGGACCACGCGGAAGCCGGATACGACTACGTGCTGATCGGACGCGCCGAGACCGCGCAGCGTCCGTTCACTGCGCTGTTGCAAGATTTGGAAACCGCTTTAAAACGTCTGGGGCGCTTTTCCTCCGCAGTGGCGGCGGGAAGCCGCGCCGCTTTGGAATCGTCGGGCAACGGAACGCCTTCGTCATGACCTCTTCTCGGCACAGCATCTTCGCGTCGGTCTCCGGCGCCGCGGCCTGGGTCTTGCGGCTGCCGATCCATGCCTACCGCCTGGTGCTGTCGCCCTACCTCGGCGGGCACTGCCGGTTTCAGCCCACGTGTTCCGTCTATGCGCTGGAAGCCCTGGAAAAACACGGCCCGATTCGCGGCCTCTGGCTCACCGCGCGGCGTCTTGCGCGCTGCCATCCGCTCGGCGGGTTCGGATACGATCCGGTGCCCGATCCTTCCTCCACCCGCTCTCGCAAACTGGGATAGACCCTCACGATGTCCGATCAGCGTAACGTCATCCTCGCGGTGGTCCTGTCGATCGCCATTCTGCTCGGCTACCAGTTCTTCTTCCTGAAGGCTTCGCCGAAGCAGAACGTGCCGCCCACCCCCACCGCCGCAGAGGCCGTCAAGCCGGAACCGCCCAAGGACGTCTCCTCCGGCGCCGAGACGCAGGGCCGCACCATGCGCCCGCGCGCCGCGGTGCTCGCCGAGAGCGGCCGCGTCACCGTCAAGACGCCGCGCCTCACCGGCTCGATCGCGCTTACCGGCGCGCGCATCGACGACGTGACGCTCGCCGCCTACCGCCAGACCGAGGCGCCCGACAGCCCCAACGTCACCCTTCTCTCGCCCTCGGGCACCGAGAAGCCCTATTTCATCGAACTCGGCTGGAGCGTCGCCGCGGGCACCGGCATCAAGGTGCCCACCGCCGCCACCCAGTGGTCGGCCAACGGCAAGACCCTGACCCCCGACACCCCGGTGGAGCTGTGGTGGGACAACGGCGAGGGGCTCACCTTCATCCGCACCATTGCGGTGGACGACCGCTACGTCTTCACCGTCACCCAGCGGGTGGAGAACCACTCCGGGGCGGACGTGACGCTCTATCCCTACGGCCTGATCGCGCGCATCGGCCTGCCGAAGCTCGAGGGCTATTCGGTGCTGCACGAGGGCCCGCTCGGCGTGCTCGGCGGCACCCTGGAAGAGGTCACCTACAAGAAGCTCGCGGACAAGCCCTTCGGCACCGACTCCACCGGCGGCTGGCTCGGCATCACCGACAAGTACTGGCTCGCCGCGCTCCTGCCCGACCAGAAGACGCCGCTGCACGCCAAGTTCAGCCGCAACGACGCGGGCGGCACCGAGCGCTATCAGGTGGACTATCTGATGAGCGGCCTCGCCGTCGCCGCGGGCCAGACCAAGGAGATCACCAACCGGGTGTTCGTCGGCGCGAAGGAGGTGAAGACCATCTCCGCCTACGAGGAGAAGCTCGGCATCGACAAGTTCGACCGCGCCATCGACTTCGGCTGGTTCTATTTCCTCACCAAGCCGTTCTTCTACATCATCGACTACTGCTATCACCTGTTCGGCAACTTCGGCCTCGCCATCCTCGCCTTCGTCGTGCTGCTGCGCCTCGCGATGTTCCCGCTCGCCAACAAGTCCTACCGCTCGATGAACGCGATGAAGCGCGTCCAGCCCGAGGTCAAGATCCTGCAGGACCGCTACAAGGACGACAAGCCGCGCCTGCAGAAGGAGATGATGGCCCTCTACAAGAAGGAAAAGGCCAACCCGATGTCGGGCTGCCTGCCGATGCTGATCCAGATTCCGGTGTTCTTCGCCCTCTACAAGGTGCTGTTCATCACCATCGAGATGCGCCATGCGCCGTTCTACGGCTGGATCACCGACCTCTCGGCGCCGGACCCGACCAACATCTTCACCGTCTTCGGCCTGATCCCGTGGACGCCGCCGGAGATGCTGCACATGGGCATCTGGCCCCTGGTCATGGGCCTGACGATGTGGCTGTTGCAGAAGATGTCGCCCGCGCCGCCGGACCCGACCCAGGCGAAGATCATGCAGATGCTGCCGATCGTCTTCACCTTCATGATGGCGAAGTTCGCGGCGGGCCTGGTGATCTACTGGTCGTTCTCCAACGTGCTGTCGATCCTGCAACAGTGGGTGCTGCTGAAGACCGACGCCCACGCCCGCGCCGCCAAGGCCGCCGCCAAGGCCGCCCATGCGCTCGAGCACGCGAAGAAGAAATAGATGACGGAGACCGTCATCCCCACCGACGACGAAAGGACGCGCCTGGAGGCCGGGCGCGTCCTTTTCGCGCAGGCGTGCGCCTTCATGCTCGGCGTGGCGCGGCGCGACCAGCTGCCCCACCCCCAACTGCCGGAGATCGCCTTCTGCGGCCGCTCCAACGTCGGCAAGTCGAGCCTGGTCAACGCCCTCACCGGCCGCAAGACGCTCGCCAAGATCTCCAACACCCCGGGGCGCACCCAGCAGCTCAACTTCTTCAATCTCGGCGGCGCGCTCATCCTCGTCGATCTGCCGGGCTACGGTTTCGCCAAGGTGCCGAAGTCCCAGGTGGACGGCTGGACCGAGTTGATCATGGACTACCTGCGCGGCCGCAGGGAGCTTTCCCGCGCCATGCTGCTGATTGACGCGCGCCACGGCCTGAAGGATAAAGACCGCACCGTGATGTCAACGCTGGACACCGCCGCCGTCAACTACCAGATCGTCCTCACCAAGGCCGACAAGATCGGCCCCGGCGCTTTGGCGGACACCGTCGCCGCCGTCATCGCCGAGGCCGCAACCCATGTCGCCGCGCACCCGGAAGTTCTGGTGACGAGTTCGGAAACCGGCCTCGGCATCCCCGAACTCCGCGCCGTCCTCGCCGAGATCGCGGCGCGCCGCTGACCGACCCAGGAGCCCCCGCCGATGACCGCCACGGAGCCGCCCATGTTCACCCTTCCCCCCGAAGACCCGGAAGACATGCTCGTCAAGGCGCGTACCCTCTCCGAGGCCCTGCCCTACATGCGCAAGTACTCGGGCAAGACCTTCGTCATCAAGTACGGCGGGCACGCCATGGGCGACCCGGAACTCGCGATGCAGTTCGCCCGCGACGTGGTGCTGCTGAAAAAGGTGGGGATCAACCCGATCGTGGTGCACGGCGGCGGGCCGCAGATCGGCCAGTTGCTGGAGCGCCTGCGCATCCAGAGCTCGTTCATCGACGGCCTGCGCGTCACCGACGCGGCGACCATCGATGTGGTCGAGATGGTCCTCTCCGGCAAGATCAACAAGGAAATCGTCACCTGGGTCAACGATGCGGGCGGCGTCGCCATCGGCCTTTCCGGCAAGGACGGCGACATGATCCGCGCGCGCAAGCTCACCCGCACCGCCCGCGACCCGGACTCCAACATCGAGAAGGAACTCGACCTCGGCTTCGTCGGCGAGCCCTATGCGGTGGACCCCACCATCCTGCAAACCCTTGCCAAGTCCGACATGATCCCGGTGATCGCGCCGATCGGCATCGGCGATGCCGGCGAAACCTTCAACATCAACGCCGATACCGTGGCGGGCGCGGTGGCGAGCGCGGTGCACGCGGCGCGCCTCTACATGCTCACCGACGTCTCCGGCGTGATGGACGGCAAGGGCAACCGCCTCACCGACCTCACCGGGCCGGAGGTGGAGGAGCTGATCGCCGAGGGCACCATCTCGGGCGGCATGATCCCCAAGGTGGAAACCTGCCTCGCCGCGGTGAAGAACGGGGTGGAGGCCGCGGTCATCCTCAACGGCAAGGTGCCGCACACCATCCTTCTGGAAATCTATACGCCGCAGGGCGCGGGCACCCTGATCCGGGCGCGCTGAGATGGGCGCGCTCGACCGCTCGCTGATCGGCCTCGCCCTCGACCTGGCGCAGGCTGCGGCGCCGGTGGCGAAAAAATACTTCCGCCAACCGATCCCGGTGGACGACAAGGCGGACGCCAGCCCGGTCACCATCGCCGACCGCGAGATCGAGCAGACCCTGCGCAAGATTCTCGCCGAGCGCCGCCCGATGGACGGCGTGATCGGCGAGGAATTCGCCGCCACCCGGCCCGGCGCGGCGCATACCTGGGTGATCGACCCGATCGACGGCACCAAAAGCTTCATCACCGGCAAGCCCAGCTTCGGCACCCTGATCGCCCTGCTGCACCAGGGCGAGGCGGTGCTCGGCATAATCGCCCAGCCGATCACCGGCGAAACCTGGCTCGGCGCGAAAGGCCACGCCAGCACCCTCAACGGCGCGGAAATCCGCACCCGCGGCGGGCGCAGCCTGCCCCAGGCCTACCTCTATTCCACCGCGCCGGAAATGTTCCACCCCGGCGCGGAAACCGAAGCCTTTTCCCGGCTGCGCCAACAGGTCAAAGGCACCCGCTACGGCGCGGACTGCTACGCCTACGGCCTCCTCGCCATGGGCTGCATCGACCTCGTCTGCGAGGCCGACCTCAAACTCTACGACTACGCCGCGCTGATCCCGGTGATCGAAGGCGCGGGCGGCAAAGTCGCCGGCTGGTCCGGCGAACCTCCGCCGCTCACCACACAGGCCGTCACCGGCCGCATCCTCGCCGCCGGATCGCCCGAACTCTTCGCCGAGGCCCAGGCCGTCCTCGCTCCGTGATTGGGAGGGAAAGCCTAATGCGGTTGATTCAAAAACGTTGCGGGGGGACTCGGTCCCCCCACGCCCCCCATAACTTTTCGGTTTTTGCGCGAAGCGCCATAAGACCATCACGCGGCGTGACGGTCGATGGCCGCTACGCGGCGAAAAACCAATGGGGGTCCGGGGCCTCCAGGCCCCGGCGGGTCCAGGGCGGAGCCCTGGCCTGGTTGTTGGTTTTCCTCACCCTCCTCGCCGCGCCCGCCAACGCCGCCGCGCCGCAGCCGGTGCACGGCATGGCGATGCACGGCGCGCCGAAGTATGCGGCCGGGTTCGGCCATTTCGACTATGCGAATCCGGATGCGCCGAAGGGGGGCGCGTTGCGGCTGCACGCCATCGGCGGCTTCGACACGCTCAACCCGTACACCCTGAAGGGGATGTCGGCGGCGGGATTGGGGCTGACCTACGACACCCTGATGGCGTCTTCGATGGACGAGGCGTTCAGCGAATACGGGCTGGTGGCGAAGACGATCACGGTGCCGGAGGACCGTTCCTGGGCGCGTTTCGATTTGCGGCCCGAGGCGCGCTGGCACGACGGCAAGCCGATCGCCCCGGCGGACGTGATTTTTTCCTTCAACGTGCTGAAGGAGAAGGGCGACCCCTTCTACCGCAGCTATTACGCCGGGGTGGCGAAGGTGGAAGAGAGCGGGCCGCACGCCGTGACCTTCACCTTCCGCGAGGCGGGCAACCGCGAACTGCCGCTGATCGTCGGGCAGATGCCGATCGTGCCCGAGCATTACTGGAAGAACCGCGACTTCGCCGCCACCACCCTGGAACCGCCCTTGGGCAGCGGGCCGTACCGCATCTCCGGGGCGGAGGCCGGGCGCTTCATCACCTATGAACGGGTGAAGGACTACTGGGGCCGCGACCTGCCGGTGAACAAAGGGCGCTACAACGCCGATTCCCTGCGCTACGACTATTACCGCGACACCACGGTGGCGCTGGAGGCGTTCAAGGCCGGGGCGTTCGACATGATCGCCGAGTACGAGGCGAAGAAGTGGGCCACCGCCTACGACTTCCCCGCGGTGAAGGACGGCCGGGTGATCCGCGCGGAGATTCCGCATCACACGCCTTCCGGCATGCAGGGCTTCGGCTTCAACACCCGGCGGCCGGTGTTCGCCGACCCGCGGGTGCGCGAGGCGCTGGCCTATGCCTTCGACTTCGAGTGGACCAACGCCGCGCTGTTCCACGGCGCCTACCGCCGTATCGAGAGCTATTTCGACAATTCGGAGCTGGCCGCCGCCGCGCTGCCGGACGCGCGGGAACTCGCCATCCTCGAACCCTTCCGCAAGGACCTGCCGCCCGAGGTGTTCACCAAGGTCTACCGCGCGCCCAAGGTGGTGGGGGAGAACGGCCTGCGCGCCAACCTGCGCACCGCGGTGGCCAAGCTCAGGGCCGCGGGGTGGGAGATCGAAAACGGCACGATGACCGAGGCAGCGACCGGGCGGCCGCTGGCCTTCGAGATCATGCTCAACGGCACCCAGGGCGCGGCGTTCGAACGCATCGCCCTGCCCTTCATCCAGAACCTCAAGCGCATCGGCGTGGCCGCAAGCCTGCGCACCGTGGACGTCAACCAGTTCCAGAACCGCATGCAGCAGTTCGACTTCGACATGATGGTGGTCTCGTTCCCCCAGTCGCTCTCGCCCGGCAACGAACAGGAAAGCTTCTTCGGCGCGGCGATGGCGGAACGCCCCGGTTCGCGCAACCTGCTGGGGGTGACATCGCCGGTGGTGGACGCGCTGATCCGTCATATCGTCATGGCCAAGGACCGCGAAGACCTGGTCGCCGCCACCCGCGCGCTGGACCGCGTGCTGCTGTGGTCGTTCTACGTCATCCCGCAGTGGTACCTGCCCTACGACCGCCTCGCCTACTGGAACCGCTTCGGCATGCCGAAAACCCTGACCATCCGCGGCGCCGATACCTGGACCTGGTGGATCGACCCGGCCAAGGACGCGGCGCTGAAGCGGGAGTAAAAACCAAAACCTTGCGGGGATCGAAGCCGACCGCCAAAGGCGGTGGGAACGCCCAGTGGGCGTTCCCAAGGCTGAGATCGGTCCCCCCACACCCCCCATAACTTGTTTTTCGCCGCGCAGCGGCAGGCAACCGTCACGCCGCGTGATGGTCTTATGGCGCTGCGCGCAAAATCAAAACTTATGGGATCAAAGGGTCCGCGACCCTTTGCGGGGTCCGGGGCGGAGCCCCGGCCTGGTTTTTCCCCGATATCCGGCAGGGACGGTCATTTGTTCCCGTCTTGTTCCTTTTTCCGGAATCGCCTATGCTGCCCGGAGGCAGGGAGAGACGCCATGCGGATGTGGGGAACGGTTGCTGCGGGTCTGATCGCGCTGTGCGGCGGCGTCGCGCGGGCGGGAGAGACTTTCCCCTCCGATGTCCGCACCATCACCGCCACCGGGGCCACTTCCTCCTGCATCGGCGACCCCAAGACTCCAGTTTGTGCGGTGGAAACTCTGCTCGCATGTTTCGCCCGAAGGGCGGCACCGCTCTGCCGGTCCGTCACTGCTCGGCCTTTCTCCGCCGATGCCGCGCCGCCGCGGACGGTCTCCTACCGGCTGTTGTGGCTGCTGACATCCCGGGCGAAGGATGACCGCTCGGGAACCGTCTACGCGACCCTTGCAGTGGAACGGTTGTCCGGCTCCTGGACGGATATCTACGTGCATTTTCTGGAATCGGTGGGCTCCGGCTGGCGGATCGAAGAGTGGGGGACCCCGGGCGAAATCGGCCTGCCCCTGAGGATCGATCCCAGGAAGACGGAAATCCTGGAGAAGTACGGCTCCGTCCCCCTGGTCACCGCGTACGCGGTGCAATAGAGCCATCACGCGGCGTGACGGGTGATAGCCGCTGCGCGGCGAGAACCATCGGGCGTCCAGGCCCCAGACTGGTTTTGCCTTCATGCGAAAGGACGATTGTTCTATTCGCAGGAAACGCGGTGGACGTGGTTCTTCGGGCCATAGTGGACCCGGCACTCCTTCACCGAGAGGGGGAGTTCCCTGCCCACGATCAGGTCGGTTTCCGAATAGCGGCAGCCGATCCAGACGTGTCTCTCCCCCGGCGAAAACGTCCAGACGGCGATTTCCTCGGAATTCATGGCGAATTCCCGGTCCGGAGCCAGGCTGGCGTTATGCGTAGGTTCTCCGAGAAAAATCAAAACGTTATCGAAGAAGAAGGTTGTCAATGGCGTGAAGGCGTTCCATCCCTCCGGCAGAGAGCCGGTCACCTTCGGGCTTTGCGCCATAACTGAGGGGGGGCAGGCATAATCCTCGGCCTTTGCCGACAGTGGTTGGCAGAGCATGGCCAAGAGCGGCACCACGGCGACAATTCCATGCATCTTCACCATTCGATCACCGAAAAAGCCTGAGGATCGTTGCTGGGAGTGGTTTTGGGCGAGTTCCAATAGATGGTCCTTTCGGAAACCCTTCCCTTGCTTTTCCACTGGTCGAGCACTTGAATGCCATCTTCGTTCTGGCCGAGGTAGATCGCGGCGTGCTTGCCGGTGTTTCCGGTCTGAGGATATTCCCCGTCAACGAAGGTGGCAATCGCCGTGCCCCTGGCGATCGGGTCGGGTTCGCCGGGAGCAAGTTTGCGGATTTTGGTTCCTTCCCGCCATTCGGAAGTATGCGGCGCATGCAGCGATTGCCGGATGAATTCGACACATTCCGCGTTACCCTTGCCGTTAAGGTAAGGTCTTTTATCGTGACCTTTCAGGTCGCCAAGAACATGAGGGCGCCGTTTACCCTCATGCGCCTTGTGTCCGCCACCGCCGGGGGCGGAGCGGTCGTAGGCGGAGACGTGGACGTCTCCGTCCCGGGTGTGGGCGCGCACATGCACCGTGCCGCTGCTTCCCGCATCGCCGCCGGTGCCGTCGAGGGCGGCGGAGAGCGCGTGTTCCTCCGCTCCGCCGGGGCGGATGCTGCCGGAGGCCTCCACCCCGAGGGCGCTTTGCAGTTTCTTCACCCCGTCGAACATCGCCTCGTCGGGATACGGCGTCATGCCGTAGCGCGGCACCTCGTACAGGCTCATGCGGTAAAGCGCGGTTTTGATCGCTGTGGTGTCGGCCTCCGAAACCGCGATGTCGGAACCCACCCGCCGGGACAGACGCATATTTTCCTCCTCCCTTGGATATGAGGAGGCGACATTACTATATTCGTTATAGTATGTCGAGATATAATCACGTATATCGGTATTTTTCTTGTTTCTGCGCGCAGCGCCATAAGACCACCACGCCACGTGACGGTTGCCTGCCGTTACGCGTTGGAAGACAAGTCATGGGGTCAAGGGGCCTTCCGGCCCCTTGCGGGTCCGGGCAGCGCCCGGCCTGGTTTTCCAGGCTTGCACTTTCCGGAAAAAGGCCAGACATAGGAGGGGCTTGTCTGGGAGCCGCGATGTTCGCCTATATCGTCCGCCGCTTGGTTTTGATACCGCTGACCCTTTTGGGGATCATCGGCGTCAACTTTCTGTTCGTGCAGTTGGCCCCCGGCGGGCCGATCGAGCAGATTCTGGCGCGGCTGGAGGGGCAGGCGACGGATGCGACGGCGCGGATTTCCGGCTCCGGCGCGGCGGAGACGGCGCGGCCCGGCCTGCGGCCTGCGGCGGGCACCGGCAACGCCGCGTCGAAGTACCGCGGCGCGCAGGGGCTGGACCCCGCCTTCATCGCCGACCTGGAAAGGCAGATGGGCTTCGACAAGCCGCCGCTGACGCGCTTCTGGCTGATGGTGAAGTCGTATGCCCGCTTCGACCTGGGGAAGAGCTATTTCCGCGACGCCAAGGTGACGGAGCTGATTCTGGAGAAGCTGCCGGTGTCCGCCTCGCTCGGCATCTGGAGCACGCTGCTGATCTATCTGATCTCCATTCCCTTAGGGGTGAAGAAGGCGGTGAAGGACGGCTCGCGCTTCGACGTCGCCTCGAGCTGGGCGATCATCGTCGGGCATGCGATCCCGAGTTTCCTCTTCGCCATTCTGCTGATCGTGGTGTTCGCGGGCGGGCGGTACCTGCACTGGTTCCCGTTGCGGGGGCTGACCTCCGACAACTGGGATGCGCTGTCGTGGCCCGCGCGCATCGCCGACTATGCCTGGCACATGGCGCTGCCGGTGACTGCGATGGTGATCGGCGGCTTCGCCGGGCTGACCATGCTGACCAAGAACGCCTTCCTCGAGGAGATCAACAAGCAGTACGTGCTGACCGCGCGGGCCAAGGGCCTGCCGGAGCGGCGCGTGCTCTACGGGCACGTGTTCCGCAACGCGATGCTGGTGGTGATCGCGGGCTTTCCCGCCACTCTGGTCGGCATGCTGTTCACCGGGTCGGTGCTGATCGAGGTGATCTTCTCGCTGGACGGCATCGGCCTCTTGGGCTTCGAGGCGGCGATGAACCGCGACTACCCGGTGATGTTCGGCACGCTTTATGCCTTTTCCCTGCTCGGGCTGGTGCTGGGGCTGCTGAGCGACCTCACCTACCACTTCGTCGATCCGCGCATCGACTTCGAATCGCGGGGGGCCTGAGCGATGCGCCTCGACCTTTCCCCGATGACGCGCCGCCGCCTCGCCGCCTTCCGCGCCAACCGGCGGGGATTCTGGTCGCTGATCGGTTTTCTCGTGCTGTTCGGGGTCAGCCTGTTCGCCGAGTTCCTCGCCAACGACCGGCCCCTGCTGGTTTCCTACGACGGGCGGCTCTATGCGCCTGTCGTGGCGGATTATCCGGAGACGACCTTCGGCGGCGACTTCCCCACCCCGGCGGATTACCGCGACCCCTACATCGCGGGGAAGATCGCCGCGCACGGCTGGGTGGTGTGGCCGCCGGTGCGCTTTTCCTACGACACCGTCAACTACGACCTCGGGCGGCCCACCCCGGCCCCGCCCTCGGCGGTCAACTGGCTGGGCACCGACGACCAGGGGCGCGACGTGGTGGCGCGGCTGATCTACGGCTTCCGCATTTCCGTGCTGTTCGGCCTGGCGCTCACCCTCTCCTCCTCGGCGATCGGCGTCGCCGCGGGCGCGGTGCAGGGGTATCTGGGCGGCAAGGTGGACCTGATCTTCCAGCGCTTCCTGGAAATCTGGGGCGGCCTGCCGCAGCTCTTCATCCTGATCATCGTCACCTCGATGATCGTGCCCGGCTTCTGGACTCTGCTGATCATCCTGCTGCTGTTCGGCTGGACGACGCTGATCGGCGTGGTGCGCGCGGAATTCCTGCGCGCCCGCAATTTCGAATACGTGCGCGCCGCCCGCGCGCTCGGCCTTTCCGACGTGCGCATCGTGGTGCGCCACGTGCTGCCCAACGCGATGGTGGCGACGATCACCTTTCTGCCGTTCGTGCTCTCCGGCGCGGTGGTGGCGCTGACCAGCCTCGACTTCCTCGGCCTCGGCCTGCCGCCGGGCTCGCCCTCGCTCGGCGACCTGCTGCGCCAGGGCAAGGAGAACCTGCAAGCGCCGTGGCTCGGCTTGTCCGGCTTTCTGGTGGTGGCGGTGCTGCTGAGCCTGTTGGTGTTCGTCGGCGAGGCGGTGCGCGACGCCTTCGACCCCCGGAAGACGCGGTGAGGATGCGATGACCGACACCCCGCTGCTTTCGGTCGAAAACCTCTCCGTCGCCTTCGGCGATGCGCCGCCGGTGGTGGAGGGAGCCTCCTTCACGCTGAAGCGCGGCGAGACCCTGGCGCTGGTCGGGGAAAGCGGCTCCGGCAAGTCGGTGAGCGCGCTGTCGGTGCTGCGCCTGCTGCCGCCGCTCGGCCGCTGCCCGGCGGGGAGGATTCTCTTCGACGGGGCGGACGTGCTCGAAATGCCCGAGGCGGAGCTGCGGGCGCTGCGCGGCGGGCGGGTCGGCATGGTCTTCCAGGAGCCGATGACCTCGTTGAATCCGCTGCACGGCATCGGCCGCCAGGTGGGGGAAAGCCTCGCCCTGCACACCGGGATTTCCGGCGATGCGTTGCGCGCCCGCGTGGTGGACCTGCTGGACATGGTCGGCCTGCCGCAGCCGGGAAAGCGCCTCAATGCCCTGCCGCACGAGCTTTCCGGCGGGCAGCGCCAGCGCGTGATGATCGCCATGGCGCTCGCCAACCAGCCGGACCTGTTGATCGCCGACGAGCCGACCACGGCGCTCGACGTCACCATCCAGGCGCAGATTCTCGACCTGCTGAAGGACTTGCAGACCCGCCTCGGCATGGCGGTGCTGTTCATCACCCACGACCTCGGCATCGTGCGCCGCCTCGCCGACCGGGTGTGCGTGATGCACCAGGGGCGCATCGTCGAGGCGGCGGCCACCGCCGACCTCTTCGCCGCGCCGCAGCACGCCTACACCCGGCGCCTGCTCGCCGCGCGGCCCGCGCCGCGCCCGCCGCGCGAAGGCGAGGCCGCCACCGTGATGACGGCGGACGATATGAAGGTGTGGTTCCCGCTCAAGGGCGGCCTGCTGCGCCGCACCCGGGGCTACGTGAAGGCGGTGGACGGGGTTTCGGTGGAACTCAAGGCCGGGCGGACGCTCGGCGTGGTGGGGGAAAGCGGCTCCGGCAAATCGACGCTGGGGCTTGCGCTGTTGCGCCTCACCGCCGCCGAGGGGCGCATCGCCTTCGCCGGGGAGGAGATTTCCGCCCTGCCCGCGAAACGCCTGCGGCCGCTGCGCCGCGACATGCAGATCGTCTTCCAGGACCCTTACGGCTCGCTCAGCCCGCGCCTCTCGGTGGGGGAGATCGTCGGCGAAGGGCTTTCCATCCACGCGCCCGGCCTCGACCGGGCGGAACGGCGGCGGCGCATCGGCGCGGCGCTGGCCGAGGTGGGCCTGGAACCCGGCATGCAGGACCGCTACCCCCACGAGTTCTCCGGCGGGCAGCGCCAGCGCATCGCCATCGCCCGGGCCTTGATCCTCCACCCCAAGGTGCTGATCCTCGACGAGCCGACCTCGGCCCTCGACGTTTCGGTGCAGGCGCAGATCGTCGATCTGCTGCGCGGCATCCAGGAACGCCAGGGCATCGCCTACCTGTTCATCAGCCACGACCTCGCGGTGGTGCGCGCGCTCGCCGACGAGATCGCGGTGATGAAGGACGGCCGCATCGTCGAGACCGGCCCGGCGGAGCGGGTGTTCTCCGCCCCCGAGCACCCCTACACCCGGGCGCTGCTCGCCGCGGCGCTGCACGACGACCGGGTTCCGTAAAAACAAAAACTTTCCGGAGGGTCGTGGACCCTCCGGGCCTCCCATATGTTTGGTTTTCACCGCGTAGCGGGATAGACCCATGCTGGCCATACGCACGGTCTTATGGCGCTTCGCGCAAGAACGAAAAGTATCGGGGGGCGCGGGGGGGCCGCGGTCCCCCGTAAGTTTTTTGGAGAATCATTTTAAGACTTCGGCAACCGGAAGCGTCTAGACTGGTTCGGTTCACGAGCGAGGACCGCCCATGGCCGACGAAAACCAACCCGACGACGACGGCGAGATGGACATGGCCGCCGCGATGGCCGAGATCGAAGCCGAAGAGGCCGCCAAACGCGCCAAGAGCGCGGAGGCGGACGACGGCGGCGAGATGGACATGGCCGCCGCAATGGCGGAGATCGAGGCCGGGGAAACGGCGAAGCGCGCCGCGCCCGCAGCCGCGGCTGCCGTGGGCGGCGCGCCCGGCCGTTCCGGCAGCAAGGAAGCGATCTACGACGTTCCGGTGGAGATTTCCGTGGTGCTCGGCAAGGCGGACCTGCGGGTGCACCAGTTGCTGAAGCTCGGCCGCGGCGCGGTGGTGGAACTGGACCGCAAGACCGACGAGCCGGTGGACGTGTTCGCCGACAACATCCTGATCGCCCGCGGCGAGGTGACCGTCACCGACGACGACAAGCTCGGAGTCAGTCTCTCCGAGATCGTGCGCTCGCTGTTCACCCGCGTCTCGTAACGCGGGCGGAACCTTTCAACTTCAATCGGAGTTGGAATCGCCGTCGGCGCTCGCCGCGACGATGGTGTCGCCGAATTCCCGCAGGAACACCGAGCCCTTCACCGTGCGCTGGATCAGCACGCTGCGGCGGTCGTGCTCGTCCACCTTGCGCTTCACCATGCCGAGTTCGGACAGACGGTCCACCGCGCGGGTCACCGCAGGCTTGGAAATCCGCAGCAGTTCGGCGAGGCCGCGCACCGTGTGCGGCGGCTGGGTCAGATAGACGGTGAGAAGAAGCGCCATCTGGCGGGCCGAAAGATCCGGAACGTCCTGGCGAACGCTCGCCACGCTGACCCTCTGCCACAGATCGAGGGCCTCGACGGGAGAAAGTTTCGGAGACATCAGCATCCTCGAACCGGAGCACCCCACCCTTCGACGTCGCGCCGGAGGATTTTGTTTCAGTATCGTATCTATTTACCCGACCGCAGCGCCCGCCGCAATCCCCAACTCCTGGAAATCTTCGGCAAAAGACCCGCCGCCCTACCGCAACGCCACAGCCGGGGCGGTTTTGCGCCGCGGCGGCGGCCGACCGAATATTTTTCGCAGAACCCAACCCTGGGTTTCCCTTCCGGAACGGGAGGAGAACGCGCGTTGCGACTCAGCGCATGCCGGGCATCGCCGAGTCCTGCCGCGCCAGGGCGTCGCGGAAGGCCTGCGCCGCCGGGTGCAGCGGCACGCCGCGGCGCTTGATCTGCGCGGTGGCGAAGGCCGCATCGTCCAGCGGATGGGTGTCGTCGGCCTTCATCGCCAGCCACAGCGCGCGGGAAAGCGCGGTGACCAGGTCCGCGTCCATCTCGCGGCGGACCAGCAGCACCGGCACCGTGGCGAGCGAGGGAATCGGGTCCGCCGTGCCGTAGGCGGCGGACGGAATGATGCTCGGCGAGAGGAAGGGGTTGGCCTCCACCGCCGCGGCCACCCGCGCCGCGGCAAGCGGCAAGAGCACGCCGCCGTGGTCCTGCATCATCTGGCGCGCCACCGCCGAGGGCGGCCGCGCGAGGAAGATCATCGCATCCACTCTTCCCTCGGCCAGCGCGCCGGCCGCGGCCTCGGGGTCGAGCGCCACCGCCTTGTAGGCGCGGCGCGCGATGCCGTGCAGCCGCAGCACCAGGGCGGCCAGCGCCGCGGGGTCCGAGGCCGCCGCGCCGATGGCGACGCGCTTGCCCTTCAAGTCCGCCACCTTGCGGATGCCGCCGCCACGGCGCACCAGGATGTGCAGGCTCTCCGGCGCCAGCGCGGTCACCGCGCACAGCTCGGGGAACGGCCCGGCGGCCTTGAATCCCCCCTTCCCGGCGAGCGCGTCGTGCGCCATGTCGGCATAGGCGATGCCCGCGTCCAGGGAGCGCTCGCGCAGCGCCTTGAGGTTGGCGAAGCCGCCCTCGGTGGACTGCGCCAGCGCGATCATCCCCGGCACGCCGCAACTGCCGTTCTTCTCGCACGGGCGGGAGCCGGGCGGGTTGCTCACCGCCGCGCAGATCCACCCGGCGGAGCGGAACAGGGTGCCGCCCGCAGGGCCCGCGCCGATGCGGAAGAACCGCACCTGCTGCGCCAGAGCGGCCATGCCCGGGCACGCCGCGGCCCCCGCCAGAGCCAATGCCGAGGCGAGAAGGGCGCGGCGACCGACGCCGCCGTTCCGGCCGGATGCGGCCATGGATCGGGTTCCTCAACGATAGGTGAGCGGCCTACGTGCCCGCCCCTTCGGTTCTAGCATAATCGCGCCGCGCCAACCACCGGAAGCGCGCCGACAACAACGTCGCGGAGATCACGCTCGCCACCGCCACCGCGGCGAACAAGCCCCCCACCCCCATCCCCATGCGGGCGGAGAACCCCCAGGCGCAGGGCATCATCACCAGAAGATAGGCGCACCCCTGCAACACCATCGGCGCCCAGGTCTCGCCGCGGCCGCGCAGCGCGTTGGCCATCACCGCCTGCGCGCCGTCGAAGGGCAGGATCACCGCGATCCACGCCACCAGCAGACCGGCCAGCGCCAGCACCGCCGGGTCGCCGGTGTAGACCGCCGCGAACGCCTGCGGCGCCAGGACGAACGCCGCCACCAGCGGCAGCACCAGAAGCGTGTTCACCCCGAGCCCGGTCCAGCCCGCCACCTCGGCGTCGCGCCAGTCGCCGCGCCCCACCGCATGGCCGACCCGCACGCTGGCGGCGCTGCCCACCCCCAGCGCCAGCATGAACACCATGCCCAGCAGGTTGATGCCGATCGCATAGGCGGCGAGCGAATCCGCGCCGAACCAGCCGGACATCACGTTGAGCGAGGAAAACGCGAACGCCTCCACCCCGATGCTCGCCCCCGCCGCATAGCCGAGCCTGCGCTGCAACCGCCATGCCTCGGTGTCGCGCCAAGGACCGCGCCGCACCGAGAACCGATCCCCATCGCGCAAGAACCACACCCACGCCGCGGCGGCAAGGCACATCAGCCAGCGCGCCGCGCCGGTCGCCCAGGCCGCCCCCACCGCGCCGTGCTCGGGAATCCACGCCGCGTTCAACGCCGCGTTCGCCAGGTTGCCCGCCAGCATGATCCAGGTGCCGGGCCAGGGGCGCTTCAACCCCTCGAGGAAATAGCCGGAGGCGAGATACCCGAGATACCCCGGAATCCCCACCCCGAGAACGAAGGTCACATCCGCCGCGCCCTGCGCCAGGGCCTCCTCCTGGCCGAGCAGGCGGTACATCCCCGGACCCGCGGCGGAGACCGCGACCACCACCGCGCCGATCGCCATGGCATACGGCAGGGAGCGCCGCCACACCCCGCCGCAGCGCGCATCCCGCCCCGCGCCGTGCAACTGCGAGGTCACCACCAGGGTGCCCATCAACAGGCCGAGCGAGGTCAGCAGCAAGGTGGAAACCGGCCCCATCGCCAGGCTGTAGAACGCCAGCTCGCGCGACGACGCATGGCCGAGCATCGCGATATCGACCATCAGCATCACCAGCGCGCCGCTGCGCGTCACCACCGTCGGCACCGCCAGACGCAACAGCTCCCGTACATGCGACAAAACCGACGACCGCACCGCAACCCCCTCCACCGAACCGCGCGCCACCCTGGCACGGGCACGGGGGAAAGGCAATGGGCCGGGGCTAAGCCCCTGGCCTCAAACTTTTTCGTGGCTATATTCGACGGGACGCGCACCCACGGGCTTCACGCGGCCGGTCGCCGCCGAATTCAGAGAAGAACCTCCATGCCGGTCTTCAATACCTTCCTGCTCGCACTCGCGGCGATTTTCCCGGTGGTCAACCCGCCGGGCGCGGCGCTGATCTTTCTCGGCCTGACGCAGGATACGCCGCCGAAAATCCGCGATATCCTCGCATGGCGCATCGCACGGAATTCCTTCTTCGTGCTGATCTGCGCGCTGCTGCTGGGGGCGTTGATTCTACAGTTCTATGGAATCTCGGTGCCGATCCTGCGCGTCGCGGGCGGCATCATCGTCGCGGTGGCCGGGTGGAAGCTCCTCAACGAAGGCAGCCACAAAGGCGCGGCGGCCGAGGCCAGCGAGGCATCCGACGCGAAAATCCTCAATCAGGCGTTCTATCCCCTCACCCTGCCGCTCACCACCGGGCCGGGCACCATCTCGGTGGTGATCAGCCTGGGCCTTTCCAACGGGTTCTCCGCCAAGCTGATGGACTCCCTGATCTTCGTCATCGCCTGCCTGCTCGCCATCGTCGTCGTTTCGCTGATCATCTACTTCTGCTTCAAATACGCCCACCGCCTGCAAACCCTGCTCGGCCACGGCGGCACCGATATCGCCGTCCGCCTGTTCGCGTTCATCCTGTTCTGCCTCGGCATCCAGATTTTCTGGTCGGGCGCGAGCGAACTCCTCCGCTCGGCGCTCACCGCTCCGGGCTGAGGCCGGGGGAAAGGTTAAAGGAAGCGAAAAACCAGGCCGGGCTCCGCCCGGACCCGGCAAGGGCCGGAAGGCCCTTGCATCCCGTGACTGAATGGGGGGCCGGAAGCGGACGGACGGGTTTGGGAGACGGGGGCGGTAAAGCGGTCCTTCGAATTAAGTGCAGAGGCACCGCAACCTTGCTCGATTGCCAGTCAGCACAATCAGCAGTAACTTATAAGGCCGCAATTAAGGCCGCTGGCTGGTTGGCTTCATGACGACAGGCGACACCATTTTCCGCTGTTCCGCACTGGTCATTCTCTCGGTCATGCTGACCGGCTGCCAAACGGCCTCGCAGTTTCGTCCCACCTACACGGCCTCGACGTTCACACCATATTCGCCACCCGCCCCGGCAGGTGCTTGCAAGAACGTGAACTTCGTCAAATGCAAGGCGGAAGATGTGGAGGATTGCGAACGGCGCGCTGCCAATGGCGACACCGACGCCATGGTTCAACTGGGGAATCTCTACAAGACCGATTTCACCGGCTGCACCAAATACCGAGACGGGCAGAAGGCCGCCGATATCCTTCGCAAGGCCAGCGACCAGGGCAATCAAGAGGCTCTCCGCCAGCTACGCCAGCTTTATTCGTTTGGCCAAGCCGTTCCCAAGAATGCGCGCCTCGCCTCTTCCTACCTGAAAGAAGGAACGGAAAAAGGCTACGACTGGGCTCTCGCGGCCAACATCTACGAGAAGGATAAGGCTGGCGACCCAACTGCGGTCAATGATCTGCGCACATCTGCGATCAGCGGAAATTGCCACAGCCAGATATCTCTGGCCCAGTTCTACAGAACAGGCATCATCGCCACCGCCAACTCCCCAGCACTTCTTATCTCGTCCGAGAAAAAGCCATATCCGGTCGCGCAGAACATGACGAAAGCCTACTTCTGGTCGTTGGTTTCCGTTTCGTCAACCGCGACCATTCCCAAGAAGAAATACTGGGACATTTTTGGCATTTCGGAAGCGACCTGTCCCATCGACCACGCACCAAGCTGGTATAACGTGGAAAAGCAGCTTGGACCCGATCTGGTGGCCAAAGCGCAGGATGCCGCCGTCACCTGGAAAATGGGATCGCCCGAGCCAGACCTCCCGGCACCAAAGGGGCAGGATCGGAAGAAGTCTAACCCGCCACGAATCGCGGCTCCAGCCCTACCCGCTCCCGAGCCGCAGCTTCCGAAGCCGCAAGCTAAAATCGCTTCACCAAGCCTGAGCGACCTCGGTCTGCCCGCTGAACTACCCAAGGCCACCACTTGGTCCTGGACACCCGTATCCTTGCCACAGACATCTGCTGGTGGTGGCACCAGATTGGAGGGGGCCGCCGTCTTCGAAAAGGTAAACAAGTCCGTTTGGCGCGTCATTGCCGCTCGGTCCCTGAGCGATCTGCGTAACGGCGGCAACGTGGTCCAGGGATCGGCAGTGGCCGTCACCAAGGACACCCTGCTCACCAACTGCCATGTCGCCTCGGGGATGAATGTGATCGTGGTGAAACACGGCGACGCCTTTGAAGAGGCAAGGGTTGTCTCGGGCAGCCAAAAGCGCGATCAATGTGTCCTGAAGATCGGCAAGCAAATGCTGGAGCCGGTCAGCGGCGTTCGCAGCTACGACAGCCTGAAGGTTGGCGAGAAGGTCTACACGGTTGGCTCGCCCAGCGGCTTGGAAAACACCTTGGGCGAAGGCATCGTCTCCGGCCTGCGCAAGAAGGATGGCCAGCACCTCGTTCAGACGTCAGCGCCGATCTCCCCAGGCTCATCCGGCGGCGGCCTGTTCGACACCTCGGGCAACGCCATCGGCATCACCACGTTCCTGCTCCGGGATGCCCAAGCACTGAATTTTGCTATCGCCGTGGAGGAATTCGGCAAGTGACCACCCCGATCGTGATCCAGCTTCAATCCGATGTTTTGGACCCGAAAACCAGCATCGCGGATCTCCTCCGCAAGGTCAAACTCGTCGCCGTGAAGCTCAACCTGAACGAAGTCTTGGAATGGGTTGAGCGTGAGTTGAACGGCTACCCGGATGACGCCACCCTTCCCGACTACAGGGAATTGACCGGACAGGTAAAATTCTTCAACCCGTACCACGGCTGGCGTCCTGTTATCTGCGAAGACAACAAGATGGAAGAAATAATTTCGAGATGCCCTGTTTACCAGACAATCGCTTCCATTGAAGAGGTGCTGGCTCGCAGCACAGAAACCAATTACCTCGTTTGCCCATTCCCTGGACAGAAGCAAGCCATCTTATCCAAGATGATGGGATTTCGGACTGAATTCCAAGCCCATGTCAGTCCGGCAGCATTCTTTAGCATCCTAGACAGCGTTCGGAATCGTGTCCTGGACTGGGCCATCTCCCTGGAGAAAGCTGGGATTCTGGGCGACGGCCTGACATTCACACCGAAGGAAAAGGAGGCGGCGAAGGTCATGACCACCGGGAATGTCTATCACATTCAGGGAAATGTCGGCGTCTTGGGCGACGTGGCTCACTCCACGGTCACCAACACCCAGTCGGCCACCTATAGCGCCGACCAACTCGATTCCCTGCGCAACGCGATTGAGCAAATCAGCGCGGCGGTCGATCAGATTGAGGCAGACCTCAAGGAGCCGGTCACGGCTGCCATCGGTGAAATCCAAGAGGAACTGAAAGAAGCGCAGCCGAACTCCGGCAAGCTACGAACGGCGATTGCCTCTATCCGCGCGACCTGCGAAGGGGCCGCCGGAAACCTGACCGCCTCCGGCATTCTAGGGCTGCTTGCAGCTTTCCAATGAGCCAGCATTGCGTAATCAATACGCTGGAGACATTTCGGACCTGCTGAAATGCGCGCTGCAGCTAGAACTTGCCACCGATGGCCGCTCGCTCGGTTTGGCTTGGTACTACAATGCAGACCATGACGGTCGCGCGGATGGCCACCATGTCGAATATCTCGGATTACGGTGACGCGACGCTGCACTTAACTGCGATGTCCGTTTTCAGGCGTGGCTGCGTTATCCCCACACGGCCAACATGGGCACTTAGCGGACGGTTCTGGTTTTTGCGCGCAGCGCCATAAGCCCATGCGGTCGCCGCAAAGGTATTGCCTGCCGCTTGCGCGGCGAAAAACAAGTTATGGGGAGCGCGAGGGGTCCGCGACCCCTCGTAACGTTTTGGCCTTACGGCGCTGGGAAAGGCGGTGGGGATTTGGTCAGGGAGGCGAGGTAGGCGATCACCGCGGCGCGGTCTTTCGCTTTCGGCAGGCCGGCGAAGGTCATTTTGGTGCCGGGGGCGAAGGCCGAAGGCTTGGTGAGGAAGGTATCGAGGTCCTGATAGGTCCAGGTGCCCGAGAGCTTGGCGAACGCGGCGGAGTAGACGAAGCCGGATTTTTTGCCTTTTTGCGCGCCCACGGTTTCGGTGAGGTTGGGGCCGATCTTGTGCGGCGCGCCGGGGTCGAAGACGTGGCAGGAGAGGCACTTCTTGGCGACCTTCTTGCCGTCCTCGGGGGTGGCCGCGGCGAGGAGTTCGCCCAGGCTCGCCACCTTGACCGGGCCGGTGTCCTTTTCCGCCAGGCCGACCGGGCCGACCGCATCCCTGGCGCCGACGCGGATCAGAAGATCGCCATAGAGGTTCACCCCCACGATCACGACAAGCGCCACGATCAGCCCTGCCGCGCTTTTGACTATGGTCCTCAACATGGATATCCGCCCGCCCCGGTTCTTCCGTGGATGATCGCTCTGAGACATGGGCAGTCTACCGGAAAAATCCAGTATGGAGAAAGCGCTCTCCGTTTGCCCGGGCCGGAAGGCGGGGCTACAGTGCGGGTCCGGTTCCACTCCAGGGAAGTCCATCGATGTCCGCCGCACACCCCGCCGCCGCGCTCGACCCGATCGTCTTGATCCCCGCGCGCATGGCCTCCGAGCGCCTGCCCGGCAAACCGCTGGCCGACATTCTCGGCAAGCCGATGATCGTGCGGGTGTGGGAGCGCGCCATGGCGGCGAACCTCGGCCCGGTGGTGGTGGCCGCGGCGGAGCCCGAGATCGTGGCGGCGGTGGAGGCTGCGGGGGGCGCCGCGGTGCTCACCCGGCCGGACCATCCCTCCGGCTCCGACCGCATCTTCGAGGCGCTTTCCATCATCGACCCGCAGCGCCGCCACGGCGCGGTGATCAACGTCCAGGGCGACCTGCCGACCATCGACCCGGCGTTGATCGCCGCGGCGGTGAAGCCGCTTTCCCGCGGCTACGACATCGCCACCCTGGTGGCGGAGATCTCCCGCGAGGCGGAAAAGACCGACCCCAACGTGGTCAAGGCGGCAGTGGGCTTCGACCCCGCGGACGCCGACCCCTGGCCGGTGGCCCGCGCGCTCTATTTCAGCCGCGCCACCGTGCCCGCCAACGCCGGGCCGCTCTATCACCACATCGGGCTTTACGCCTATCGCCGCGAGGCGCTGGAAAAGTTCGTCTCGTGGCCGCCCGGCCTCCTGGAAAAACGGGAGAAGCTGGAACAGCTGCGCGCCCTGGAACACGGCCTTTCCTTCGCCGCGGTGCGCGTTGACACGGTGCCGCTCGGCGTCGATACTGCCGCCGATCTCAACCGCGCGCGGGATATCCTGGCGGGACTCTAAGCCGCCGCGCGCCCCAGCAGGAAGCAGACCGCATGTACGAAGCGATCGCGGAAAAATATCAGGGCGGCAGGATCGCCTTCCAGGGCCAGCCCGGCTCGTATTCCCAGATCGCCTGTGCGGAAGTGTTTCCGGGCATGGACACCCTGCCCTGCACCGCCTTCGAGGACGCCTTTTCCGCGGTCAAGGACGGCAGCGCCGCGTTGGCGATGATCCCGATCGACAACTCGGTCGCCGGGCGCGTCGCCGACGTGCACCACCTGCTGCCCAATTCCGGCCTCTACATCGTCGGCGAGCACTACGAGGAAATCCACCACCAACTGCTCGCCGCGCCCGGCGCGACGCTCAAGACCATCCGCCGCGTGCGCAGCCACGTGCACGCGCTGTCGCAATGCCGCAAGCTGATCCGCCGCCTCAAGCTCACCCCGATGGTCACCGCCGACACCGCGGGCGGCGCCGCCGAGGTGGCGAAGCTCAACGACCCGGCGGAGGCCGCGCTCGCCTCCAGCCTTTCGGCGGAGATCCACGGCCTCACCCCGCTGATGACCAACGTCGAGGACGCCGCCACCAACACCACCCGCTTCCTCATCATGGCGCGCGAGCCGATGCCGGTGCCGCCGAACAACGGCATGACCGTCACCAGCTTCGTCTTCCGCGTGCGCAACGTCCCCGCCGCGCTCTACAAGGCGCTCGGCGGCTTCGCCACCAACGGCGTCAACATCACCAAGCTGGAAAGCTACCTGGTGGACGGCAGCTTCGTCGCCGCGCAGTTCTTCGCCGAAATCGAAGGCCACCCGGACAACCGCCTGGTCGGCCTCGCCTTCGACGAGTTGCAGTTCTTCACCGAAAAACTGCGCATCCTCGGCACCTACGCCGCGCCGCCCTACCGCTACGACGAACGCAAGCGCTCGCTGTAAAACCAGGCCGGGCTCCGCCCGGACCCGCAAGGGGCCGGGAGGCCCCTTGACCCCATGACCTTTTTACGCCGCGTTAGCGGCCATCAACCGTCACGCCGCGTGATGGCTTTACGGCGCTACGCGCAAAAACAAAACCTTATGGGATCAAAGGGGCCGCGCCCCTTTGCGGGGTCCGGGGGCGGCGCCCCCGGCCTGGGTTTTACCCGGGATTTGCCGCTTGCGTCGGGGGGCAAAACCGCCGATATATGGGGGCGGAGGCTGGTGGCGGGCAGGCCCGTCGCCAACCCGGTCAGGTCCGGAAGGAAGCAGCCGTAACGATTTCCGGTCTGGGTCGCTGCCAGTCTCTCCCTTGATGCTTCTCTTCCGCCGGGCACGGCGATCTGACGGGGCCTGGCTTGAGCGACATTCCCACACACGTTGAAACCGCGCTCCCGGCCGAGACCAAGGCCGAGCCCTATCGCGTGCTCGCCCGCAAGTACCGCCCCACCCGTTTCGAGGACCTGATCGGCCAGGCCGCCCTGGTCCGCACCCTGCGCAACGCCATCGCCTCGGGGCGGCTGGCTTCCGCCTACATTCTCACCGGGGTGCGCGGCATCGGCAAGACCACCACGGCGCGGATCATCGCGCGCGCCTTCACCTGCACCGGGGCCGACGGCACGCTGACCCAGCCCACGGCGGAGCCCTGCGGGGTGTGCCCCAACTGCCGCGCCATCGCCGAGGACCGGCATGTGGACGTGCTGGAGATGGACGCCGCCTCGCGCACCGGGGTGAACGACATCCGCGAGATTCTGGAGGGCGTGCGCTACCGCCCGACCATGGCGCGGGCGAAGATCTACATCATCGACGAAGTGCACATGCTCTCCACCGCCGCCTTCAACGCGCTGTTGAAGACCCTGGAGGAGCCGCCGGAGCACGTGAAGTTCATCTTCGCCACCACCGAGATCCGCAAGGTGCCGGTGACCGTGCTGTCGCGCTGCCAGCGCTTCGACCTGCGCCGGGTGGATGCGGAGGAGCTTTCCGCCCACTTCGCCGGGCTCGCCGCCAAGGAGGGCGCGTCCCTGGAGGACGAGGCGCTGAAGCTGATCGCCCGCGCCGCCGACGGCTCGGTGCGCGACGGTCTTTCCCTGCTCGACCAGGCGATCGCCCACGGCCACGGCACGGTGACCGCCGACCAGGTGCGCGACATGCTGGGCCTGGCCGACCGCGGGCTGATCTTCGACCTGTTCGAGGCGGCGATGAGCGGCCGCGCCGCCGAGGCGCTGGACCTGCTGGCGCGGCAATACGCCATGGGCGCGGACCCGGCGACCATCGTCACCGACCTCTTGGAACTCGCCCACTGGCTGACCCGGGTGCGCATCGTGCCCGCCTCCGCCGACGACCCGACGATGCCGGAGGCCGAGCGCGTGCGCGGCAAGGCGATGGCCGAGCGCCTCTCCATGGCGGTGCTCACCCGCACCTGGCAGATTCTGCTGAAGGGGCTGGACGAGGTGCGGCTTGCGCCCGCGCCGCTCTCCGCCGCCGAGATGGTGCTGATCCGCCTGATCTACGCCCAGGACCTGCCCACCCCCGGCGAGGCGCTGAAGGCGCTCGCCTCCGGCCGCAGCGTCCCCGCGGGCGGCGGTGCGCCCGCCCCCGGCGGCGCGCCTTCCGGCGGGGCGCGCATGGCGGTGGGCGAGACCGCGGTCTTTTCATCCGCGCCGCCCGCACCCGTGCCGCAGGCCGAACCCACCGCAAGCGCGGTGATCCTGCCCGCCAGCTTTCCCGCCCTCGTCGCCTTCCTCTCCGAGCAGAATGAAGCCCGGATGGCGATGCACCTGCACCAGGACGTGCACCTGATCTCCTACGAGCCGGGCAAGCTGATCTTCCGCCCCCTGCCGAACCTGGAGCGCGACTTCCCGCACCGCCTCGCCCAGCGCCTGGAGGCGCTCACCCAGCGCCGCTGGGCCGTGGCGCCCTCCGCCGACGAGGAGGGGGAACCCACCCTCCGCCGGCAGGAGGAGGAAACGGAACGCCGCCGCGAGGCGGACGCCGCCAAGCACCCGCTGATCCGCGCGGTGGTCGAAACCTTCCCCGGCACCACCATCACCCGGGTGCGCATGCGCGAAGCCGCAGATGACGCCCCGGACGCCGCCGACTATGGAGACCCGGAAGAATGAAGAACCTCGGCAGCCTGATGAAACAGGCGCAGCAGATGCAAACCCGCATGACCGAAATGCAGCAGAAACTCGCGGAGGCCGAGTTCACCGGCAGCGCCGCGGGCGGCATGGTCACGGTCACGATGAACGGCAAGACCGAACTCAAGGGCATCAAGATCGACCCCTCGCTGGTCAACCCCGACGAGGCGGAAATCCTCGAAGACCTGATCATCGCCGCGCACAACGACGCCAAGGCGAAGATCGAGGAAGCCACGGCGGAGCAGATGAAGGCGCTGACCGGCGGCCTCAAACTGCCGCCGGGGATGTCGCTGCCGTTCTGAGGGAGAACAAGGCGGGGCTCCGCCCGGACCCGCTGGGGCCGTGGGCCCCAGACCCCATGACTGGTTTTTCGCCGCGTCGCGGCAAACAACACGCAGGTTGCAGCCGCCGCAGTCTTATGGCGCTGCGCGCAAAACCAAAAGTTTAGGGGAGATGCGGAGGGACCGAGTCCCTCCGCGAAGTTTTATCTTTTAGAGCATCCGCATGAGCAGTCTGGAGATCGAGCGTCTGGTTGCGTTGCTGGCGAAGCTGCCCGGGTTGGGGCCGCGCTCCGCCCGGCGCGCGGTTTTGCACATTCTGCGCAAGCGCGAGGTCTTGGGCGACCCGCTGTTGCGCAGCCTGGACGAGGTGCTGACCGCGGTGCGGCCGTGTTCGGTATGCGGCAACTACGACACCTCCGACCCCTGCGAGATCTGCGCCGACCCGCGCCGCGACGATGCGGTGCTGTGCGTGGTGCCCGACGTGGCGGACATCTGGGCGCTGGAGCGCACCGCCGCCTTCCGCGGGCGCTACCACGTGCTCGGCGGCCTGCTCTCGCCGTTGGACGGCATCGGGCCGGAGGAACTGGACTTCCCGCGCCTCGCGAAGCGCATCCGCGGCGGCAGGGTCAAGGAGGTGATCCTGGCGCTGCCCGCCACCGTGGACGGCCAGACCACCGCGCATTACGCCGCCGACCGCCTCGCCGGCCTCGGGGTGAGACTCACCGCCCCGGCGCACGGCCTGCCGGTGGGCGGCGAACTGGAATTCCTCGACGACGGCACCATCGCCGCCGCCCTGCGCGCGCGGCGCAGCGTCGAGTAGGCTGGGCCGGAGCACCGGTAAGGGAGAACGCAACAGGGCCGCCTAGCGGCCCTTTTTGTTGCAGTCGCAAAAATTGTTCATGACCGTATGGACTCCCCAATTCAGGGCATTATCATGGGTACGCACTTCATACGGGGGAACGCCCATGTCCGAAGATACGCTCATCAACAGCAAGTGCGGCCACACTGAAAAACTCGACGAACCCGCGGAGCTCTCCGAACGAACCGGGTCCGTCTATACGAAGAACGACTGGGGGACCGACATGGCCTCCCTCACCGTGCGCCACCGTTGCGGCAACGATCCCGACAAGCAGGAAGAGACGACCTATTACAACGTCGCCACCGGCAGCACGGTCGGCCCCTTCTCCATCGGCTACGAGACCGGGGCCGGATCGCCGTTCGATTACTGGTGGATCAAGTTCATGCTCAACAACGGCAAGGTCTACACCATCAAGGACAACTTCTACTGCTACATCAGTTCCTCGGACAGCGGGAGGGTGGACCTGCGGATCGACGGGGCGGAGTCCAAACTGTTCGTAAAATTCTCGAGTTCGAGCTCCTGCAAGGTCAGCATCGACCCCACCGACTGAACCGGAAGAACATCCGGATAGCCGAAAGGGAGAGATATTCATGCTGCGCATCGTGATCGACGTGTTCTCGGGGCGGGACGACCCGTTCTGGGAGATCGGTGGGCCCGCCGCCCGTACCTTTCTGGAGCGGGCGGCCGCCGCGCCGCGGGCGCTGAACACCGGGCCTGCGCCGTCCCTCCTCGGCTTCCGGGGGCTCGCCGTGGAGATTGCCGACCCGGCCGTTGCCGCGGCGTTCGGCCTGCCCGCCGCCTTCCGACTCGCCGACGGGCAGGCGGAGGACGCCGAGGCCAGCCGCGGGTTCGCCGCCGACCTCCTGGCACTGGCCCCGCCCCTGGACGGCCTGCGCGACCACGCCCTGGCCGAACTTCCCAACGTGCCCGCTTGGCGGCCCGACCCGGAGGACCGGAACCGCGGCGAACCCCAGGCCACGGGCAGCCGCGACGCCTGGCCCGACAACGCCTCCACCATCGCCGATGGCTCCTGCGAAATCGAGACCGGCAGGTACAACCCCGTCTTCTGGAACGGCTGCGCGTTCTGGCTGAGGAACAACAACTGCTATGCCTATGCCTGCAACATGCGGGTCCAGGTCGCCTCACCGCACGAGTACACGCCGCAGCCCGGCGCCTATTCCCACAAGACCCTGCTCCCCTCGCTGGAATCCGTCCGCGCCTGCGCCCTCGCCGACGGCGCCGTGCCACGCACCTCGTGCCGCCCCGCGGCGGAACGGCCCCGCTGGCTCGTCGCCCTCGTCTTCTGGCCGCCGGCAGCATCGTCCGCTTTGTGGGACTACCACTGGTACCGCCTACAGGAGGGCGGCGCCTGGGCGCACAAACCCGGGAAGACCATGACCACGACGCGGGACAACTCCGGCGCGGTCATCACCAACCCGGAAACCTGCGACCGTGGGCGGTACACCGTCTGGGGAGGCTATCTCTACGTCCCCGTCACCATGAACATCGCCTACCCGTCGTAGAAGCGGCTCCGGAGCACACGCAGAAGGGCCGCCCCGCGGGCGTGGCGGCGGGGACCGGCCAAGTGAAACCCGCCTTGACAGCGGCGGAGAAATTTGAGAATTATCAATTCAACGGCATGGCCCACCGCAACGGGCTCGCGGGATTTGATGGGTGCAGCTTGCGACCGCGTGATCAATCGCTAAAGCGCCACGGAGCCTTTCCGGCGATGTGGTCCCCTGCGGCCGCGTCGTTGTGGAAGGCTCGAATTGTTTGGGCGGCTCCCCATATGCGGTCTCCGGGCGACGACAGCGCCACCTTTCGGAGAACCGCCATGACGCAGACCACCCGACGTTCCTCCCGCACCATTGCCGCGCGCGCCGGAATCGATGCCGACGCCGCCTATGGCGCGATCACCCCGCCGATCGTCACCTCCAGCAACTTTTCCTTCGCCGGATTCGACGCCAAGCGCACCTACGACTACACCCGCAGCGGCAACCCGACGCGCGACGCCCTGGCCGGGGCCCTGGCGGAGCTGGAGGGCGGCGCGGGCGCGGTGATCACCGCAACCGGCATGTCGGCGCTGGACCTGGCGTTCGGGCTCTTGTCCGCCGGGGATCTGGTGCTGGCGCCGCACGATTGCTATGGCGGCACCCACCGGCTGCTTTGCACCCGCGCCGCCAAGGGGCACATCCGCGTCGTCTTCGCCGACCTCACCGATCCCGGGAATCTGGACGCCGCCTTCGCCGAGCCGCCGAAACTGGTGCTGATCGAAACCCCGAGCAACCCGCTCCTGCGCATCACCGACATCGCGGCGGTGGCGGCGCGGGCCAAGGCGGCGGGCGCGCTGGTGGTGGCGGACAACACCTTCCTCTCCCCCGCCTTGCAGCAGCCGCTCGGCCTGGGGGCGGACATCGTGGTCCACTCGCTGACCAAATACGTCAACGGCCACTCCGACGTGGTCGGCGGCGCGGTGGTCGCCAAGACCGCCGCCCTCTCCGAGGTACTGGCGGCGCTGGCCAACGCCACCGGCGTCACCGGCGCGCCGTTCGACAGTTGGCTGGTGCTGCGCGGCCTGCGCACCCTCGACCTGCGCATCGCCGCGCAGTGCAAGAGCGCCGCGGCGATCGCCAAGTTCCTCTCCACCCAGCCCGCCGTGGGCAAGGTCTATTACCCCGGCCTGGCGGACCACCCCGGCCACGCCCTGGCGAAGCGCCAGCAGAAGGATTTCGGCGCCATGCTCTCCTTCGAACTCGCCGACGCCGCCGCGGTGGAGCCCTTCGTCGATGCGCTCACCCGCCCCGGCGCGCCGTTCAGCCTCGCCGAATCCCTCGGCGGTTTCGAAAGCCTGATCGCCCATCCCGCCACCATGACCCACGCCGCCATGGACCCCGAGGCGCGCAAGACCGCAGGCATCACCGACGGCCTGCTCCGCGTCTCCACCGGCCTGGAGGATGTGGCGGACCTGAAAAAGGCGCTGAAATCCGCCTTCCACGCCATCGGTTGAACACAAAAACTTTCCGGAGGGACTCGGTCCCTCCGGACCTCCCATAACTTGTTTTTCGCCGCGCAGCGGCAAGCAACATCTCCCATTGCCGTTATAGCGCTACGCGCAAAAACCAAAGTTATCGGGTGCGCGAGGGGGCCGAGCCCCCTCGCAAGGTTTTCCCCTTTGGTTTTCCCCTGCCCCATATTAACATATATAAACTGTATAATAATTTTATTTCTATTGACTAAGTGTGGAATAGTTCATATCTACGGCCTTAGACACTGAAACCGGCAGCAAGGACGGCATGCCATGACCCGTATCTATTCCGACAACGCGCAATCCATCGGCCGCACGCCTCTGGTCCGGCTCAACCGCGTCGCCCCCGGCGGGGCGGTGGTTCTCGCCAAGATCGAGGGCCGCAACCCGGCCTATTCGGTGAAGTGCCGGTTGGGCGCGGCGCTGGTCTGGGATGCGGAGAAGAAGGGCCTGCTCGGCCCGGGGGTGGAGATCGTCGAGCCCACCTCCGGCAACACCGGCATTGCGCTGGCCTATGTGGCGGCGGCCAGGGGCTACAAGCTCACCCTGCTGATGCCCGAGACGATGAGCCTGGAGCGCCGCCGGGTGCTGAAGTTCCTCGGCGCGAACCTGGTGCTCACCCCCGGCCCGGAGGGCATGGCGGGCGCGGTGCGCCGTGCCGAGGAGATCGCCGCTTCGGACCCGAAGCGCTACTACCTGCCGCAGCAGTTCAAGAACCCGGCCAACCCGGCGATCCACGAGGCGACCACCGGCCCGGAAATCTGGGACGACACCGCGGGCGGCATCGACGTTCTGGTTTCCGGCGTCGGCACCGGCGGCACGATCACCGGGATTTCCCGCTTCATCAAGGGGACCAAGGGCAAGGCGATCACCTCGGTGGCGGTGGAGCCCGCGGCCAGCCCGGTGATCCGCCAGTATCTGGGGAAGGAGACGATCGCCCCCGGCCCGCACAAGATTCAGGGCATCGGCGCGGGGTTCATCCCCGACACCCTGGACGTTTCGGTGATCGACCGGGTGGAAGCGGTGGAGAACGACGCGGCGATCGATTTCGCCCGCCGCCTCGCCCGGGAGGAGGGCATCCTCGCGGGCATCTCCTCCGGCGCGGCGGCGGCGGCGGCGGCGAAGCTGGCCGCGGACCCGGCGTTCGCGGGAAAGACCATCGTCGCCATCCTGCCCGATGCGGCGGAGCGCTATCTCTCCTCCGCCCTGTTCGAGGGCATCGAGGCGTGATCAGCCGATGATCCCGTCCGCCACATCCCGCCAGGCCGCGCGGTTGCGCGGGAAGGAGAGGGCTTCGTCGCGGCAGAAGCGGTGAAGCCCTTTCGCCAGGAGCAGCACCATCATGCGGCCGGTGCGGGGCAGGCGGTCCGGGTCGCGCACATGCAGGGGCAGGCGCTGCAGAAACCCCCGGAGATCGAAATAGGACGAGTGCGCCACCTGCAGGGTGATGAACTCGGCCACGCGGAAACCCGCCCATTCCCCCGGCGGCAGGGTTGAAACCCGCGCCAGAGACTCCGGCAACGGCGGCAGCACCGGCCACATGACCGGCCAATCCGTCAGGCCGCGGCGGCGTTCCATATCCGCCGCCAGGGCGACGGCGGCGTCGCGGTTGCCGAGAGCGTGCAGGAAATGCAGCTTCAACAGGCCCACCTCGGCGCGGGCGGCCTGTTGCGGCGGCAAGCCGCCGAGGGACTCCCACCCCGCCAGCCAGAGGCGCAGGCGGCGTTCCGGCGCGGCGGTTGCGTCCGCCGCTTCCAGCGCCGCCGCCAGCGCCGCGGCATAGGCCTGCGGCACTGCGCCGCCCAGGCAGGCGGCGGACCAGCCGTCGATCCACGGCGCGGCGAAGGGCAGCATTTCCAGCCGCGCCAGAACCACCGGCAGGCGAGGCAGAAAATCCCCCGCTTCCCGCGCCACGTCGTCCCACGAAAGCAGCAGCCCGCGCGCCCGCAGGGTCTCGGCGCGGTCCGGCTTGCAGGCGAAGAGATTGAGGCATTCGCCCTGCCCCTCCCGATACGGCAGCAAAACCCCCGCCTCCGGCGCCAGGAAGAAAAGGCCGTAGCCGAGCGCGCGGAAGGCATCGAGCAGCGCGGCGCTCACCGCGTCACCGCGGATCGCCTCGAACATCACCAGGGGGGACTGTTCGGCGAACACCCGCGCGCCGCCGCGCAGGATCGCCAGTTCCTCCTCTTCCGCATCGAGCTTGACGAAATCGATGCGCACATCGGGAAAATACTCCGCCGCGCAGGCATCGAGGGTGCGCACCCGCACCATCTCCGTGCGCCCGGTTCCGCCGTGCAGGGTGTTGAGCTCGCTGTCTTCCGCGACCGCCATGGGGGCATCGCGCGCGCTGTCCGAAAGCGCCGCCGGAATCACCGTGACGGTATCGCCGAAGCGGTTTTCCGCGATGCTTTCGATCAGCTTTTCCCGCGGCATCGCGGTCGGCTCGAAGGCCCAGACGCGTCCCGGACCGAGCCTTGCCGCCATCGACAGGGCATAGACCCCGTGGTTCGCGCCGATGTCGAGGACCGCCATGCCCGGCTCCACCCAGCGGCGGATGAACCGGATTTCGTCCTCGAACCAGTCTTCCTGTTCCAGCAGGACGTACGGCGTCATCTGGCGCAGCGTCGGGGCGACGCAGACCGTCGCCTCGCCCGCCAGCGAAAGCTTCCAGGATTTTCCCGCCGTCCCCATCGCCGTCCCTCTCCGGTCGTATCCACGCGGCCCGTCCACTTTCCGATCCCGCCCACACCCCGTCAAGAGGGGCCGCCCCGCGGCGCGGCACGCGCCGCGCGCCGCGTTCCCCCTAGTGCGCGCAGATCTTCCCCAATTCCGTATTGAAGCCCGCGCCGCCGGGCACGAACTTGCCCCGCTCCGCCAGGAAGTCCACCAGTTCGCGCGCCGTCATCCCCTCGGCGGAGCAGGTGTGGAAGCGGCAGGCCGCGCCGAAGCGTGCCGCGATCGCCGCGACGAGGGCCTCGGCGGAGGCGAATCCCTCCTCCGACTCCAGCATCATGTGCAGGACCTCGTGACCGTGAACCGAGCCCATGCTTCCCTCCAAGCCGTTGCGGAATCGTGCGCGGCCGCAGCGGCCCAGGCACTTTTCTGGAATGTATCAAAGATTACCTTGGGGTCAATAATAATCTTTTTCCGCGCCGGGGGCTTCGGCGGCGCGGCGGCGCGCCCATCTGCAAGCGGATGTCCACGGCGAAAGGAGGAAGTCCATGCCCCGGCGGAACACGCGTGCGGCGCTTGCCCTGGCCGCCTGTCTTGCGGCGGGGAGCGCGCAGGCCGCCTCCCAGCCAGCGGTGGAGGCCGCCAACGGCATGGTCGTCTCGTCGCAGCGCCTCGCCTCCGAGGCCGGACTCGCCATGCTCCAGGCGGGCGGCAACGCGGTGGATGCGGCGGTGGCGGTGGGCTATGCGCTGGCCGTGGTCAACCCCTGCTGCGGCAACATCGGCGGCGGCGGCTTCATGACCGTCCACCTCGCCACCGGGGCGGGCGCACCGCGCGACGCCTTCCTCAATTTCCGCGAAACCGCGCCCGCCGCGGCGCGGGCGGGGATGTACCTGGACGCGCACGGCGAGGTGGTGAAGGGCCTCTCCCTCGACGGCTACCTCGCCGTAGCGGTGCCGGGCACGGTGATGGGCCTCGACCACGCGCTTTCCCGCTTCGGCACCAAGAGCCGCGCCGAGGCGATGGCGGCGGCGATCGGCCTCGCCCGCGAGGGCTTCGTGCTCAGCCGCGCCGATACCGACATCATCGCCGCGCGCGCCGCGCGCCTCGCCAAGGATCCGGAGGCGGCGCGCATCTTCCTCCGCCCCGACGGCACTGCCCCCGCCCCCGGCGAACGCCTGGTGCAGACCGACCTGGCCGCCACCCTCGACCTGATCGCGCAGAGGGGTCCTTCCGCCTTCTACCACGGCCCCATCGCCAAGGCGGTGGCGGCGGCGAGCAAGGCGCACGGCGGCATCCTCAGCGAGGCCGACTTCGCCGCCTACACCGTGACCGAAGGCAAGCCGCTCTCCTGCGCCTACCGCGGCTATGCCGTGCTCTCCGCGCCGCCGCCCAGCTCCGGCGGCGTCACCCTGTGCCAGATTCTCAACGTGCTGGAAGGCTACGACATCCGCGCCATGGGCTTCCGCTCCGCGCGCTCGGTGCACCTGATGACCGAGGCGATGCGCCACGCCTACCTCGACCGCAACACCCTGCTCGGCGACCCGACGTTCGTGCCCAACCCGCTGCCGCGCCTGCTCTCCAAAGAGTACGCCGCGGAAATCCGCGCGCGGATCGACCCGGACAAGGCGACGCCCTCGGCGGAACTCGCCCCCGGCACGCCGCCCCACGAAAAGCCGGAAACCACCCACTACTCGGTGGTGGACGCGGCGGGCAACGCGGTCGCCGTCACCTACACCATCAACGGCGCGTTCGGCGCGGGCGTCGTCGCGCCGGGCACCGGCTTCCTCCTCAACGACGAGATGGACGACTTCACCGCCAAGCCCGGGGTGAAGAACCTCTACGGCCTGGTCCAGGGGGAGCGCAACAAGATCGCCCCCGGCAAGCGCCCGCTGTCCTCGATGTCGCCCAGCATCGTCTCCAAGGACGGCCGGGTGGCGCTGGTGCTGGGCAGCCCCGGCGGCTCGCGCATCATCACCATCGTGCTGGAAACCATCCTCAATGTGGTGGACTACGGCATGGCGCCGCAGGAGGCGGTGGACGCGCCGCGCATCCATCACCAGTGGCTGCCGGATACCCTCTTCTACGAGCCCTTCGGCCTCTCGCCCGACACCGTCGAACGCCTCGAAGCCATGGGCCATACGCTCAAGGAACAGAAACCCTGGGGCGCGGCGGAACTCATCCAGGTGGGCGGCAAAGGCCCGGCGCAAAAGGACGCCGACGCCCCGGCCAACGACGCCGCGCTCTCCGGCGCGGTGCGTCCGGGCTTCCTCTACGGCGCCAACGACGCCCGCAGACCCGCCGGGGCGGCGGTGGGGTATTGAAAAATCAAAACGTTGCGAGGGGACATTTCCGCCTTGGGAACGCCCACCGGGCGTTCCCACCGCCTCCGGCGGTCGGCTTCAATCCCCTCGCGCACCCCATAACTTTTCGCCGCGCAGCGGCTATCGACCGTCACGCGGCGTGATGGCCTTATGGCGCTACGCGCAAAAACCAAAAGTCATGGGGGGCGTGGGGGGACCGAGTCCCCCCGCAAAGTTTTAGCGTGTTACGCCATGCCCTCTTCCACCGCCTTGCGCACCTCGTGTTCGATCAGGCGCCAGACGCGGTCCACCAAGGAGACGAAGACCTCGCTGCGTTTCATCTCCATGGTGCGCGGGCGCGGCAGGGGCACGGGGATTTCTTCCCGCACCGAACCCGGACGGGCGCTGAACACCACGACGCGGTCGGAGAGAAACACCGCCTCTTCGATCTGGTGGGTGATCAGCACCACGGTGGTGCGGCTCTCGCTCCAGATGTTGAGCAGCTCGCCCTGCATGATTTCGCGGGTCTGCGCGTCGAGGGCGGCGAACGGCTCGTCGAGAAGCAGGATGCGCGGGTTCACCGCCAGGGCGCGCGCCACGTTGACGCGCTGGCGCATGCCGCCGGAAAGCTGGTGCGGGTAGTGGTGCTCGAAGCCGGTGAGCCCGGCCATCTGCACGAAGCGGCGCGCGGTTTCGTGGGCGTCCGCAATCTTCGCGCCGCCGATGACCAGGCCGTAGGCGACGTTGTCGAGCACCGTCTTCCAGGGCAGGAGGCAATCCTGCTGGAACACCATGGCGCGGTCGAAGCCCGGATGCGTCACCGCCTCGCCGCCCACCCGCACCGCGCCCGAGGTGGCGGGCAGCAGCCCGTCGATGATGCGCAGGAGGGTGGACTTGCCCGAACCGCTCGCCCCGACGATGGCGACGAACTCGCCGTCGCCGACGGAGAAGCTGACGTCCTCCAGGGCGACGAGGTCCGGCTTGCCGGCACCGGAGAACACCTTGGTGACGCTCTCGACGGAAAGGACGCTTGCGGCGGTCATTGGTCTTGCCTCCACGGGGCGAGGCGGCGCTCCAGCCACTCGAAGAAGAGGCTGCCGCTGAGCCCCAGGATCCCGAGCAGGATGACGTAGGCGAGCAGCACCGCGGTGTCGAAGCTCTGCCCCGCGGCGAGGATGGCGAAACCGAACCCCGCGAACGCGCCGAAGAACTCCGCGACGATGATCGCCACCAGGGCGCGGGCCCAGCCGACGCGGATGCCGCTGATGATGAAGGGCAGCGCGAACGGCAGGGTGACGGTGCGGAAGATCTGCCAGTACGACGCATTGAAGGAGCGCGCCGCCTCCACCAGATGGCGGTCCGTGGCGCGCAGGCCGACCTCCGTGGTCACCAGGATGGGAAACATCGAGAAGATCGTCACGATGACGAACTTGGAGGCGAAGCCGAGGCCCAGCCAGGCGATGAACAGCGGCGCCAGCGCGATCACCGGCACCGAGTTCAAGGCCGTCAGCAGCGGCCCCGCGGTGAGCGCGAGAAAGCGGCTCGACGCCAGCGCCAGGCCCACCGAGATGCCGATCAGCGCCGCGATCGGAAACGAGATGGCGACCGCGCCGATCGTCGCCACCGCGTTGGTCCACAGCGCGCCGGACGCGCTTTCCTCGGAAAGGGCCTGCGCCACTTCCAGCGGCGGGACGATCAGCAGGCGGCTTTCCACCACGCTCGCCACCGCCTCCCACACCACCAGCACGAAGGCGACGGAGAGGAGAAGGCGCGCCGTAGCCGCGGCCCTCCCTTTACTTTCCAGGAAGTCGAGCAATCCACTGATCGAACCCATCGCTGCCCCCGACTGACGGAATTCCGGCATTGTCCTTACCCGTGGCGGCGGGCCCCGCAGGGCCCGCCCGGCATGAAACGCAAGCCCCGCCGCGGCGGGGCCTGCGCGCAGTCTCAGCCGCCGCGCGCGAGGCGGCCGTAGCCCTTCGCTCCCACGACCTTACCGCCGGCGAAGACGGTCCGTCCACGCAGGATCGTCCGCACCGGCACGCCGGTGACCGTCTGCCCCGCATAGGGAGTCCAGCCGACGCGGGTGAGCGCGTCCTCGTCGCGGATGGTGTATTCGCGGTCGAGATCCACCAGCACCAGGTCGGCGTCGTAGCCGGGGCGGATCTCGCCCTTCTTCTCGATGCCGAAGACGCGCGCCGGTTCGGTGCAGCAGAGCCTCACCACGCTCTCCAGGGACAGCTTGCCCTGGTGCGCCGCGGTCAGGCAGAGGCTGAGGTAATGCTGCGTGGACTGCGTGCCGGTGTGCGCCTTCCAGCCGTCGGTCCAGCCCCATTCCTTTTCTTCGCGGGTGTGCGGCGCGTGGTCGGTGGCGACCATGTCGATGGTGCCGTCGTTGAGGCCCGCCCACAGTTCCGGCAGGTTCTTCTCCGGCACCCAGTAGGACAGCGCGTAGGAGCCCAGGCGTTCGACGGTCGCCCAGTCGCAGCCGAGGAAGATCGCCCAGGGATTGATCTCGCAGGTCACTTTCTGGCCCTCGGCCTTGGCCTGGCGGATCATCTTCACCGTGCCCTCGGTCTGCACGTGGAGGATGTGCAGGTGGCAGTCCGCCGCCTTGGCGAGGCGGAGCAGCAGCGCCACCGAGCTGTCCCACAACAGGCCGTCGTGGGCGGCGTAGGCCTTGGCGTAGGCGAGGCAGTCGCGCTCGCCGCGCGCCCAGAACTCCTCCTCGATCGCGGTCATCAGCGACTGGTCGTGCGGGTGGACCATCAACGGATGGCCGAGGCGGGCGCACTCCTTCATGATGCGGAAGAGCCTGCCGTGTTCGTGCACGCCGATGCCCGACATGTGCGGATAGGGCCTGCCGCTGTCCACCACCATGAACACCTTGAAGGCGATGATCCCCATGGTCGCGAGTTCCGGCATCTCGTCCAGAACCGTGCCCGCCGGGTTGAAGTTGTAATCGACGTAGGCCTCCCGTTCGTAGACGGCGAACTGGCGGCGCAGCAGTTCGGCGCTGTTCACCGGCGGGTTGACGTTCGGCATGCCGACCGTGGTGGTCACCCCGCCCACCGCGCATTGCAGCGTCGCGGTCTCGATGGTCTCCTTGTATTCGAAGCCGGGCTCCGAACCTTCGCGGTGATGGGAATGGGTGTCGATGGCGCCCGGCATCACCGCCAGCCCGGCGGCGTCGATCACCTCGGCGGCCTCGGGCTCTTCGCCGGGGGCGTAGATGCCGGCGATCTCTTCGCCGACAATGCCGATCGAGCCTTCGAAGCGGCCGTCTGCGGTGACGATAAGCCCGTTCTTGATGATGGTGTCCATGCTGCTACTCCACACTATGACACGACACGAGGGCAGGCTCCGGCCCCTGGGGCGGAGGAAGTGGGGCGAGCCGCCCCCCGCGTCCGGCAGGGCAGTGCCGGACGGAAGGTATCGGCTCGCCGGGGATTCCGGACTAGCGGATGAAGCTGGGATCGTAATACCGCTTCAGGTCGAAAGCCTGCGGCATCCCCTCGCCGCCGACGGCGGCGTCGATCTTGTAGATGTTGGTCAGCGCCGCCTCGGACATCGAGAGGTCGGGCTGGATCGCCTTTTGCTGCTCGATGGCGAAGGCGTAGGACGCCTCGCCCACCGGCCGGTCGATCTTGGTGAACGTGCACAGGATGTCGATGGACGCATCCTTGTTGGCCGGGTCGTTGATGAACGCCGCGGCCTTCTTCAGCGCCTGGGCCAGGCCGCGGGCGGCCTTCGGATTGGCCGCCGCCCACGCCTTGCTGTAGACCAGCGGGGTCTCGACGTAGGGCTCGCGGTAGACGTCCAGCAGCTTCGCCCCGGCCTGCTCGGCGAGCGTGCCGTAGGGCGGGATCAGCAGCGCGCCCTGCACCTGGCCGTTACCCATGGCGATGATGCGGTCGCGCGAATTGGCGATGGAGACGAGGCTGACGCTGTTGGGATCGACCCCCGCCTGCTTCAACTGGTATTTCAGGAGATTGGCGGTGCCGCCGCGCACCGCGCCCGCGGTCAGCTTCTTCCCCGCGAAGTCGGACATCTTCTCGATGCCCGGGGCGCCGTAGAAGCGCAGAAGCGCCTTGTCGAGCAGGGCCCCGGCGATGACGATCTCCGCCCCCTTGTCGATGGCGCGGGCCGCGAGATCGCCAAGCGAGAACCCCGCATCCGCGCTGCCGGAGGCGACCGCCTGCAGGAGCGCCGGGCTACCGGAGGCCCGCAACTCTCGCACCTCGATTCCGTTTTCGGTATAAAATCCCCGGTCCTTGGCGATTGCATGCAACCACAGCAGCGAGCTGGGGGCCAGCATGGCGACCCTGACTTCGGCCGGGGCCGCCTGTGCGGGCGCGACGGAGAGGGGAGCGGCAAACATGGCGGCAAGCGCCATGACGGCATACGCGAAGGGATTCTTCATGGCGGACCTCACGAAATTGGGTGTGCCTGCATCGTCCTGCGTCACGAAGGCTAGACGGGAACGCTAAAATCCGCAATACAAAATTCTCAGATATTGATAATTATGTGTTGTCTCCATAGGTGATAATTTTTAGGCAATCAGGGGTGAAATTTTGAGCAGCCGTATCTTGCGTGTCCTGGGCCTCTTCCGGCAGCGTCAAGGCTCTTGGACAGTCGAGGAAATCGCCCGGGAAATGGCGGTTTCCACCAGTTCGGCGTACCGCGACGTGCAGGACCTCTGCCGGGCGGGTTTTCTCAACCCGGTCACCGGCGCTGGTTACATATTGGGCCCCGCCTTCATCGAGTACGACCGCCTGACCCGCCAGGGCGACCCGCTGATCCAGGCCGCCGCCGAGCCGATGCGGCAGTTGCTCGCCCGCACCACCCAGAAGGCGACCGCCATCCTCTGCCGCCGCTACCGCGACACCGTGATGTGCGTTCACCAGGAACAGGGGCGCTCGCCGCACCCGATCACCGCCTACGAGCGCGGCATCGCCATGCCCCTGTTCATCGGCGCCTCGTCGAAGGTGGTGCTGGCCAACATGGAGGCGCGCGCCCTCAAGCGCATCTATCTGGACAACGAGGATGAAATCCGCCGCAGCACCCGGGCCGCGACGTGGAAGGCGTTCAACGAGGAACTGCGCGCCATCCGGCGCGCCGGGCACGCCATGACCATAGGCGAGGTCGCGGCGGGGCGAATCGGCATCGCCGCCCCGGTGTTCGCCGCAAAACAGGTGGTCGCCGGGGTCAGCCTGGTGCTCAGCGCCGACGACGTGCCGGACGGCAAGATCGAGGACTTCGCCCATGCGGTGCGCGACGCGGCGGAAGAGGTCTCGGAATACGTCCTCCACTCGGACATGTTCATTTCGCGCTGACGCGGGGGGACGAAACGCCGCAGGCTTAAAAAAGGCCCCGCCGCTGGGCAGAGACGGCGGGGCCATACGGACGTGGGGGGGGGGGGGGGGGG
>JAQAZG010000016.1 GCA_027864655.1 Oleispirillum naphthae
ACAAGGCCCTCGCCAAGTTCGCAAACCGACGCCGAGGAAAGCTCAAGCCCAATCCGTAGCCGTCAGACGACGCTTACCATCCGGTGGAGACTGGAGCCCGATGATGGCCGCCTTCGTTTTTTCCGCGCGCGCCTGACCGGGCGGAGCTTTCAGCCTTCCGGGGAGCGCGGTTTCCTAGCGCACGCCGACCGCCTCCGCCCAGGGGTGGATGGGGTCGGCCTTGCCGATGCGCGCCGCGCCGTGCGCCAGGGTGGCGCCGAGAACGGCGAAGTTGATCGGATAGGCGGCATGGTCGGCGATGATCACGTCGGCGGTGCGGGCGAGTTTCTCCAGGGTTTCGACGCCGAAGGCGGGATCGGCGATCACCCACGGCGTGCCGCTGGCGTCGATGCGCGGCGCGTTCATCGCCTCTTCGAGCGGCAACCCGAAGTCCGCCATGCGTGAGATCACCTGAAGCACCGCAGGGACGATTCTGCGCCCGCCCGCGCCGCCGATCGCCAGGGTGCCGAGGCCGCCGCGCACCACCGCGGGGCAGATGTTGCACAGCGGCCGTTTGCCCGGCGCGATGCTGTTGACGTGGCCGGGGCGCGGGTCGAACCAATACATGCCGTTGTTGAGGAGAATGCCCGAACGCGGCAGGACGAGGCGGGAACCGAAACCCGAGAGCAGGGTGTGGGTGAGGGCCACCTGGTTGCCGTGACGGTCGATGACGCTGAGGTGGGTGGTGCAGCCGAGGTCGCGCCCGCCGCCGGCGTCGCCCATGCGGGAGAAGCGGTCCTGCCACGCGGCGTTGAGGCTGTTGACATAGGCGGTCAGCACGTCGCCGCCGTCGGCGGCGCGCCCCGGGTCGAAGCGCCGTTCGAGTTCCAGCAGCGCCCGCCCCAGGGTCAGCCCGCCGTTGAGTTCGGGCAGCAGGGAGACGGCGCAGCCGCGGTAGGAGATGCGCGCCGGGGCGACCGCTTGCGCCCGATAGGCGGACAGGTCGTCGCAATCGAGGCTGCCGCCGAGGTCGCGCACGTCATCGGCGATGGAGGCCGCGAGCTCCCCTTCGTAGAAGCTGCGCGGTCCGTTCTCGGCCAGGTGCGACAAGGTCTCGACGAGGCGGGGATTGGCGAGGGTGCGCGGCGTCGGCCCCGCCGCGGCGGGGGTCGGCGCGGGGACCAGCCCGCCGGGCAGAAAGACCTCGCGGCTGGAGGGAAAGCGGCCGAGGTCCGCCGCGGCGGAGGCGACGATGACGCTGGTGTACCAGTCGATGTTCATGCCGCGCGCGGCCAGCGCCAGGGCGGGCTCGACGACGCGCCTCCACGGCAGGGTGCCGAACCTTTCGAGGGCGAGGCCGAGCCCGGCGCAGTCGCCCGGAACGATCGCCGCGGCCGCGCCGATGCGGTTGCGGTCGCCCTCCACCGCGGGCCAGCCGAACAGGTCGCTGTCGCGGCCTTCGGCGAGAGGCGGAAACGTGCGCGGGTCGAGGGCGCGGGGGGCGCGGCCCATGAAGTCGATGCCGACCACGTCGCCGGTCTCGGCGCGGTGGATCAGCATGCCGCCGACGCCGCCGATGCCGCTCATCCAGGGTTCGGCCACGCCCACGGCGAACGCCGTGGCGACCGCCGCATCGACCGCGTTGCCGCCGTCTTCCAGAATGCGCGCGCCGATTTCCGAGGCGGCGCGGTTGTGGCTGACCACGACCCCTCCGGGGCAGCGCACCGCCGCCTTGTGCGGTGCCGCCGCGCGGCTGAGATTGGGGCTGCACAGCGAGGGAATTCCGGTTGATTGCGGCATTTTCGACCTCATGCGTTCCCCGTCTCATGGGGCGAGGGTGGAAAGAACGGGATGGATTCAGGCGGCCTCCAGACCGCACCATTCGGCGATGAACAGGGCCATCGACTGCGTGACGCGGCGCAGGGATTCGAGGTCCAGGCGTTCGTCGAAGCCGTGGATCGCCGCGCCCTTCGGGCCGTAGACGAGGGACGGCATGCCGCCGTAGAGGCCGTAGAAGCGGGCGTCGGTGCAGGCGGTGGTGGGCACGGAGGCGAGCGGCGCATCGTTGACGGCGCGGTGCGCCCTCTCCAGCGCCCCGAGCGCGTCGTCCGCGCCGGTGAGCTCGTAGCCCTCGGCCATGAAGCCGTGGTAGGCGATGTCGAGCCCGCCGAGCCCGGCCCCGGCCTCGCGCAGGCAGGCCTCGATTTCCGCTTGCGCCTCGGCGAGGGGTTGCCCCGGATAGACCGCGACGCGCACCTCGAAGGTGCACCACGCGGGCACGCTGGAAGGCCAGTCGCCGCCTTTGATCCGCCCGACGTTGAAGTTGACCGGATGCGGCAGCGCGGCGAACGCCGGGTGGCGGCGTTCCGGCGCGTTCCAGGCGTCCTCCAGGCGGTGCAGCGCCTGCAGCAGCGGAAACACCGCCTCGATCGCGTTGGCGCCGATCTCGGCCTCGCGGACGTGGGCGGGGCGGCCGCGCACGGTGATGCGCAGCCACATCACCCCGAGCTGCGCCGAGGTGACCGCCTCGCCGCGCGGTTCGGGAATCAGCACCGCATCGGCGCGGTAGCCGCGCGCGACGCAGGCCAGAGCGCCGTTGCCGGTGCACTCCTCCTCGATCACCGACTGCACGCAGACCTCGGCGGCGGGGCTTCCCCCGGCGCTGCGCAGGGCTTCGAGGGCGTAGATCATGGCGGAGACGCCGCCCTTCATGTCGGCGGCGCCGCGCCCGTACATCCAGCCGTCTTCGACCCGCGCCGAGAACGGCGGCGACGTCCATTTGTCGAGAGGACCGGCGGGCACCACATCGACATGGCCGTTGAGGATCAGGCTGCGGCCCTTGCGGCGCTGCGGGCGGTGAACCCCGGCGATGTTGACGGCCTCCGCATAGGGCGTCTCCACCGGCGAGAAGCCGGGAAGGGCGCGGAGCCGGTCGGCATCCATCTCCCACCTGTCGATGGCGAGGCCGAGGCCGCCCATCGCTTCGGCCATCAGGTCCTGCGCCGATTGCTCCCGGCCGCGCAGCGACGGGCAGGCGACGAGAGCGGAGAGAAACGCGATCTGACGGTCGAAGTTCGCATCGACCGCCTTCATGATCCGTGTGGAGAGTTCAGAATCCATCATGCGTCCTTGCACAAAACCGATTGCCGGGAGACTCCGGCCTCAATCTTCGAGGGGATGGTGACAGGCGATCCAATGCCCGTCCGAAAGCCGGCGGAACGGCGGCGTCTCGGTGCGGCAGCGTTCGCGCGCGAACGGGCAGCGCGGGTGGAAGTGGCACCCGGACGGCGGATCGAGGGGGCTGGGCACCTCTCCGGTGAGGGGGATGCGTTCGCGCTTCACGCCGAACCGCGGGATCGGGATCGCGGAAATCAGGGTCTTGGTGTAGGGGTGGCGGGGGTGGCGGAAGATCGCGCGGCAATCGGCGAATTCGACCACCCGGCCGAGGTACATCACGACGATGCGGTCGCTGATGTGTTCGACCACGCCGAGGTCGTGGGAGATGAACAGGTACGACAGGCCGAGGTCGGAGCGCAGGCGCTCCAGCAGGTTGATCACCTGCGCCTGGATCGACACGTCGAGGGCGGAGACCGGCTCGTCGGCGACCACCAGCTTCGGCGTCATCACGATGGCGCGGGCGATGCCGATGCGCTGGCGCTGTCCGCCGGAAAATTCGTGCGGGTAGCGGTCGGCATGCTCGGGGCGCAGGCCGACGCGCTCCATCGCTTCGGCGATCCGCCCGGCGCGCGCCGCCGCGTCGATTTCGGGGAACAGGCGCAAGCCCTCGCCGATCAGGTCGCCGACCTTCATCCGCGGATCGAGGGAGGAATGCGGGTCCTGGAAGATCATCTGCATCTGCGCGCGCAGGGTCTTCAGGGGCCGCCCTCCCAGGCGGGTGATGTCGGCGCCGGCGAAACGGATGCTGCCCGCCGTGGCGTCGATCAGGCGCATCGCCAGACGGCCGGTGGTCGATTTGCCGCACCCGGATTCGCCCACTAGGCCGATGGTTTCGCCCTCGCGCACGGAAAAGCTGACCCCATCGACGGCGCGCACCAGCCTCGGCTTGCGCAGCAGCCCGCCGCCGTACTCGAAGTGCTTTTGCAGGTTTTCGACGGCCAGGATATCCGCCATGTCTCAGCCCTCCGTCCGGCGCAGCCAGCAGGCCGCGGCATGGGTTTCGCCCAGGGGGAAGGCGGGCGGCTTCTGCGCCGCGCAGAGATCGATCGCGGCGGAGCAGCGCGGGCAGAAGGCGCATCCCGGCGGCAGGTCGGTCAGGCTCGGCACCAGGCCGCCCATCTCGTAGAGCGGTTGCCGCGGCGCGTCGTCTTCCGCTGCGGTGGAAAGCGTGGGAATGGCGCGCAGCAGGCCCTGCGTGTAGGGATGGGCCGGGCGGGTGAAGATTTCCTCGGTGGTGCCCTGTTCGACCACGCGCCCGGCATACATCACCACCACGCGGTCGGCGATTTCGCTCACCACCGCGAGGTTGTGGGTGATCATCATCACCGCGGTGCCGGATTCCCGGGCGGCGCGCACCATCACGTCGAGCACCTGCGCCTGGACCGTGACGTCGAGGGCGGTGGTGGGCTCGTCGGCGAGCAGCAGCACCGGGTCGAGGAGCAGCGCCTCGGCGATCATCACGCGCTGGCGCATGCCGCCGGAAAGCTCGTGGGGGTAGGCGTTCATCCGGGCCTCGGGGGAGGGCAGATCGACCCGGCGCAGCATCTCGACCGAGCGCTCCCACGCCTCGGCGCGGGACGCCTTGCGGTGGACGCGCACCGCCTCGATCAGCTGGTTGCCGATGGTGAACGCCGGATTGAGCGAGACCATCGGCTCCTGGAAGATCATCGAGACGCGGTCGCCGCGCACTTCGCGCATCTCGCGTTCCGAGAACGCCATCAGGTTCTGTCCGTCGAGCCAGATTTCGCCGCCGACGATGCGCCCCGGATGCGGCACCAGGCGCAGGACCGAGAGCGCCGTCATGCTCTTGCCGCACCCGGACTCGCCGACCACGCAGACGATCTCGCCCTTGTCGATGTGGAAGCCGACGCCGTCGATCGCCTTGGCGATGCCGGTGCGGGTGAAGAAGTGGGTCTGCAGGTCGTCGATTTTCAGGACGGGAAACATGGCTGTCACTTGAGTCGCGGGTCGAGGATGTCGCGGAGCGCATCGCCGAGCAGGTTGAACCCCAGGACGGCGAAGGTGATCGCAAGTCCCGGATAGACCGTCATCATCGGGTTATCGAGCATGAAGTCCTTGGACTCGCTCAGGATATTTCCCCACGACGGCGCCGGTGGCGGCGCCCCGAGGCCGAGGAAGCTGAGCGAGGATTCCGCCAGGATGGCGTAGGCGAAACCCGCCGTCGCCTGGACGATCAGGGGGGCGAGGCAGTTGGGCAGGATGTGGCGGAAGATGATCGCGACGTCGCTCGCGCCGAGCGAGATCGCCGCCTCGACGAATTCCCGCGTCTTCAGCGAGATCACCGCGCCGCGGATGATCCGGGCGAAGCGCGGCACGTAGACGATGCCCAGCGCGATCACCACGTTGAACATGTTGCTGCCCATCGCGGCGACGATGGCGATGGCGAGCAGGATCGCGGGAAACGCCATGGTCGCATCCATCACCCGCATGATCGCGTTGTCGATGCCGCGGCCGTAGAACCCCGCCACCGCCCCGAGGACCACCCCGAGGCCGAGGGAGAAGATCACCGAGAACAGGCTGATGCCGAGCGAGATGCGCGCGCCGTAGATCACCCGGCTGAGGATGTCGCGGCCGAACTCGTCGTTGCCGAAGGGATAGGCTTCGGACGGCTCCATGCCCTGTAGCGAAATGTCGATGGCGAGCGGGTCGTGGGGGGCGAGCAACGGCGCGAAGATCGCGACGAGGATGCAGACCACGATGATCGCCAGCCCTGCGACGCCGGCCTTGTTGGCCCAGAAGCGTGCCATCGTGGAGATCCTCCTAGAACTTCACCCGCGGGTCGAAGACCTTGTAGAGGACATCGACGGCGAGGTTGACGAACATGTAGACCAGGGCGATGAACAGGATGCATCCCTGCACCGCCGGGTAATCGCGGCCGTAGATCGACTGCACCACGAAGCGCCCGAGGCCGGGCAGGCCGAACACCGTCTCGGTGACCACCGCGCCGCCGAGCAGCATGCCGTACTGGATGCCGATGGTGGTGAGAGTCGGGGCGAAGGCGTTCTTGAGCGCGTGCTTGAGCAGCACCGTCCACTCGGAGAGTCCCTTGGCGCGCGCGTGGGTGACGTATTCCAGGCGCATCACCTCGAGCATCGAGGAGCGCGTCATCCGGGCCACCACCGCCGCCATGAAGAAGCCGAGGGTGATCGACGGCAGGGTCATGTAGTTGAGCCCCTGCCAGAAGTCCTGCCAGACCGGCACGTATCCGGAGGAGGGGAACCAGCCGAGCTGCACCGAGAACACCAGGAGACCCATCAGGCCGAGCCAGAAGCCGGGCACCGAAACGCCGATCAGCGACACCAGCATGAACAGGTAGTCCTTGCCGGTGTTGCGGAACTTGGCGGCGAGCACGCCGGAGGGAATGGCGATGGCGACGGAGAACAGCATCGCCAGCGTGGTCAGCACCAAGGTGGTGGGGAAGCGCTCGAGAATGGTTTCCAGAACCGGAATGCCGGAGGTGATGGATTTGCCGAAATCGCCGGAGAGCAGCCGCCCGAACCAGTCGATGAACTGGATCGGCAGGGGCTGGTCGAGCCCGAGGGAGCGGCGGATGTTCTCGATCGCCGCGGGGTCGGCTTCCGCGCCCACCATGACGATCGCCGGATCGCCGGGGATCAGGTGGACGAGAAGAAACACCATCAGCGCGACGAGCAGCAGCGTCGGCACCATCAGGACGGTTCGTTTGAGAAAATAAGCCAGCATCGGTACGCGTCATCCTTGACCGGGGGGAGGATTTCCGCGGCGGCGCGCCGCGGAAATCCGCATGCGTCCTACTTGTCCAGCCAGACGCCCCACAGCACGGGCAGACCGATGCTCAGGGTCTCGTAGCCCTTCACGTAATCGCGATAGGCGTTGAGATAGTTGTAGTTGTAGAACTCGATCCACGGCACGGTATCGAGCGTCTTGAGGTGGATCTTGTCGAACAGATCCCGGCGCAGGGCGTCGTCGTCGGTGGAGTCCGCCTTGTCCACCAGGGCCTTGATCTCCGGGTAGACGTCGAAGGCGCTGCTGAGACGCAGATAGTTGTAGGCGGAGACCGGGTCGGGCTTGGGGCCGATGCCGAAGCTCAGCATCTGGAAGTCCTTGCCGTAGAGCCGTTTCAGCAGGACCGGCCATTCCAGGACGTTGACCTTGGCGTTGATCCCGGCGGCGGCCATCTGGCTTTGCATGGCGATCGCCTGCTTGTACATCGGGGCGTAGTTCTTGGTGGTGTCGATGACGACCTCCTCGCCCTTGTAGCCCGCCTTCTTCAGAAGCGCCTTGGCCTTCTTGAGGTCCTTGGAGACCCAGGTCTTCTGGGCCTTGGTGTAATAGCCGCTCTGGGCCGGGATCACCGAGGGATTGACCAGGGCGTGGCCCATGTAGGCGGCGCGGGTGATCTCGTCGAGGTCGAGCGCATAGGCGACGGCGCGGCGGAAGTCCGGGTTGTCGGTGACCGGCTTGTTGAGACCGAAGAACACCTGGTACCAGCTCATGCCGGGCACTTCGGAAAGCACCATGCCCTGCTTCGAGTACTGCTTGTTGTACTTTTCCACGTACTTCGCCGGGAAGTACTGGAGGACGTCGATCTCCTTGTTGAGGAGGGCCATGACGGCGACGTTCTCCTCGCTCACCGGCACCATCTTGAGGGTGTCGATGTAGGGGGTGCGGTCGCCGGAGAGGCCGTCCTTCGGCCCGGCCGGGGACTTGTAGGCGGCGTAGCGCTTGAGTTCGATGTACTGGGTCGGCTTCCATTCGACGAACTGGAAGGGGCCGGTGCCGATCAGCTTGGTGATGTTGCCGTCCGCATCGACCGTCTCCTTCGGCAGGATCGCCGGAATCGGATTGGCGTTGGCGAGAACGTGCAGGAACCCGGGTTGCGGCTTGGCGAGGTCGAAGCGCACGGTGTGGGCGTCGAGCGCGGTCACCTTGGCGATGTTCTCGAACAGGCTGCGCTTGGGGTTCTTGGTCTCGGGGTCGAGCAGACGCTTGAACGACCACACCACGTCGTCGGCGACCATCTCGCGGCCGTTATGGAAGGTCTTGCCCTTCGCCAGATTCATCGTGAGCGAGGTGTAGTCGGCGGAGAACTTCCAGCTGTCCGCCAGGAGCGGGCGGATTTCGAGCTTCTTGTTGTAGGTGACGAGCGGCTCGACCACGTGCATCAGGATGGTGGTATCGACGAAAGCCGAGCTTTTGTGCGGGTCGAGCTTGGTGAGGTCGGTGGGGAGACCGAAAGTCAGCGTGCCGCCGACTTTCGGCGCAGCCTGGGCCGAACCCAGGCCGGCGGTTGCAAGGAAGAGGCCCACGAGAACGCCGTGGGCGGCACGTGTAATCGCACGCGTGAACATAATGCCCCAGTCTCCTTGATTTGGTGACTCATGGTAGGAAACCTCCCGGGGAACCGCCTCGCCAGCATTATATTGGCATGCGATAATAATTATTGTTGTTTCAAGTGTACCAGCGTATTCGCCGGATGCAACGGAAATCTTGCCGCCGCTTCGTCAGGGAAGGGAGAGCTCCGTGGCGTCCGCGGCGATGGCGGCGATCAGGCGTTCGAACAGCCGGGCGCGCGCCGCCAGGGAATCGAGGTCGATGTGTTCGCCGTGGGTGTGGGGGCCTTCGCCCGCCGGGCCCAGGCCGTCGAGGGTGGGCACGCCCAGCGCGCCGGTGAAGTTGCCGTCGCTGCCGCCGCCGGAAACGCGGTGCTTGAGGGCGAGCCCGAGGTCCGCGGCGAGGCTTTCCGCCAGGCGGTAGAGCGCCATGGTGCCGGGTCCGGGCAGGAAGAGGGGGCGTTCCGGGCCGGGCTCGACGGAGAGCGTCACCTCGGGAATCGGCGAGCGCAGCTCCGCCATCCGGCGGTGGACCTCGGCGAGGTTTTCGGCGCTGTCGGCCACCGCCAGCACCTCCGCCCGGCAGGACGGCGGCACGACGTTGGAAAACTCGCCGCCGTGGACGACGCCGACGCTGTAGGAGATCAGCCGCGTCATGTCGGTTTGGCTCTCGATCTCCTCGATCAGGCGGGCCATGGCGCGAATCGCGCTTTTTCCGGCAAGGTTGTCGGCCCCGGCATGGGCCGGGCGGCCGTGGGTGACCAGGCCGTAGCGGGCGAAGGCGAAGCGTCCGGTCACGGTATAGCCGCTGCGCGCCGGTTCGGGCACCAGAACGCAGTCGTGGCGCTTCGCCTCCGCTTCGATCAGCGGGCGGGACACCGGGCTGCCGCGCTCTTCGTCCGGCACCAGCATCACGGTGATCGGCACGGACGGCAGGCGGCCCTCGGCGACGAGGGTCTTCAGCGCATGGTAGGCGAGATAGTTGCCGCCCTTCATGTCGAGCACGCCCGGGCCGTAGAGGCGGCCGTCCTCGACGCGGATCGGCAGCGGGCCGTCCTTGGCGCCGAGCGGATGCACGGTGTCGAGGTGGCCGAGGATCATGATGCGGCGGCCGGGCGCTCCGGCGTTGAAGCGCGCGATGACGATGCGCGCCGTCCCGGGGTCGGGGCGGGGGCACTCCATCGCGGCGCCGAGGGCGGCGAAGCGTTCCTGCACGTGGCGCATCAGCGCCTCGACGGCCTCGGGACGGTTCGACGGGGTTTCGAATTCGGCCCATGCGGCGATGCCTTCGATCAGCGCCCGGGTCTCGTCGGCGTCGGTCATCGGGCTTCCCGTTCCTCCGGGGGGAGGCGCGGCGCGGCGCGCCACGCGCCGACCGCGCGTTCCACCGCATAAGCGAGCCGCAGGACGCCGATCTCGTCGCGGTGGCGGCCGACGATCTGGATGCCGACGGGCAGCCCTTCGGGGGTGAACCCGAAGGGGACGGAAATCGCCGGATGGCCGGAGAGGGAGATGTAGAAGGCGGAGCGCATCCAGTCGATGTAGGTGGGCATGTCCACCCCCTCGATGTTGCGGATGTATTCCTCCTCCACCGGGAAGGGGGCGACCTGGCTCACCGGGGCGACGAGGAACTCATGGGTTTCCATGAAGCTGCGCATGCGCTGCACCAGGGCGGCGCGCGCCAGTCCGGCGGCGGCGACGTCGCTGCCGGTGAGGGTCTGCCCGTACTCGATGTTCCACACCACCGTGTCCTTGAGCACGCCGCGGCACCGGGGGAGCAGGCCGCCGTAGCCGGAGGCGAAGGCGAGGCCGCGCAGCGCCTGGAAGCTCTCCGCCGCGCCGCGGAAGTCCGGCGTCGCCGCCTCCACGATGCAGCCGATGTCCTCGAACACCGGCACGCAGGCGCGCGTCGCCGCGCGCACATCGGCGGCCACCGGCAGGCCGAGGTCCTCGCTGAAGGCGATGCGGCAGCCGCGGAAGCCGCGTTCCAGGGACTGGGCGAACGCGGCGCCGTCGCCCGGCAGCGAAACCGGGTCGCGCGGGTCCTCTCCGGCGAGCACCGAGAGGAGGAGCGCAACGTCGGTCACGGTCCGTCCCATCGGTCCGGCGACGGTGAGGCCGCCGAACGGGTCGGCTGCAGGCCATTGCGGCACGCGCCCGACCGCGGGGCGGAGCCCGACGACGTTGCAGAAGCTCGCAGGGTTGCGCAGGGAGCCGCCCATGTCGCTGCCGTCGGCGAGCGCCACCATGCCGCAGGCCAGCGCCGCCGCCGAGCCGCCGCTGCTGCCGCCCGGGGTCTTGCCCAGGTCGTAGGGGTTGCGCGTCGCCCCGAACAGCGCGTTGAAGGTCTGGGACCCCGCCCCGAATTCGGGGAGGTTGGTCTTGCCGACCGTCACCGCCCCGGCGCGGCGCTGCCGTTCGACCACGATGCTGTCGCAGGCGGGAACGTTGTCGGCGAACACGCGGGAGCCGAAGGTGGTGCGCAGCCCCTTGGTCGAGAAGGAATCCTTGTGCGCCACCGGCAGGCCGTGCAGCGGGCCGAGGGGCTCGCCGCGGGCCTGCGCCGCGTCGGCCGCGGCGGCGGCGCGCAGGGCGTCTTCCGCAACCAGGGTGACGATGGCGTTGACCGCGGGGTTCCACGCGGCGATGCAGGCGAGGTGCGCCTCCATGGTTTCGCGGGCGCTGACGCGCCCGGAGCGGATGTCGGCCAGGATCTCGGCGGCGGGGCGGCGGCAGAAAGCCTGGATGTCGGCGGAGAGAGCGGTCATGATAAATTATCGTATTGTGATAGTTTTTGTCATAATATAAAATACCGGGGTGACGGGATGGAGTCAAGACGCGGGCCCGCGCGTGCGGGATTCAGGGGAGGGGAAATGTCCGGTTCGCTGGAAACGGGTGACGGCAAAAAGGATTTCCTGTTCGTCAATTCGGTGGCCAAGGCGGTGCAGGTGCTGGAGGCGTTCCGCGGCGCGGGGGAGTCGGCCAGCCTGACCGAACTCACGCACAAGACCGGCCTGAGCCTGAGCGCGGTGCAACGCTTCACCCACACCTGGGAGGCCCTCGGCTACCTGCAAAAGGACCCGCAAAGCCGCCGCTACCGCCTGACCGTGGCGGCGCTGGAACTGGGCTACCTGTTCCTGTGCAGCAGTCCCCTGGTGGCGCGGGCGATGCCGCACATGGTGATGGCGCACGAGAAGCACGGCCTGCCGATGAACCTGAGCCTGCTCTCGGGCAGCGACGTGATCTATATCGTGCGGCTGCCGCACCGCAGCCTCAAGTTCGTGGAAACCCTTCCCGGGCGCCGGGTGCCGGCCTTCTGCAACAGCGCGGGGCGGGCCTTCCTGTCGCACCTGCCCGACGACCGCATCGGCGAGATTCTCGCCGAGCCGAAGATCGCCTTCACCGCCCATACCCTGACCGGACCGGCGGAGTTGCGCGCCGAGATCGAAAAGGCGCGGGCACAGGGCTACGCCTTCACCCGCGACCAGGTGCTGCCCGGGCAGCTCGGCATCGGCAAGGTGGTCTACGATTCGCGGCGTCAGCCGATCGCCGCGATCAATCTGGTGATGAGCAGCGACGAGTGGACGGAGGAGCGGGTGGTCGAAGAGCTGGTGCCGCAGTTGTTCCAGGTCGCCGCCGCGATTTCCGGGCTCTAGCCTCCCGCACCTGCGGCCAAGAATCGCGCCGCCGCGCGCGCCGGAATATTGTTGACAATCGCCAATGGTGCTAGCCTGCCGCGCGCAGCCCCGGAATCCTTCGGCCCAACGGTACGCCATGAAATCGATGCAGCCCAAGCCCGTCGTCCGCCAGTCCATCGAAAACCGCGCCGCCGACAGCCTGCGGGAGTTCATTCTGTCGGGCCGGGTCAGGCCGGGGACGCGCCTCACCGAAATCGCCCTGGCGGACCAGATCGGGGTGGCGCGCGCCACCCTGCGCACCGGCCTGCACCGCCTGGCGGGGGAGGGAATCGTCGTGCAGATTCCCTATACCGGCTGGCAGGTGACGGAATTGACGGAAACCGACGTCTGGGAACTGTGGACCCTGCGCGCCGGACTGGAAAGCCTTGCCGCGCGCCTTGCCGCGCAGTCGGGCGATGCGCCGTCGCGCGCCGCCGTCGCGCGGGCGTACGAGGCGCTGCTCGCGGCCTGCGCCAAGGAAAGACTGAAGCAGGTCAACGCCTGCGACTTCGCCCTGCACCGCAGCATCGTCGAGGCCGCCGGGCACGCCCGCCTCGCCGGCCAGTACCGCCTGGTCGAACAGCAGGTCCGGCTGTTCATCGCCACCAGCAACACCTGCGTCGCCGAGGGCATGGACGATATCGTCGCCCAGCACCGTGCGGTGGCCGAGGCGGTGCTTTCCGGCGACGCCGAGGCCGCGGCGCGGCAGGCCTGGCATCACAACGAGAGCGAGGGCATGCGCCTGGTCGCGTGGCTGCGCCGCAAGGCCGGTCATTGAGGGAGGCGTGCATCGTGCGTGACGGCGGAAACCGGGATTTTTCGGTGGTCGATGCGGGCGGCCTGGCCGCCGCCTATGCCGTCATGGGGGAAGAGGAAGCCGCGGAGGTGGCCGCCGCCCTCTTCGGCCTGAGCGGGCGGCCCAGCCGCCTGGCGACGGAGAAGGACGATACCTTCCGCATCGATGCGGAAGGGGGGCGGCGCTACATCCTCAAGGTCGCCAACCCGACCGAGGCTCCCGCGGAACTCGAACTGCAAGTTCTGCTGCTGCGGCACATCGCGCGGCAGGACCCGGAAATCCCGGTGCCGCGCCTGATCCCGGATGCGCGCGGCCGCGCCTGCCCGGCCTTCACCGACCGCGCGGGGCAGACGCGCCGGGTGCGGCTGATGACCTTTCTCGAAGGCGCGGTGCTCGACGCCACGGAGACCTCGCCCGCCGAGCGGGAACGCATCGGCGAGGTCCTGGCGCGCCTGCGCCTCGCCACCGCGTCGTTCGCCCACCCGGCGGAGAACCGCGTCCTCGCCTGGGACGTCAAGCATCTCGCCGGGTTGCATCCGTTGCTGGAGGCGGTGGAGTCTCCCCTCCGCAAATCCCTGCTGACGGAGGGAATGGAGCGCTTCCGCGCCCTCTCCGGCCGCATCGCGGCGTTGCGCACCCAGGTGCTGCACAACGATTTCAGCCGCTCCAACCTCGTCGTCGATCACGCCCGGCCGGAGTTCGTCACCGGCATCATCGATTTCGGCGATGCGGTGCGCACCGCCGTCGCCATCGACGTGTCCACCGCGCTGCTCAACCAGCTGCCGCGCGATGCGGCGCAACATCCGGCGGGCGACCTGTTCGCCGCCGGGCGCGACCTGCTGCGCGGCTACCTGCGCGTCGCCGGCCTCACGGAGGAGGAACTGCGCCTGATCCCGCACCTGGTGATGGGCCGCGCCGTGGCGCGCGCCCTCTTGTCCCTGTGGCGGGCCCGGCGCTTCCCCGGAAACGCCGCATACATCCTGCGCAACACCGAACAGGGGTGGGCGCAACTGGAATGGCTTCTGGCGCGCACGCCGGAAGCCCTGTCCGAACTCCTCTTGTCCGAAGGATCGTCCTCATGAGCACCCCGGGCCTGCCGCAGCGCGGCAAGATGGTCAATGCGTTCAACCCCGATGCGGCCGCGGCCCTGAACCCGCGCGACCGCGCCCTGGTGGAGCGGCGCACGCGCCTGCTCGGCCCGGCGTACCGCCTGTTCTACGACACGCCGGTGCAGATCAGCCGCGGCGAGGGCGTGCGCCTCTACGATGCGGACGGCAACGAATACCTCGACGCGTACAACAACGTCGTCGCCGTCGGCCACGCCAACCCGCGGGTGGCGGAGGCGGTGCACCGCCAGATGCGGACGCTCTGCACCCACACCCGCTATCTCCAGGACGGCATTCTCGACTATGCGGAGGAACTGCTCGCCACCTTCGACGGGCGCATCGGCGCTTCCGGGCATGCGATGTTCACCTGCACCGGGTCGGAGTCCAACGACCTCGCCATGCGCATCGCGCAGCACCACACCGGCAAGCGCGGCATCATCATCACCGCCGAGGCCTATCACGGAAACTCGTACCTCACCGCGGGCTTCTCGCCGTCTCTCGGCATCGCCTCGCCGCTCGGCGACTGGGTGCGCCAGGTGCCCGCGCCGGATTCCTATCGCCTGCCGCCGGAAGAAATCGGCCGCCGCATGGCTGCGGCGGTGGAGGCGCAGATCGCCGATCTGGAGCGCCACGGCGACGGCGTCGCCGCCTTCATCGCGGATTCGCTGTTCTCCTCCGACGGCATCTTCTCCCATCCCACCGACGTTCTCGCGCCGGTGGCGGAGGCGGTGCGCCGCGCGGGCGGGCTGTTCGTCGCCGACGAGGTGCAGGCCGGGTTCACCCGCAGCGGCGAGCGGTTCTGGGGATACCAGCGCCACGGCGTCGATCCCGACATCGTCACCATGGGCAAGCCCATGGGCAACGGTTTCCCGGTGGCGGGCATCGCCGTGGCACCGGAAGTGGTCGAACGCTTCGGCCGCGATACCCGCTATTTCAATACCTTCGGCGGCAACTCGGTGGCGATGGCGGCGGCGCGGGCGACGCTCGCGGTGATCCGCGAGGACAACCTGCTCGCCAACGCGGCGAAGGTGGGGGGGATCATCCGCGACGGCCTGAAGGAGATGATGACGCGCTACGAGGGCATCGGCGACGTGCGCGGCTCCGGCTTCTACATCGGCGTGGAAATCGTGGAGGACCGCACCGCCAAGACGCCCGCGCCCGCTCTTGCCGCGGCGGTCGTCAACGCCCTGCGGCAGCGCCGCGTGCTGATTTCGGCCACCGGGTTCCACGGCAACGTGCTGAAGATCCGCCCGCCGCTGGTGTTCTCCGCCGCGGATGCGGACCGCCTGCTCACCGAGATGGACGCGGTGCTGGCCGCGCTTGCGCCATGAGCGCGCCGCGCGTCGTCTGCGCCTGCACCGGCGGCCACGGCAGCGAGCGCTGGGCGGAAGACCTGGCCGCCGCCCTGCCGGAGGCGGAGGTCGCCGCCTGGGCTCCCGGCCGGCCCCCCGCCGATTATGCGGTGGTGTGGATGCCGCCCAAGGACTTTTTCGCCGCGCAGCCGCGGCTGCGCGCGGTGTTCAACGCCGCGGCCGGGGTGGACGGCGCACTCGCCGCCGGGGTGCCGCCCGGCGTGCCGCTGATCCGCCTGGAGGATGCGGGCATGGGGGCGCAGATGGCGGAATACGTCACCTGGGCGGCGCTGTCGCATCTGCGGGAATTCGATGTCTATGCGGCGCAGGCCCGCGCAGGCCTGTGGCGTCCGCGCCCGCCGCGCCGCCCCGCCGATTTTCCCGTCGGCATTCTCGGCCTCGGCGTGCTCGGCCGCCGGGTGGCGGAGGCCCTGCGCGGTTTCGGCTTTCCGCTGCGGGCGTGGACCCGTTCCCCCCGCGGCGATTCGGCTTTTCCGGTGTTCTGCGGCGAGGAGGGGCTGATGCCGTTTCTCGCCGGAACGCGGATTCTGGTCTGCATGCTGCCGTTGACGGACGATACGCGGGGGGTGATCCGCCGCGACACCCTGGCGGCGCTGCTGCCCGATGCCCTTTGCATCAACGTCGCGCGCGGCGCTCATGTGGTGGAAGAGGACCTGCTGGCGGCTCTCGGCGGCGGGCGGCTCGCCGGGGCGGTGCTGGACGTCTGCGCGGAGGAGCCCTTGCCGCCCGGTCATCCCTTCCGGACTCATCCGAAAATCGTGCTGACGCCGCATGTCGCCGCGGCGACCCTGCGCGGCGAGGCGGTGGCGCAGATCGCCGCGAAGATGCGTGCCTTCATGCGCGGCGAGGCGGTCAGCGGCACGGTCGATCCGGCCTGCGGCTACTGATCGCCTCCGGTCTGCATCGTTCCAAGATGTTATAGTATAACAAAAGCGTTGACGCCGGGGCGGCAACGGGCATACTGCCGCGTGCCGGTGGCGCGCCGGAATTATCCGGTGACATTATAACGAAACTGTTGACGGGTGGCGGCCCGCCGCGATAAGTCCAGACCCGGATCGGGTGGCGGCGTTGCGGGGGCAAGGCCGCCACACAGGGGGCATCCATGACGCACGCGTGCAAGACGCTGTTTTTCATCGACGCGACGGCGACCCATCTGCCGGTTCTGGGGCGCGCCGCCGCGTCGCTGCCGCCCGCGGCGGCGGAGCGCATCCGCGTGGCCGCGTGCTCCCGCGACGACCTGTTCGACGACAAGCGCATCGCCGCGGCGGCGGAGACGGCGCGGGCGGCGGACGGGCTGTTCCTGCTGCCGCACGGCGGCACGGAGTCGATCCCCGGCACGGCGGTTCTGGCGCAAGCCTCTACGGGCAAGCTGGTGCACGTGCAGGCCGGGGGGATGTCCTCGCCGGAGGAAGTCGAGATGGCGAAGGCGCTCGGCAGCGATTTCGGCTCCGAGGCGTACGTTTTGCGCCAGGCCTACATCCGGCGCGGCGGCGTGGAGAACCTGCGCAACCTCCTGATCGCCGCGGCGCGGCAGATCGGCGCGGACCTGCCGGAGCCGGAGGCCCCCAAGCCGGTGCCGACCGAGGGCATCTATCACCCGGAGTGGAGCGGCGCGCTCAAAGACCGCGACGGCTACCTCGCCTGGGCGCGCGCCCGCGCCGTTCCCGGCGCGCCGGTGATCGGCCTGTGGTTCGGCCAGTACGCCTGGATCAACGGCGACCTCGCGGTGATCGACGCCCTGATCGCCGAGGTCGAGGCGCAGGGCGGCGTGCCGCTGCCGGTGTTCCACTTGCGCTTCCGCGACATGGGCATCGGCAACATGCCGGTGGCGCAGTTGGCGGAGACCTTCTTCAAACAGGACGGCAAGACCCTCATCGAGGCGCTGCTGTCGCCGATGAGCTTCTCCCTCGGCATGGGCGGGCCGGGGGCGGAGGAGACCCTGCCCGGCCTCGACGTGCCGGTGCTGCAACTCATCCTCACCTTCAACCCGCGCGCCGAGTGGGAGGAAACCCTGCAGGGCGTCTCGCCGATGGACGTCTCGGTGAACGCCGCGCAGCCGGAGTTCGACGGCGCGATCATCGGCACCGTGGTCGGCACCCGCGACGAGGCGGGCATCGACCCCGCCACCGGGGCGCGGCTTCTGATGCGCAATCCGGTGCCGGACCGCTGCACCCATGTGGTGAAATGGGCGATGAACTGGGCGAAGCTGCGGCGCACCCCGCCCGCGGAACGCAAGGTGGCGATCGTCTTCCACCAGTATCCGCCGCGCAACGACCGCCTGGGCTGCGCCGTGGGCCTGGATTCCTTCGAGAGCGTGCAGGCGATCCTGGCGCGGCTGAAGGCGGAGGGCTACCGCATCGACCGCACCTTCAAGAGCGGCGAGGACCTCGCCTTCGCCATGATCGACCGCCTCACCGGCGACCGCCGCTACCTCTCCGGCAGGCAACTGGCGGAGCGCGCCGTGGGCGGCATCGACGACGCCACCGCCGAACGCTGGCACGCCGGGCGCAGCGCAAAGATGCGCCGCGAGATGGACGAAAAGTGGGGGCCGTGCCCCGGCGTCACCTTCCACTATGAAGGCAAGCTGCTGGTCGGCGGCCTGGTCAACGGCAACGTGTTCATCGGCGTGCAGCCGCCGCGCGCCCGCATGGAAGAGGCGGACGAACCGGCGCTCCAGCCCGACGGCCGGACCATCCACGACCCCTATCTGCCCGCGACGCACCACTACCTCGGCTATTACCGCTGGCTGCGCGAGGAATTCGGCGCGCAGGTGATCTTCCACATCGGCAAGCACGGCACCCTGGAGTGGCTGCCGGGCAAGAGCCTGGGCCTGTCGCAGGACTGCTATCCCGATGCGGCGATCGCCGACATCCCGCACCTCTACCCCTACATCGTCAACGATCCGGGCGAGGGCACCCAGGCGAAGCGGCGCTCCTATTGCGTCATCCTCGACCATATGATCCCGCCGCAGACCAACGCCGGAAAGACCGACGCCTTCACCCGCATCGAGGACCTGCTGGAGTCCGCCTACCACGCGCGCCAGGAGGACCCGGGCAAGGTGCCGCTGATCGCCGAGAAGCTGTGGGAGCTGGCGGCGGAGGCGCACCTCGACGCCGACCTCGGGATGACGCGGGAAGAGGCGGAGGCCGACCCCGAGGGCTTCATGGGCAAGCTGCACGGCTACATCGAGACGGTGGACTTCACCTCGATCAACGACGGCCTGCATGTGATGGGCCTGGTGCCGCCGCCCGCGCGCTTCAACGAGACGATGGTGCACCTCACCCGCCTCGCCAACGGCGATGTGCCCTCGCTGTGGGATGCGGTGGCGGCTGCCCGCGGCTTCGACGGCGAGGACCTGCGCGACCACCCGGGCGATCCGGTGGCGGCGCTCGGCAAGACCAAGGGGCAGGTGCTGTCGCAGATTCTACAGGACAGCCGCGCCGCCTTCGACGCGCTGGATGCGGGCGAATGGACCGACGCGGCGCTCGCGGCGGAGGCGGAGGCCCGCTTCGGCGGCTCGCAGCGGGTGCTCGAGGTGCTGACCTTCGTGCGCGACGTGGTGCGTCCCAAGCTCTTCGGCGTCACCGACGAGATCGAGTATGCGGCGCGCGGCGCCGCCGGGCGCTTCGTGCCGCCGGGCGGCTCCGGCAACCCGACGCGCGGGCGCATCGACATCCTGCCCACCGGGCGCAACTTCTATTCCGTGGACCCGTACAAGATTCCGACGCGGGAAGCCTGGGAGGTCGGGGTGAAGCAGGCCGAGGCGCTGATCGCACGCTACACCGCCGACGAGGGCAGGCCGCCGCAGCAGGTGGGCATGGTGCTGTGGGGCTGCCCGACGATGCGCAACCGCGGCGACGACGTTTCCGAAATCCTCTACCTGATGGGCGTCCGCCCGGTGTGGGAGCGCGACAGCGGCAAGGTCAAGGGGGTGGAGCCGATCCCGCTCGCGGAGTTGACGCATGCGCGCATCGACGTGACGGTGCGCGCCTCGGGTTTCTTCCGCGACGCCTTCCCCAACCTCATGGAGATGATCGACGGCGCGGCGCGCATGGTCGCGGCGCTGGACGAGCCGGAAGAGGTCAACCTGCTCGCCCGCAACGTCGCGGTGGACCGCGCCGAACTGCTCAAGGCGGGCGTCCCGGCGGAGGAAGCGGCGCGCCGCGCCGCCTTCCGCGTCTATTCCGACAAGCCGGGCTGCTACGGCGCGGGGGTGGACGGCCTGCTCGACAGCGGCCAATGGGAAAACGTCGATGACCTCGGCGACATCTACATCGGCTGGGCGGGCTACGCCTATGGCGAGGGGGTCTACGGCGAGGCGCGGCAGGACGACTTCCGCAAGCGCATGGGCAGGCTCGACCTGACGCTCAAGACCGAGGACTCCCGCGAATACGACCTCTTCAGTTGCACCGATTTCAACGCCTACCACGGCGGCATGAACGCGGCGGTGAAGGCGGCGGCGGGCAAGTATGCGCGCAGCTATTCCGGGGATTCCTCGGACCCGCGCAAGCCGCGCATCCGTTCCACCGATGAGGAGGGGCGCTTCGTCTTCCGCACCCGGGTGCTCAATCCGAAGTGGATCGAGGGGATGAAGCGCCACGGCTACAAGGGCGCGGGCGATCTTTCCCGGCTGGTGGACATCTGCTTCCACTGGGACGCCTCCTCGGGAATCCTCGAGGACTGGCAGTACGCCGAGATGGCGAAGACCTACGCCTTCGACCCGGCGATGCAGGACTTCTTCAAAAAGCACAACCCCTACGCCATGCAGAACATCGCCGAGCGCCTGCTCGAGGCGATCGCGCGCGGCATGTGGGAGAACCCGGGCGACGACAAGCAGCGCCTGGAAGCCCTGCTGCTGGAGGCGGAGGGCGCGATCGAGGACAGCCTCGTCCATGGCGCGGCGAGCGCGGCGGAATGACGCGCGGATGAAAGGCGGGAACGCAGCATGCTGAAGGCGACCTTCGTGTTCACCCACATTTCCCTGTCGCGGGTGTGGGACCGCGCGGCGGAGATGCTGCGCGCCCGCGGCGTGGAACTGCGCATCGCCGGGCAGTCCGCGCCGCTCGACTGGCAGGCCTTCGCCGAAGAGGCGGTGCGCGGCGCGGGTGCGGTCTACCTGGATGCGACCCGCCATTTCGGCAATTTCGACCTGCTCGTCGCGGCGGCGGCGGATGCGCCGCTCGCCATTCCCGGCGGCATCGAGGCGCAGGCGGCGCTGCCCGCGCACGACCGCGCCGCGGTTGCGGCGGTACAGGCCTATCTGCGCGTCGGCCGGGCGGAGGACTTCGCCCACGCCGCGTTGTGGATGCTGCACCGCGCCGGTCTGGTGGAGGAGGCCCCGCCGCCGCCCGGCGAGCCGGTGCTCTTCGGCGTGCACCACCCGGCGGCGGAGCGCATCCGGACCGATGCGGCGGACTACCTCACCTGGGCGGACGTGCGTACGCCCGAACGCCGCGGCGCGCCCGCGGTGGGGCTGATCTTCGACCGCTCGGGCTGGCTCAACGGCGATACCGCGGCGGTGGAGATGTGCGTTTCGCGGCTGGAGGCGGCGGGCCTGGTGCCGGTGCCGGTGTTCTGCGACTGGGAAACCGGCATCGCCTACGGCGCGCCGGAGCATCCGATCTCCCGCCTGCTGGCGCAGTGCGGTCCGCGCCTTGCGGCGATCTGGAACGCGGCGATCGTGCACGGGCGCGAAGACGGCGCGGCGGGCGGCCCGTTCGCCGCGCACGGCGTGCCGGTGTTCCAGCTGCTGCGCAACTGGCAGTCCACCGCCGCGGAATGGCGGGAAAGCGCCGAGGGCCTGAGCCCGATGACCGTGTCCTTCGGCCTCACCCGGCCGGAGATCATGGGCGCTTCCGACCCCACGCTGATCGCCTGTTCGCGCCCCGGCCCGGACGGCGGCATGGAGCGCAAGACGGCGGAGCCGGTGGCCGACCAGGTGGAGCGCCTGACCGGGCGCACCCGCGCCTGGGCGGCCCTGCAACGCAAGCCCAATGCGGCAAAGCGCCTGGCGATTTTGCTGCACAATCCGCCGTGCAAGGGGCTGGAGGCGACCATCGGCAATGCCGCTTCCCTCGATGCGCTGCAAAGCACGGTGGACCTGATGCGCCGCCTCGCGGCGGAGGGCTATGCGGTTTCGGACATTCCGGAAGATGGCGAGGCGCTGCTCAAGCTGATCCTCGCGCGCAAGGCGATCTCGGAATTCCGCTGGACCAATGTCGAGGAGATCGTCGCCAAGGGCGGCGCGCTGGCGGAAATCGGCGAGGCGGCCTACCGCGCCGACTTCGACCTGCAACCGCCCGCGGTGCGCCGGGCGGTGGATGACGCGTGGGGGCCGTTCCCGGCGAAATCCATGGTGCACAACCCGGACGGACCCAACCCGACCCTGGTGATCTCCGGCCTGCGTTTCGGCAACGTCCTGGTGATGACCGACCCGAAGCGCGGCTGCTGGGGTCCGAAGTGCGACGGCGAGGTCTGCCGCATCCTGCACGACCCGAAGATCGCGCCGCCGCACCATTGGCTCGCCACCTTCTGGTATCTGCAAAAGCAGGTGGACGCCCTGGTGATGATGGGGGCGGACGGCCCCACCGAGTTTCTGCCGGGCAAGCGCGCCGGACTTTCGGAAACCTGCTTCCCCAACATCTCGCTCGGCAACCTGCCGGTGATCTATCCCTACGCGATGAACAACACCGGCGAGGGCCTGATCGCCAAGCGGCGCGGCCGCGCGGTGCTGGTGGACCACCTGAGCGCCCCGGTGGCGCGCGCCGCGGCGCTCGGCAAGCGCTGGGACGACCTGGCGGAACTGCATCGCCAGTACCTGCACGCCACGGGCGCATCGCGGGCGCGCAAGCAGGAGCTTGCCGCCGCCCTGCGCGCCGAACTCGCATCCCTCGGCCTGCTGGCGGAGGAAGCGGACGCGGACGCCTTCGCCTTCGCCGTCGAGGCGCTGCCGCGGCGGCTGGCGGCGCTGCGCAGCCGCACCCTGCAGGCGGGCCTGCACACCCTGGGCCGCGCGCCGGACGAGGCGCGGGCGGCGATGTACGTGGCCGAGGCGCGCGGCATCGAGGACCGCGATATCGACGAGGCGCGGCTGCGCGCCGGGCTCGCCGCCGCGGGCGGCGAGATGGACGCGGTGGCCGCCGCGCTTTCCGGGCGCTTCGTCCCGCCCGGGCCTTCCGGCCACCTGTCGCGCGGAAAGGTGGATGTGCTGCCGACCGGGCGGAACTTCTACGGCATCGACACCAAGCTGCTGCCCACCGACGCCGCCTGCACGGTGGGTGCGCGCATGGGGGAAAAGATGCTCGCCGCCTACCTCGCCGACGAGGGGGATTTTCCGCAGACCATCGGCATCACCTTGTGGTCGAGCGATGCATTCCAGGCGGATGGCGAGCTGACCGCGCAGATTCTCTGGCTGATCGGCTGTGCGCCGCGCCGCGGCATGGGCGGCCGGGTGGACGGCGTTGCCGCGTTGCCGCTTGAGGAAATGACCCTGCGTCTGCCCGACGGCACGCTGCGCCCGCGTCCGCGCATCGACGTGGTGGTGCAGATGAGCAGCGTGGTGCGCGACGCGCTGCCCGGCATCTACGCCCTGTTCGATCAGGCGGTGAGCGCGGTGGCGGAGCTGGACGAACCGGCGGAGCGCAACTTCGTCCGCGCCCATGTGCAGGCGCGCATGGCGGAGCTGCGCGCCACCCTGAAGGAAACCGAGGAACCGGCGCTGCGCCGCCTCGCGAGCTACCGCTGCTTTTCCAGCAGCGACGGGGCTTACGGCTCGGGCGTCGGCCTGGCGCTCGACGCCGCGGCGTGGGAGGACGACGCCGACCTCGCCGAGGCGCTGGTCAATACCACCGGCCACGCCTTCGGCGCGGATGGGCGCGGTTCCGCCATGCCCGCCGCCGCCCTGATGCGGGAATACGCGGGCCTGATCGGCCGCATGGACATGAGCTACCAGCGCGCCGCCTCGTCGGCGGGGGACATGCTCGCCTGCGGCGGCTACGTCTGCACCCAGGGCGGTTCCGCCGCGGCGAAGCGCGGCCTCGGCGGCGGGTCGATGCGGCTCTACTGGGGCGACACCCAGTCCACCGCCGAGGGCGAGGTGCGTTCGGTCAAGGAGGAACTGACCCTCAGTCTCGCCGCCAGCCTGATCAACCGCGACTGGCTGGCGGAGATCAAGACCCGGGGCTATGCCGGGGCGACCGAGGTGGGCGCCCGCACCAACCACATGTTCGCCTGGTCGGCGACCACCCATGAGGTGGACAAGGCGCAGTTCGACGGCGTGCACGATCTCTACGTGGCGGATGCGGAAAACCGCGCCTGGCTGATGGAAACCAACGTCTATGCCCTGGAGGAACTGACCCGCCGCCTGCTGGAGGCGCACGGCCGCGGCCTGTGGGCGGCGGACGACAAGCGCCTGGCGCAGCTCCACAGCGTGGTGCTGGAGATCGAAGGCGATATCGAGGAGTCCATGGGCGCGGTGAAGGGCGAGTTCCAGGGCGCGAGCGTGGATGTGAAGACCCGCGCGGCGGTGAAAGAGTGGGCGTATGAATTTCGTGCGAAGTGACGCGGCGCGCGGCGCTGCGGCGCGGCGGGTCTATCCGTTCTCGGCGGTCCTGGCGCAGGAGGAGATGAAGCTCGCCCTGCTGCTCAACGCGGTCAACCCGGCGGTGGGCGGTGTGGTGGTGCGCGGCCAGAAGGGCACCGCCAAGTCCACCGCGGCGCGCGGCCTGCGCGACCTGCTGCCCGCTTTGCCGGACGGCGGACGCCCGGCCTTCGTCGATTTTCCCCTCGGCGCGACCGAGGACATGGTGATCGGCTCCATCGACTTCGAGGCGGCGGTGCGGGACGGCGCGGTGCGCTTCCAGCCCGGCCTGCTGGCGCGGGCGCACATGGGCGTGCTCTACATCGACGAGGTGAACCTGCTCGACGACCACCTGGTGGACAGCATTCTCGACGCCGCGGAATCCGGCGCGAACATCGTCGAGCGCGAGGGCCAGAGCCTGCGCCACGCCAGCCGCTTCATCCTGATCGGCACGATGAACCCGGAGGAGGGGGAACTCAGGCCCCAACTGCTCGACCGCTTCGGCCTCGCGGTGTCGATCGCGGGAGAGTCCGATCCGCAGGTGCGGGTGGAACTTCTGAAACGCCGCGAGGCGTTCGACGCCGACCCCGACGCCTTTCTCGCCGCTCACGCGGCGGCGGAGGCGGACCTCGCGCTGCGCCTCCGCGAGGCGCGCAAGCGCCTGGCGGAGGTGCGCATCCCTCCGCATCTCGTCGGTTTCATCGCGGAGATATGCCAACGCAACCACGTCGCCGGGCACCGCGCCGATATCGTCATGGAGCGCGCGGCGCGCGCCTTCGCCGCGTGGGCGGGGCGCACCGACGTCACCGCCGACGACATCCTGGCGGTGGCGCCGATGGCGCTGTTGCACCGCATGCGCGCGGGCACGCCGGAGATGCCGCCTCCGCCGCCTCCGCCGCCGCCCGAAACGGAGGAGCCGGAGGAACCGGAAGAGCGGGAGAACCCCGCTCCCGAGGAAGAGGACGACACCGCCGAGCCCACGCCGCCGCAGGGCGAGGAGGAAGGGGGCGATGCCGCGGACGCGCCGCCGCCGCCCGACCCCGGCGAGACCGGCCGCGCCGACGCGGCCGAGACGCAGGACGAGGTGCAGGAGGTCGGCGCGTCCTACGCGGTGCGCCGCCTGGAGCGCCAGAGCATGGACCAGACCCTGCGCACCGGCTCGGGGCGGCGCTCGCGCTCGCGCTCGGCGAGCAAGCAGGGGCGCTACGTCAAGAGCACCTCGCGCCGCGGCAGGAACGACCTCGCGCTCGACGCCACCATCCGCGCCGCCGCGCCCTACCAGAAGTCGCGGCGGGAGCAGGCGACCCAGGACCTCGCGGTGCACATCGCGCGGTCCGACATCCGCGAGAAGATCCGCGAGCGCCGCGTCGGCAACTTCCTGCTGTTCGTGGTGGACGGCTCCGGCTCGATGGGGGCGCAGCGCCGCATGGTGGAAACCAAGGCGGCGGTGATGAGCCTGCTGCTCGACGCCTACCAGAAGCGCGACAAGGTGGCGATGGTGGTGTTCCGCGGCCGCGCGGCGGAGGTGGTGCTGCCGCCGACCAACTCGGTGGACCGCGCGGCGAAGCTGCTCGCCGACCTGCCGGTGGGCGGGCGCACGCCGCTCACCGCCGGTCTCGCCGAGGCGGCGGGGGTGCTCCGCCGGGTGCTGCGCAAGGAACCGACGATCCTGCCGCTGGTGATCGTGATGACCGACGGCCGCGCCAACGCCGCCCTCGGCGAAAGGCCGCCGCACGAAGAGGCGCTCGCCGCCGCGGCGGTCCTGCACGAACGCTACCCGATGGCGCAGTTCGTCGTCGTCGATACCGAGACCAAGGGTGTGGTGCGCCTGGAACTGGCGCGCAAGCTCGCGACCGCCCTGGAGGCCGCGTATTTCAAGACCGAGGACCTGCGCGCCGAGGACCTGGTTTCCCTAGCAAAGGAGCATCAAGCGTGGTGAACCCCGATTCCCCGTCCGTCTATCCCTTCGTCGCCATCGTCGGACAGGAAAGCCTGAAGAAGAGCCTGATCCTCAACGTGATCAACCCCGGTCTTTCCGGCGTGCTGATCCGCGGCGAGAAGGGTACCGCCAAGTCCACCGCGGTGCGCGCGCTCGCCGACCTGCTGCCGGAGATCGCGGTGGTGGACGGCGACCCTTTCCAGAGCGATCCGGACGACCCCAAGACGATGTCGCCGGAGGTGCGCGCCCGCTTCGAGGCGGGGGAGGCGCTGCCGGTGCGTCGCCGCAAGGTGCGCGTCGTCGAGCTGCCGATCTCCGCCACCGAGGACCGCGTGGTCGGCACCCTCGACCTCGAACTCGCGCTCAAGGAAGGGCGCAAGCAGATCGAGCCGGGCCTGCTCGCCTCCGCCAACCGCGGCATCCTCTATGTGGACGAGGTCAACCTGCTGGACGACCACGTGGTGGACGTGCTGCTGGATTCCGCCGCCATGGGGGTCAACACCATCGAACGCGAGGGCATCAGTTTTTCGCATCCGGCGCGCTTCACCCTGGTCGGCACGATGAACCCGGAGGAGGGCGACCTCCGCCCGCAACTCCTCGACCGCTTCGGCCTGTGCGTGCACGTGGAAGGGCTGGACACGCCGCAGGAGCGCGTCGAGGTGGTGAAGCGCCGCGCCGAGTTCGAGGCCGACCCGGAGGCCTTTGCCGCGCGCTGGGCGGAGGAAACGCAAAAGCTGCGCGCCGCGGTGGCGGAGGCGATCAAGCTCTGCCCGCAGGTGACGGCGGCGGATGCGATCCTCTATTCCATCGCCGAGCGCTCGCTGCGCATGGGCGTGGACGGCCACCGCAGCGATATCGTCATGCTCAAGGCGGCCAAGGCGCTGGCCGCCTGGGCGGGCCGCGGCGAGGTGACGGAGGCCGACGTGGAGGAGGCCGCGGTCCTGGCGCTCGCCCACCGCATGCGGCGGCGGCCGTTCGAGGACATCCTGGGGCCGCATCCGGCGGCATGAGGCGGAGATGCGGGGGGGCGCAATGATGGGAAAACGCTGGCCCTGGTGGGCGGGGGTGGCGCTGCTGGCGGCCCTGGCGGCGGCAGGCGCACGCGGCGTGCGCGGCGGCGGCCGCTCGGCGGCGGCGGGGCTTTCCTTCGCCGCGGCGGAGCGGGGCGGCGTGGAGCAGGCGGTTTCCGCCACCGGCGCGCTCAAGCCCAAGACCTACGTCGATGTCGGCACCCAGGTTTCCGGCCAGTTGAAGGCGATCCACGTGGAGATCGGCGACCGCGTCGAGACCGGGCGACTGCTCGCCGAGATCGATCCCACGGTCTACCGCACGCGGGTGGCCGCCGGGCGCGCCCGCATCAAGGACTATGCGGCGCAGGTCGAGGAGCGCCGGGCGGAGCGCGACCTCGCGGCGCTGCGCTTCCGCCGTCAGGAGCGCCTCGCCGCCACCAACGTGGCGAGCCGCGAGGCGCTGGACGCGGCGCGCGCCGACCTGTTGATGGCGGAGGCGAAGATCGACGCCCTGGAGGCGCGGCAGGAGGAGACGCGGGCGACCCTCGACGGCGACGTCGCCAACCTCGGCTACACCCGCATCCTCGCGCCGATCTCCGGCACCGTGGTGGACATCTCCGCCACCGCCGGGCAGACGCTCAACGCCAGCCAGACCGCGCCCACCATCCTGCGCGTCGCCGACCTCGACACGATGACGGTGTGGGCCAAGGTGGCGGAGGCCGACGTGCCCAAGCTTTGCGTCGGCATGCCCGCCTATTTCACCACGCTCGGCGATGCGCGGCGCTGGCACGGCGCGGTGCGCCAGATTCTGCCGACCCCGGCGATCGAGAGCGACGTGGTGCTCTATTCGGTGCTGGTGGACGTGTCCAACCCCGACGGACGCCTGATGAGCGAGATGACCGCGCACGTGTTCTTCGTCGAGCGCCGCGCCGAGAACGTGGTGGTGGTGCCGCGCGGCGCGCTGGCCCCGACCGATAAGAAAGGCGTGTGGACGGTGCAGGTGAAGACCGCCTCCGGCGTCGAGCCGCGCACGGTGAAGACCGGGCTGGTGACGCGCACCCGCGCCGAGGTGACGGACGGCCTGAAGGAAGGCGAGGAGGTGGCGCGCGCCGCCGCCCGCTCCGCCCGCGGGAGCGGCATGTGACCGCCGCCCCGCTGATCGAACTCTCCGGCGTCGAAAAGGTGTTCCCGGCGGGGGAGGCGGGGGTGCGCGCGCTCGCCGGGGTGGACCTCGCCATCCGTGCCGGGGAATACGTGGCGATCATGGGGGCCTCGGGCTCCGGCAAGTCCACCCTGATGACCCTGATCGGCTGCCTCGACCGGCCGAGCGGCGGCACGTACCGCCTGCTGGGCCGCGACGTTTCTGCGCTTTCCGCCGACGATCTGGCGGCTCTACGGCGCGATACCTTCGGCTTCGTCTTCCAGCGCTACCACCTGCTGGCGGATGCGACCGCTCTCGAAAACGTCACCATCCCGGCGATCTATGCGGGGATGAAGCGGGAAGAGCGGGAGGCGCGGGGCCGCGCCCTGCTCGGCGCGCTCGGCCTCGGCGAGCGGGCGCACCACCGCCCGGGGCAGCTTTCCGGCGGCCAGCAACAGCGCGTCTCGATCGCCCGCGCCCTGGTCAACGATCCGCAGGTGATTCTCGCCGACGAACCCACCGGCGCGCTCGACAGCCAGAGCGGCGGCGAGCTGATGGACCGCCTGGCGGCCCTGCACGCCGAAGGCCGCACCGTCCTCGTGGTCACCCACGATGCGGCGGTGGCGGCGCGGGCGCAGCGCGTCATCCGCATCAGCGACGGGCGCATCGTTTCCGATTCCGCCGCCGCCGCGCCCGCCGCGCCCGCCCACGCCGCCACGCTGCGGGAAGGCGCGCACCCGGGCTGGCGCGACAACCTGGAGGAAGCGGTGCGCATGGCGGGCCGCTCGCTCAAGGCCAACCCCTTCCGCACCGCGCTCACCCTGCTCGGGGTGATCATCGGCGTCGCCGCGGTGGTGGCGATGCTGGCGATCGGCAGCGGCAGCCAGCGCGAGGTGATGGCGCGCATCCAGGCGATGGGCACCAACCTCCTGATGGTGCGCCCCGGCGCGCCGGGCACCCACCGCGCCGACATCATCACCCTCACCCGCGACGACGCGGGTGCCCTTGTCGATCTGCCCGGCGTGGACCTGGTGGTGCCGGAGCGCCACGCCTCTCAGACCATGCGTTACGGCAACATCGACCACAAGGCGGATGTCTACGGCGTCACCGCGGGCTTTCCGCAGGCGCGCGACTGGGGGCTCTCCGTCGGCATCTTCTTCGATGCGGCGGACGTGGAGAGCCACGCCGCGGTGGCGGTGCTGGGCAAGACCGTGGCCGACCACCTGTTCGGCGAGGGGGAGGGGGTGGGCGCGTACATCGTCATCCACAACGTGCCGTTCCTGGTGATCGGCATTCTCGAACCCAAGGGCGCTTCCACCTACGGCAGCGACCTCGACGACATGGTCCTGGTGCCGCTCACCACCGGGCTCACCCGCCTGTTCGGCGGCGGCCACGTCAGCAGCATGATGATCTGGGTGTCCGACGCGGCGCGCATCGGCGCGGCGCAGCGCCGGGTGCGCGCCGCCCTGCTCGCCCGCCACAACGGCATCGAGGACTTCCAGATCCGCAACACCACCGCGGTGCTGCAGGCGGCGGAGAAGGCACGCAACAGCCTGACCGTGCTGCTCGGCACGGTGGCGGCGATCTCGCTGCTCGTCGGCGGCATCGGGGTGATGAACATCATGCTGGTGTCGGTGAGCGAGCGCACCGGCGAGATCGGTATCCGCATGGCTACCGGGGCGCGCCGTCTCGACGTGCAGTTGCAGTTCAACGCCGAGGCGGTGGTGGTGTGCGGCCTCGGCGGCCTCTTCGGCATCGTCATCGGGCTTTTCGCCGCGTGGCTGTGCCGCGCCGCGGGCATGCCGGTGGTGTTCTCGCCGTGGCCCTCGGCGATGGCCTTCGCCTGCGCCTTCGCCACCGGCCTGGTGTTCGGCTATCTTCCGGCGCGCAAGGCGTCTCGCCTCGACCCGGTGACGGCGCTCGCCTCGGAGTGACCGCCGCTGCCTGCGGCGGCAGCCGGAAAATCATTGCAGAACGAAAAGACAAAAGACAGCGCTGGTGCGGATGTCTTCCCTCCACGTATGCGACCGTGTGGAACCGGTAGTAAAGACGGCAATCATCGAGTTTTTGAATAGAGGTATAGGTGATTTCAATTTCCATACATGACAGGAAGCGTCATAAAATTTATCAGTTACGTAGTTGTATTAGAATTCTACCCTGAGTAGAGAATAAATCCATAGCTTACGGGAGAAACAGAAAAATGAAGACCGACAGAAAGGTTTCCAGGGGGACACGCCTTGGAAAGATTTTTGCCTTGTCCTGCGTAATTGCAGGCTCTTTGGTCGCCAATCCGGCCCTGTCCAACGACAATATCGCAACCCCGAAGTACCATCTGCCGGCTGGAGAAGATTTTTTACTTTGGTCTCCGACGGTTCAGCCATACGGCTACTCGATCGTCGATAAGATATTCGCCACGAGGACGATCAAACATGGCAAGAACGTCCTCGCTTTGCCGCGGGGCAAAGAACTGTCGGTCACCTATCAACTGAATGGCAAGACCTACAGCGCTGAAGACTACATCGACCACAACAATGTGGCTGGCCTTCTGGTTCTCAAAAACGGCAAGATTGTTCTTGAGCGCTATGCCCTTGGCTTTAACGAGAAGGGGCACTGGAGTTCGATGTCGATGGTCAAGTCGATGACCTCGACCCTGGTCGGCGCCGCCATTCAGGATGGCTACATCAAAAGCCTGGACGACAAGGTCTCGACCTATCTGCCGACACTGAAGGGCTCGGCCTACGACGCCGTCAGCATCCGCAACCTGATTACCATGTCGTCGGGTGTGAAATGGCGCGAAGTCTACACGGACAAGGACTCCGACGTTAACCACTACAGCAAGTCGCTGGCCGACAAAGTGCCGGGTGGCGTGCTGGCCCTGATGAAGTCGATGCCCAAGGAAACGGAACCGGGATCGGCTTTCCACTACAATTCGGGCGACACCTATCTGTTGGGCGCCCTGGTCTCGGCCGCCACCAAGAAGCGGCTGGCCGACTACATGTCGGAAAAGGTGTGGGCCAATTTCGGCATGGAGGCCGATGGCTTCTACACTCTTGAATCCGACAATGGGCAGGAGATCGGCGGCAGTCGCGCCGGTATGGTCCTCAGGGACTTCGGGCGCTTCGGCCTCTTCGTGGCCAATGGCGGCGTCGCCAACGGCAAGCGCGTGCTGCCTGCCAACTGGGTCGATGACGCCGGCAAGGTCGCCTTCCCGCTCGATGCGAACGCCAACAGCTACGGCGCTTCCGGTTACGGTTATAGCTGGTGGCTGGACCCCGACGGCTCGATGGTCGCGCTCGGTTTCGCCGGCCAGACGATCTACATCAACCGCAAGGAAAATCTCGTTATCGTCACCCTGGGCTGCTGGCCGCAGCCGCCCTACAACAGCGCCTATGGCCGCGACTTCAAGGGCGCTCGTCGCGCCTTCCAGAAGGCGGTCGTCGACGCTCTGCACTGATGCCTGGACCACCCCACCAGCATGAAACGAAGAAGCCTGCCATCGACGATGGCAGGCTTTCTTTTGCCGTCGTCGCGCCCGCTAGCCGACGAATGGCGCGGTAGCAGGCCCGGCCACCCGTTGGTCGAAGCCGAAGAAAGAGAAACTCGCCATATACAGAACCCTGCCGTTGCCTCTGGGAAAGGGCGGGTACCGGGGATGCCGGTTCCCCCTGCCATTGTGATGAAGCCATGCGCCGAGCGCGGTTGACACCCCAAGAAAAGTGATGTTATTACATCCGGCGTGATGGCCCCCGGCGGCATGCCGGGGCAAGAGGGAAGCCGGTGGAAATCCGGCGCTGTCCCCGCAACTGTCAGCGCGGAGCTGCTGCCCGGAGGCCACTGGCCCGTCCCCATCGGGGAGGGCCGGGAAGGCGGGCGGACGCACGGAGGCGCGAGCCAGGAGACCTGCCGTCGCAAAGTTCCGATCCGAAGGGCGGGGAGGCCCGAAGGATCGGGAACTCCGGTGGTGGTGCCGCTGGACCGTCTTGCCGATGCCGCGGGATAGGACGCGGCGGCAGGCGGGGCATCGCCCGCAAGGGGAGTCCGCAGGGGGCTGGGGATATGGTTGCGGCGGGCGCACGGCCTGCATGCGCAACGATGTAACGTAGCTTTCCCGCTGGAGGACCGCCGGGGCGCATCAGCCCTGCATGGAGTGGGAAGAACCATGGACCACGAAGACTTGAAGCTCGCAGCGGACTTTCCCGCCGTCAGTTATGACGGCTGGCGGAAGATCGTTGAAGAAAAAGAACTCAAGGGGGCGCCATTCGACAAGAAAATGGTGACCAAGACCCCGGAAGGCATCGGCATCCGGCCGCTTTACGTTGCGGAGAACTGGCCGTGGGAGGGCGATCCCTCCGGTTTCCCCGGGTTCTTCCCGTATACGCGCGGCACCCAGGCGATCGTCCGGGCGAAGAACGGCTGGGACAAGCGCCAGGAATTCAAGGAGCCGGAGCCCAAAGCGGCGAACCGGGAAATCCGTCACGACCTCGCGCGCGGCGTCACCTCGGCGGCGCTGCGTCTCGACCGCGCGGCGCGCGGCGGCCTCGACCCGGCCAAGGCGCCGGGCGCGAACGGCGCGGACGGCGTGATGGCGCACGACGCGGCGGCGCTCGCCGCGGCGCTGGAGGGCGTGGACCTCGCCCGCGTCGCGGTGCAGATCGAACCCGGCGCGGCCTTTCTGCCCGCGGCGATGGCGTTCTCCGGCCTGCTGGCGAAGCAGGAGGTGGACGCTGCGGCGGCGCGCGGCAATTTCGGCGCCGACCCGCTCGGCACCCTCGCCGAACTCGGCCGTTTGCCCTATGCGGTGGAGACCGGCCTCGCGCAGTTGGGCGCGCTCGCCGCCTGGACCGCCGAGACCTGGCCCGGCATCCGTGCCGCGCAGGTGGACACTTCGGCCTATCACCACGCGGGGGCGAGCGAGGCGCACGACCTCGGCATCGCTCTGGCCACCGGCGTCGCCTACCTCAAGGCGATGGAGGCCGCGGGCATGGGCATCGACGACGCCTGCCGCCAGATCGGCTTCACCCTGTGCACCGACCAGAAGCAGTACGTGCAGATCGCCAAGATGCGGGCGGCGCGCAAGCTGTGGGGCGCGGTGGCGACCTCCTGCGGCGCTTCCGACGAAGCCGCGGCGATGCAGTTGCGCGCCAAGTCGGCGCAGCGGATGTTCACCCGCACCGATCCCTGGGTGAACATGCTGCGCGCCACCGTCTCCACCTTCGCCGCGGCGGTGGGCGGGGCGGACATCGTCACCTGCCTGCCGTTCGACGATGCGATCGGCCTGCCGGACTCCATGGGACGGCGCATCGCGCGCAACACCCAGATCATCCTGATGGAGGAGTCCAACCTCTTCCGCGTGCTCGACCAGGCGGGCGGCGCGTGGTCGATGGAAAGCCTGACCGATGAGATGGCGGAAAATGCCTGGGCCTTCTTCCGCGAGATCGAGGCCAAGGGCGGCATCGTCGAAGTGCTGCGCTCCGGCTTCCTCAAGGACACCATCGCCGCCACCATGGCGGCGCGCGACAAGGAGATCGCCAAGCGCAAGACTCCGATCACCGGCGTGTCCGAATTCCCCAACATTACCGAAAAGGTGGTGGAGCGCCCCAGGCCCGACCTCTCCGCCGCCGCCGCCGCCGATGCGGCCCGCCGCGCCAAGGGCGACGCCGCGTCGGCGGCGCATCTCGCCGCGCTCGCCAAGGCCGAGGACCTCGTGTCCGCCGTCTGCGAGGCGGTGGGGGCCGGAGCCTCCTTCGCCGCGGTGGTCGCCGCGCTCGCCGACGGCGAGGTTGCGGTGCCCGCAATGCCGAAGCGCCACCTGGCGGATTCCTTCGAGCGGCTGCGCGACGCCGCCACCGCCTACGGGAAGACCACCGGCAAGCTGCCGCAGGTCTTCCTCGCCAACCTCGGGCCGGTGTCCAAGCACACCGGGCGCGCCACCTTCGCCAAGAACTTCTTCGAGGCGGGCGGCATCCAGGCGCCGGGCAACGGCGGCTTCTCCGATGTCGAGGCCTGCGTCGCCGCGTTCAAGCAAAGCGGCGCGCGGATCGCGATCATCTGCTCGGCGGATGCGCTCTACGAGGAGATGGTGCCCACCTTCGCCCCGGCGCTCAAGGCCGCGGGCGCGGAGACCCTCTACCTCGCGGGCGTGCCCGGCGACAAGAAGGACGCCTACGATGCCGCGGGCATCGACGCTTACATTTTCATGGGCTGCGAAGTCCTCGGCATGCTGACCGAGCAACTCGTCCGCCTGGGAGTGATCGAGAAATGATTCCGAACTTCGCCGATATCGACCTTTCGCAGGTCAAGAGCGCCGCATCCTACAAGGATTGGGAAGCCAAGGCCGCCGCCGAGGCGGGCCGCAAGCTCGACGACATGCTGTGGGATACCCCGGAAAAGATCGGCGTGAAGCCGTTCTATTCCGCCGCCGACCTCGCAGGCATGGACCATCTGCACACCATGCCGGGGCTTCCGCCCTACAAGCGCGGGCCGTACACCACGATGTACGTGATGAAGCCCTGGACGGTGCGCCAGTACGCGGGCTTCTCCACCGCCGAGGAATCCAACGCCTTCTACCGCCGCAACCTCGCGGCCGGGCAGAAGGGCCTGTCCATCGCCTTCGACCTCGCCACCCACCGCGGCTACGATTCCGACCATCCGCGCGTCGTCGGCGACGTCGGCATGGCGGGCGTGGCGGTGGATTCCATCCTCGACATGGAGGTTCTGTTCTCCGGCATTCCGCTCGACCAGATGTCGGTGTCGATGACGATGAACGGCGCGGTGCTGCCGGTGCTGGCGCTCTACATCCTCGCCGCCGAGGAACAGGGGGTGTCGCGCGAGAAACTCGCCGGGACCATCCAGAACGACATCCTCAAGGAGTTCATGGTCCGCAACACCTATATCTTCCCGCCGCTGCCTTCGATGCGGATCATCTCCGACATCTTCGAGTACACCTCGCAGAACATGCCGAAGTTCAACTCGATCTCGATCTCCGGCTACCACATGCAGGAAGCCGGGGCGACCGCGGACATCGAGATGGCCTACACCCTGGCCGACGGCATGGAGTACATCCGCGCCGGCATCGGCGCGGGCCTGAGCGTGGACGACTTCGCGCCGCGGCTGTCGTTCTTCTGGGCGATCGGCATGAACTTCTTCATGGAAGTGGCGAAGATGCGGGCGGCGCGCCTGCTCTGGGCCAAGATCGTCAAGAGCTTCGACCCGAAGAACGCGAAGTCGATGTCGCTGCGCACCCACTCCCAGACCTCGGGGTGGTCGCTCACCGCGCAGGACGTGTTCAACAACGTGGTGCGCACCCAGATCGAGGCGATGGCCGCGGCCCAGGGGCATACCCAGTCGCTGCACACCAACGCGCTCGACGAGGCGCTCGCCCTGCCGACCGATTTCTCGGCCCGCATTGCGCGCAACACCCAGCTGTTCATCCAGCAGGAAACCGGCATCTGCAACATCATCGACCCGTGGGCCGGGTCCTACTACGTGGAGTCCCTTACCGACCAGTTGGCGCGCCGCGCCTGGGCGCATATCGAGGAGGTGGAAGCCTCCGGCGGCATGGCCAAGGCGATCGAGGCGGGCATCCCGAAGATGCGCATCGAGGAGGCGGCGGCCCGCACCCAGGCGCGCATCGACGCGGGGCGGCAGACCGTGCTCGGCGTCAACAAGTACAAGCTCGACGAAGAGGAGTCGGTGGACGTGCTGAAGGTGGACAACACCGAGGTGCGCAAGACCCAGATCGAGAAGCTGCACAAGCTCCGCGCCAACCGCGATCAGGCCGAGGTCGATAAGTGGCTGGCCCGCATCACTGAGGCGGCGGGCGCGAAGCGCGGCGAGGCGAACTATGGCAACCTTCTCGAAATCGCGGTGAACGCGGTGCGGGCGCGCGCCTCGCTCGGCGAGATCTGCGACGCCTGCGAGAAGGTGTTCGGTCGTCACAAGGCGGTGATCCGGGCGATTTCCGGCGTCTACACCGCCGAAGTCGGTAAGGATTCCAAGCAGATGAAGGACGTTGCCGAACTCATTCAACGCTTCGAGGAGAAGGAAGGCCGCCGTCCCCGCATCTTCCTGGCGAAGATGGGCCAGGACGGCCACGACCGCGGCCAGAAGGTGATCGCCACCGGCTTCGCCGACATGGGCTTCGACGTCGATATCGGCTCGCTGTTCCAGACCCCGGAGGAAGCCGCCCGCCAGGCGGTGGAAAACGACGCCCACGCCGTCGGCGTGTCCTCGCTCGCCGCCGGGCACCTCACCCTGGTTCCGGCGCTGCGCGACGAACTGAAGAAACTGGGGCGCGAGGACATCCTCATCGTCGTCGGCGGCGTCATCCCGCCGCAGGACTTCGAGGCGCTCTACGCTTTCGGCGCTGCCGCGATCTTCCCGCCCGGCACGGTGATCTCGGAGTCCGCCAAGGAAGTGTTGCAGAAGCTGATGGCCAATCTCGGCTTCGACGGTACGGCGGCGGCCGAATGACCGCGCTCTTCGTCGATACCGGGAAGGTTTCGGTCAATCCGCCGAACGACCGGCAGGTGTGGCGCGCTCAGCGCGCCACACTCTCCCTCGACGACTACGTGGAGGGGGTGCTCTCCCGCGACCGCATGCGGCTGGCCCGCGCCATCTCCCTGGTGGAAAGCAGCAACCCGGACCATCAGCGCCTGGCGCAGGAGCTGCTGGTCCGCCTTGCGCCGCATTGCGGCGCGGCGCACCGCATCGGCATCACCGGGGTGCCGGGGGTGGGCAAGTCCACCTTCATCGAGAGCTTCGGCAACCGCCTCACCGAATGGGGACACCGCGTCGCGGTGCTGGCGGTGGACCCCAGTTCCAGCCGTTCCGGCGGCAGCATCCTCGGCGACAAGACCCGCATGGAGACGCTGGCCAACAACCCCGACGCCTACATCCGCCCTTCGCCGTCTTCCGGCCGCCTCGGCGGCGTCACCCGCACCACCCGCGAAACCATGATGGTGATGGACGCGGCGGGCTACGACGTGATCCTGGTGGAAACGGTGGGCGCGGGGCAGAACGAGACGGTGGTCGCCGACATGACCGACTTCTTCCTCGTGCTGATGCTGCCCGGCGCGGGCGACGAGTTGCAGGGGATCAAGAAGGGGGTGCTGGAACTCGCCGACCTCATCGCGGTCAACAAATGCGAGGACGACAACGAACAGAAGGCGGAGGCGGCGCGCCAGCACTACGCCAACGCCCTGCACATCATGACCCCGGCCTCCGCCAACTGGCGGCCGCCGGTGTTGAAGATTTCCGGCCTCGCGGGCCTCGGTCTCGACGACCTGTGGGAGCGGATCGAGGAGCACCGCGGCCTGCTCACCGAAAGCGGCGAGCTGGAGGCGACGCGCCGCCGCCAGCGCATCAAGTGGATGTGGAGCATGATCGAGGACAAGCTGATGGACGCGATGAAGGCGCATCCGCAGGTGAAGACCCGCCTGCCCGCGATTTCCGCGGCGGTAGAGGAGGGCGCGACGACGGTGCCGGTGGCGGTGCTGGAGTTGCTGCGCGCCTTCGGCCTTTCGGTCGATCTCAACGGCTGACCGCAAGCCCGAAAGGGCTTGACGGCCAAAATGTAATACTATAACAAATAGCTACCGACGCGATGGTTCCCCCGCCGTTTGGGGGTGAAAAGGGAAGCCGGTGTCAATCCGGCGCTGTCCCCGCAACTGTGAGCGGCGAGCCGATTTCCACTCTTGCCACTGGTCCCCCAGGACTGGGAAGGCGGAAACCCCGGCCCAGACCCGCAAGCCAGGAGACCTGCCACCGCGCGCGTCACGACCGCAGACCGGGGGGTGTGCGCGGTGCGGACTCCCGTTTGTGACGCGATTGTAGGGAAGTCACGAAGGGGCGTTTCGCGATGCAGCGTGAAAACGATTTCCTGTCCATCCTCGTCTCCCGGATTCCGGGCGCATCCGCGCGCGGCAGGGCCTATCCGCCTGCCCGCGTCCCCGGTTTTCCTGTTGCCGATGGCGTGCTGACTTCCGGTTCTGCGTGACCCGAAAGGGAGGCTGCTTTCGGCCTGCGGCCTCCGCCCCTGGTTGACGGTCACGAACGTCCCGGTCCGTATCGAGCAACGGATCGGAAGACTTTACGGCGGCGCTCCGGATGCGGAGCCGCCGCCGTTTTTTTGGGGGCGCAGCGGCTGTCCGCCGGAACCTGGCCGCTTCCATCGGAGGTGGATAGGTTCTAGCATAACAAAATATGAGGGCGAAAAGGGAGCGCGATGCACGAGGAAGCCGCCGCCGCACCGGGGTTGCTGAAGCTGTTGGTGGTGTGGGTGACGACGCGCTGCCAGCTGCGCTGCCGCTATTGCTATATGGAGGGCGGCGAGGTTGCGGCGGAGGACCTGGACCCGCGGCTGTTTTCGCGGGTGGCGCAGACCGTGGGTTTCGCGCCGGGGGCGGAGGTGCAGATCGCGGGCGGCGAGCCCGGCCTGGTTCCCGAGGTGATGGCGGAGGTGGCGCGCCTCGCCCGCGGCCTGGGGGTGGCGCGGGTCAACGTGCAGACCAACGGGCTTTGCATCGGCGATCGCTTCCTCGATACGGTGCGGCGCTACCGCCTCGGCGTCGGGGTCAGTCTCGACGGGCCGCCCGCGGTCAACGACCGGGTGCGCGGCCGCAGCGGCGAGGTGTTCGCCGGTCTTGCGCGCCTGGAGGCGGCGGGGATTCCCTTCGGCGTCACCGCGGTGGTGTGCCGCGGCACCGTCGCCACCCTGCCGGACCTCGCCCTGCTGCTCGCCGGGTTTTCCCGGGCGCGCTCCATCGGCCTCGACGTGCTGCGTCCCGCCGGGCGCGCCGCGGAGGCCGACCTGCCCGCCGCGGCGGAGGTGGCCGCCGCCTATGCGGCGCTGGCCGACCGCCTGGACTGGGTCAACCGCCGCCGAAGCGCGCCGATTCGCCTGCGCGAGGCGGCGCTTGCCGCCTGCGGCGCGCGCGATGCCTTCTGCGCCGCGGAGGAGGGCAGCGGCGCGGCGCTCACCCCCGGCGGGCGGCTCTATGCCTGCGCCGGTCTGGTCGGCCTGGCCGAGCACGATTGCGGCACCGCCGATGCGCCCGACCTGGCGCGCCTGCGGCGCGGTCTGCACCCGCCGAAGGGCTGCGCCGCCTGCGCGCTGGGCGGTTGCGGCGGGCGCTGCCCGGCACGCGCCGTACTGTCGCCGCGCGCCGCCGCGCTCGATTGCGTGATGCGGCATGCCGCGGCGGTGCAGGCCGGTGTCATGGATTTATAACAGTTCTAATCCATAGGTTGAATTGATCCCGCCGGGAATGACTCATCGATTGACGGGGCGGCGGCAATATGGAAAGCTCACTTGTCTGATGAGTGAATGAGTTATTGCAGGCGGCGCATCCGATGCGCCGGGACGTTCCATGCGGGGCCGCGCGGGGGCGGGACTCGCAGGAACCGGGGAGGGGCCGTGGGACCGATCAAGAAGGTCAGACTCTCCGAAAGCGTAGTGGACGCGATCAAACAGATGATCGTCGATGGCGGATTCGCGCCGGGCGACAAATTCCATTCGGAAAACGAACTCACCTCCCAGCTCAAGGTCAGCCGTTCCTCGGTGCGCGAGGCGGTGCGCATCCTCGAGGTGGTCGGCCGGCTTTCGGTGAAGCACGGCAAGGGCATCTTCATCGCCGGCGCCGACGCCCACCCCTTCGAGGCCTTCGTCGATTGGCTGAAGAGCAACGACCAGTCGCTGCAGGAGCATTTCGAGGTGCGCCTGATCATCGAGCCGCAGACCGCCCGCCTCGCCGCGCTCAACGCCACGCCGGAAGAGGTCGCCCTGCTCGATACGGTGCATGCGGGCTTCGTGCACAATGCCGGGCTGGGCCTTTCGGCGGAGACCATCCGCTGCGACCGCGAGTTCCACAAACTCCTGGCCAAGGCCACCCATAACAAAATTCTCTACGCGCTCACCAAGTCGATGACCACGGCGCTGCTCGACGGCTGGATCTCCAGCTTCCACACGCCGGGGCGCATGGGCAAGACGGTGTACGAGCACGGCCTGGTGCTCGCCGCGGTCAAGACCGGGGATGCGGATGCGGCCATGGAGCGGATGGCCGCCCACCTGCGCAACGCCATTCGGGACATCAAGGAATCGTCCATGCACTGACGATTCCCAACCGCCACGGAGAGACCATGCTGCAGATCACCACCCTCGTCGAGAATTCCCCTGGAGAGCACAAGGGGCTCGTGCACGAGCATGGCCTGTGCTTCCACATCGAGAAGGACGGCGAATCCCTGCTCTTCGACGTCGGGCAGAGCGACGCCGCAGTGCGCAATGCGGCGATGCTGCGCATCGACCTTTCCCGTGTCCGCCGCATCGTGCTGAGCCACGGCCACTACGACCACTCCGGCGGCCTGCGGGCCCTGGCGGCGGTGATTCCGCGCCTTCGCCTGTTCACCGGCGCGGGGTTCTTCGACGACAAGTACGGCGACGTGGGCGCCGCCTACGAGTTCCTCGGCAACGATTTCGACGCCGCCTGGCTCGTCGAGGCGGGCATCGCCCACACCACCCTCGATGCGCCGGTCGCCGAGATCGTGCCCGGCGTCTTCGCGCTCACCGATTTCCCCCGCGTCCATGGCGACGAGGTGGTCAATCCCCGCTTCAAGGTGCGGGTGGGGGGCGCCTTCGTCCCCGATGCCTTCTCCGACGAGGTGATGCTCGCCGTGGACACCCCCGAGGGGCTGGTCGCCCTGCTGGGGTGTTCGCATCCGGGGGTGAAGAACATGCTGGACGCGGCGGCCCAGCGGCTGGACCGCCCGATCCATGCGGTGATCGGGGGCACGCACCTCGTCGAGGCTTCTCCCGAAAGCCTCGCCCTGACGGTCGAATACCTTCGGCAGAAGGACATTCGCGTCATCGGGGTCTCCCACTGTACCGGGGCCGTCGCCATGGGCAGCCTCGCTGTCTTCGGCGACAGGTACTACCACAACAGGACTGGAACCGCCCTCATCCTCGACTAGGGCGGAAAGGCGCGTACTCGCCCGGGGGTTCCCTTCCCAGGCGGAGAAAACACGTAAAACAGCCACAGGAGGGTTGCAAATGCTGAGGAAGACGTCTTTAGGCTTCATCGCCTTGTCGCTTGCGGCGATGCTGACCGTGCCGTTCGCCGCCCCGGCGAACGCCGCCGACAAACCCATCATCTGGAGGTCTTCGGGGCACGGCCCGGCGTCCGACCCGTCGCAGATCTATCACGACAAGCTGTGCAACGCGATCACCAAGGCCTCCGGCGGCCGTCTGGTGGTCAAGCCCTTCGTCGGCGGCTCCATCGTGCCCGCCTACAAGGAACTGGACGCGGTCGATCAGAACGTCCTGCAAATGGCCTACACCTGCCCGATGTACAACCTCGACAAGTGGTCGGCCGCGGGCCTGATCAGCTCGCGCCCCGGCGCGCTGGCGGGTGAGGCGATGCGCACCTGGTTCGACTTCGGCGGCGGCGCCGACCTGATGAACAAGATGATGGAAGGCTACAACGTCATGACCTTCCCGGGCGCGCTTTCGCCGCTGCCGCAGGAAGTGTTCTTCCATTCCAAGGTCAAGCTGAACAGCCTCGCCGACATCAAGGGGCTGAAGGCCCGCTGCATGGGCGACGGCGGCGAGATCCTGAAGCACATGGGCGCCGCCACCGTGATCATCCCCGGCGGCGAGCTCTACGAGGCGATGCAGCGCGGCACCATCGACGCCTTCGAATACTCCACCATGGCGTCGAACTGGAACATGCACTTCAACGAAGTGGCGAAGTACGTCTATGTCTCTCCGGCCCGCGCGCCGTCCGATCCGCAGGTGTTCTTCGTCAGCAAGAAGGCCTGGGAAAAGCTGCCGGAGGACCTGAAGGAAATCGTCCAGGCCGAGGTCTCCAAGATCACCCAGGAGCAGCATGAGTACCTGGTCGCCGAATCGATCAAGGCGATGGACAAGTTCCGCGCCGCGGGCAACGAGGTTCTGCATGTGCCGAAGGACATCGAGGATGCCCTGATGGCCGAGGCGGACAAGTTCTATGCGCAGAAGTCCAAGACCGAGAAGCCGATCTTCGGCGAGATCTACAACTCGATGAAGGCCTTCGGCGTGGCGTACAACGCCTCCAAGTAACGTTGTGCATTAAGAAACGGGTATAGCGCTTGGAACGGCAAGGAGAAAGGCATGTCCGTAATACTGAAACTGCCAAGATACATAGACCGCCTCAGCGAAGGCGCGGGAGCTTTGGGAAAATGGTTTGCCTTTCTTCTTGTCCTTATCGGCACGTATGAAACCGTGGCGCGGCATTTCTTCGATGCTCCGACGATCTGGTCCTACGATGCGCTGTGCATGTCGGGCGGCGTGGTCTACCTGCTCGGTGCGTCGTATACCCACCTCAAGGATTCCCACACCCGGGTGGACATCCTCTACAGCCATCTCTCCCCCAGGCGGAAGGCGGCCTTCGACGTCGTCTGCTCGCTGATCTTCTTCTTCCCGCTGATGGGAGTGATGTTCGACAAGGCGGTCTACTGGGCGGTGCGCGCCTGGCGGATCAAGGAGGTGATGTTCAACAGCTTCTGGTACCCGCCGGCGGCGCCCTACCGCACCCTCTTCGCGATCGGCCTGTTCCTGCTGCTGCTGCAGGGGCTGGCGAAGCTGATCCGAGACGTCTACTTCTTGGCAAAGGGGGAAAACCTTGATTGATTTCAGCCCGGAAACCGTAGCCGTCCTGATGCTCGGCGGCGTCTTCGTCCTGGTGCTCACCGGCTTTCCCATCGCCTTCGTGATCGGCAGCGTCGCCTTTTTCGTCGGTATCGTGGAGTTCGGCCCCCACACCACGTTCCACATTCTCTACGAGCGGTTCTACGACCTGTCGCTCAACTATCCCTATCTCGCGGTGCCTCTGTTCACCTTCATGGGGGTGGTGCTGCAACACTCGGGAATCACCCGTGACCTCTACCAGAGCCTCTACGAGGCGCTGGGGCGGCTCAAGGGCGGCCTGCTGCTGGTGACCATCATCTTCGGCACCATTCTCGCCGCCTGCCTCGGCGTGATCGCCGCCTCGGTGACGATTCTCTCGCTCATCGCGCTCGGCCCGATGATCCAGCGCGGCTACGACAAGTCGCTGGCCGCGGGCACCATCGTCGCCACCGGCACGCTGGGCATCCTGATTCCGCCCAGCATCATGCTGGTGGTCTACGGGCCGCAGGCGGGCATCTCGATCGGCCAGATGTTCATGGGCGCGGTGTTCCCCGGCCTGATCCTGTCGGGGCTCTACATCACCTACGTGGTGGTGCGCTGCCGCCTCAACCCGGCGCTCGGGCCGTCCATTCCGGCGGACCAGATCACGCCGTTCAGCCTCGGCAAGCTGCTCGGCCTGCTCAAGTCGCTGGTGCCGCCGATCGCGCTGATGGCGGCGGTGCTGGGCACCATCTTCGCGGGCATCGCGCCGCCCACCGAGGCGGCGGCGGTGGGCTGCTTCGCCTCCATCCTGCTCGCGGTGTTCTATCGCAAGTTCAGCTGGGGGCTGATCAAGCACGCTTCCATCGAGACCCTGCGCGTCAGTTCGTTCGTGGTGCTGATCGCGGCGCTCTGCTACGCCTTCGTCGGCATCTTCATGAACTCCGGCTCCGGCGACGTGGTGGCGGAGATGATCATGTCGGTGCCGGGCGGCCGCTGGGCCTCGTTCTTCATGATCATGCTGATCGTGTTCATGCTCGGGCTGTTCATCGAGTGGATCGGCATCGTCTTCATCATCGTGCCGATCTTCACGCCGATCCTCAGCGACCTCGGGTTCAATCCTCTGTGGGCGGGCATGATGATCTGCATCAACCTGCAGATGGCCTTCCAGACGCCGCCGATGGCGATGTCGATCTTCGTGCTCAAGGGCACCGCGCCGAAGGAACTGGGCCTGACCATGGCGGAGATCATCCGCGGCGTCGTTCCCTTCGTCTGCATCATCATGTTCACCCTGCTGCTGTGCACCATCTTCCCGGAGATCATCACCTGGCTGCCGGAGAAGATGATCGGTCCGTCGGTCTAGACCGACGTCGGATACAAGGGGGGGGGAAGCCGCCGCTGCGCCTTCGGGTGCGGCGGCGGTTTCGCGTTTCGGGGCCGTTCGCCCGTGTGCGGACGGCAGGGCGAGTCGAACGGAGTCGCATCCTGAAAAACGCGGCGGCGCGGCGGCGGCGCGGCGCAGCGCCGCGTCCCCCAGTGTGCGCTATGCGAACCTAATTTCCGCAATACGTTTACGGATATGTGGCGGATCAGGGACTTACCACCCGTATGGGGAGGTCTCCAGATTCGGGGCGCGCATCTGGATGGGCCAAATACGTTCGCATAAAGAACAAAAATTTGATAAACGCACAAATCTATTGACGGTTTATCCATCCGCCACATACTGAACACGATCCGCCGCACCAGATATGCCGCATTAGGATGCGCGCATTTCATGTAAAGAAGCGGCAGAAACACCAAATAAGAGAACAGGTGTTCATATGAAAGAGGCCTTCATTTGCGATTATATCCGCACGCCTGTCGGTAGATTCGGCGGTGTTCTTGCCGGTGTCAGGGCGGATGATCTTGCTGCCGTTCCGATTAAGGCGCTATCTGAGCGTTATACTTCGTTGGACTGGTCCTGTCTCGACGATGTTTTCATGGGCTGCGCCAATCAGTCCGGCGAAGACAACCGCAACGTGGCGCGCATGGGGCTTCTGCTCGCGGGCCTACCCAGCAGTGTGCCCGGCACCACGATCAACCGCCTGTGCGGTTCGGGCATGGATGCCATCGGTTCCGCCGCCCGCGCGATCGCCTGCGGCGAAATGGAACTGGCGATTGCTGGCGGCGTGGAATCGATGACCCGCGCGCCCTTCGTCATGGCGAAGCCGGAAAAGGCGTTCGCCCGCAGCGCCAGGCTCGAGGACACCACCATCGGCTGGCGCCTGATCAATCCGAAGATGAAAGAGATGTACGGCGTCGATCCGCTGATCGAGACCGCCGAGAACGTCGCCGACGAATACAAGATCAACCGCGAGGACCAGGATGCCTTCGCGCTGCGCAGCCAGCAGCGCGCCGCCGCGGCGATGGCCTCGGGCTTCCTCGCCGAGGAGATCACCCCGGTGCTGGTGCCGCAGGGCAGGAAGGGCACGGCGACCGTGACCGAGGACGAGCATCCGCGCCCCGAGACCACCCTGGAGATTCTCTCCGCGCTGAAGCCGGTGGTGCGCGCGAACGGCACGGTGACCGCGGGCAACTCTTCGGGCGTCAACGACGGCGCTGCGGCGCTGCTCATCGCCTCGGAAGCCGCGGTGAAGGCGCACGGCCTGAAGCCGAAGGCGCGCATCGTCGGCATGGCGACGGCGGGCGTGCCGCCGCGGGTCATGGGTATCGGCCCGATCTATTCGACCCGCAAGCTTCTGGCGCGCCTGGGCCGCAAGATCGAGGACTTCGACATGATCGAGCTCAACGAGGCGTTCGCCAGCCAGTCGCTCGCCACCCTGCGCGAACTCGGCCTGCCGGACGACGCGGCGCACGTCAATCCGCACGGCGGGGCGATCGCGCTGGGCCATCCGCTCGGCATGTCGGGCGCGCGCCTGGTGCTGACCCTGGTGCACGCGCTGGAGAAGAGCGGCAAGACCCGCGGTCTCGCGGCGATGTGCATCGGCGTCGGGCAGGGCGTGTCCCTGTCCGTGGAGATGGTCTGAAGCCGCTAAGGCAAGCTGCTGGGAGGAAGTCCAATGATCGACAAGCAAGTCAGGAGCCCCGCCGAAGCGGTCGCCGACATCGCGGACGGCTCGACCGTCCTGATCGGCGGGTTCGGCGAGGCCGGAAGTCCGATCGAGCTGATCCATGCGCTGATCGACCACGGCGCGAAGGATCTCACCGTGATCAGCAACAACACCGGCAACGGCCGCGTCGGCCTCGCCGCGCTGATCGCCGCGGGCCAGGTGCGCAAGATGGTGTGCTCCTATCCGCGCTCCTCGAACTCCAAGGTGTTCCCCGAGCTCTACCGCGCGGGAAAGATCGAACTGGAGCTGGTGCCGCAGGGCACGCTGGCGGAGCGCATCCGCGCCGGCGGCGCGGGCGTTCCCGCCTTCTACACCCCCACCACGGTGGGCACGGTGCTGGCGGAAGGCAAGGAGCACAAGGTCTTCGAAGGCCGCGAATACGTGATGGAGCGGGGCATCAAGGCCGATTACGCCTTGGTCAAGGCGGAGCTGGGCGACCGCTTCGGCAACCTCACCTACAACAAGGCGGCCCGCAACTTCGGCCCGATCATGTGCTCCGCGGCGCGGGTTGCGATCGTGCAGGTGACCCGCTTCGTGGAGCCGGGCGGCATCGACCCCGAGGCGGTGGTGACGCCGGGCATCTTCGTGTCCCGGGTGGTCGAGGTGCCGAACGCGGCCCATGAGTCCGTCCTCGTCGCGCAGGGAGTAACCTATCCATGACCGTTTCGACAGCAATCGTAGGGCTTTCCCGGGAACAGATGGCCAGGCGCGCGGCGCAGGACATTCCGGACGGCGCGTACGTCAACCTCGGCATCGGCATCCCCGAACTGGTGGCGGGCTTCATCCCCGCCGGGCGGGAGGTGATCTACCACACCGAGAACGGCATCCTCGGCTTCGGTCCGCCGCCGCCTCCCGGCGAGGAGGATCCGGAACTGATCAACGCCGGCAAGAAGCCGGTGACGATCAAGCCGGGTTCCGCCTTCTTCCACCATGCCGACAGCTTCGCGATGATCCGCGGCGGCCACATCGACTTCTGCATCCTCGGCGCGATGCAGGTGGCGCAGAACGGCGATCTCGCCAACTGGCTGACCAACGCGCCGGACGCCATCCCCGCCGTCGGCGGCGCGATGGACCTGGTGATGGGCGCGGGCAACATCGTGGTGGTCACCGAGCACGTCACCCGCGAGGGTGCGCCCAAGCTGGTGGAGAAATGCACCTATCCGCTCACCGGCCTCGGCGTGGTGACCCGCATCTTCACCAATCTCGCGGTGATCGACGTGACCAAGGCGGGTTTCGTGCTGCGGGAGATCGCGCCCGGCGTGGACGTGGAGACGTTGAAGTCGCTCACCGGCGCGCCTCTGGCGGTGGCGGACGACCTGAAGACGGTTTCGGTCTGAAACGGGGCAGGGGGCGGGTCCGCCCGCCCCCTCGGTCAGCGGAGCTTCTGGGTTTTTTCGAACTCGGCGGCGGCTTCCTGCAGAACCGGCAGGTAGTCCTGCTTCAGGGCCTCGACGGAGACCCGGGTCGCCTGGCCGCTGACGTTCATCGCAAGCGTGACGTTGCCGTGGCGGTCGTGCAGCGGCACCGCCATCGAGCGAAGCCCGATTTCGAGTTCCTGGTTGCAGAGCGCCCAGCCCTGCTCCCGCACTTCCTTGAGGCGGAGGGCAAGAAGCGCCGGGTCGGTGATGGTGTTGTCGGTATAGCGTTCCAACCGTGCGGTCCGTAGGAAATGAGCCAGACGCGAAGGTTCCAGTTGCGCGAGAAGGACCTGCCCCATGGACGAGCAGTGGGCGGGCAGGCGTGCGCCGATCGACAGCGAGATCGCCATCACCCGGTGGCGGGCCGCCGAGCGCGCGACGTAGACGACGCTCTCGCCGTCGAGAACCGCCGCGGAGGAGGATTCCTGCAACTGCTCGGTCACCTGCATCAGGAAGGGATGGATCGTCTCGGTGATGCTCAGGGATTGCAGGTAGGTGTAGCCGATTTCCATTACCTGCGGCGCGAGTTCGTAGTGTTTGCCGTCGCTGTGGGCATAGCCCAGCGAGCACAGGGTGAGCAGGAAGCGGCGCGCCGCCGCGCGGGTCATGCCGGTGCGCTCCGCCACCTCGGTGAGGGTCTGGCGCGGCGCCTCGCTGCCGAAGGAGCGGATGACCGCCAGACCGCGGGCGAAGGAAGCGACGAAATCGGGCGAGTCCGGATCGATCATTTTTGCCTGCCGTTGCGGAGAAACGCGGAACACGTTCGCAGAACGAACAAGCGGAACGTAGCAGAACGCACTTCCCTCAGGCAAGGCCTATGACGAAAGAAAAAAATTCAGTTTGTTCAGTGGGTTGATGGAAAAACGGTGACTGGGGCGCGTCCCGGTCCGGAAAAACGGCGGAGACCGAAGATGGCCGAGAAGAGGCCGGCACAGATCGCGGAAGAGACGGCGGGGGACTTGCGTTTCCTGCACCAGTCCTGGCCGTGCCGCGTGCGCTTCGGCCGGGGGAGCCTGGCGGAAGCGCCGTGCGAGATCGGGCGTCTCGACCCGAAGAGCGTTCTCCTCATCGGCACGCCGGGCCGCGCCGCGGTTCTCGACGGCCTGGCGCGCGCGCTTGGAGACCTGGTCGCCGGGGCGGTCGGCGATGCGCGCTCCCACGTCGGCCAGGAGCAGGCGGATGCGGCCTGCCGCACCGCCCTGCACACCCGCGCCGACATGCTGGTCGCGGTCGGCGGCGGCGCGGCGACGGGGTTGGGCAAGGCGGTGGCGCTGTCCCTCGGCCTGCCGCTCGCCTGCATCCCCACCACCTATTCCGGCTCGGAGATGACGCCGATCTGGGGCATCACCCGCAACGGCGAAAAGCTCAACGGCCGCGACGAGCGGGTGCGGCCGCGCCTGGTGATCTACGATCCGGATCTGTTCGCCGGGCTGCCGCGCGCCACCGCCGCGGCCAGCGCGATGAACGCCATGGCCCACTGCGTCGAGGCGCTCTATGCGGCGGATGCGAGCCCCCTGGTGGCGATGTCCGCCGAGGAGGGCGCGCGCGCCCTGGGCGAGGGACTGCGCCGCCTCGCCGCCGGGGACGAGGCCGCCGACCTGCTGCTCTACGGCGCGTGGCTCGGCGGGTCCGCCCTCGGGGCCGCGTCCATGGGCCTGCACCACAAGCTCTGCCATGTCCTCGGCGGCATGCTCGGCCTGCCGCATGCGGAGATGCATGCCATCCTGCTGCCGCATGTCCTGGCGTTCAACGCGCCTGCCGCGCCCGCCGCGATGGCGCGCCTTTGCCGCGCCCTGGCGCTGCCGGATGCGGCGGCCTGCGCGCGTGCCCTGGCATCCCTGGCGGCGGCGGGGGGCGTGCCCGCCTCGCTGGCGGAGATCGGCATGCGCGAGGAGCACGTCGCGCCCGCGGCGGCGGCGGTGATGGCTTCCTCCTATCCGAATCCCCGACCGATCGCCGCAGAGGCGGTGCGGGCTCTGTTGCGCGATGCGCTCTGCGGCGGGGCGCCGCGGGTCTGTGGGGTGTGCGAAGCGCCGCAGAAGTTTATGTGAAGCGTTAAGTTGGTTGTATATCTATTTGTAATATTGTGGAAAGTCGTGTGGTCTAGCGCCTTTCCCGTGCCTCTGGGATGACACGGATGAACATACACGAGTATCAGGCGAAGCAGTTATTGAAGGGTTACGGGGTCGATGTTCTGGACGGCGGGATCGCGC
>JAQAZG010000017.1 GCA_027864655.1 Oleispirillum naphthae
GTGGAGCAGCCCGGTAGCTCGTCAGGCTCATAACCTGAAGGTCAGAGGTTCAAATCCTCTCCCCGCAACCAAATACCCCCTCATGCCACCGCATGAGGGGGTTTTGCTTATGGGAACGCGGTGAAGGAACCCCCGGGTCCGTCTGCGGGATGAGGCTCAGCGGTCCATCGGGGTGGAGAGCGGCTTGGTGACGCCTTCGAGCCCGACCATGGCGAACAGCGCGATGAGCAGGCGTCCGGCGTGTTCCGCCTCGTACGCGTGGCTGTACCATTCCGCAGTGGAGTGCAGGTTGCCGCCAAGGCCGCCTCCGCCGAGACCGGTAGCGGGCACGCCAAGGCTCATCGGGATGTTGGCGTTGGTGCCGAGGGGCGGCCAGAGGAGGGGTTCCAGCCCCACCGCTTCGGTGGCCTGCCACAGCGCCTGGATCAGCGTCTCCTCCTCGCCGGTGTGCCCTGCCGGACGGTTGCCGATGCGGCGGAATTCCACGGCGATCGGTTGCCCCTTCCAGCGCGCGTTCTCCGCGGCGACGGCGGCGTGGACGATTTCCTTGATCTTCGCGTCGATGTCGTTCAGCACGTCGGGATCGACGGAGCGGATATCGAGCTTCGCCCGGCATTCGGCGGGAATGGAATTGACCGTGGTGCCGCCGGTTACGGTGCCCAGGTTGAAGGTGGTCTTCGGCTCCGTCGGCGGCACCAGTTCGGAGAGTGCTGCGCCGGCCCGGCACAGCGCCTGGATCGGGTTGGGCATGCCGAATTCGAGCCAACTGTGCCCGCCCTTGCCGGTGAAGATCATCTCGTAGCGGTAGACGCCGATCGCGGTGTTGATGATGGCACCCGGTTTGTCCAGGGTTTCCAGGCAGACGCAGGTGTCGATGTCGCGGTCGTCCTCGAAAACCTTGCGGACTCCCTGGAGGTCGCCCTCGCCCTCGTGGCGCACCGTGCCGGTGAGCATCAGGCGGCCGCACGGCACCAGCCCGGCATGGCGGATCGCCCGCAGGATGGAGAGGTTCATCGCCAGGCCCGCGGTGTCGTCGGACATGCCGGGGCAGTTGAAGACGCCGTCCTTTTCGGTGACGGTGAGCGGCACCTCGGGGCCGAACACGGTGTCGAGGTGGGCGTCGAACATTACCTTCGGCCGCGGCGCGGCACCGTTGACGAAGCCACGGACGTTGCCGATTTCGTCTTCGCAGCAGTCTTCCGCGCCGTATTTTTCCAGCTTGGCCTTGTAGAGCGGCGCGCGCGCTTTCTGTTCGGCGAAGGTGGGCGAGGCCACCTGCACCAGTTCCTTCAGTTCCTCCAGGGTGTTCGCGGCGTCCTCCTTGAGGAAGGCGAGGGCCTTTTGGATCTTTTCATCGGCGGCCAGAGCCGCGATGGCCTGCCGCACGGGCTTTGAAACGGAAATCGGCATGTCGTTTCCTTCCATCGTGGGGTTCGGGATATCCCGACCGCCGCGGCGGAGCGCAAGCGGCCGGGAAGGGGAGCGCCTAGACGACGAACAGCATGTTGCCGATCAACACGGCGACCATGCCGAGCGCACAGGGAATGGCGGTGCGCTTGACGATATCCATGGTGCCGACCCCGGCGACGCCGGCGACGATGACGATCACTCCGGCCACCGGAGAGACCGGGCGCAGCATCTCCGCGGCGAACTGCATCGGGATGATCATCGAGATGCCCGCATGGCCGAAGGAGGCGGCAACCGTGGGGGCGAGCCCCGCCAGCGCCGAGAACGCGGCCACGCCGCTGCCGGTGAGGATGGCGATCAGGCCGATGCACAGCGACAGGATGATCGTGGTGCCGGTCAGGCCCATGCCGCTGCTCTTCGCGCCGTCGATCATCAGGGAGACCAGCCCGGTGTTGGAAAGCCCGGCGGCGAAAAGCTGGGCGACGAAGATGAGCGACACCACCGTGGTCAGCACGCCGCCCATGCCCTTGAACATGTGCATGCCGTCGTCGAACGTCTTGCGGATGTCGCGGAAGCGCAACATGTCCACGCACATCGCGAAGGTCCATCCGATGAACAGGGCGGTGGAGATGTCGAGCACGATGGTCTTCGACACCAGCTTGTTGAAGATGCCGATGAGAACCAGCGGGAAGATCGGGAACAGGGCGTAGTAGACCGGAATGTGCGCGCACTTTTCTGCGAACTTGCGCTCCTGCTCCGCGTCCGTCGCCGAGCCCTGAGCGGCGCCTTCCTTGCGGTCGAAATAGCTCTGCACGATGACGTGGGCGATGGTGATCACCGCCACGGCGCAGAGGGCGACGGGAAGCTGGTACTTCACCAGATAGACGATGAGATCCACCCCCACGGTCCTGGACCCCAGGATGGCCATCGCCGATGATGGAGCATAACTCATGCAGCAGGTGGTGCCGATGATCGCCGCGGCGCTCGCCTTGGAAACGCCCAACCCGGTGACCAGCAGGGGATACATCGAGACCACCAGCACCATGGCCAGGCCGGCGGCGCTGGGCACCACCACCACCAGGGCGTGCCCCAGCAGGAAGGCGCCGCCCAGCAGCAGATAGCGGTTCTTGAAATAACGCAGGGGGCGGATGCAGATCTGCACCAGCTTGCTCGAGGCGCCGATGCGTTCCATGTAGGTGGCGAAACCGCCGGCGACGAGGATCAGGAAGCCGATGTGGGAAACCTGATGGATCGAGATGGTGCGGAGGAGGTCGAAAAGATCGAACCCGATGAAGCCGGTGGACTTCTGCGAGGCGGGAAGAATTTTTGAGGCGCCGCCGAGGATGGCGAGAAGGTTGAGGCCGAGACCGGCAAACAGCAGGGTGATGTTGACGTTGTATTTCTTGATGATGGCCCATGCCGTGAGGGCTGTCCCGGCGATAGCGATATAGGGAATTATAGGTAGCATAAAACCGACTCCCTTGATTCAAGGTTTATTTTAGAATTGTTTTACAATACGCTAATTCTCGATCGCTGACGGACTGCGAGAACGAAATCAGAAAATACTTATGAGATTAGTTGGCGTATTTTATTATTTATTCAGAGTTTCTACTCTCATTCCGTCGGCAGGGTAATTTCTTGTGTTTGATTTTATCCTTCCACGATTTTTATGATTACCTCATGAATATGAGGCGGATGTGAAGGCTGTGCCGTGTGCGATCACCCTGCCGAAGATCGATCTGGATGCGTATTCGGCATCCGCGAGGGGAGCGGAGCGGCCATCGAAAACCATCCTCAGCCGTGGCTGTGTATGCACGTAACAGCTCGTATCACCTTGAAACGGATACGCTTCGGAACGGCTGTATTCTAGGATAATCGCCATTATCGGATGCATACCCCCATGCACCAGAACTGCATGGGGTCGTGTGCGGTGGTGCATGGCGGTATGCACGGATGCATGGCGGTATCGCCTGTCGATCCTGTGCTCCTCGATGACCTCGGCGGGCCGCCGCGCCCGCAGAACGGCGGCCAACGGCTGTTCCACCCGATCAGCCGGTTCTGCGCGCAATGCCGTCGTCGCTCCCCCCCTTCCTTCGGTTTTTATTGCGCCGTCCAGCCCCCGTCGATGGTGATCGCGGCGCCGCGGATCTGCGTGGCCGCGTCCGAGCACAGGAACGACGCCAGTTCGCCGATCTGGGCGGGTGTGGCGAAGTCGAGGGATGGCTGCTTTTCCGCCAGCAGCCGGCGCCGCGCCTCTTCTCCGGTCAGCTTCTCCCGCTCGGCGAGCGCGTCGATCTGCGCCTGGACCAGGGGAGTCAAAACCCAGCCCGGGCAGATCGCATTGGCGGTGATGTCGTGCGCCGCGGTTTCGAGAGCCGTGACCCTGGTCAGGCCGATGACCCCGTGCTTGGCCGCGACGTAGGCGCCTTTGTCGGGCGACGCGACCAGCCCGTGCGTCGAGGCGATGTTGACGATCCTGCCGAACCCCCGGTGCTTCATGCCGGGCAGCGCCGCGGCGGTGGCGTGGAAGACGGCGCTGAGATTGAGGGCGATGATCGTGTTCCAGCGTTCCGTCGGAAAGTCTTCCAGGGGGGAAACGAACTGCACGCCCGCGTTGTTGACCAGTATGTCGAGGCGGCCGAAGCGGGTTTCGGCGTCGGCGATCATGCTGCGGGTTTGCTGCGGGTCGGACAGGTCGGCCGGATTGAAGGCGACGTCCACGCCGTAGGTGCGGGCGATGCGGGTGCGGATTGCCTCGATCGCGGTGGGATCGCCGAAGCCGTTGAGGACCACGGAGGCGCCTTGTGCGGCCAGGGCCTCCGCGATGCCCAAACCGATGCCGCTGGTCGAGCCGGTGACGACGGCGATTCTACCTGTGATGGCCATGCTCAAATCTCTCCTTGTTCGTCGGGGTTCGGGGGGCGGGCGGCATGTCCGGCGTGCCGGTTTCGGCCGTAAAGACGGGGAAATCGCGTGGAGAGGGCGTGCGGGCTGCGGAGGTTGCGTTCGCAGTCGCGACCTGAAATAATAGTAAATCCTCATGCTTGACAAAGATGCGGCGCATTCCGGCGTCGGTCTTCGGAGCGATGCAGTCATGCCATACGCCACAGACTGGGAGCATGCCGTCGGCGGGAAGAGTCCCGACTGGCAGGACATCCGGATCTTTGCCGAGGTCGTCGATACGGGCAGCTTTTCCGAGGCTGCGCAGTCTCTCGGGATCAATCAGGCGACGGTCAGCCGCCGCATCGCCCGCCTGGAGAAAAGCGCCCGCACCATCCTGTTCGAGCGATCCGGCAGCGGCGTCACGCTGACCGCCGCCGCGGCGGAGCTCGTGGAGATCGCGCTGCGTGCCCGCCGTCTCACGCGGGAGTTTGAGGAGGAACTGAACGGCCTGCGCTCGACCAACGTTAGGGTCCGCATCAAGGCGACCGAACGCATCTACAACTACATGCTGACGCCCTTGAAGACCGGGGTGCCCATGGGGCCGTTGCAGGACGCGATCGCACGCCATCCCGACCTGCTGATGCCGGGCATCCAACTGGTCAGCGCCGAGGCAGGCGGAGAAGCGGATATTTCCCTGATCTGGTCCGGCGTCGATGAGATGCCGCCGGAGGCCGAGCCGGACGACAAGATCCAGCTTCTGGCGCGCCTGCGTTACGGCATTTTCTATGCCGAGCCGTATTTTGCCGGCGGGCGTCCGGTGCCGCGTGTGCTGGACGATCTGGCGCATGGGCATTCCCTTGTCAGTTTGCCGCATATTCGTGGAACCGAATCCCCCTCCGCGTGGGGACGATGGTTTTCGGTGGTCGATCGGGCGGGTGACCGGGCCACCGTCGTCGAATGGGCCAGCGTCAGCGAGCGCCTTGTCCTCTCCGGCTCCGCCCTGGCGCTTCTACCGGTCTACACGCCGTGCCTCAGTCCTTCCCTGCGCGAGCTGCGGCTCGAAGACGAGCCGCTGTATCTCAATCTCTGGAAGGCGACGCGACGGGGCGCCGCCCGCAACGCGGACGTCCGCGAGATCTCCGACAAGCTGGTTGCGGCGTTCTCGGATGTGGATTGGACGGTGACCCGGAACAACTTTTTCGGGCTCCATGCGTTTCCGGAAGGCGCGGTCGCTTTCCCCGACTGACCCTCCACGGGCCGAGTTCCGCGTACGCTGCGTTTTTAAGAAAGCAGGCGTCGCTTGCCGTCGAATGCTGCGGTGTAAGTAATAGTTCGTGTCGTCTGGAAACGAATACGCTTATGGATGGATGCGTTCTAGGACAATCGCCATTATTTCATGCATACCCCCATGCATCAGAAATGCATGGGGGTATGCATGTTTGGCGCATGAAGTCATGCATGGATGCACCGCCGTATCGTCTGTCGAAACCCCATCGGAAATATTAGGGGCTGAAGCAGCTGAGGCCTGAAATAAGGGCTGTAGAGTTGCGATATGCGAGCGACGAGGCCGAGGTCTGGCCGCCGAGAGACGCCGCAGCGCAGCGAAGGCGGTCCGAGGGCCGAAGCCCGAGGATGAAAACCGCCCCGCAAACCCAAGCCCGCCGACCCCGGCGGGAGAAGGGCTGCTGATTTCATAACTTTCATAAGTGCCTCATTAATTCCCGATGCTCCAACAGCGCCTGGCTGCGGCATATGCTCGCTCGAGAGGACGTCTGGCAATTCACTGCAATCTGCGAGAGGTGCCGTATGAATATCGAAATCATGGGAATGAAGCTTCCCCACATGCTTGTGCTGTCGGTTCTGGTCGGTCTCGCCTGTGCCCTCGGCAAGCTGCCCGGAGGCATGGCCGGCGGCTTTGCCATCACCATGTCCATGGGTTTTCTTCTTGATTGGTTGGGAGCGCGGACGCCCCTGGTGAACAACTACCTCGGAGGCGGTCCGCTTTTTTGCATTTTCGTCAGTGCCGCGCTCGTGTATTTCGGCATCATGCCCGCGAGCGTCAAAAAGGTTATCGACGGGTTCATGAAGCCGTCGAATTTTCTCGATTTCTATATCGCGGCCCTGATCTGCGGCTCGATTTTCGGGATGCAGGCCAAGCTGCTGGTCAAGGCGGGCGTGCGTTTCGCGGTGCCGATCTTTCTGGGTCTCGCCGCGGCGGCCTTCCTGGCCGGCGTCGTCGGGTTCGTCACCGGCTTCGGCTGGAGCAAGGCGATCGCCTTCGTCTGCTACCCGATCATGGGCGGCGGCCTGGGCGCGGGCGTGCTGCCGATGTCGGAAATCCTGCACGGCAGCACCCAGATGGATACGAAGCAGATTCTGTCCATGCTGATCCCCCCGATGGCGATCGCCAACGTTCTGGCGATCATCTCCGGAGGGCTGCTGGACCGTCTGGGCAAGAAGTATCCGAAGCTCACCGGCAACGGGAAACTCATCCGCAGCGGCGACGAGGACCACGGCCCCGCCGTCTCCGTCCCGGTGACCGTCCAGACCCTCGGCGTGGGGTTGTTCACCGCCTGCTGCATGCTTCTTCTCGGCCATGTGCTGGCGAAGTTCATCCCCCTGCACTACTACGCGCTGATGATCATCAGCGTGGCCCTTCTGAAGGTCTCGGGCGTGGTGCCGCAGTCCTTGCAGGAATCCTGTGCGGCCTGGTTCCAGTTCGTCGCCAAGTACATGACCGCCCCATTGCTCATCGGCGTGGGCGTGACCTACACCGACCTCGGCGTGGTGATCAACGCCTTCACCTTCCAGACCTTCTTCCTCGTCCTCTCCGTCGTCCTCGGTGCGGTTATCGGCGCCGGTTTCGGCGGTCTGCTGGTGGGCTTCAACTTCATCGAATCCGCCATCGCCGCGGGGCTGTGCATGGCGAACATGGGCGGCACGGGCGATGTGGCGGTGCTGTCCGCCGCCAACCGTTTCGAACTCATGCCCTTCGCTCAGATATCCTCAAGGCTCGGCGGAGCGCTTATTCTGATCGTCGTCGGACTGACCGTTCCCTTGCTCTACTAGGATATCCGCGATCATGCTCGCCCAGGGATACAACCATATCGTCACGCCCCGCGAACGCGCCGCCGCCGCCGAGCTGCTGCGGGAGGCGGGGCTCGATATGCCGGAAGGCATCGACACCGGGCTCGGCTTCTACGAAGACGGCCGTCTCGTCGGCGTCGCCTTCCTCGCGGGCAACGTGATCTGCGGCGTTTGCACCAGCAGCACCCACCAGGAACAGGGGCTCGCCTCGTCCCTGGTGGGACGTATTCTGACGGAAGCGCTGGGCAAGGGGTTCGGCAGGGTCTGCATCTTCACCAAGCCGGAAGAGGCGCCCAAATTCGCGGTGATGGGGTTTCACCTCGTGGCCGCCACCGAGGCCGCGGCCCTGCTGGAATTCGGTTCCCCGGACTACGCCGCGTGGATGCGGCAAACCCGGGCCGAACTGGCGCAGGGGGAAAACGTTCCCCTGGGAGCCGTGGTGATGAATGCGAATCCCTTCACCCTCGGCCATCGCGGTCTGGTCGAGGAAGCCGTGCGCCGGTGCCCGCAGGTGGTGGTTTTCGTCGTCGAGGAGGACGCGTCCGCCTTTCCGTTCGCGGACAGGCTGGCCCTGGTCCGCCACGGCGTGTCCGGCATCGCCGGGGCCGCCGTGCTTCCGGCGGGGCCGTACATGGTGTCGCGGGGGAGCTTTCCCGCCTATTTCTCCGGCAAGGCGGCGCACGCCGCCGTGCACGCCGGGCTGGACGCCGAGATCTTCGCCGCCAAGGTCGCGCCGGACCTGGGAATCGCCATCCGCTTCGTCGGCGACGAACCCTACTGCCCGGCGACCGCCACATACAACGCGGTGATGCGCCGCGTGCTGCCCGCCCACGGCATCGGGTTTTGCGAAATGCCGCGCCGGTGCGGCGGCGAAGGCATCATCAGCGCGTCCAAGGTGCGGGAGATACTCCGCGACGAGCGCTACGGGCAACGCACCGAAGAGCTGAGGCAACTCGTCCCGGAGACGACGCTGGAATTTCTCCTGTCGGACAAGGGGCGCGGCATCGCCGAGGCCCTGCGCGGCAGGAGCGGCCGCCACTAGCGGCGGACCGGGGACGTTCGGACACACAACACGGCCGACCGGCCGGAGGAGGATGACAGTGGGGCAGATAGCGAGCGCCCAGGCAGGAACCCTGGAATCCAACGACATCTTCATCAGGATGACCGCCGCGCCGGATGGGAAGGGCGGCTCCATCGCCGTCGAGAGCATTGTCATGCAGCAGTTCGGCGACGACATCCTGCAGACCATCAAGGACTGTTTGGCGGCGGCCGGGCTCGACGGCGTGGACATCCACGCGAACGACCGCGGCGCGCTGAAATGCACGATCGTGGCGAGGATGGAAGCGGTGGCGGCACGCTACAAGGAGGCGCGGCGATGAAAGCCTTCCGGACGATGCTGTTCATGCCCGGGAACAACCCCGGCATGCTGGCCAGCGCCGACAGCCTGGGCGCGGATTCGGTGATCCTGGATATCGAGGATGCGGTCGCGAAGTCGGAAAAGGACGCGGCCCGCATCCTGGTGCGCCACAGCCTCACCGATCTCAGGCCGCAGGGCGTGATGTGCGTGGTGCGCATCAACGGCCTGGAGACGCCGTTCTGGCGCGACGACGTGGCCGCGGCGGTGGCCGGACGGGCGGATGTCGTCCTCCTGCCCAAGTGCGAGCGCCCGGATGACCTGCGCGAGATTTCCGCCTGTATCGACGCCGCCTCCGGCGGCGGGGATGGCATCCGCCTGATGGCCCTGGTGGAAAGCTCCCGCGGCATCGAGAACGTCTCGGCGATCGCCGCGTCCGGCGGCCGCCTGGCCGGCATGCTGCTCGGCGCGGAGGACCTGACGGCGGAGATGGGCGCGCGGCGGACGCCGGAGGGCGCCGAAATCGCCTACGCCCGGGGGCGCATGCTGATGGCCTGCAAGGCTTGCGGCATCGCGGCGGTGGATACGCCGTTCCCCTTCGTCACCGACATGGAAGGGCTGGCGAAGGATGCCGCCTGCGCCGCGCAGTTCGGGTTTTCCGGCAAGGCGCTGATCTCGCCGCACCATGTCCATGCGGTCAAGGAGGCGTTCATGCCGACGGAAGCCCAGATCGCCTGGGCGGCCCGGGTGATGGACACGGCGAAAGCGGCGGAGCGGGACGGCAAGGGGGCGGTTTCCCTCGACGGCATGATGATCGATCTGCCGATCATCAAGCGCGCAGAACGCATCCTGCAGATGGCCGAATAGGAGGTACACCGTGACTCAGAAATTCCTGCCCGATCTCGTTTCCGCGCTGCGGGAAGCCGGGCTTCGCGACGGTATGACCCTGTCCTTCCATCATCATCTGCGGAACGGGGACTTCGTCGCCAACATGGTGCTGGAGGCCGCGGCGAAAATCGGGGTCAAGGGCCTGACGATCGCCATGTCCTCTCTGTTCCCCATCCACAAGGCGATGATTCCGCACATCGAAAGCGGGCTGATCGCCGCCCTCGACACCGACTACATGAGCGGCCCCCTGGCCCAGGCGGTGAGCCGGGGGATCCTGGAAAAGCCGGTGGTGTTCCGTTCCCACGGCGGCCGCCCCAGGGCGATCGGCGAGGGCTCGCTGAAGATCGACATCGCCATCGTCGCCGCGCCCTGCGTGGACAGATACGGCAACATCAACGGCACGCAGGGGCCTTCGGCCTGCGGTTCCCTCGGCTACATCCTGCCGGATGTGGACCACGCGCAGAAGGTCCTGGCGGTCACCGACTTCGTCTCCGAGGCGGCGCTGACCCGGGTGTCGATCCCCCACAACCGGGTGGACCACGTGGTGGTGGTGGACAGGATCGGCGATCCCGCGGGAATCGTCTCCGGCTCCATCAGCCTCACCCGCGACCCCCTCGCCCTGGCCATCGCCCGCAACGCGCAGGCGGTGATCCGTGCCTCCGGGCTGCTGCGCAACGGCTTCAACTACCAGACCGGAGCCGGAGGCGCGTCGCTTGCCGCCTCCCTCTTCCTGCGCGAGGACATGCGGCGGCTCGGCCTCAAGGGCGGTTTCCTGCTCGGCGGCATCACCAAATACATGGTCGAGATGCTCGAGGAAGGCCTGTTCGAGAACATCTTCGACGTGCAGTGCTTCGATCTCTCCAGCGTGCACTCGATGCGGGACAACCCGCGGCACCAGGAAATCTCGGCGGACACCTACGCCAACCCGAAGCAGAAAAGCTGCTGCGTCGATTTCCTCGATGCGGTGCTCCTCGGCGCTTCCGAGGTGGACACCGGCTTCAACGTCAACGTGCTCACCGACTCCAACGGCATGATCATCGGCGGGTCGGGCGGACACAACGACGCCGCCGCCGGGGCCAAGCTGACGATCATCGTCGCGCCGCTGATCCGGGCGCGCCTGCCCATCGTCGTGGAACGCTGCACCACCATCACCACGCCCGGCCGCACGGTGGACGCGCTGGTGACCGAGCGGGGGGTCGCGGTGAATCCGCGGCGGGCCGACCTGATCGACCGTCTCAAGGAGGCGAAGATTCCGGTCTGTTCCATCGAGGAACTGCGGGAAACCGCCCTGCGCATCACCGGCGTGCCCAAGGCCCCGGCGCGGACCGGCAAGGTCGTCGGCGTGGTCGAATACCGGGACGGCACGATCGTGGACAAGGTCTATGGGGTGTAGCCGCGCCGACCGGACGGATCGGGCGCAGCGCCCGGCGGCGATGCCGCCGGGCGGGGCGGCGGTTCTGGACGCGCGCGAAGCGCGGTGGCTGCGCAAGACGGCGCTGGCGGAGCGCTTCGGGGCAAGCGTGCTCGCCTTGGCGCTCAACATTCCCGGGCCGGACAAGAACCTTCCGGGGGTGCGGGAACTCCTGGCGGACCTGAGCGCCTGCCTGGACCGCCTGCTGGCGGCCCGGGAGAACCCCGGGTCCATCCTCCACGACGAAACCGCGCACGGCGCGGACGGTCCCTATCGCCTGCTGGTTTCGGACATGGCCCCGCTCGAACTCAAGCGGCTGGCGGCCCGGCTGGAGGAGGAGCACCCCTTCGGCCGTCTGGCGGATGCGGACGTGCTCTCTCCGGACGGCGGCCCCGTCTCGCGCCGCGACATCGGCCTTGCCCCCCGGAAGTGCTTCCTGTGCGGCGAGGACGCAGCGCTTTGCCGCGCCCGCGCCGGCCATTCCACCGACGAACTGAGACGCCATGTCGAGGCGACGCTGGATGCGGCGAAGGCGGCCTCCGCCGCCGCGTGCCGGGACCGGAGGCGGCGTTCGTAGCGCCGCGCCATCCCTTTCCTCGTGTCTTGCTCTCGCTTTCTCCATAATGGTGCGGTGCAATCAGCAGTCGGAGGCACGGCATGCGGTTCAACTGGCTCTCCTCCCTGTTTCGCAAGACGCGCCTGCGGACCAAGCTCATCCTTCTGGTCTGCGTGATGTTCGTGCCGTCGGTCATCCTCCTGCACATTCATGTGCGCTATCTGATCGATTCGGAATACCGCCAGGTGGCGGGCGCCCAGGCGATGAACGTGGCGGAAATCACCGTGCACATGCCCCTGGTAAAACGCTTCATGCAGGGCGAACGGGATCTCTTCCCCGCCGTCGCAAGCGAACTGAGCCTGCTCTCCAAGGCCAGCCAGGTGCGGTTCATCGTGTTGATCGATATGCACGGCATCCGGGCGTACCACCCCACGCCGAGGAACATCGGCAAGCATGTCGTCGGCGGCGATGCGGGCGACGTTCTGGAAGGGAAGAGCTACATTTCGTTCGCCACGGGCACGTTCGGCCGTTCCCTCCGCGCCCTGGCGCCGATCCACGCCGACGACGGTAGACAGGTCGGCGCAGTCGTCGTCGGCATCATGTCCGATTCCATCGAAAGGACGATCAGCCGGTTCGTGGCGCCGATCTGGCCCGCCCTGTTCTTCCTGATGCTGGGCGGCGTGATCCTGGCGGTTCTGTTCTCCCGGGGCATCATCAACGTGCTCCACGGCCTGGAACCGGAGGAGATCGCGCGGAGCCTCGAAGAGCGCGTCGCCATGCTGAGCACCGTGCGCGAGGGGATCGTGGCGGTGGACAAGGACGCCCGCGTCACCATCGTCAACGAGGCGGCCGCCCGCATCCTGAACAACGTCGGCGTGTGCGGGGAATTTCTCGGCAAGCCGGTGGAGGAGGTGGTGCCCAACTTGCGGCTGCGCGAGGTCCTTCAGACCGGCCGCGCCGAATTCGACAACGAGCAGAACCTCCACGGCACGGCCATCCTCACCAACCGGAGGCCGATCATGGTCAAGGGCATCCTGGTGGGGGCGATCGCCACGTTCCGGGATATGACCGAGGTCCGCCAGCTGGCGGAGAACCTGACCGGCGTGAACCGCTACGTCGATGCGCTGCGCACCCAGTCCCACGAGTTTCTGAACCAGTTGCACGTCATCTACGGCCTGCTGCAGAAGAGGCAGCACGCCGCGCTCTCGGACTACCTTTCGACCCTCATCGGCGTACGGCTCAAGGATCACGCCAGCATCACGTCCGGGATCAAGGATCCGGTGATCGCGGGATTTCTTTCGAGCAAGTTCGCCAAGGCGCGGGAGTTGGGGATTCACGTCGATCTCGAAATCGAGGGTATCCTGCACGAGATAGGGGACCCGAAACTGCGCAACGGCTTCGTCACCATCGTCGGCAATCTCTTCGACAACGGCCTCGACGCCATGGCCGACACGGCCGAGAAGACCATGGCGGTGGCCTTCACCCTGGACGACGACACCATGTGGATCATGATCAAGGACACGGGCGAGGGCATCGACGACGACCTGATGGATAAGATCTTCGCGCGCTACTTCTCCACCAAGGGGCACGGGCGCGGCCTCGGCCTCTACCTCGTCCTGCTCACGGTGGATTCCCTCGGCGGCACGCTGGAAATAGACTCGGCGCGGGGGAAGGGAACGACCGTCACGGTGCAGTTGCCGCTACAGGCGGATCACGGAGCGAACGCATGATCGATGTCGTCATCGTCGAAGACGATCCCATGGTCGCAGCGATAAACGGCGAATATCTCGCCCGCCTCAATGCGTTCTCTCTGCGCGGCAGTTTCACCACCGGCAAGGATTGCCTCGAATTTCTGAAGGAGCACAAGATCAACCTGCTCCTGCTGGACGTGTTCATGTCCGGGATGGACGGCCTGCAACTGCTCCAGCGCGTCCGCCATGAACACCCGCGGGTGGATGTCATCATGATCACCGCGGACCGCAGCAGCGAGGACATCAAGGCGGCGCTCCGCCTCGGAGTCATCGACTATCTGATGAAGCCCTTCACCTTCGAACGCTTCGAGGCGGCCCTGGTCTCCTACCGCGAGAGGCGCAGGCTGCTCGACTCGCACACCGAACTGGACCAGGGCCTCCTGGACAGGCGGGTGTTCATCCGGGCGAAGCCGTCGCTTCCCAAGGGGGTGGACATGAGCACGCTCGAAATCATTCAAACGTACCTCGAGAGCCAGCCGGAAAGCTGTAGCATCAAGGGCATGGAGCAGGCCGTCGGGTTGTCCCGGGTGTCCATCAAGAAATACCTCGTCTACCTCGAGTATACGGGAAAAGTGGTCAGTCATTTGGAGTATTCCGCCGTCGGCAGACCCGTCCGCAAGTACAGGCTGCTGTAGCCGCGGAGGACGAACCTCACGGCGTTCGGAGCATACGCTTGTTCCGATATGGCGGCGGATGAAGGCGGCCGCGGGCAGCGGCGAAAGAACCGCCCGGTGCGCGGGGCGGCAACGCCGCCGAGAGACGCCGGAGCAGGACGCAGGCAGCCCGAGGAAAAAGCCCGGGAATAAAAACCGGCCAAAAGCCGGTGCCTGCAAAGCCCCCGCAACCGACCGGAGCGGAGACCGCCTCCAAGTGAACGACAACATTCCGTAAGGGCTGATTGTTTCAACCCACGCCCCTGCGGGAGGGGCGACCCGCGGCGCTCTCCATACGGGCGCGCGCTATGGGGTTTCAATCCACGCCCCTGCGGGAGGGGCGACCCGGAGCGGAGGCGCGCCGCGCGCGCCGCGAGGCCGTTTCAATCCACGCCCCTGCGGGAGGGGCGACTTGACGATTTCCGGGTTCATTTCGTTGTACTTATCGTTTCAATCCACGCCCCTGCGGGAGGGGCGACATGGGCAAGGTCATCGACCTTGGCGAGGTTGAGAAGTTTCAATCCACGCCCCTGCGGGAGGGGCGACCTGTCCAAGGCGCTGGACCACCTCGCCAGCGCCGCGTTTCAATCCACGCCCCTGCGGGAGGGGCGACTCGCAGGGGGTTCGGCGTGGGCTGGAGCAGAGAGGTTTCAATCCACGCCCCTGCGGGAGGGGCGACTACCCGGCGCCCCGGCTGGGACGCTTGGGGCAACGTTTCAATCCACGCCCCTGCGGGAGGGGCGACGCACCTGTCGCTGGAGGAGCACGGCGCGTACATGTTTCAATCCACGCCCCTGCGGGAGGGGCGACCCGCCAGTCGCCGCCGCGCACGTCTCCCTCGATGTTTCAATCCACGCCCCTGCGGGAGGGGCGACTGATGGGCTTGTGGTTGCCCTGCATTTCCAGCTTGTTTCAATCCACGCCCCTGCGGGAGGGGCGACTCGGCATAGGTCTTGAGCTGCTTCACCGCGTCCTTGTTTCAATCCACGCCCCTGCGGGAGGGGCGACCTCAGGGGCGCGGTGCAGGCCGGTGTGTGGAAGGTTTCAATCCACGCCCCTGCGGGAGGGGCGACCCGGCCCCTATGGCAGCCGCAGCCGCTACAAGCTGTTTCAATCCACGCCCCTGCGGGAGGGGCGACGCGTACGACCATGGCCACGACCGGCCCGGCAAGAGGTTTCAATCCACGCCCCTGCGGGAGGGGCGACGCGCACACGCCGATGCCGCGCGCGCCGTAGTACTGGTTTCAATCCACGCCCCTGCGGGAGGGGCGACCGCTCGCGAACCGTTTGAACGCCGCCTCTCCGCGGTTTCAATCCACGCCCCTGCGGGAGGGGCGACCCGAATTCCCCTCCGCGCTGCCCGCCGCGTTGCGTCGTTTCAATCCACGCCCCTGCGGGAGGGGCGACGGAAGGTACGCCGTAGCGTGGCATCTGCATGTTGTTTCAATCCACGCCCCTGCGGGAGGGGCGACATCCGCTGGCGGATGGCCTGCTCATGCCGTACCAGTTTCAATCCACGCCCCTGCGGGAGGGGCGACTTGCCGACAACAAGCAGACCGGGGGCGAACCCCAGGTTTCAATCCACGCCCCTGCGGGAGGGGCGACGCACCAGGATCTCCACGCCGTCCGCGTCGGCAAGTTTCAATCCACGCCCCTGCGGGAGGGGCGACGTTTTCCCCTATGGTTGCGGTCGGGTCGTTACGCGTTTCAATCCACGCCCCTGCGGGAGGGGCGACGTGACGATGCCGACCGGTTCCTCGTCGCGCACCTTGTTTCAATCCACGCCCCTGCGGGAGGGGCGACGCCAGGAGAGCAGCTTGCCCGAGTACAAGTCCTGGTTTCAATCCACGCCCCTGCGGGAGGGGCGACGCCAAGGCGGAGGCCACCGACAAAGCCCGCGACGAGGTTTCAATCCACGCCCCTGCGGGAGGGGCGACGAGGTGCTTTAAATGGCGCTCGCCTATCTCGACGTTTCAATCCACGCCCCTGCGGGAGGGGCGACAACCCTGCGGCCTGCGCGGCGTCGTGCACGCGGAGTTTCAATCCACGCCCCTGCGGGAGGGGCGACTGGGCTGCCTTGTACAGGGCGGCATCGGAGCCGGGTTTCAATCCACGCCCCTGCGGGAGGGGCGACAAGTCACCACCAGTTCAAACACCCGGAGAAGCCAGGTTTCAATCCACGCCCCTGCGGGAGGGGCGACCTTCCCGTTCTGAGGAAAACCCACCATGAGCAAGTTTCAATCCACGCCCCTGCGGGAGGGGCGACGTCCGGGTCCATGCGATACGACGCCGCGGTGAGGAGTTTCAATCCACGCCCCTGCGGGAGGGGCGACAAATCCTCCACTTCATCGGAGTCATGTGACCATGTTTCAATCCACGCCCCTGCGGGAGGGGCGACGGCCATGTGTGGCAAGCTGCCGTGCGCGCAGTCGGTTTCAATCCACGCCCCTGCGGGAGGGGCGACCCGCCTCACCCACCTCAATGCGGCGTTGCTTGAGTTTCAATCCACGCCCCTGCGGGAGGGGCGACGCCCGGTGGGGCGGCGGTACGCCGTGCGGATGACGGTTTCAATCCACGCCCCTGCGGGAGGGGCGACTCGCCGCATCGATGCTGCCATCGAGGGAGATGGAGTTTCAATCCACGCCCCTGCGGGAGGGGCGACGGCGGCGCGGACGAACGACGGGACGCCGGAATAAGTTTCAATCCACGCCCCTGCGGGAGGGGCGACCCGCGCGGCTTTTGAAGTAAATCCACGTCTGAGCCGTTTCAATCCACGCCCCTGCGGGAGGGGCGACGGCGCGTGGATCGCATGGCCGTCGTCGTCATGGGGGTTTCAATCCACGCCCCTGCGGGAGGGGCGACGTGGACACCCCACCTGCTGCCACATTCGTAAACGTTTCAATCCACGCCCCTGCGGGAGGGGCGACCTTCGTCGTCATCGCCGCCCCCCGTCGTCGTCCTTGTTTCAATCCACGCCCCTGCGGGAGGGGCGACACACCGGGGACGACCTGGCGCTGCCTCCTGACCAGGTTTCAATCCACGCCCCTGCGGGAGGGGCGACTATGTCGCCAGTTCCTCGGCATAGACCCCGAGAGCGTTTCAATCCACGCCCCTGCGGGAGGGGCGACTTTCGATCGACGGGTTGACCACCTGGCTCGAGGGGTTTCAATCCACGCCCCTGCGGGAGGGGCGACAGTAAGCCATGGCGGCGGTCATCGGCATCACGGGTTTCAATCCACGCCCCTGCGGGAGGGGCGACAGGGCGCGACGTTGCGGATCTCCATAGGCTACAAGGTTTCAATCCACGCCCCTGCGGGAGGGGCGACCTTCACGCTGGAGATGCGCCAGGTGCCGTTCGAGTTTCAATCCACGCCCCTGCGGGAGGGGCGACGCGCCCGCTGGACGGCGGTCAAAGCCAAGGGAGGGTTTCAATCCACGCCCCTGCGGGAGGGGCGACACCTCAACGCGGCGATCGCCGCGATGCAGGGGATGTTTCAATCCACGCCCCTGCGGGAGGGGCGACGCGCATTGGCGATGATGCCCCTCGACGCAACGAGGGTTTCAATCCACGCCCCTGCGGGAGGGGCGACCGTCGCCGGAGGTGGAGGTGCTGGCCTATCTGAAGTTTCAATCCACGCCCCTGCGGGAGGGGCGACGCGGAATCGCCCAGGGTGACCAGAAGGCGCAGGAGGTTTCAATCCACGCCCCTGCGGGAGGGGCGACTGGCCGTGTCGTTTATAATGGATATTCTGAACCCTGTTTCAATCCACGCCCCTGCGGGAGGGGCGACCCTACCGTGCGTCGCAGCAAGGCGAGTTTGGCAGTTTCAATCCACGCCCCTGCGGGAGGGGCGACTTGACCGGACGGTCGCGGGGTACACCTACAAGTCGTTTCAATCCACGCCCCTGCGGGAGGGGCGACTATCTGTCTGGCGTTTCTGCCCATCCCGCAGGAGTTTCAATCCACGCCCCTGCGGGAGGGGCGACCCTTGATCGTGATTTGTCGCCCAATGTTAGCAGTTTCAATCCACGCCCCTGCGGGAGGGGCGACCCCGCCGCCGCGCCGCACAACACGACAGGAAAATGTTTCAATCCACGCCCCTGCGGGAGGGGCGACTTCCGCTGCGCGCGATGGTCACGGCGTTTGCCGAGGTTTCAATCCACGCCCCTGCGGGAGGGGCGACCTCGCAGCGTCGCCGTTCGCGCCGAAGGAGGAATGTTTCAATCCACGCCCCTGCGGGAGGGGCGACCGGATACCTCGACGTTGCCCATGGCGTCGATATCGTTTCAATCCACGCCCCTGCGGGAGGGGCGACCGGAGCCGGACACCTCGGTCAGCGCCGGGGCGGTGTTTCAATCCACGCCCCTGCGGGAGGGGCGACGACGACGCCCTGGTGCGCGCCGGGTTCCCCGGCTGGTTTCAATCCACGCCCCTGCGGGAGGGGCGACGTTCTGTCAAAACGGGCTGAGATCGTCGGGGCCGAGTTTCAATCCACGCCCCTGCGGGAGGGGCGACTCGCCACCCGTGAAGCCCCGGTTAAATCGGCGTTGTTTCAATCCACGCCCCTGCGGGAGGGGCGACGGCTCCACTCTAACGCATGGAGACACAAAGGGAATACCGAACGTTTGCGCGAACCCGGCGGCGGGGCGGTCTTGCCGCCGGGTGTAGGGCCGGATTCTTCGGGATTTGTTCCATATTCACAATGTCCAAGAAGCATCGCGAACCTGCCGGGCCGGGCATGGCCGCTGGGGGTTCGCGCGGCGGCCGCGCCTTCCTAGAAGATCAGCGGTCCGTCGAGGTCGAGGCTGGGTTTCGCGCCGACGTGTTCCACCTTGTGCCGATTGCCGGAGCCGAGAAAGTAGAAGCGCAGGCTATCGCGTTCCGGGTCGATCAATCCGGTCAGGGCGGCGCGCAAAGAGGCCCACTGCGCCGGATCGACCTCGCACTCGAACACCGAGCATTGCACCCGTTGGCCGCGGTTCTGGCATGCCTTGGCGACGCGGCGCAGGCGGCGGCGTCCGGCGGCATCGGTGGTGCTGACGTCATAGGTGACGAGAACCAGCATGGCATCACCGTGCGATGAACGGGGGATAGGCGTCGAGGTCGCCGCGCAGCCGCATCGCCAGCAGGCGCGCCTGTGCATGCCAGAGCAGGCCGACGGCGCAGGTTTCCTCCAGAAATGGGTGGCGGATGTCTTCCGCCTTGCGTTTCTGGTAGGCGATGAGAACGGTCCGCCGCGCCTCGTCGGTCAGGGTCACCGCTCCGGCCTCGTCGGCCAGGAAGTCGCGCGCCCGCACCTGTCCGCGGTTGATCAGGCTTAAGACCAGCCGGTCGGCGAACCAGGCGCGGAATTCCTCGACCAGATCCAGGGCGAGACTGGGGCGCCCCGGCCTTTCCCGGTGCAGAAACCCCACCTGCGGGTCGAGGCCCACGCCCTCCAGCGCCGAGCGCGCATCGTGAGTGAGCAGGGTGTAAATGAACGACAGCAAGCAGTTCACCGCGTCAGTGGGGGGGCGGCGCACCCGTCCGGCAAAGGCGAAGGCCGGGTCTTCGTTGCGCAGCAGGGCGGGAAAGGCGGCAAAGTACACAGCGGCGGCGTCGCCCTCCACCCCGCGCAGGGCGTCGAGGCCGGGCGTGGCTTCCAACCGGCGCAGGGCGATGGCCAGGGCATGGATGGCGGCGGAGATGCGGCCCTCTGCGTCCGCCCCGTGGTCGCGCCGCGCCCGCAGCAGAACGCTGCGCTGGTTGGCGATCTTGCCGGTGAGGATGGATCGGGCGATGTCGGCGGAGGCCGCCGGGCCGTCGGCTGCGGCGTACTGGGCGCGGCGCAGGCGGACGTTGCCGGAAACCGGCCCCTCGACGCGGGCGAGGAAGCGCCCCTTCTCGGTCATCCAGGTCAGGGTGACTCCGGCCTCGGCGCACGCCCCGAGCAGGAAAGGACTGGCGGAGACCCGTCCGAAGCCGACGATGCCGTCCACGTTGTGCAACGGCACGCGGGTTTTGCCGCCTTCCTCCCGTGCGATCAGCACGCAGTCGCCGTCCTTCGACAGATAGCTGCCCTGCGAGGTGACGTAGAGGGTGTTGCCCAGGCGTTTCATGGCGGTTCCTCCGTCTCGGCAAGCTGGCGCGCCACGGCGCGGGCGGTCCAGGCGCGGGCGGAGCGCCCGGCCAGGCCGGGGCGGCAAATCTCCACCAGGGAACAGGCGGCGCATCGCGCATCGCCTGAGAGAGGCGGCGGCAGGGCGGGTTCGTGCAGCAAGGCGTGCAGGCGGGCGGCCAGATCCTCCACCCGGCGGCGCAGTTCCGGAAGGAAGGCCACCGCCTCGCGCCGCCGCGGTTTGCCGTAGAACAGGGCTCCTTCGGGAACCTCGACTCCCAGCATCTCCTCCAGGCAGAGCGCCTGCGCGCACAACTGGATGCGGTCGGCGTCGTGCGCCTTAGGCTTGCCGCGCTTGTATTCCACCGGGAAGGGCCGCCGGACGATTGCGCCGCCGGGCGCGGCCTTGCGGCGGAACTCCACCACGTCGGCGATGCCGGAGAGCCCCAGGCGGCGGCTGACGAGGCGCACGCCGCGCGCGATGCGCAGGTTCCCCCGCGTCTCGCCTTCGCCGGAATCGGCGCGCTCGTGCAGGATGCGCCCCTCGGCGGTGAGGCGGTTTTCCGCCCACGCCTGCTCCCCGTGGATCAGGGCGCACTGGCGCGGGCAGAAGGCCAGGTGTTGCAAGGCCGAAAGCGGCCGCAGATCGTCGTCTTCCGCATCCATCCCTCGGCCCTCCGCGGATCAGAAGCCTTCGAGTTCATCGGGCTTAAGTCCGTCCAATTTATCCAGGGTATAGGTGCCATCGGGGTTGACGTGCAGAGACCGATGCACCCTGGCGGAGGAGTACTGGCCGGATTTGCAATTGTGTTTCCACCAGAACACCCACAGCACCGCCATGCTGCCTTCGGGCCGAGCGGAGGACGCATCGTTTTCGAAGAGCTTGGGCAGGATCGCCTTGATCGCCTCGGCGTCGTCGTCGCTGAAGCCGGTGCGTTTCGCCAGTTGCGGGTTGATGCTGCCATAGGTGACGTAGAAGGCTTCGTTCTCGACACGATGTTTCATCCCCATGGTGTCGGAACTCTTCTTGCCTTCCTTGCCTTCCTTCTCATCGTTGTTGACGCTTTTGACGATCTGGTTGCTGGCGATGGAGATGGGTTTAACGCTGAAGGCAGACTGAATGGTGAGCGGCCCCCGGATCGGGATGGACACGCCATCGCCCGACTTGCTGCTATCTTCATCGCTATCTTTGTTCTTCTTGCCTTTGCCCTTGTTTTCGTAGGCGAAAAGTTGGCCGAAGGCGCGCACGTCGAACCATTTGGCACAGGCTTTTTCGGTGTTCTTCTTTTTTTCTTTGTTGTCATAGAGCGATTGGCCGAGAAGGGCTTCGGCCCGTGCCTTCAGGTGGGGAAAGTCGTCGTTTCTGCGGTCATCGGACTGCACGAAAATATCGAACCCACCTTCCTGCAAACGGTCGCGCAGCTTGCGCTTCAGGCAGACGTCGGAGATTTCGCCCAAGCCTTCATAGGTGACGCGCGGGCGGTTGCCGTCCAGAGGGTCGCCGTTGGGGTTGGCATTCTTCACGGAGATGATCAGGGCAAAGTCGATCTTGTGTTGCAGGGAGGTCATTCCTTGTCTCCTTCGGCATTGGTGGCGGCTTCGGATTTCTTAAGCAGAGCGCGGGTCTGGCAGCGGTAACCCAGCAGGAATTCGGGGCCGAGAGGGCTGTCGCCGATGAAATCGTCAGGGCGGAACTGATCGACGATTTCGTTCAGCAGCTTCTCCCGTTTGACCAGGAAACCAGTGTCGTTGTTTTGCAAACGTTTTTTGTAGGGCAGTAGGGCGAGTTCCAAACGGCGCCAAGTAGAAGCCGGATGATCGGCAAAACGCTGGAATAGGCGTGCGGCGTTTGTTGGCCGATTCTCGTCGGCATTTTTTAGAGCCATTTGTTCGATATTCTCGGCGACTGCCAGCAGACGACCGAACAGGTAGTCGCGGCTGGTTCGTTCGGTTTCAAGAGACATGGCGTATTCGTCCTTTTCCAGACGTAGTTGGGAGCCTTTGAAAACGGCGCAGGCGACATCGAGCGTAGCCTCCCACCTGTAGAGAGGGGCTTTCTTGGTCGTTTGCGGATGTTTGGCCGCCTTGCGAAAACACGACACCACGATGTCGTTCGGGATGGGGGTGCCGTCGATGATGCAGGGAATCAGGCGTTCTATGGTTGCGGCGATGGCTTTGTCGTCGGACTGCGAGCGTTTCTTTTTCGTATTGTCTGCGTCGGCCTCTTCTCTGCCGCCCCAGGCGGCTTCCGCGATTGCTTGCGGTGAGGGGGCGAAGGCCGTGGTGATAATAGGGATGGATTTGGTTTTCTTATCTTCCTGGGGCTTTGGAAAATACGTTTGCGGCCAAGCCAGCGCCGAATGCCAATTCCGCAGGCGTTGCAGAAATTCCGATCCCTTGAGTTCGCGATAATAGGTGATTGCCATGCGGCCGGTGGTCGCGGAGTCCAGACCCATGATCACGATGTCCTCGGAGGGGTCGTCAATGTCGCCGTAACCCGCCATGAATTTGTTCAGGCGGCGCGCATAGATCTGTCCGAGGTCGCGGGAGTGGTCTGTCGTGGCTTCCTCGGGAATGAGTGCCACCTCTTCCGGGGCGTCGTCGTCCCAGGATTTCCAATCGTCCAGTCCACCAAAGGGGGCGGGTATATCTTTTCCCGATACCGCCCAGGCGACGAATACCTGGTCGCCGTGGCGAAACCCTTGGTGCCCGATCAACCAACGCAAGGCGCTGTGCGCCTTCTCTGACGCTTCATAACCCACGACACACGCCTGGGCACCCTCTTTGTCGGTGAAACGTCCACGAAAGGTAAAGCCGCCCTCGTCGTTGGAAGAAATCAGTTTTGCGCCATCGGCGGAGTTGCGGATGCCGCGCGGATGCTTAGAAGTCAGAGGTACGGATTTTCCCGTAACCATGCAAAGGCCGGAGGGGAGAAGCGAAGGGTAATATTCGCTCCATCCCTGCAATAGATCCGGGTCGTCCCAAGTGCCGACGTTCGGATCGCCAGGGCTGAGTTCGATCTGCCAGCGGACAACGGCATCCTGGGGCGTTCGCTCGGAACCGACAGCCTTCCATATCGGCCATTGTTCCTTGTCCTTGCGGTCAGCCTTGAGTAGAAATTTTCCGTCCTGGGAGAACGGAATGACGCGGGGAGCCTTGTTCCGCAGATCGGCGATCAGGCACCCTTTTTCCGTATAGGCCAAGATCGCCTTGAGTTTCGGGTGAGGGAACGCTTCCACCCATCGGCGCAGTCCATCGACATAATCCTTGTGGGGTTGATCCGGCGTTTTTAGAAAGCCACGGGTGACTTTGCCGCTGAAGGCGCGGAAATCCCCGGCGACGTATTGCAGCTTGTCGGCCAAGGGATGGGGGGGCGGTTTGCTGCCAGAACGGCTGCCGGAATGCACAGTGCAGGGAATGCAGGTTTGGGCTTCCGTTTTGTCGATGACACGGGCGGCGACGAAGTCCCCCGCCGCGTTCAACGTCACCTCGATATGGACGGCGGCAAAGATGTGACCGACCGGGAGGGGGCGGCGGCCTTCGTTATCCAGCAGCGAATTGCCCTGCGCGGCTTCGTAGGTTTCGTAGAGTTTGTGAATCCAGCTCATGCTTCGGCCTCCTCGTACAGGCCCGGTTCCCGCCAGCCGATGAAGGTTTGGTCGGTTTCGAACTCCTTGGGGATCATCTTGCGGATGAAGCGGCGGGTCGGGCAGTCCTCGGGCCGGGGGAAGGCGATCTCGCCCGCCCGCATCACCGGCTGCCAGAAGCGGGCGTGCAGTTCGTTCTTGCCGGTTTCGTCCTCGTCCGGGTAGTCGAAGCCATGGAACATCAGGCCGAAGGAAACGTCCGGCGCGGCGGCATAGGGGCTTTCGCCCTCGCCGAAGGTGCAGGGTTCCACGTAGCCCTGGCATTCCCGCGTGCCGAGGAAGATATCCTGCCGTCCGCCGCGTTCCAGCATGCGTTTGGCGATGGAGAAATGCTTGCCGTCCACCCAGTCGTCGCGCAGTTCCGGGCGGGCCCGGTTCCATTCGAAGTGCGCCGCGACTTGGTATTCCACGTCGGCGAGGTAGGTGTAGATGGAGAGGTCGTTGCCCGGCTCGTGGTACTTCAGGGGCTTCACCCCCTTGGTCTGGGTGCGGATCGGCTTCATCACCCGCACCCGGTCGATCACCCAGGTCAGGCTGGGCTTCCAATAGATCGACTTGGCGACGCCCTTCAGCGCCTCGTAGGTGGGGATGGGATAAGAGCACTTCTCTCCGCCCACCCGCGTCAGCGGGTCGGTGAACAGGGCGAAGCGTCCCCGCAGGGTGAACGCGATGCTGTTTTTCGGCGTGGTGAATTCCAAGGGGGCCTCCCTAGGCTTCGAGGAAAGACAACGGTTCGACGGGTTCGTCGGAGAGGCCGAACTCCCGGCTGTAGTGCCGTTCGTCCAGCACCAGGATTTCGGCGTCGGGAATTTGTTGCAACGCTCCCTTTCCCAGCAGAATGCGTTTGCGGTTGGGGAACAGGTTGACCGAATAGCGTTGCGCGCGGCGCAACAGGGCGCGTCGTTGCTCCGGCGTGATCTCCGCCTGGAGTTCGGCGATGATTTTCTTTCCCGCGCCATAAGGAACGATGACGCCCTCGGTCGGTGCGTCGATTGTCTGGAAAGTCCGCGCGGCGGTCATGAAGGATTGCCGCAGCATCAGCGGGTGGGGCATGTTGCCGCCGTTCAATCCATTCTCCGCCAGGATTTCCAGCAGGGTTTCGTCGCGTCCGGTATCGGTGGGGTAGTCCATGTCGTTCCGGCAGTCATGGAAGGCGTATTTGAAGTATCGCACCATTGCCAAGGGGTGCAGCAGGCTGCCGCCCAGGCTCTCCGGGTCGGCGGCGAAGTCGCGCAGGACGCGGGCGGCGCATTCCTTGCCGCGCGCGATGTCGGGCAGGGGGGAGAGGTTTTCCGCTTCCGGCGTCACGATGTGGACGCGGCCTTTATCCGCCGCGCCGTTGCGGTTGCAGCGGCCCGCCGCCTGGGCGATGGAATCCAGCCCGGCGAGGAAACGGACGACGGCGCGGAAGTCGATGTCCACCCCGGCCTCGATCAACTGGGTGCTGATGCACAATACCGGGCGCTTCAGGTCCAGGCGCTTGCGCACTAGGCCAAGAATGCGTTTGCGGTGGTGCGCGCACATGTCGGTGCTGAGGTGGAAGACATCGCCCGGGCATTCCGTCCGGAGCGCGCGGTAAAGTTCCATCGCCGCCTTCTTGGTGTTGACCACGACCAGACAGTTGCCGAGGTCGCGGCACTCCGCCAGCGCGAGATCGGCGATTTCCGGCATGGTCATCGTTCGGTTGCCGGAGGTGTGGTCGATGATCTCCACCCGATCCAGTTCCTGGAAAAGTCGGTTCAGGTCGCCCATCATCTCCACCGGGGATTCGATGCATCCCTTCTCCGCGTCCACCTCGGTCAGTAGCGGCTGTGTCGCGGTGCACAGGACGACGCTGGACCCGCCCTGCCGCACCAGGAAATTCACCACGTTGCAGAAGAGGTGGATGCAGCGGATGGGCAGGGTCTGCGCCTCGTCGAACACGATCACCGCATCGCACAGGCGGGGCAGCCGCCGCGCGCCGCGCGTGCCGCCGCCGAAGGCCGCCTCCAGAAACTGCACCATGGTGGTGAAGATCACCGGCGCATCCCAGGTTTCGCCCAGATGCTTGCTGATCCAGGTGTCGCGTTCCGGTTCCAGGTTGGAGTGGTGTTCCAACACGATGCGGCCCGTGTCGTTGCCGGTTTCCAGCGCCCGACGCGCCGCAGCCGCGTTCTGATCGATGATCGAGGTATAGGGGATGACGTGGATGATCCGCTTCAGGCCATGCTTGCGCGCGTGATGCAAGGCGAAGCGCAGCCCCGCGTGGGTTTTTCCTCCGCCGGTCGGTACGGTGAGGGTGAAGAGGCCCCGTGCGTCCTCGGCATGGGCGCGACAATCGTCGGAAATCCGCCGCCGCAGGCGATTGACCCGGCCTTCGCCGGAAAAGCCCGCGAGGTGCGCCTCATGCCGCGCGATCAGCGCATCCCAGTCCGGCGTACCGTCGCCGCGCAGGTCGTGCAGGGTTGGGAATTCGAATGCGGCGCTGTCGAAGCGGTCGGCGTCCAGCAGGCATCCCAGAAGCATGCGCACCAGGAAGCCACGATCGAATGCGGCCAGACGTTTGTTATCGGTCGATTTGTATCGTGTGGTGATTTCCAGAAGCCGACCGTGAATTTCCTTCAATGCCGGTAGCATCCGCTGTTGCGCCTCAGCCACCAGTCCGGGCAGGTTGGCGAGGGCTGCCGCCAGATGGGTTTCCGATTGCGGTTTGCCGACGCGGCGGCGGAATTGGTCTTGCCCTTCCGGTGACAGGCAGTCGATCAGTCCCGAATGGTGAGAGGCCAGACACAGCGCCAGCGCCTGGGCGGCGGGCAGTGCTTGGTTCCCCTTTGCGACTCCCCGTTCCCATAGCCATTGCGCCGCAGCCGTCGAATGGTCGATTTTCCCCTTCATGCGGGCAGCATCGACGAAACCGTCGGAGTCTTGGTCCAGAGCGCCGGCAGCGGAACGCAGGTAATCGCGGAATTCCGGGCAGGCCTTGCCCCAGTCATGCAGCAGCCCCAGCAGGAACCCGGCCTGCGAAAGCCCCAGCGGCGCGGCGTTTTCCCCGGCCAGACGGGCGACGCCCGCGCAGTGGGCGGCGACGCTTTGTTCCACGCCGTCGCTTTTGCGAACGTGGGCGGGAAATCCGGTTACGTCCATTGCGGTTCCCCCCGGAACCTAAGGTATGGTTGTGCGCATGTTGCGCGTGTCCATCCTCCCCGAACAAGTGAAAGTTGCCGAGGGAACACCTCCACGATGGCGTATGGGGGTGACAAATCCGGTCTTGTGTAAGGGGGTGACCGATTCTGGCCGGTGGAGAAGGTAGAAGGGAACGAAGGCGGGGGAAGCGTGACGATGGCCATCGACCTTTACCGGAAAATCGCGGAGACCGACGGCGCATATGCCGGGGATGGGCCGGGGCGGCGGCATCTATTGCGGCAGGCGGCGGTCGAGGCGGCGGATTCCTGGCTGCCGCGTCTTTCTTCCATGCGGCGATCCTTGCTGGAAGTCTATCTTCTTTCTCCGATGGACCGGGTATCGCCCGAACGGGAGAAATGGCTGCGCTTGGCCCTGGCCGCCTAGTGCGAGGCGCGCTGGGACGGGGCGACGCGGCTGCCGCGCGATCCCGCGATCCTCCGGTTGTTGGAGAGCATCGCGCTGAACCGGGAGCTGCCGCCGGAGCCGCGGTCCGTGCCGAAGTGGCAATCGGCTCTGCAATGGGCGGTGGCGCTGTGCCTGATCTGTGGGGTCGCCGTCCTCCATGTGGAGCATACGCAGGAAAAGACGCGTCTGGCGGTGCAGCGCCGGAGCGAAGCCGTGTGGAAGCCACCGCAGCTCGGTGAATTTCTACGGCAGTCCCTCCCAGTGCTGCCGATGCGGGTTGACCAGTTCGGCGAGGGCGGGGGGCTCCAGAACCTCCACCGCGTCGCCCCAGGCCAGCAGATGCCAAGCCATTTCCAACAGTCCCCCGGCGCAGAAGCGGACGATGAGGGATCCGTCGGCCTGGGGTTCCCGTTCCTGCGCCGGGTGGAAGGTGAACTCGGCGGCGGTTTGCGCGGCATGGGGGGCGAAACGCCAGACCACTTTGGACGGCGGCTCGTGGAAGACCCCGAAGGCTTCGGCCGCATAGGCATTCAGGTCGAACGCGACGTTGCGGACGAAGGGTTCTCCGGTGGCCTCGGCGACGGTGATGTCGGGCAGGCTGAACAGTTGCGGACCCTTGCCGTTTCCATCGGCGCGCACCGCTACCAGGTAATGGCGATGTCCGTGCAGGAAGCCATAGGGGTGCAGGCGATAGGTTTGCAGGGCGCCGTCCCGCCGCGTGCGATAGCGCACTTTCACCGTGTCGCAGGCGAGCACCGCCCGGCGCAGGGTGTCGAGGATTTGCGGTTCGATCGGGCGTTTCGGGCCGGGGCGGGCGGCGATGCCCTCGGCCTCCATCAGGGCTTCGAGGTCGGGTTCGACTCTCCTTCGGATATCGGCCTTCATCAGGGATTTGATCTTCTGCGATAGGTCGCCCAACAGAACCGCGAGGTCGGGGCGGTTGGCGTCTTCCATCAGGTTGGCGGTGGCTGCCACCGCCGCCAGTTCGTCGGCGGAGAAGGCGATCAGCCGGTCCAGGGTGGCGGGGGGAATGCGCCAGCGTTTCTTCCGGTCGTCGCCCAGGATTTCTTCCGCCTGGGGGAAGGCGCGCAGCACCGCGTCGCGCATCCGCATCGCGGTGCGCCGCCCCACCGCGAAGCGCTCGGCGATGCCGTCCAGGGTCAGGCCGCCGCGCGCCGCCTGCATTTCCATCGCCAGCAACAGCAGGTTTTCGGCCTTCTCGTGACGCATGGCGCGCTCCCCCTCACCTGAGATGACCGATTGTGTCATGCACATGGTGCGAGATGAAACCGGGAAATCATCGCCATGCGGGAAAAATCATGACCGCTCCGGTTCATGCCCTGGAGGTTCGCGACGGCACCCTGCTGCTGGCCGATTGGCAGGCGGGGCTGGGCCGCACCTTGCGTGCCGATGGGCCTTATCCGCTGTCCTGCGCCGACGTGCCCGGCCACCCGTTGCTGGATGGGCAGGGGCGGCCCCTGGCCGGACTGCCGGATGCGGAACGCGCGGTTCTGGAGACCGTTCCCGAAGATATCCGCCGTCTGGCCGCCCCTTGCGGGCGTTTCCAGTGGCCGGCCCTGGAGGCGATGCGCCATGCGGACGGCTTTGCGGATTTCCTGCGGCAGGAGGCGTTCGGGGCGGGCTACGGCTTCGTTCTCGCCTGCTGGGCGCTGTCCGGCGTGCGGGTGCGTGGCCGCGGCGACCGTCTGTCTCTGGCTCGGCGGGCAATGGAAGACCCGCGCGCCGAACTGCTTGCCGACCTGGCCGGTCTGGCGCTGCCCGACGCCGCGATCGTGCGCCTGCTGGAGAGGGTTCCGGCGGCGGAGATCGATTATCCGTTGGTGGTGGCCTTGTCGCGGCTGTGCGGCGAGCAATCGGCACGGCGCGTCCTGTGGGAAATCCCGCGCCTGAGCGCCGATGGGGTGCGGGGCTTGCTGACCCTGCCGCCCTGGTTGCTGCGTCCGGCGGTGGCGCGCGCCGTGGCGGCGGGGGCGACGGAGCATCGCCTGCGGGGGCTGACGGGGGAGTTGGCCGATTTGAACGCGGTGGAGCGGGTCCGCCTGTTGCGCATGGTCCGGGGGGTGACGGATTGGCCGGACCTGGACCGGCGTTTGAGCGAAGGCGCGCGGCGCATCCTGAGATCGCGCCCCTTTCCCGTGCCGCCGATCCCCGGCGACCGCCTGTTGCAGCCGATCCGGGACGGCGACGACCTGGCGCGCGAGGGGCGCGACCTGTCCCACTGCGTGGCGGGCTATGCCTCCGAGGTGCGTTCCGGCCGGTGCTACTTCTATCGCTGGCTGGGCGAGGAGCGGGCGACGGTGGAACTGATCCTCGGCGAGGATTTCCGCTGGCGGCTGACCGAGGCCCTGGGGCCTTGCAATGCCGCGGTTTCGACGGCGACGTGGGACCGGCTCGAGGAACTGGTCGCCGCGCAGGCGGCGGCGCGCCCGCTGCTGCTGGAGACCTATGTCGCGGGCGGCATGTATTATGACGCGGGAGAGGCCTTGCGGCGGCTGGCCTGGGGAACGCCCCTGCGGCTGCGGCGGGAACCCGCCAATCCGCACGATCCCCTGGCGGTCGAAGTGCTGACCGAGACCGGCCTCAAGCTCGGCTACCTGCCGCGCGCGGTCAACCGCCAACCGGCGGAACTGATGGACCGCGGCGGCGCGCTGCGGGCGGGGGTGGTCAGGGCGGACGGTGTGTACGACATCCGCATCCGGGTGCAGGCGGCGTGAGCGTTCCGGCCGCGCCGCCGATCGCCCGGGGCGGAACAAAACATGACCGTTTCAGTCATGCCGTCATGTGCAGAATAGGGTATGCAGACGCCCTTTGCAGTCCCCGGATCGGATCGTATGCGCCCCGCCTGGTGGTGGAGCGGCACACGGCTTTGGGAGTTTCTTCCCGGCGGCGGGGTGCGCTTCTACTTGCCGTGGGGCCGGAGTTTCGGATGTTGGAGATGGACCGGCGCGGCGTGGGTGGAGGATGCCCCACCCGTGCCGGTGTTCGACCGGCGGGGGACCTGGTTGAATCCGGCGGGACCTTGTCACCAGGCCTGGCAGGATTCCTGCGCCGCGCGCGCCGTGTATTTTTCGGGCATTCCTTGGGCGGTGCGCGCCCGGGCGGCGCACGAGAGGGATTCCTGGGGTTTCCTGCTGAAGGAAGCGGCGCGGCTCTTCGGGGGGCGGCCCGCCGGGGAGCCGTTCGCAAAGAATGCCGGGCGTTTGGACCGGGCTTGTTGCCGGTCATGGGGACGGAAGCTGGGCCGGTGAGTCCGGATTACGAGCCGCGTTCCAGCCGCGCCAGCAGGTCCGCGGCGAAGGTGGAGAGGGTGTCGTCCCGCGCGCCCATCACCACGATGCGGTCGCCCGGGCGGGCGAGGCCGAGGAGGAAATCGCCGCAGGCCGGACGGCCGGGGAAGAAGCTCGCGCGGCGGCCGCGCGCCGCGACGCCCTGCACGATGTCGATGCCGGTGACGCTGCGCTCCACCGTGCCGCCGAAGTAGACCGGGTCCGGCATCGCCAGAACGTCCTCCGGCGCGAGGTGCGCGGCGAAGGTCTCGACGAAGCCCTCGCGCAGCAGCTTGAGCGGGCCGAAGCCGTGCGGCTGGAAGAGGATGAGCAGCCTGCCCGGGAATTCGTGCAGGGCGGCGAGCGTGGCGGCGATCTTGTCCGGGTTGTGGGCGAAGTCGTCGATCACCGTGACGCCGCCTGCGCTGCCCACGGTCTCCAGGCGGCGGCGGATGCCGGAAAAGCCCGCCAGAGCCGCGGCGGCGGCGCTCAGCGGCACGCCGCAGGCCTGCGCCGCGGCGAGGGCGGCGAGCGCGTTGGAAACGTTGTGGCGGCCCGGCACCTGCAAACGCACGGCGGCGGCGAGGCCGCCCGCAGCGCGCATGGTGAAGGCGATGCCGTCCGCGGCGGGGCGGATTTCCCCCGCCAGGAGGTCGGCGGCGGGGTCGGAAAGGGAGTAGGTGAGGCGCTTCGCCTGCGGCAGTTCGGCGGCGAGGCGCGCGGTCTCCGCGTTGTCGAGGTTGAGCACCGCAATCTCCGCCTTGGCGACGAAATCGCGGAACAGGGCGCGCAGCTCGTCCATCGACTTGTGGTCCAGCGCGATGTTGTTGAGCACCGCGACGCGCGGCGCGTAATGGGCGATGGAGCCGTCGCTTTCGTCCACCTCGGCGACGAAGAGGCCGCCGTCGCCGACCAGGGCGCTTGCAAAGGGCGTCTCGGCGGTGACGAAGTTGCGCATCACCGCGCCGTTCATCACCGTCGGGCGCAGCCCGGCGGCGTGCAGAATCCAGGCGGCCATGCCGGTGGTGGTGGACTTGCCGCTGGTGCCCGCGATGCCGACGGAGCGCGGCGCGGCGTTGAACAGCTCGGCCAGCAGCTCGGCGCGGGTGATCATCGCAGCGCCCGCGCGCCGCGCCGCCTGCACGTCGGGGATGGTCTCCTCCACCGCCGCGGAGGTGACCAGCACGGTGTCCGCTCCGGCGATGCCGCTGCCGTCCTGCGGGTGGAGCGCGACGCCGCGCCCGCGCAGGAAGGCGAACTTCTCCGCCAGCAGGCCCTGGTCGAGGGCGCGGTCGGAGCCTGCGACGGCGAAGCCGCGCTGCTGCACGATCAGCGCCAGGGGCAGCATGCCGCTGCCCCCGATTCCACAGAAAAAATAGTGCCTGTCGCCGTGCATGTGCGGAGGCTACAATCTGGCCGCCTAAGCGGCAAGCGGAATGGGAGGCGGCGACGATGCGGATAGGCGTGGTGGCTCCGGGAGGCCCGGTTGCCCCCGGATTGGAAACCCGGCTGGCGGCGGTGGTGGCCGCCCTGCCGCCGCATGCGCGGCCGGAAATCCGCTTTCACCCGCAGTGCTTCGCCGCCTCCGGCCACTTCGCCGGGGACGATGCGTTGCGCGCCCAGGCCTTCCTCGACGTCGCCAACGATGCACGCTTCGACGCGGTGTGGTTCGCCCGCGGCGGTTACGGTTCCTTCCGCCTGATCGAGACGGTGCTGCCCCGCCTCGGCGCGGCGGCGCGCGGCAAGATCTACCTCGGCTACAGCGACGTGGGGGCCCTTCTCGGCGCGCTCTACGGCGCGGGAATCGGGTGCTGCGCCCACGGGCCGATGCCGATCGACCTCGACCGCCCGGGCGGCGAGGCCGCGGCGCTGCGCGCGCTCGCCTTCCTCGCCGGGGACGATGCGGCGCTGGAGCCCGCGGCGGCGCGCCATGCTCCCGCCGCGGCCTTCAACATCACCATCCTCTGCCACCTCATCGGCACGCCCTGGCTGCCCGACCTCGCCGGGCACGCGCTGGTGCTGGAGGAGGTCAACGAGCCGATGTACCGCATCGACCGGGCGCTCGGGCAGATCGCCGGCGTGCCCGCGATCCGCCGCGCGGCGGGCATCCTGCTCGGGCGCTGCGGCGCGATCGTGCCCAACGATCCGGACTTCGGCCAGGGCGAGGACGAAGTGGCGCGTTTCTGGTGCGCACGGTCGGGCATTCCCTATCTCGGCCGCGCCGACATCGGCCACGATGCCGACAACAAGGTGGTGCGCTTCGGGGTCTGGTGAGCGTGGCCTAGGCCTCGAACGCCGCCGCGGTGACGCGGTTGCGGCCCGCCGCCTTGCTGGCGTAGAGCGCCGCATCGGCCTTGGCGATCAGCTCCGCCTTGGTGACGTCCCCCTGTGCGGGGCGCCAGGTGAGCACGCCCGCGCTCACCGTCACCGCGATCGGTCCCGCCGCAGTGGCGACGGGCGCATCGGCGATGGCGAGGCGCAGGCGGTCGGCGAGGTCCCCGGCATGGGGCTCTCCGGTTTCCGGCAGGATCACGGCGAACTCCTCTCCGCCGTAGCGGGCGCTGATGTCGGTGCGGCGGAACAGGCGCGGGCAGACGCGGCCGATCTCGCGCAGCACCTCGTCGCCCACCGGGTGGCCGTGGGTGTCGTTCACCCGCTTGAAGAAGTCGATGTCGAAAAGGATCAGCGACAGCGGGTGGCGGTAGCGCCGCGCCCGCTCCATCTCGCGGTCGAGGGTGCTGTGGAAGGCGCCCCAGTTCAACAGGCCGGTCAGCATGTCGTAGGTGGCCATCTCGATCAGGCGCTGTTCGTCGAGGAGCGCGCGGATCACCGGCTTGAGCAGCACCACCGCGGCGGCGAGGATGATCGAGGCGGCCACGCCCAGGGTGATCAGCAGGGTGCGCAGCTTGTCGCGGATCTGCTCGTAGAAGCCCTCCTGATCGACCACGGTGAAGAGGGAGAGGCCGGGGACGCCGGTGGCGGCGCTTTCGAGGACATAGCCGGGCTGTCCGCGTCCGGTGGTGAGGAAGAGGCTGAGCGCCGTCATCGCCGCTTCGTGGGCGGGCGGCGTCTGGCGGAAGGCGATGTCGGTGGAGCGGGAGGCGAGGGCGAAGCTCGCCATCGGGCGGTCGAGGGCGTCGATGGCCTGCTGTACCGCATCGGTGGCGGCGGCGATGACGTCGAAGCCGACGAGGCCGTAGCGCGCGTCGCGGATCGGCGAGCAGTAGGCGAAGCGCAGCGGCGAGGCCGTCATCGGCAGGGGGCGCGGCTCCGTCAGCGGCAGGGAGAGGCAGTCGGCGGCCAGGGTCTCCGGAATCGCCTCGCCGACCGAGAAGAGGAAGCGTCCATCCGGGGCGTGGCGCACGATGCCGACGATTTCCGTGCTGCTGCGCACCGCATCGGCGAGCTTGGGCGCGGCGAAGGCGGCCAGATCCGCGGCGCCGATGCGCCCCTGCAGGAAGTCGATCTGGCGGCTGCGGATGACGGAGCGGCTGGCCACCTGCGCCGCGAGGTCGCGGTGACGGGTGAACACCGCATCGACGGCGTGCATGCCGTCTTCCAGGTTGTGGGAAATCTGCGCGGCGAGGAAGCTCCGCAGCAGATCGGAGAGGGGGCGTATGCCGAACAGGTAGAATGTTGCGGAAATCAATGTGCCGGACAGGATAACCAAGGCGTAGACCGCCGAAATGGATCTCGGCCTCCTGCGTGGGCCGCCATGGTAATTCGATCCCATCATCGTGCGGTATCCCCGCCGCAATCCGTGGTGAGCCGGGAGCTTATTTATCGCTATTGTTTCTATATATGGAACCTCTGCGGGCGGTTTTCAGGGGTTGCGGCGAGGCTTTATCGCCTTTAGGTGGAATTTTTCTCAAGTGTGCATCGCCGGTGGACGCGCTACACTTCTCCATGGTGCGCGTGACACGGTGCGATTCTCCCTGCCGTGGCCGTCGTTTTGGAACGGGGGCATGATGTGGGGTTCCGAGGGAGGCCCCACCGCGCGCCATCCTCTCCGCCGCAAAAAAACACCCCCGCCGGGACCGGCGGGGGTGTTTGCCGTTGGTCTCCCCGGCGGCAAAAACCTGTGCCGGGGTGGTCCCTTCCGGATGACGTGAACGATGCCGCCGGCGATCTGCCCCGACGCGCCGCATGCGAGGGAAAATTGCGGGCAATTTTTGCAGGTGCCGATTCGGCAGACGATTTGACCGGCCCTGGACCCGCGGCGGGCGATCGCCAAAACCGCATGGGAGAGGGGAATCCTGCGAAAAATCCCACACTTTTGCGCGTTGACACGATTTTTCGTTTGCCGGATGATTTTAACGAAAGTTTTTTTCAGTAGATGAAATTTTATTTTGATAATTTCTTCCGCCGATACGTCTCTTCCTGCCCGGGAATGCCACCGGCAAAGGGTCTGCGGCTTGAAATAGAGAAAAGGAACAATAAGATCTCCGACGCACGGTCATGCGCAAGAACAATTGTAACAAAGGTTATGAGTAGAATATAACCGTTACTGATGGGAGGAATGCGATGTTCAAGAATAAGAAATCCCTGGTTATATGGCTTGGAATTCCAATTATTCTGCTTTTTATACCATGCCCGGCAGGATTGGATCCCAAGGCTTGGCATCTTTTCGCTTTTTATTGCGCTGCTATTCTCGGCCTGATTCTACGCCCGTTTTCCGAGCCTGTGGTGCTGCTGGTTGCGCTCGCCACGTACAGTATCGGCTTCAACGGGACAAGCATCGCGTTGGCCGGTTACGGCTCGGCCACCACATGGCTGGTGTTCGCGGCCTGCCTGGTGGGCAAGGCCTTCGTCGATACGGGGCTCGGCAGCCGCATCGCCTATTTCCTCATCGACAAATTCGGGTCCACGTCCCTGCGCCTCGGCTACGCCGCCGCGATCACCGACTTGATCATCGCTCCGGCGACTCCCTCCAACACGGCGCGCACCGGCGGGATCGTCTACCCGATTTTCCGCTCCATCGCGATCACGCTCGGTTCGGAGCCCGGACCCACGTCGAAAAAGATCGGCGCCAATCTCTCGTTGCTGTGCAACGCCGTCAGCCTGACCACGGCAAGCATGTTCATGACCTCCAGCGCGCCCAACCTCCTGGTGTTCAGCTTTGCCGTGAGCATTCTCGGCCTGAACATGTCGTGGGGCGAATACGCCTTGGCGGCCTTCCCCCCCTGCTTCGTGCTGCTGATGATTATCCCGCTGTTCTATAACAGGCTGGCCCGTCCGGAGTTGGATAAGATCGACAACAAGGTGCTGGCTGCGGAAGGACTCAAGAAGCTCGGTCCGACGAAAATTCAGGAAAAAGTCCTGGCCGCCCTCTTCGTCCTGGCGTTGATCCTGTGGGGCACCTCCCAGTGGACCAAGGTGAACAGCGGAGCCGTGGCGATCGCCTTCATCGCCGGCGTGCTCTTCTTCCGGGTGGTGGAATGGGACGATCTGCTCAAGGAAAAGAGCGCCTGGAGCACGATGATCTGGTACGGGGCGATCATCAGCCTGGCCACCGGACTGGCGAAGCTCGGTTTCTTCAAGTGGATCGGCAGCATCGTGGCGGCGCATATCTCCTTCGGCGGCCTGAATCCCGGCATGGTGATGGCGCTGCTGATTCTCTCCAGCCTGCCGTTGCGCTACATCTTCGCGTCCAATGCGGCGTGGGTCGGCACCATGGTTCCCGTGTACATGATGCTCGCCCAGGGCGCGCACGTGCCGCCGGCGCTGATCGCCGTGTCCCTGTGCTCCACCGCTTCGTTGGGGTGCTTCGTCACCCACTTCGGGCACGGCATGTCCGTCGTGCTGTTCGGCGCGGGCTATGTCGATCAGAAGACGTGGTGGATTCTCGGCGGCATCATGGCCGTGTTCGCCAACCTGCTGGTGCTGTCGCTGGGGATGCTTTGGTGGCCGTGCATCGGCATCTGGTGACGGCGGTTGCGCCGGTCGCTTCGGTTCACTGAGTCTGGAGTGAGGAACAAGCCATGAGTATGAACCTCTACACGACGGATGTTCTTGTTATCGGGTCCGGCTTTGCCGGAAACCGCGCCGCGCTGGGCGCCGCCGAGGCCGGGGCCGAAGTGCTCCAGGTGACGCTCGGCGGCGGCGGAAGCCCCAACATCATGGGGTTCAGTGCGGCCGTGACGGAGGGTGATTCGTCCGAGGTCATCTTCGACGATCTGATGAAAAGCGGCATGGGCATGAACTGCCCGGTGCTCGCCGAAACCTATGCCCGCGGCACCGACGAACTGATCGCGGACATGGAGGCCTTGGGGGTTCCGCTCAAGAAGGGCGACAAGGGGCGGTACGCGCCGCTGCATTCGCTGGGGACCGCGTTCCCCCGCCTTGTCCACCAGTATCAGTGCCTGACGGGGAATTATATCCAGCGGGCGTTGAACAAGGCGTTGCGGGCGCATCCCTCCGTCACCGTCCGCACCGGCACCTTCATTTCCGACCTGCTGGTGGAAGACGGCAGGGTGTACGGCGCCTGCGGCGTGGACGCGGCGACCGGCGAACTGTTGCTGTTCCGCAGCCGCATCGTGGTTCTGGCCGCGGGCGGCAGCGGACGCATCCACGCGTTCACCACCTACCCCGCCGACGTGAGCGGAGACGGCATGGCCATGGCCTACCGTGCCGGTCTGGACCTACAGGATATGGAACTGATCCAGTTCGAACCCTGCTGCTTCGTGGCGCCGGAGCGCATCCGCGGCTTCGTCAACCCCACGACCTTCTTCAAGATGGGCGCTACGCTCAAAAACGGCCGGGGAGAGGCGTTCATCGACGACTGCGCCTCTCTCCAGAAGGACGTTCTGTCCCGCAAGATCATCACGGAGGTCATCGAGGGGCGCGGCACACCTGCCGGGGGCGTCTATTACGACGTGACCATGATCCCCGAGGAAACCGTCAAGGTGACGCATTATGTCCATTATCAGCCCGCCCTCGAAGGCGGGGTGGACATTTGCCGCGAGGTTTCCGAAGTCGCGCCCGCGGCCCATTCGTTCCAGGGAGGCGCCGTGGTGAACCCCGATTGCAGCACCGCCGTGGACGGGCTCTACCTCTCCGGCGAAGTCATGGGCGGAATCCACGGCGCGAACCGCATGGGCGGGGATGCCGGGGGCGCCGCCCTGGTGTTCGGCAAGGTTGCCGGCCGCACCGTGGGCGGGGCATATGCGGAGCATCCCCTGCCGGAAGAGAGGCGCGTGCGCACCCTCGCCGCCGGTTTGGAGGACATGGCGCATGCCGCCGCCGGGCGGAAGGGCGAACCGCCCGCCGTGCTCAGGCAGCGGATTCAAGAGGTCATGCAGGCCCGCGTGGGCCTGATCAAAACCGAAGCGGGCCTCACCCGGGCGCTGGCGGAGTTCGAGGCGATGGAGGCCGATTTCGACAGGATCGGCGTGTCGTCGCCGCGGCAGGTGCGGGATCTGCTCTCGGTGCGGAACATGCTGCTGACCGCGCGCGCGATGGCGCTGTGTGCGCGCGAACGGCGGGAAACCCGCGGCGTGCATTATCGCGAGGATTTCCCCGAGCGCGATGACGCCGCATGGTTCGGCAGGAATGCCGTTGTCGGCATGGACGCCGATGGAGGCATGACGGTATCGGTCAGGAAGAATCGGGACTGAGCGCCATGGGGTGCCGGTGCGGGGCGTGCCTCTCCGCACCGGGATTTCCCGGACGCATCTCCCGGAAAGCTGGAGGCATCCGATGAAGATCACGCCGCTTTTTCAAGGATTCCCAGGGAAAATGACGACCGGGTATCTCGGTTGGAGCAGTGTCGTGCTGTTCGAACAGGATGGGAGGAAGGTGTTGTTCGACACCGGCGGCATTGATAAACGCGTTGACCTTTGCAGGGACCTGCATGCGGTCGGGGTTTCCGAGGATGAGATCGATATCCTTGTGGTCAGCCACTTCCACGTTGATCACGTTTATAATTTTGATTATTTTCGCAATGCCGAAATCTTGCTGCACGTGAACGAAATCGCTTATGCGGAAGAGGGGAAGGATCCCTGGCAGCCGAGCTATATGCTCGACGCCATCAAAAGAACGGGACGGCTGCGGGGGATCGAGGACGGCAGCATGGTCATCCCCGGACTCACCGCCCTGCACCTGCCGGGGCATACGCCGGGCTGCATCGGCCTTGCCGCACAGGCCGACGACGGCACTCTCACCGTGGCGACGGGAGATGCCGTCAAGACCCTGGCGGAAATGGCCACCGGACGGGCCCCCATGACCATCGACGCCGAGGCCACCCTCAAGAGCGTGAAGCGCGTCAGGGCGTTGGCTTCGACCGTCATCCCCGGTCACGACAGGATGTTGCGCATCGAACGGGACCGCGTCGTCGCAGTGTCGCCGACCACCCGGACGATCGTCATTCCCGCCGGTGTCGCGGACCCGGAACAGCCCCGTACCATAGAGCTGCGCCTGGAGCCGACATCCCTGCCGTTCGGCTTCGGCTGAGCGCCCCGGCGGGGACACCGCAGACGCGGGCTTGTCCGTCTGGAAAGACCTCGACCCGCAAGGCCTCGACCTTCCGGAACATCCACCGCGTTTACGCGCGAAGATCGCAAGTATCCTTATAGCCAGAGAGTGCCGATGGAAAAGAACACTATCAGAAGTCTGGATCGCGGGTTGGCCATCCTCTCCTGCTTCGACATCCACACCGAAAGCCTCGCGCTGAACCAGATCGCCGAAAGGGTCAATCTCTCGGTCGCGACGTCGCTGCGCTTCGTCAACGCACTGGTGGAATATGGTTTTCTGAAGAAGACCGACGGCAAACGCTATTCGCTTGGCATGAAAGCCTACATTCTGGGAGTGGTGGCGATGAGTCACTTCAAGATTCATCGGGTGGCACAGCCGATCATGACCGCCCTGCGGGATGAGACCCGCGAGGCGATCTCCCTTTACACCTTCGAAGACGAAGAAAGGGTCTGCTGCCAGCACGTCGAAAGCCTGTTGAGCATGCGCTGCGCGGTGCGCGTCGGGGAGCGGTTCCCGCTCTGGGCCGGAGCCTCCGGGAAGTGCCTTCTGGCCTATGCCGCGCCCGAGGTGGTGGAGCGGGAAATGGCCAAGCTGCATGCGATGACCGATTCCACCATCGTGGATAGGGATTCCTTCCTGAAGGAGTTGCAGCAGGTCCGGGAAACCGAGCAGGCCGTCAGCCATGGCGAACGGGAGCAGGGGATCGTGTCCCTGGCGGTGCCGATCTTCACTACCCGCAATCAGGTGGACTATGTCCTCTCCGTGGCTGCGCCGGCCAGCCGGGCGACGCCGGAGTTGGTGAGGAAGTACATCGCGTTGTCGAAGGACGCGGCGCGGAAGATCGCGCGGCAGATCTACGGCTGGTAAAGCCGCCGCGGAAAGCCCCGCGCCGGGACCGGCGGGGGGCTTTGCCGTTGCCTAGGCGGAGCGCACCCCGGCGAGGAATTCCTCGACCACGCCCTTCAGCGCCACCGCCTCCTCGGACAGCGACTGCGAGGCGGAGAGCACCTGTTGCGAGGCGGCCCCGGTTTCGCCCGCGGCCTGGTTGACGCCCTCGATGTTCTGGGCGATCTCCTGGGTGCCCGAGGCGGCCTCCGCCACGTTGCGCGCGATTTCCGCGGCGGCGGCGGACTGTTCCTCCACCGCGGCGGCGATCGCCGAGGAGATGTTGTTGATCTCCGCGATGCGCGAGACGATGCCGCCGATCGCCACCACCACCTCTTGCGTCGCGGTCTGCACCGACGCGATCTGGGTGCTGATCTCGTCGGTCGCCTTGGCGGTCTGGTTGGCGAGGTTCTTCACCTCGCCCGCGACCACGGCGAAGCCCTTGCCCGCGTCGCCCGCGCGCGCCGCCTCGATCGTGGCGTTGAGCGCCAAGAGGTTGGTCTGGCTGGCGATGTCGTTGATCAGGCTGACCACGGTGCCGATGTGGGCGGAGCTTTCCGCCAGGCCGCGTACCGTCTCGTCGGTGCGGGAGGCTTCCTCCGTCGCCAGGCGGCTGATCTGGTTGGCCTGCTCCACCTGGCGGCCGATCTCGGTGACCGAGGCGGCCAGTTGCTCGGCGGCGGAGGCCACGGTCTGCACCGAGGCGGAGGCCTGCTCCGTCGCCGCGGCGACGGCTCCGGCCTGGCGGCTGGTCTGTTCGGCGCTGGCGGAAAGGCCCTGCGCGGTGGCGTCCATTTCGGTGCAGGCGCCGGAGACCACTTCGAGAACCCCGGAAACCCTGGCGTCGAAGTCGCGGGTCAGCGCCTCGATCGCCGCGGCGCGCTTTATCTGGACGGTGCGCGCCGCCTCCTGTTCGGCGGCGAGGCGGTCCGCCTCGATGGCGTTCTGCTTGAACACCTCCACCGCGGCGGACATCGCGCCGACCTCGTCCCTGCGGCCGTGCGCCGGAATCTCGATGCTCTTGTCGCCGTCGGCGAGGCGGCGCATCGCCTCGGTCATCGCCATCAGCGGCGTGCCGATGCCGTTCTTCATCGTCAGCCCGGCGCCGATCGCCAGCAGCACCGCGACGCCCGAGATCACCAGCGTCTGCAGCAGCGCGGCGGCGCGGATTTCTCCGGCTTCCTGGGCGGAACGGCTTGCGCCTTTCTCGCTCGCGTTCACCACGGTCTCGATCGCCTCGGACATCTTCAGGTAGGACTCGCGGGAGGCGTTGAGTTGAACGCGCGCCTCCGCGTCGCGGTCCTCCCGCGACAGGGCGAGAATGCCGTCGAGCGTGGTGTTGTAGGCGGTGTAGCGGTCCTGGAACTCCTTGAACGCCGTCTTGCCCTGCGCGGTTTCGGTCAGTCCGCCGAGGGCGGCGGCGGCTTCGCCCACCTTCTTGCGGTAGGAGGCGTTGAGTTCGTCCAGGGTTTTGTATTCCTCCGCGCTGTCCGCGACGACGTGCATGTATTCGCTGGCGCGTTGCGCGGTCAGCAGGAATTCCAGCTTGCGGGCGGCGGAAGCGGCGGGCATCCAGTGCGTGCCCAGTTCGTCGGCCGCGGCGCCGAGGCGGTTCAGGTGCTGCAGGGAGAGGCCGCTCAAGGACGCGACCAGCAGGGTGAGGAGGGAGAAGACGATCAGGAGTTTCCTCCCGATACGGAGATTGTCGAACCAGCGCATATTCGGCCCTCAGAGCAGGGCTCCGGAACCGTCCGGAGCATTTATGTGACGTTTCTTTCATGAAACTCGTGCGCCGCGAGTCGCGTCAATTAGAAACTGCTGAAAAAGAGACCTTGCACGTTGTAATTTGAGAAGAGTCAAAAAACTCCATGGCTTTTTGAAGGCTAGCGCGCATACGTTTGTATGCGCCCAGGAAAGAACAATTCCAGGTCGTGTTTCACGCGGTTTCCCGCGGGGCGTTGCCGTGGTCTTTGCGGGTGGGGCGTGGGGCGGGGCGGCGAGTCGTGATGGAAACACCCCCTGGGTATGGGGGTGTTTTTGGTGTTTGGGGGGATAAGGGGTCGGGTTTTAGAGGTGGTAGGTGACGCGCATGACGCCCCAGGGT
>JAQAZG010000018.1 GCA_027864655.1 Oleispirillum naphthae
ACAAGGCCCTCGCCAAGTTCGCAAACCGACGCCGAGGAAAGCTCAAGCCCAATCCGTAGCCGTCAGACGACGCTTACTCTCCTCCGGTGGTCTTGCAGGAAGTGTACAGGAGGGGATGAGAGAGGGCTACGGCGACCCGCGTGTTTGCCAAAGCGTCATGCGTGAAAGCATGGCATGAACGATCCCGGGAACGGGTGTGATTTTCCCGATGGCGTTTCTTCTAACTTCCTGATAAGTCAGTAAAGTTACTCAATGCAGTCTCATCGTTAACCGCTGAATATCTGGACGGTCTCAGCCTTAGCTTCCAAGATTCCCGCGGTTAGGTGCCGAATTCAGGGCTTTCGGCAGCCTCCCGTTCCATCCTTATCTACCTTCCGACAGCAACCGATAAGAAGGCTCAGCCTCGCCAGAAGCGGGTCTGCTTATGGGCCATGGGAGATGCGGCTGGACGCACCCCTCTGTGCAACGTCGCGGGGTGCTATGCGGCCCTTCGGCGGCGGTTCCAAATATGGAATTTATTGTTTTATAAGTGGAACAAAGACGCTTCGCGAATTCTTGTCGCCGGTCGAAATCATCTCAATATAGCATTGATATATAAGGATTATTTTAATCCCTCTCCGCTGGCATGCTTCTTGTACTTAAAGCGGCGAGAGGTCAGGCGATGGCTCGATGCCCCGCTTGTTCCACTCGGCCCAAGGAGTAGCGGGAGAGAGTTGAATGCAGATCGGTATAGCGTCAGTCGGAGCATATGTTCCGCGCTATCGAATGAAACGCGATCTCATTGCGCAAGCATGGGAGCGGCACGCCCTGAAAGGGGAAAAAAGCGTCGCAAACACCGACGAAGACAGCCTCACCATGGCGGTCGAGGCTGCCCAGCGTTGCCTGAGCGGGAGGAGCGATGACCGCGTTGACGCGTTGTTCTTCGCTTCGACGACGGCACCCTATGCAGAGAAGTCTCATGCCAGCCTGATCGCGACGGCATGCGACCTCAAGGATGAGATTTCCACGGCGGATTTCGCCCATACCGCACGGGCAGGATCGAGTGCACTGATCGCGGCGCTGCATGCCGTCGCCTCCGGCGACACCGCCCAGGCGCTGGTGACTGCCGCCGACTGTCCGCTCGCCTATCCGAAGTCGGACCAGGAGCAACTCGGAGGGGATGCCTCCGCCGCGGTCCTGATCGCCCAGGAAGACCTGGTCGCCGTGCACAAGGCCACCTTTTCCGTCAACAACGAGATTCTCGATACGTGGCGGAACTACGGAGAAATCTTCGGCAATACCTCCGAAGCGCGCTTCGCCTCCGACAAGGGCTATCACCTCGCCATGGCGAAGGCGGTCGGCGGGCTGCTGAAGAAGGCCGGGCTGTCGCCCAAGGACGTCGGCAGGCTGGTTCTCGCCTCTCCGGGGCTCAAGGACGCCGCGCAGCTCGGCAAGCGGCTGGGCTTCGCGCCGGAGCAGATTCAGGACCCCCTGATGACGCAGGTGGGCTATTGCGCCGCCGCCCAGCCGCTGCTTCTTCTGGCGAGCGCCCTGGAAGCCGCCGCGCCCGGCGATCTCATCGTCCTGGCCGCATACGGCACCGGAGCGGATGCCTTCCTCTTCCAGGCCACGGACGCCGTGAGCCGGGTGCGGGAAGGTGCCATGGTGGCGCGCAGCCTGGAGGAGAAGGGCTCCCTCGGCTCCTACAGCCGCTACCTTTCGTTTCGCGGCATTCTCGAAACCCTGCCCGGCGAACCGTTCCGGACCTTCCCCTCGACCTCCGCCTATTGGCGCGATCAGAAGGCGATTTTGCGGTTCCACGGCGGCCGGTGCCGCAAGTGCGGCACGGTGACCGCCGCGATCAACCGCATCTGCCCGAACTGCGGGGCGAAGGACGATTACGAGGAGGTGCGCCTCTCCGGCCGCAAGGCGGCGGTGTTCTCCTATTCCGTTGACAACCTCGCGGGACGCAGCGACGACCCGGTGGTCGTTCAGACGGTCTGCGAAGACGACGAAAAGACTCGCTACTACCTGCTGATGACGGATTTCGACAGCAATTCGGTCCGCGTCGGCATGCCGGTCGAGTTCACGTTCAGGAAGATCTACGTAGGCGGGAATTACATAAATTATTACTGGAAGTGCCGTCCCGCCGTTACAGGAGGGGCTGCATCATGTCGCTGAAGGATAAAGTCGCCATCGTCGGCATGGGATGCTCCAAATTCGGGGAGCGCTGGGACTGCGGCGTGGCGGATCTCGCCATCGAATCGGCCTACGAGGCCTATGCGGACGCCGGGGTCGAGCCGAAGGACATCCAGGCGGTGTTCGTCGGACAAATGTATGCCCCGGTCGGCGGATTGGCCGCCTCGCAGGTGGTGGATGCCCTCAAGCTGAACGGCATTCCGCTGCTCCGCAACGAGAACTACTGCACGTCCGGCCATATCGCTCTGCTCGAGGCCTGCATGGCGGTTGCCAGCGGCGCCTACGACGTGGTCATGGCGCTCGGCGTCGAAAAGCTGAAGGACACGGGCTACCCCGGTCTGGGTGCAGGCCGCGGCATGAGCCCCGTCGCGGAGGCGCGGCGCACCGCGCCGGGCTCCTTCGCGCTCATCGCGACCCGGTACTTCGAACAGTACGGCCTCAGCTACGAGGAAGGCCGGCAGACGCTGGCCAAGATCGCGGTCAAGAACCACAGAAACGGCATGCTCGCCCCCAAGGCCCATTTCCACAGGGAGATCAGCCTGGAGGACGTGCTGTCGGCGCCGGTGATCGCCACGCCGCTCGGTCTCTTCGACTGCTGCGGCAACAGTGACGGCTCGGCCTGTGCGATCGTCACCCGCGCCGATGCCGCCCGCTCGATGCGCGACGACCCGATCTACGTGAAGGGGTTCGGCGTCGCCATGGACGCCATGCTGCCGCATGTGCGCCCCGATTTCAGCTGGACCAGCTTCAATGCGCTGAAACAGTCCTCGTCCAAGGCCTATGCCATGGCGGGCATCAAGGACCCGCGCAAGGAGCTGGACCTGGCCGAGGTGCACGACTGCTTCACCGTCACCGAAATGCTGATCTACGAGGACTTCGGCTTCTCCCCCCGGGGGAAGGCGCGCGCCGACATCGACAACGGCGTCTTCGAACGGGAAGGCGAGCTCCCGGTCAATGTTGACGGCGGTCTCAAGTGCTTCGGCCATCCGGTGGGTGCGAGCGGCCTGCGCATGACTTACGAAATTTATAAGCAGCTGCAGCACAAAGTCGATAATCCCGAACGGCAGATCAAGAACGCCGCACGCGCTCTCTCGCACACTTTCGGTGGAGGGCCGCAGATCAGCGCGGTTCTTGTCGCCGGAAACGAAAAGGGATGAATACGCGGGCGTTGCTCCCGCCATGGGTCAACGCCGCTATGATTTACGAATAACGGGAGATAGAGTCATGGAAAGAGAAGAGAGCGCCCTCGCGGGCGTACGGGTTCTCGACGTCACCCGGGTTCTGGCGGGGCCGCATTGCGGTGCGATTCTGGCGGATCTGGGGGCCGAGGTCATCAAGATCGAGCAACCGAATTCCGGCGACGACGCGCGCCAGTTCAATCCCTTCGTGAAGGGGGAAAGCTCGTACTTCATGAACCTCAATCGCGGCAAGAAGGGTGTGACCCTCGACCTCAAGAAGGGCAAGCAGGTCTTCCTGCAGATGGTCGCCAAATCGGACATCGTGATCGAGAACTTCAAGCCGGGCACCATGGCCAAGCTCGGTCTCGACTACGAGGCGCTGAAAAAGGTCAACCCGGGGATCATCTTCGTCTCGATTTCCGGTTTCGGCCAAAGCGGGCCGTATCACCTGATGCCCGGCTACGACCTGATCGGCCAGGCGATGAGCGGCCTGATGAGCGTCACCGGCGAGCCTGGGCGCGAACCGCTGCGCGCGGGCGGCCCGATGTGCGACGTGATGGGCGGCATGTCCGGCGCGATGGCGGCTCTCGCGGCGCTGCAGTACCGGAACCGCACCGGCAAGGGCCAGATGATCGACATTTCCCTGCTCGATGCGTTGGTGGCGAGCATGATGACGATCAACCACCACTATCTCGTGGACGGACGGATTCCGCAGCGCAGGGGGAACGCCTATGAATCGGCGGCCCCGGCGGACTCGTTCCGGGCCGCCGATGGCTACTACGTCGTCACCATCGGCAACGACAAGCTCTGGCGCGCCCTGGTCGACCTCATGAAGCTTCCGCAGTTGCTTGAGATGGAAGAGTTTTCCACGAACTTCAAGCGCGTCCAGAACGCCAAGCAGTTGAAGAAGCACATCGAGGCGTGGTCGTCGGCCCTGACGGTGGGCGAGGTGGTCAAATCCATGCTCGACGTCGGCATCGCGGCAGCCCCGATCCTCGATATCAAGCAGGTTTGCACGGATCCGCATATCGCGGGGGCGCGCGGCATGTTCGTCGAAGTCGATCATCCCACGGCCGGAAAAGTGCGGATCACCAACTCGGCGCTGCGCCTGTCGGAAACCAATGCGCACGTTCGCGGGCCTTCTCCGACGCTCGGGGAACATAATGAGGCGGTCTACGGGACGGTTTTCGGTTTTGCGCCGGAGGATATCGCTGCCTGGAAGGAGGTAGGCGTCATTTAAAAGTAAAAAACACGACGGTCTGAAAATAGGCAGGAACACGGAGCGATATCATGTCCATTAAACTTGATAAATCACTATATAAGTGGGTTGTCCTTTTGGCATGCCTGTTCGTCTACAGTACATCTCATTTGGTCAGGTGGAACTATTCGAGCGTCACTAAGTACCTGATGGAGGACCTGCACATCGGCAAGCCGGAACTCGGCGTCATGGGGGCGGCGTTCTTCTATGCCTATGCCGCCGTGCAGATTCCCTGGGGCCTGGCCGCCGATAAACTGGGCGCGCGCTACGTCATTCCGCTCGCCACCGGCATTCTCGGATTCTTCCTGGCGGGGTTCGCCTTCAGCGGCACCTATACGGAGGCGCTGGTCTGGCGCGCCCTCATGGGCGTGGTTTCCGCCTCCGGTTACGTGTCGATCAATTCCGTCCTGTCCAAATGGTTCCCGCTGCGTCAGCGCGGACTGGCGATGTCGATTTTTTCCGGGGTCGGCGGCGCCAGCGGCGAGGTGATGAGCTTCCTGCTCATTCCGGTCATCGCCCTTTTCATGGAGAGGGGCATCTTAGGACAGACCGGATGGAAGGCCTCGACCATCGTCATGGGATGCGTGGTGGTGCTGATCGGCATCATGGCGGCGGTTCTGCTGCGCTCCGACCCCACGACCATGGGCCTGCCGTCGGTGCAGAAGGCCGAGGACATCAAGCCGGACATCGATTATCGCGAGGCGGCCAAGGAGGCGACCAAAAACCCGGTGCTCTGGCTTCTCTCCGGCGTGCTGAGCTGCTACATCGTCGCGTGCCGCCTGGGTCCGGCCTGGCTGCCGCTCTATGCGACGGAGTTCTACATCCAGACCAAGGGCATGCCGAAAGAGACGGCGATCGTCGCGGGCGGGGTGATGGCGACTCTCTACGTTCTGGGACGGTGCCTCGGTTCCCCGGTCGTCGGGCAGGTTTCCGACATGCTGCTCAAGAAGTACGCCGTGCCGCGGTTCTCCATCGTCACGGTGATGATGGTGCTGATCGTCGTGATTTTCGGCCTGTTCACCCTGCCGATCCCGAGCCCGTATGTCCTCGGCCTGTTGGCCTTCGCGGCGGGCACCGTGTTCAACAGCTTCCCGATTCTCAACGCGGCGACCGCCGAGTTGCTGTCGGTGAAGACGGCAGGCTATTGCACCGCCGTGATCAATACCGTCGGCCAGGTATCCGGCGCCCTGTCGCTCACCGCGAGCGGCTACATGGCGGTGCGTTACTCGGTCAAGGGCGGCGCCTTCTATACGGAATTCCTAGGCATCTGGTACCTGGGGATCATCGCGGGCGCCATCGGCATCGTGCTGGCGGGCATGGTGATCCGACGGGAGAGCAAGATGCTCAAACTGCGGAACATCACCGGCAAGGCCACCGCCTGACCGCAGCGGCCGGAAAGAGCTCGCCGGGGAGTCGTTCCCGGCGGGTTCCCAAGCGATAATTCCCCCTTATGCATTCGCCTTCCCGAACGGGCGGAGAGGAAGATCATGGACCGAACGCTGTCGTTACGGATCGCCGACTTTATTTTCGGCCTCGACGAAACGAACATCCCCGCGGCGATCGCGGAGAAAACCCAGACGTGTCTTCTCTATGGCTACGGCATGGGCCTGAACGGCAACGACACGCCCTATGCGCCGGTGGCGCGCGCGGCGGCAATGTCGATGTACGGCGCGCACCCCGCGGGAGCGACGATGCTGGGCGACGCGCGCAAGACGTCCATCGCCGGGGCATGCCTGGCCGGTTCGGCGCTCCTCCACGGCCGTGCACAGGAGGATACCTGCGGCGCGGCCCACTTCGGCACGCTGCTCATTCCCCTGCTGACCTCGCTGCTGGAAACCCGGCGCTATCCGCTCGCGCGGCTGATTCCCGCCATGGTGGCCGGGTACGAGGCGGGCGGCCTGCTCGAAAAGGCCTATGCCGGGCAGAGCACCCCGGCGGGTTTCCGCGCCTCGGCGATCTACGGCACGGTCGCGGCTGCGGCCGCCGTCGGCAAGATGCTGCACCTGGACCGAGACCGGCTTGCCGCCGCGCTGGCCAATGCGGTCTCCTTCTCCGGGGGGGTGCTGCAGTCGTTTTCCGAAGGAACCGACGAATGGCGCTATCAGCTCGGCGTGGTCGCCGCCGTCGGGTGGACGGCGGCGGAGTTGGCCGCGGCGGGGTCCGTCTCGGCGTCGCATGCGTTCGAAGGCAAGTCCGGCTTTGCCCGGGCTTTCGCGCGTGCCGAGTGCGATGTCGAGGGGCTCGCCCGCCATCTCGGCGAGGACTGGGCAATGCTGCGCGTCACCTTCAAGGCCTATCCGGTGTGCGCCTTCAATCAGACCCCGGTGATCGCAGCGCTTGCCTTGCGGGAGCGCTTGAACGGAGGCGCGCCCGCGGCGGTGCGGGTGCGGATGAACCCCTACGAGACCCACTATGCCGGCATGGACGCGGCGGGTCCGTTCAATTCGATTTCCGGCACCTTGATGAGCATTCCGTTCTGCGTCGCCACGACGCTGCTCTACGGCGTGCCGGACAGGAAGCGCATGGCCACGTATGACGATGCGTCCCTGAACGATCTGATCGGCCGCACCAAGCTGATTTCCGACCCATCGGTGCCGACGCTGTCCTGCATCATCGAGGCGGATACGGCAGGTGGCGGAACCTGCGTGCAGGACCAGCGCATGACGGCGGCGGACCTGGCCTACGACCATGCCACGGTCTCGAAGATCGTGCGCCGGGTGGGGAACGAACAGGGCGTGCCGCAGGAGGCGTTCGACCGTCTCGACGGTTTCCTGGCGGCCTTGCCCGACACGCCGATCGACGCGGTGCTGGATGCGTTCTCAGTGGGCAGAGCCGCAGCGCGATGAAGGGTTTGTAGGAATCACCCAAAAGCGGGCGCCGGGGGCCGTCCCCTCTTCCGGCGCCAGACACGGACGCTGTATCTCCCCCTGACGGCGTTCGGTCCGGATGCCGGGGTTCTCCCCCTCGTTATTTCTCCGGCATCCGGCTTGCTCTTCCGGCGGCGCTCCTGGCCTCGGAGCCGCACGCTTCTCCTCATGCATCGCCGGGAATGTCGCGGCGCGCGCCCGGGATGTCTTGCCACCCGATACGCCTAGAAAATAATATCGTATGTGGAGCGTGTGCCCGGGGCCGTGCCTTCCGGTTCCCGGACCTCGCCGTGAGCCGCTGCCGCGCAGCGGCCCGCCGCAACGTATCGGTGGGATGCATGCAGATGAAACTTCATCCGTACGAGACGCTCGAACAGCCGATACACATTGCGCTGGTGGAAACCAGCCAGCGCATAGACTCCAGCTTCCGCAGCATCGCCGAGAGATGCGGTGTGGTGCCGCACACCTTCACCTGCCCCTTCTCCGAAATACCGGGCGTGGCGAGGGAGATGGAAGGGCGTGTGGATGCCATCATGTGCCGTGCCGGTACGGCGGAATACGTCTCCCGTTCCGTCTCCATTCCCGTGGTCGCGATCCCGATCACCTCCTTCGATGTCATGTCGGCGATGTACAACCTGAAGAAGCCGATCAGGAAGGCGGCGATCTTCTGCCACCGCAAGGTGTTCTCCGGCATCGACCTTTTGGAGAAGATGTTCGATTGCAAGATCTACCAGTACGAGTTCTCCGACGATGTCCTGGACGAGATCGACAACGGAGCGCGGAATGCGCTCTCCCTGGGGGTGGAGTACTGCTTCGGCGGCGGCATCACCTATGAATGCGCCAACAAATACAACATGACGGCGGTCAAAATCTCGCCGAACGAAGATTCCATATTTCGTTCGGTCAACGAGGCGCTGCGCGTCGCCAGGGTGCGCAGGCAGGAACGCGGCCAGGCGGCCTGGCTGACCGTTCTTTTCGATTCCATCTCCGAGGGGATCATGGTTACGGACAACGAAAGCAAGATCGTCGTCTGCAACGGTGCCGCGAAAAAAATATGGCGGATCAGCGGACACGAAGCCACGGGGAAAAAGGTCGATGAGGTTCTCCGAATCTCCGGCATGGCGGTGGATCTCAAGCCGGAAGAGCAGGAGATCAATTTCCTCGAGACGATTTACGGCAAGACCTTCGCCATACGGAAAACCCCCGTGCTCCTCGACGGGAATTTGATCGGAACGGTGAGCACGTTCGAGGACATCACGAAGATTCAGCATCTGGAGGAGATGATCCGCAACCAGATGCGGAACAAAGGCCTGATCCCGAGATACAACTTCGATGACATCCTGAGCCGCAACGCGGCGATGGTGGACTGCAAGAAGCTGGCGGCGCGTTATGCATCGACGCAGGCCTCCGTGGTCATCGAAGGCGAATCCGGCACCGGCAAAGAGCTGTTCGCACAGAGCATCCACACTGCGAGCGACCGCGCTTCCGGCCCGTTCGTCGCGGTCAACTGCGCGGCGATTCCCGAGGCGCTCCTGGAAAGCGAACTGTTCGGTTACGAGGGGGGCGCCTTCACCGGCGCGCGGCGCGAGGGCAGGCAGGGTCTGTTCGAACAGGCGCACAAGGGGACCATCTTCCTGGATGAGATCAGCGAAATCCCCGCCGCGTTGCAAGCGCGTCTGTTGCGCGTCCTGCAGGAGAGGGAGGTGCGGCGCGTCGGGGGCGACAAGATCATTCCCGTCGATATCCGGATCATCAGCGCGACCAACAGAAACCTGTGGCAGAAGGTCGAGCAGGGCCTGTTCCGTGAGGACTTGTTCTATCGGCTGAACGTTCTGTACCTGCAGATTCCGCCCTTGCGCGAGCGCAGGGACGATATCGGCATTCTGTCCGAGAGCATCCTGCGGCGATTCGGCGTGCATCCCCCACCGGAGGCTCTCGCCGCCATTACCCCGATTCTCATGGCCTATGACTGGCCGGGGAATATCCGGGAGCTTTCCAATATCCTGGAACGTCTCTCCCTTCTCGTGACCGATGCCCGGTCTCCCGGGGAATGGGCGGAAATTTCGCGCCAGATCCTGAAGGTTCCGGCGCGCCGGGAGTCGACGCTGCACGTCGCGCTCGATATGGAGCAGGATTTGAAGGGGATCGTCCGGAGCGTGGAGAAGGAAGTCCTGCACCACATGCTTGCGAAGTACAACAACGACAGCGCCATGGTCGCCGAAAAGCTGAAGATCGGCCGGACCTCGATGTGGCGAAAGGTCAAGTACACAGCCTCATAAACCGAGGGCCGGGGGTCAAATCCTCTCTCCGCTGCCCGTGCAGGTCATATACAGGGCGGAAAAGGGGCGTCCTGTCACTCCAGGCGGATTGGCTCTTTCTTTCCGGCCTATTCGGGCGGCTTATCAAGTCTTCGAACCAGGTCGCAGACCGCCGGTAATGCGGGGTTGTGGTTGTCGCCCAGCCAAAGCGCGTGCAGGTTGGCTGTGATGTTGTTGCCGAGGCTGATCGGCCGCAGCACGACGTTGTCGAAACAGGCATTCCTCGTGTCTTCCTGCACGATCGCTATCCCAAGTCCCGTGCTCACCATGGCCAGGATCGCCTGCGCGAGTTTCATGAACTGAATGTACCTCGGGTGAACCCCGGCGGACTGGAAGGCGTTGGCCAGCAGGTCATGAACATAGCGCGCTTCCGGTGAGTACATGATGAAGGGTTCCCCGTCGATCTGCGCAAGCTGCAAGATGCGTTTTTCGCCAAGGCGAAGGAATTCGAGCGCGTCCTCAAGATGGGGCGCACCCACCTGCAGGATGCCGTGCCGATGTCGCTGGGCGACGAGTTCCACGGCTGGGGAACGACGATCGGCGAGGAGGTCGAGCGCATCGCCGAGGCCACGAACTTGCTGCGCGAGATCAACCTCGGCGCCACCGCCATCGGCACCACGGTCACCGCGGCGCCGGGCTATCCGGAACTGGCCACCAGGTACCTGTCCGAATTCACCGGGATTCCGTTCACCCTCGGCGGCGACCTCGTCGAGGCCACCTCCGATACCGGCGCCTATGTGCAGTTGTCGGGCGTGCTCAAGCGCACCTCGACCAAGCTCACGAAGATCTGCAACGATATCCGCATGCTCGCGTCCGGGCCGCGCTGCGGCTTCAACGAGATCAATCTTCCGCAGATGCAGCCGGGCAGCTCGATCATGCCCGGCAAGGTCAATCCGGTGATCCCGGAGGTGGTCAACCAGACCGGCTTCCTGATCATCGGCCTCGATCTCACGGTAACGCTGGCCGCCTCCGCGGGCCAGCTCCAGCTCAACGTCATGGAGCCGGTGATCGGCTATGCGCTGTTCACGTCGATCTCGACGATGGAGAACGCAGTGAACAGCCTGCGCGCCAATTGCATCGACGGCATCACCGCCAACGCCGAGCACACGCGCAGCATGGTGATGAACTCGCTGGGGATTGCCACCGTGCTCAAGCCCTCGCTCGGTTACAGGCAGTGCGCCGAGATCGTGCGCGAATGCTACCTGACCGGAAAGGCGCTGCACGACGTGGTGGTCGAGGAGCGCGGGCTGCTGACGCAGGAGCAGTGGGACGAGGTGTTTTCGTTCGATAACCTGATCGGATCGAAATTCACCTGACGGAAAATGATGACAGGGGCCGGATGGACCGGCGCTACCGTGCCGCGCAGGCGGCCGGCCATGCCGTGCGCTTCGCCGTGGGCGGCGAGGATCGGCAAAAGCGGCGCGAGACTTGTACGCACGGCCATGGCGGTCTCCTCGATGCGGGAACGCGGGGACTCAGGCGGCGGCAGGGGCGGGGGCCAGTGCCGCGGCGATGCGCCGCGCCCGCGCGAGGCTGTCGGCGAGGGTTTCCGGCCGCTGGTGGCGGGGGATGATTTCGAGGGTGAGGATGGGGTCCGGCCGCACCGCGAGGCCGGTGAGCAGGCGGTCGAAGTCGAGGTTTCCCCAGCCGAGCGGCAGGTGCAGGTCGCCCTGGCCGAAGGCGTCGTTCTCCTCGGCGATCCAGGTGAACAGCTCGGGCGGCAGGCCGAAGGAATCGTGCAGGTGGAGGTGCCCGATGTCCGGGGCCATGGCGCGGATGTCGGCGGCAAGGTCGCTGCCGCGGGTGGCCGCCGCGATCGCCGCGTGGCTGACGTCGAGGCAGCAGGTGAGCGCCGGGTGGCCGATTTTTCGCACCATCGCGGCGATGCGCGCCGGGTCGTTGCCGTAGGTGAAGCGGTCGCCCACCAGCTTCGGCGTCACCGTCGGCATGTTCTCCAGCGCCACCACCATTCCCGCGTCCGCCGCCAGGTCGGCGAGGCGGGCCAGCCCCTCCGCCTCGCGCATCCTCAGCGCCGCCTCCTCGGCGGCGCGGGCGCGCGGCAGCCAGCCGGGGTGGACCACCAGGGCCGCCGCGCCGAGAAGGCCGCCGATCTCGATGCACCCCGCCGCCACCGCGGCATGGGTTTCCGCATGCGCATCGTCCATCAGGTTGAGGCTCAACGGCGCGTGCAGGCTTACCGCAAGGCCCGCGGCGCGCACCGTGCGCGCCACGCGCTCCGCCTCGGCGGCGTGGAGGCGTCCGCCGAAGATCGCGCCGAGAGCGTGCGCCGCAAGCTCCACGCCGGAAAAGCCGAGATCGGCGGTCTCGGCGAGAAGCGCGGCGAGGCCGCCGTTGCCGGCCGGGCGCAGGGCAAGGTGGATGCGGGCTGCGGTCATCGGGAAACTCCTCTCCGGAAACGGCGCGGATGATAATCCGCCGCCGGGGGTTTGTCTTGCGGCGCGGACGCCGGGGAAATGAAGGATTGGTGAAGCGGTGCGTGCGTTCGTCTTGAATGATGATATCATTATATATAGGGGAACAGCCTTCGCCGTCCTTTCCCGGTCTCAGCGAGAAGGAGCCGCGCCATGCCCTACACGGTGATCCTGACCTCGGTCGGCGTCGAGATGGCCACCGACACCATCATGCGCCTGCGCGAAAGCCCGGTGCACGACATCCGCGTCGTCGCGGTGGACCGCCGCGCCGACGTCAACGCGCGGCACTTCGCCGATGCGTTCGTCTGCATCGATTCCTGGGATCCGGAAACCTTCGCCCACGCCGTGGCGCGCCTGGCGGAGACTTACCATGCCGACATGGTGCTGCCGCTGGTGGATGGCGACGTTCTGGCGCTTGCGCCGCACCGCGACCTCTTCTCCGACGTGGGGTGCCTGCTTGCCTGCAACCGGCTGGAGATCGTCGCGACCCTTTCCAACAAGCTTGTCGCCTATGAGGCGTTCACCCGCCTCGGCCTGCCGGTGCCGGACTGGAGCAGCGCCGAAACCCGCGAGCAGCTGATCGCCGCGGTGGAGCGGATGTACGGCCTCTACGGCGAGGTGGTGGTCAAGCCCGCGAGCGCGCATTCCAGCCGCGGCGTCAGCGTCGTCCGCAGCGCCATCCACGGCGCGCAGGAATACCTCGGCAGCCGCGAGGTGCACATGGATTACGACACCTTCATGACCCGCTTCGTCGATGTCTACGATTCGCTGTTTCCGGTGGTGGTGATGAAGCGCGTCAAGGAGCCGGTGCACGACCTCGACGTGCTCGCCTGGAACGGCGAGGCGACGAGCGTGGTGCCGCGGCGGCGGCGCAATTCCGCGCTGCCCAACGAGGGGCACGAGATCGTCGATTCGGCGATCCTGTGCGACCTCGGCCGCGATGTGGCGCAGAAGCTCGGGCTCTCCTGGCTGGTGGACTGCGACGTGATGTTCGACGACGCGGGGGCTCCCTGCCTGATCGAGGTCAACCCCAGGCCCAGCCTCTCGGCGGTGGTTTCCGTCGCCGCGGGCGTGCCGCTCTTCGACGACATGATCGCCCTCGCCCGCGGGCAGGAGGTTCCCACGCGCTCTCCCGCCGCCGCCGCCCTGGTGGTACCCTATCGCACGATGGCGACGGCGCGGGGCTGACGCCACCTGCGGAACAAGGACGGATCGATGTTCGGACGCGGTTTCCTTGCGGCGCTTTTCGCTCTGGCGGCGATGGTGTGTTTCTCCGGCGCGGCGCTTGCCGCCTCCGCCGTCGCGGTGGAAAATCTCAAACCGGCGGAGGCGTGGTCGAAGCTGCAACGCGGCGAGGCGATCCTCATCGACGTGCGCACCCAGGGCGAGTGGCAACAGACCGGCGTGCCGCGCGCGGCGCGCCGCGTCACCCTCTCCGACCCGCGCGGCGCGGCGGGCTTCGTCGCGGGGGTGGGAAAGGCGGTGCGCGGCGACCTCAAGACCCCGGTGATGCTGATCTGCCGCACCGGCAACCGCTCCGCCGCCGCCGCCAAGCTGCTCGTCGCCGCCGGGTTCCGCAGCGTCTACAACGTCACCGAAGGGGTGATCGGCAACGGCAGCGACACCGGCTGGGCGTGGCGCGGCCTGCCGATGGCCGCCTGCGGCGTCTGCGCGGCGCAGAACTGATCCCGCGGTTGACAGGGGGGCGGGCCTGGGCTAGCCCTCTGCGTCCGTAGCCGCCCGGGAATCCATCATGCGCGTCGATGCCTTCGATTTCGACCTGCCGCGCGCGCGCATCGCCGACCGTCCGGCGGCGCCGCGCGACGCCGCGCGCCTGCTTCACGTGCGCCGCGGCGGGCTTGCCGACCTCGGGGTGCGCGACCTGCCGTCGCTTCTGCAACCCGGCGACGCGATGGTGGTCAACGACAGCCGGGTGATCCCGGCGCGGCTTTATGGCGGCCGCCTGCGCCCCGGCGTCGCGCCGCTGCGCGTCGAGATCATGCTGCACAAGGCCGAGGGCGGGCCGCGCTGGCGCGCCTTTTCCCGGCCCGGCAAGCGGATCAAGGCGGGGGATGTGATCGATTTCGGCGGCGGTTTTTCCGCCGAAGTGGCGGAAAAGTCCGCCGAGGGCGATATCGCCGTGGTCTTCGACCGCGAGGGCGCGGCGCTGTTCGCGGCGCTTGCCGCGCACGGCGAAATGCCGCTGCCGCCCTACATCGCCCGGCCCGCGGGCGCGGACGAGCGCGACCGCACCGACTACCAGACCGTCTACGCGCGGGAGGACGGCTCGGTCGCCGCGCCCACCGCCGGGCTGCACTTCACGCCGGAACTGCTCGCCGCGATCGCCGCGCGCGGCGTCGAGCGCCTCTCCGTCACCCTGCACGTCGGGGCCGGGACCTTCCTGCCGGTGAAGGCGGAGGACACCCGCGACCATGTGATGCACAGCGAATGGGGCGTCATCCCCGCCGAGGTGGCGGACAGGCTCAACGCCGCGCGCGCCGCCGGGGGCCGCCTGCTCGCGGTGGGCACCACCGCCTGCCGCATCCTCGAAAGCGCGGCGGACGAGGACGGCACCATCCGCCCCTTCTGCGGCGAGACCGCGATCTTCATGACGCCGGGATACCGCTTCCGCGCCGTGGACCGCCTGATGACCAACTTCCACCTGCCGAAATCCACCCTGTTCATGCTGGTTTCGGCGTTTTCCGGCCTTTCCCGCATGCAGGCGGCCTATGCGCACGCCATCGCGGCGCAGTATCGTTTCTATTCCTACGGCGACGCCTGCCTGCTCGAACCCGGAGAGGACGACCGATGAGCGACTTCGGCTTCACCCTGCTTTCCACCGACGGCATGGCGCGCCGCGGGCGGCTCGCCACCGCCCACGGCACCATCGAAACCCCGGCCTTCATGCCGGTGGGCACCGCCGCCACGGTGAAGGCGATGATGCCGGAATCCGTCGCCGCCACCGGCGCGGAAATCCTGCTGGGCAACACCTATCACCTGATGCTGCGCCCCGGCGCGGAACGCATCGGAGACCTCGGCGGCCTGCACCGCTTCATGGCCTGGGACAGGCCGATCCTCACCGATTCCGGGGGGTTCCAGGTGATGTCGCTGGCGAAGCTGCGCAAACTCGACGAAACCGGCGTCACCTTCCGCTCCCACGTGGACGGCTCGGCGCATCATCTCTCGCCGGAACGCTCCATGGAGATCCAGCGCCTGCTCGACGCCGACGTCACCATGGCCTTCGACGAGTGCACCCCCTTCCCGGCGGAAAAGGACGCCGCCGCATCCTCGATGCGACTCTCGATGCGCTGGGCGGAACGCTCCAAGGCCGCCTTCGTGCCGCGCCAGGGCTACGGACTGTTCGGCATCGTGCAGGGCAGCACCTTCCCCGACCTCCGCCTCGAATCCGCCGCCCGCCTGCGCGACATCGGCTTCGACGGCTATGCGGTCGGCGGCCTCGCCGTCGGCGAGGGCCAGGCCGCGATGTTCGAAACCCTGGAGATCGCCACCCCGGCGCTGCCCACCGGCAAACCCCGCTACCTGATGGGCGTCGGCAAGCCGATGGACATCGTCGGCGCGGTGCTGCGCGGCATCGACATGTTCGACTGCGTGCTGCCCACCCGCTCCGGACGCACCGCCCAGGCCTTCACCCACCGCGGCACCCTCAACCTGCGCAACGCCCGCCACGCCGACGACCCACGCCCGCTCGACGAACGCTGCGACTGCCCGGCGTGCACCCGCTATTCCCGCGCCTACCTCCACCACCTCATCCGCTGCGAGGAAATCCAGGGCGCGATGCTGCTCACCTGGCACAACCTCCGCTTCTTCCAGATGCTGATGCGCCGCCTGCGCACCGCCATCGAAGCCGGAAACGCCGCCGCCGAAGCCGCCGCCATCGCGGCCGAACTGGCGCAAGGCGACATCCCGCCGCGCGGGTAGCACAAAAACTTTGCGAGGGGACTCGATCCCCTCGCGCACCCCATTACTTTTCCGAGCAAGCGCCATAAACCTATGGCGGTTGCAACAAAGGTGTTGATTGCCGCTGCGCGGCGAAAAAAGTTATGAGGGGGGCGGGGAGACCGATCTCCGCCTTGGGGACGCCCACTGGGCGTTCCCACCGCCTTCGGCGGTCGGCTTCGATCCCCGCGAAGTTTTTTCTCGATTTCGGATGAGGCGTGATGAGCGAGCGGGCCGAGGCGGTGATCCGGGCGTGGGCGGCGGAGGCGGGGTTCGACGTCTGCGGCATCACCTCCGCGGATGCGGTGGCGGGCGCGGGGCCGGCATTGCTTGCCTATCTCGCCGAGGGGCGGCACGGCGAGATGGCGTGGATGGAGGGGCGGGCAGCCGAGCGCGCGGCGTTGTCGGCGTTGTGGCCGGGGGCGAAGAGCGCGGTGGTGTGCGGCCTCAACTACGGGCCGGAGGACGACCCCCTGGCGCTGCTGGAGCGGCGGGACCGCGGCGCGGTGAGCGTCTATGCGCGGCACCGCGACTATCACGACGTGGTGAAGGCGAAGCTGAAGCGGGTGGCGCGGCGCATCCATGGGGAGATGGGCGCGGCGGTGAAGGTGTTCGTCGATACCGCGCCGGTGATGGAGAAGCCCCTGGCTGAGCGCGCGGGCCTGGGGTGGATCGGCAAGCACAGCAACCTGGTGTCGCGGGGGTTCGGCTCGTGGCTGTTCCTCGGCGTGATCGCCACCGCCATGGAGCTTGCGCCGGATGCGCCGCATGCGGAGCGCTGCGGGCGCTGCCGCCGCTGCCTGGACGCCTGCCCCACCGCGGCGTTCACCGGGCCTTGGCGTCTGGATGCGCGGCGCTGCATTTCGTACCTGACGATCGAGCACGCGGGGCCGGTGCCGCGGGCGCTGCGTCCGCTGATCGGCAACCGCATCTACGGCTGCGACGACTGCCTGGCGGTCTGTCCGTGGAACCGCTTCGCGCAGGCGGCGGCGGAGACGAAGCTGAAGGCGCGGGAGGACCTGCGCGCCCCGCCGCTCGCCGAGCTGGCGGAACTGGACGACGCGGCCTTCCGCGCGCGGTTTTCCGGCTCGCCGGTGAAGCGCATCGGGCGGGCGCGGTTCGTGCGCAACGTGCTGATCGCCATCGGCAACTCCGGCGACGCGGCGCTGGCGGCGGCGGCGGAGGCGCGGCTTTCCGATGCCGAGCCCCTGGTGCGCGGCGCGGCGGTGTGGGCTCTGGCGCGGTTGCAGCCTTGGGATGTATTCTGCCGCCGCGCCGCCCATATCGAGGAAGGCGACGCCATGGCGCGCGCCGAGTTGGACGCGGCGCGGCAGGAGAGAGAAGGGCGCGCGGATGGCGGATGACACACCGCATACCGGAGAAGCGGAGGGCCTGACGCCCGCCGCGCTGGCGCACGAGCTTCGCTCGCCGCTCGGCGCGATCAAGGGGTTCGCTTCGCTGATCGCCGAGCAGGCCTACGGCCCGCCGGGGGATTCCCGCTATCTCGACGCGGCGGCGCAGATGCTGGTGGCCTGCCGCCACATGGAGAGCCTGATCGACGGCCTCCTCGACGAGGCGCGGATGCGGCGGGGCACCGATGCGCTGAACGAGACCACGGTGGACCTTTCGGAGATGCTCGCCACGGTGCAGTCCTGGCTCTCCGACGATATCGTGCGCACCGGCGTGGTGGTGCGGGCGCGGGTGGCGCTGCGGCCGGTGCTGGTGCGGGGCGACGAGCGCCGCCTGCGCCAGGCGATGCTCAACGTTCTGGGCAACGCGGTGAAGTTCGCGCCGCGCGGCGGTCACATCGACATCGCGATCGCGGTGGAGGCCGAGGGCGGCGTGGCGATCTCGTTCCGCAACGACGTGGCGGCGGCGGCGATGGGCGCGCCGGGCACCGGCTGCGGCCTCGGCCTCTACATCACCCGCGCCCAGATGTGCGCCCACGGCGGCGACCTTGCGGTGCAGCCGACCGCCGGGGGCGGGGTTCTGGTGCGGCTTTTCCTGCCCGCGTCGCGCCGGGTGGCGGGATGAAGCGGGGACTCGCCGCGCTGGTTGCGCTGTTCTTTCCCGCCGCCGCCGCCGCCGCGCCGGGGGAGTCGGCGCGCGACCACCCCCTGGCGCCGGAAATGGTTCTGCTGCCGCGCTTCGAGGGCCACGATCTGGCGATGGCGCGCACCGAGACGACGTTCGCGCAGTGGGATGCCTGCGCCGCCGCCGGGGCCTGTCCGCGGGTGGCGGACGATCACGGCTGGGGACGGGGCGCGCGCCCGGTGATCAACGTCTCGTGGGAGGATGCGGCGGCCTATGCGCGCTGGCTCTCGGCGCTCACCGGGCGGCGCTACCGCCTGCCGAGCGCCGCGGAGTGGGAGTTCGCGGCGCGCGCGGGCAGCCGCACCGCCTATTGGTGGGGCGACGAGATGAAGCCCGGCGTGGCGCGCTGCCGCGGCTGCAATCCGGGGGTGAACGACTACGGCACGATGCCCGCGGCGAGCTATCCGCCCAACCCCTTCGGCCTCTACGACATGAACGGCAATCTCTGGGAGTGGGTCGCCGACTGCGCGCCCGCGGCGGAAAAGACCTGCCCGGCGCGGCTGACCCGCGGCGGCGCCTGGTACTACTTTTCCAAGCAGGCGAAGGCGGAAGCGGCGGCGCCGCGTCCCCCGGCCGAGCGCAGCTTCACCGTCGGCTTCCGTGTGGTTTCGGAGCGGTGAAGAAGGCCCGGCCTTCAGGGATGTGTAAGGCCGCTTACTCGGCGGCCATCGCGGTGGCGAGCGCCCGGGCCATCTGGCTCAGGGCTTCCTGGTGTTTTTCGTTGGGAATCGCCGCGAAGTTGCGGGCGAGTTCCAGGCACATGCGTTGCCGGTCGTTGAGTTCCGGCGCACGGTCCTCGGTCAGCCCCTCGAAGAAGAAGCTGACGGGAACCCCCAGAACCTGGGCGATCTCGTAGAGGCGTCCGGCGGAGATGCGGTTGATGCCGCGCTCGTACTTGTGGGCCTGCTGGTAGGTGACGCCGATCATGTTGGCCATCTGCTGCTGGCTCAAACCCAGCATGATGCGTCGTTCGCGGATGCGGGAGCCGACGTGCTTGTCGGTGGCATTCGCGCGGTTGACGGGGTTGTCGCTCATTGTTTTCGCATTCCTCAAGGGTCGAAACCGCGTGCGTCCTCCCGGAACGTTTGCGGCCGGTCGTTGCGGCCGTTGCTGATTTTTATGAGATGGCCGTCATTCAGGGGTATGCATATTGAAAACCCCAACGACGTGCAAGTGTAATCAGTGGGCGTTTCGTCATCGCATCCCTGAACGCTGGGTTGGGGCGGTTTCGTGCCCGAGGAGTAGGAGGAAATGCTCCGGCTTCGGAGTTACAATATTGCAGTTTGATGACGAAAACGGCGGGGTTTGACGACTCGCGCGCAAACGCCGCCGGGTGTTTTTCTCCCCTGGGGTGGGGAATCGGCGCGCCAGGGCGGGAAAACCGGGGCGTGCGGGCGATCGGCCCTGGCACCGCCGGTGGCGATCGCATAGGCTGGTCCGCAGGGATGGGGCGCACGTGGAGTTCCGCTGCGGGGAGTGCGCATCCCTGAGGGTTTTCTTTGCAGAAAGGGCAGGAAGATGAGCAAGGGCCGCGTCGCATTGGTCACCGGGGGCACGCGGGGAATCGGCCGCGCCATCAGCGAAGGCCTGATGAACGGCGGCTATCGCGTCGTCGCCTCCCACAATGCCAACGACGAGGCCGCCGCCCGCTTCGCCGAGGAGACCGGCATCCCGGTCTACAAGTTCGACGTTTCCGACTTCGCGCAGTGCGCCGAGGTGCTGGCGCAGATCGCAAAGGATGTCGGCCCCATCGAGGTGCTGGTCAACAACGCGGGCGTCACCCGCGACACCACGATGCACCGCATGGACCGCGAACAGTGGAACGCGGTGATCGATACCGATCTCTCCGGCTGCTTCAACGTCACCCGCGCGGTGATCGACGGCATGCGCGAACGGGGCTTCGGCCGCATCGTCAACATCAGTTCGATCAACGCCCTGATGGGCCAGTACGGCCAGGCCAACTTCGCCGCCGCGAAGGCGGGCATCCTCGGCTTCACCCGCGCGCTGGCGCTGGAAAGCGCGGGCAGGGGCATCACCGTCAACGCCATCGCGCCGGGCTACGTGGATACCGAAATGGTGCGCCAGGTGCCGCCCGCGGTGCTGGAAAAAATCGTCGCGCGCATCCCCATGGGCCGCCTCGGCCGCGCCGAGGACATCGCCCGCGGCGTGCTCTTCCTCGTCGCCGACGGCGCGGACTATATCACCGGCTCGACGTTGTCGATCAACGGCGGCCAGTTGATGCCGTAAAACTAAAACGTTCCGGAGGGTCGCGGACCCTCCGGGCCTCCCATAACTTATTTTTCGCCGCGCAGCGGCCATCAACCGTCACGCCGCGTGACGGCCCTATGGCGCTGCGCGCAAAAACCAAAGTTATGGGGGGAGTGGGGGGACCGAGTCCCCCCGCGAAGTTTTGGTTGTCAGAACACGTCCTTGCGGCGGCGGATTTCGGCGAACACCGCCACCGGCGGCGCGCCCGCCATGCCGAGCGCGGCGGCCAGAGCCGGGTCGTCGGCGCGGAGGAAGGGGTTGGTTTCCTTTTCCAGGCCGAGCAGCGAGGGCACGGTGGGCCGGCGCTTGCGGGTGAGCGCCTCCACCTCGGCGGCGCGCGCGGCGAGCGCCGCATTGTCCGGATCGACGGAGAGGGCGAAGGCGGCGTTGCCGAGGGTGTATTCGTGGCCGCAGAACACCTGGGTTTCGTCCGGCAGGGCGCGCAGGCGGCAGAGGCTCTGCCACATTTCCTCGGCCGAGCCCTCGAACAGCCGCCCGCAGCCGAGCGCGAACAGGGTGTCGCCGGGGAACAGCGCGTCCTCCCCCATGAACCAGTAGGCGATGTGCCCGGAGGTATGGCCCGGCACCTCGAACACCATGGCGTGGGTTTCCCCCAGGGGCACGGTATCGTCGTCGCCGACCGCGAGATCGACCCCGGGGATGCGGTGCAGGTCGGCGGCGGGCGCGACGACGCGGCAGCCGGTGGCCGCCTTGATCGCGGCGACGCCGCCGATGTGGTCGGCGTGGTGGTGGGTGATCAGCACCGTGCCGATCTCCCATCCCTGGGCCTGGGCCTCGGCGAGCAGCGGGTCCGCCTCGCCGGGGTCGATGGCGGCGGTGGCGCCGGTCTGGGGTTCGTGCAGCAGGTAGGCGTAGTTGTCGCCCAGTACGCGCACCTGTCGGATGGTCAGCATGGCCAGCCTCCTTCGCAAACGGCTTTTCCCATCCACGATATCCCCATGACCCCGCCGCAGCAAACCGCTATCATCGGGCCCTGCCGCGGCAAAAGGGGACGGAACGCACCGGCGATGTGGCCTCATGTCAGGGATTTCCGCGATTTCTATGCGACGACGGAGGGCCGTCTGGTGCGCCGCGTCCTGCACGCGCGCCTGCGCGAGGCGCTGGCCGACGTGCGCGGCAAGCGCATCCTCGCGGTGGGGTTCGGCACGCCGTTTCTGCGCGCCTTCCTTGCCGATGCGGGGCAGGTGGTGGCGGTGATGAGCGGCCGCACCGGCGCCATCGTCTGGCCGCGGCGGCAGCCCTGCCGCGTGGTCATCGCCGACGAGGCGGAACTGCCCTTCCCCGACCGTTCGTTCGACCGGGTGATCGTGGTGCACAGCCTGGAGTGGACGCCGAACCCGCACGCCATGCTGCGCGAGCTGTGGCGCACCCTGGCCGACGACGGCCGCCTCGTGGTGGTGGCTCCGAACCGCCGCAACATCTGGGCGCGGCTGGACCGCACGCCCTTCGGCCACGGCCGCCCCTACAGCCGCGGACAGTTGAACGCGCTGCTGCGCGAGGCGCTGTTCACGCCGTTGTGGAACGGCAGCGCGCTGATCGTGCCGCCGGGCGCCACCCGCGCCTCGGTGACCTTCGCCCGCCTGATGGAGACGCTCTTCGGGCGGTGGCTTGCGGGGGTGGCGGCGGTGACCATGGCGATCGCGGTGAAGCGGATCTACGGCGTCACCCCGGTGGGCAAGGCCGCGCCCGCGGTCTCCTTCGCCGAGGTGGTGAGCGGCTCGTCGCGTTCGAGCCGCGCGCACCCGCGCAAGGGCGCGCTTACTTTTCGAGGAGGAAGACCGCGTCCACCGCGAGCAGGTTCGCCCAGCGGCTGTCGGCGGTGAAGCGCTGCACCTCGCCCGCCGCGTCGAGCGCCAGGCTGTCCTTGACCCGCACCCCGAGGTCGCGGCAGAGGTCGGTGAAATCCCGGATCGTGCAGAAGTGGATGTTCGGGGTTTCGTACCACGAATAGGGCAGCAGGTCGTTCACCGGCATGCGGCCGTGCAGCAGGAGGTCGAGCCGGGTGCGCCAGTGGGCGAAATTCGGGAACGAGACGATGGCGTGGCGGCCGATGCGCAGCATCTGTTCCACCACCGCGCGCGGGTTGTGGGTGGCCTGTAGCGTCTTGCTGAGGATCACGTAGTCGAAGGCGCCGTCGGGATAGTCGGCGAGGTCGGTGTCGGCGTCGCCCTGGATCACCGCCAGCCCGCGCGCCACGGCGCGCTGCACCCCGGACATCGAAAGCTCCATGCCGCGGCCGTCGGCGTGGCGGCGCGCCTGTAGAAAGGCGAGCAGTTCGCCGTCGCCGCAGCCGACGTCGAGCACGCGGCTGCCGTCCTCGACCATCTCGGAGATGATCTTCAAGTCGATGCGGATGCCGGTGGCGGAGTGGTTGGCGGCGGCGGCCATCAGTCTTCCTCCGTGGCGAAGGAGAGGCCGCGGCGCTCCGCCATGCCGGCGAGGAAGCCCGCCACGGTGTCGTGGAATTCCGGCTCGTCGAGGAGGAAGGCGTCGTGCCCCTTGTCGGACTGCACCTCGACGAAGGAGACCGAGGCGGCGGCGGCGTTGAGCGCGCGCACGATCGCCTGGCTGTCGCGGGTGGGGAACAGCCAGTCGCTGGAGAACGACACCACGCAGAAATGCACCGGGGTGTGGCGGAAGGCGTGGGAGAGGTGGCCGTCGTGCTCGCCCGGCATGTCGAAGTAGTCCATGGCGCGGGTGATGTAGAGGTAGGAGTTGGCGTCGAAGCGCTCGACGAAGGTGGACCCCTGGTGGCGCAGGTAGCTCTCCACCTCGAAGTCGGCGTCGAAGCCGTAGCCGATCTTCTCGCGGTCCTGTAGCTTGCGCCCGAACTTCCGCGTCAGCGCCGTCTCGGAAAGATAGGTGATGTGCGCCGCCATGCGCGCCACCGCCAGGCCCTTGTGCGGGTTGCGGCCCTCCAGCAGGTAGCGCCCGCCGCACCATTCCGGGTCGGCCATGATCGCCTGGCGGCCCACCTCGTCGAAGGCGATGTTCTGCGCCGAGTAGCGGGCGCAGGTGGCCACCGGCAGCGCGCAGAACACCCGCTCGGGATAGCGCGACGCCCACTCCAGCACCTGCATGCCGCCCATCGAGCCGCCGATCGCGGCGAACGCCTGGGCGATGCCCAGATGGTCGAGGAGCTTCACCTGCACCCGCACCATGTCGGCCACGGTGATCACCGGGAAGCCGAGCATGTAGGGTTCGCCGGTGGCGGGGTCGGCGCTCTTCGGCCCGGTGGTGCCCATGCAGCCGCCGAGCACGTTGGAGCAGACGACGAAATAGCGGTCGGTGTCGATCACCCTGCCGGGGCCGATGAGGCTGCTCCACCAGCCGGACTTGCCGGTCACCGGGTGGGGCAGGGCGGCATAGTGGTCGCCGGTCAGCGCGTGGCAGACCACCACGGCGTTGGATTTTGCGGCGTTGAGGCGGCCGTAGGTTTGGTAGGCCACGTCCACCGGGCCGAAGCGCGCGCCGCTGTCGAGGGCGAGCGGCTCGGCGTCGTAGAGTCGCACCGAGGCTTCCACCGCGTTCAGGCGGCGGCGCAGGTCCTCTCCGGAGAGTGTGGCGTTCGTGCGCTTCATCGTTGGAATATGGTCCCGCGCCTTGGAAAAATCTTGCGAAAACGAGGGACACAGCTAAGTTGGTATGCCCTGCCTGTCAACGCCTAGTTTCGCGTTTTCCTGATCCGAGCATCGTGCCGGCGGCGGGGCCGCCCGAGCCGAAGGGCGGGTATGCGTGTTGGATAAAGCCCATGGCGAACGAAGAACCGGATCTGGCCGAACTGCGCCGCGAGGTCGATCGCATCGACGATGCGATGCACGACCTGTTGATGCAGCGCACCGAGCTCGCCCTGCGCATCGGCGCGGCGAAGCGCGACGAAACGGGGGCCGCGCCCGCGCATTTCGTGCCGACGCGGCCGGGGCGCGAGGCGCAGATCGTGCGCCGCCTGCTCGCGCGGCACCGCGGGCCCTTTCCGCCGGAGGTGCTGATCCGCCTGTGGCGCGAGGTGATCGGCACGCTGATGCGGGTGCAGGGGCCGTTCTGCGTGGCGGTGTTCATGCCCGAGCGCGGCTCCGGCTACCTCGAGATCGCGCACGACCACTACGGCTCGTACACCGAGACCGTGTCGTATCAGGTTTCCGGCCGGGTGCTGAAGGCGGTGGCCGAGGGCGCCGCCGCGGTGGCGGTGCTGCCGCTGCCCGGCGAAAGCGTTTCCGAGCCGTGGTGGCCCGCGCTGATCGGCGACGCCTCGCCGCGCATGCAGGTGATCGCGCGCCTGCCCTTCGCCGGGGTCGGCGCGGGGCGCGGCGGCGACATCGAGGCCTTCGCGGTGGCTCCGGTGGCTCCCGGGGAAACCGGCGAGGACCGTTCCCTCTTGGCGGTGGAGACCGTCTCCAGCGTCAGCCGCACCCAGGTTTCCACCAAGCTCGCCAACGCCGGGCTGAAGCTCTTGACCTATTGGGACGTCCGCTCCTTCGGGCCGGAGGCCAAGGTGCACCTGGTGGAGGTGGACGGCTTCGTCACCGATTCCGACCCGCGCGTGGTGCGCCTCGCCCACGGCAACGACGACTCCCTCCGATACGCCCGCTGCATCGGCGCTTATCCGACGCCCCTGCATTGCGCGCGCTGACGGCCCGCCGGGGGGCGCGTTTCAACCCCGGATTCCCTCTCAACGCCAAAACCTATGACTGAAAGCGAGTGAATAAGATGACGGCTCCTACTCCGCGTCCCGGCATTCTCGATATCCAGCCCTACCAGGGCGGTCGCAGCAAGCTGGACGGTGTGGCGCACGCCGCGAAGTTGTCCTCGAACGAGGGCGCTCTCGGCGCAAGCCCCCGTGCGCGCGCCGCCTATGCGGCGGTGGCGGGAGACCTGCATCGATACCCCGACGGCGCGTGCGAGGAGCTGCGCGCCGCGATCGGCAAGCGCTACGGCCTCGACCCGGCGCGCATCGTCTGCGGCTGCGGCTCGGACGAGCTGATCGGCCTTCTGGTGCATGCCTATGCCGGTCCGGGCGACGAGGTGCTCTACAGCCAGTACGGCTTCGCGATGTACCCGATCTACGCCAAGGGCAACGGCGCGGTGCCGGTCAAGGCGCCGGAAACCGACTTCACCACCGATGTCGATGCGGTGCTCGCGTCGGTGACGGAAAAGACCCGCATGGCGTTCATCGCCAATCCCAACAACCCGACCGGCACCCTGCTGCCCGCCGCGGAGATGAAGCGCCTGCGCGACGGCCTGCGCCCCGACATCGTGCTGGTGATCGACGCGGCCTATGCGGAGTTCGTCACCCGCAACGACTATTCCCCGGGGACCGAACTGGTGGACGCGGGCGAAAACACCGTGATGACCCGCACCTTCTCCAAGATCTACGGCCTCGGCGGCCTGCGCGTCGGCTGGTGCTATGCGCCCGCGGCGATCGCCGACGTGCTCAACCGCACCCGTTCGCCGTTCAACGTTTCGGCTGCGGCGCAGGCGGCGGCGGCGGCGGCGCTGGCGGACATGGAGTTCTTCGACCTCTGCCTCGCCCACAACGCCATGTGGCGGCCGTGGCTGACCGAGCAGATGCGCGCCCTCGGCCTCGGCGTCACCGAGTCCAACGGCAACTTCATCCTGGTGCACTTCCCCAAGGGGGACACCGCCGCGGCGCAGGCCGCGCTCGCGGAGGAAGAGGTGATCGTGCGTCCGGTGGCGGGCTACGGCCTGCCGGATGCGCTGCGCATCTCGATCGGCACCGAGGACGAGATGAAGCGCGTGGTTTCCGCGCTCGCCGCCTACAGGGAGGCGAAAGGATGAGCGCAACCTCACCCCAACCGATGTTCGGCACCGTCGCCTTCATCGGTATCGGGCTGATCGGCGCGTCGCTCGCGCTGGCGATGAAACGCCACGGCATGGCGGGGCGCATCCTCGCCGCGGCGCGGCGGCAGGAAACGCTGGATACCGCGTTGCGCCTCGGCATCGCCGATGACGCCTCGACCGACATCGCGGACGTGGTGAAGGACGCCGACCTGGTGATGGTGTGCACCCCGGTGGGCGTGTGCGGCGAGGTCGCCCGCGCCATCGCGCCCTTCCTCAAGCCCGGGGCGATCGTCTCCGACGTCGGCTCGGTGAAGGGCGCGGTGATCCGCGACATGAAGGCGGCTCTGCCGCCTTCCGTCGCCTTCGTTCCCGGGCACCCGCTCGCGGGCACCGAGTTCTCGGGGCCGGAGGCGGGCTTCGCGGAGCTGTTCGAAGGCCGCTGGTGCGTGCTCACGCCGCTGCCGGAAACGCCGCGCGCGGCGGTGGAGATCGTGGCGGAAATGTGGCGGAAAGCGGGCAGCAACGTGGACACCATGGACCCGGAGCACCACGACCAGGTCCTGGCGATCACCTCGCACCTGCCGCACCTCATCGCCTACACCATCGTCGGCACGGCGGTGGACCTCGGCACCGACATCAAGCAGGAGGTGATCAAGTATTCCGCCTCCGGCTTCCGCGACTTCACCCGCATCGCCGCCTCCGATCCGGTGATGTGGCGCGACGTCTTCCTCAACAACCGCGATGCGGTGCTCGACGTGCTGCAACGCTTCACCGAGGACCTCACCGCGCTGCAACGCGCCATCCGCCGCGGCGAGGGCGACACCCTGGAGCGCCACTTCACGCGCACCCGGGCGATCCGCCGCGGCATCATCGACGCCAAGCAGGCGTAAGGGGATCGGCGTCCGGGGCGGCCCGGACGCCGGTTTTTCACCGCGATGCCTCAGATCGTTCCCGTCTCCGACCCTGCCGACCCGCGCATCGAGGGCTTCCGCGCGGTGCGCGAGCGCGACCTCGTCGGCCGCGCCGGGATGTTCGTGGCGGAAGGCGAGGTGGTGCTGAAGACCCTGGCCGGGGGCCGCTCGCCGCACCGCCTGCACACCCTCCTCATCGCCGAAAAGCGCATCGCGGGCCTGATGCCGCTTCTGGCGGGGCTGCCGGAAGACGTGCCGGTCTATGCCGCGGCGCAGGCGGTGATGGACGCTGTCGCCGGCTTTTCCATCCACCGCGGCATTCTCGGCCTCGGCGTGCGCGCGCCGGAGCCGGACCTCGGTGCGGCGCTCGCGGCGCTGCCCGCGCGGGCCACGGTGGCGGTGTTCTCGGCGATCGCCAACCACGACAACATCGGCGGCCTGTTCCGCAATGCCGCGGCGTTCGGCGTGGACCTGGCGGTGCTGGATTCCGAGTGCTGCGACCCGCTCTACCGCAAGGCGATCCGCGTCTCGGTGGGGGCGGCGCTGACCGTGCCGACGGTGCGCGGCGGGCGCACCGGCGATATCCTCGAAGCCCTCGCCGCGGCGGGTTTCGGCCTGCTCGGCCTCAGCCCGCGGGGCGGGACGGCGCTGGCGGACTACGCGCGCGGCGCGCGGGTGGCCGCGGTGTTCGGCGCGGAGGGGCCGGGGCTTTCCGATGCGGTGCTGGCGCGCACCGCGTGCCTGCGCATCCCGATGGCGGCAGGCTTCGACTCCCTCAACGTCGCCACCGCGGCGGGGATCGTGCTGCACCACCTGATGCGCTGAAAGCCTACCTCTGGCGGACCACGCCGTCCTTGCCGATGTCGATGCCCGGCTGCATCACCTCCCGGCCGCCCGGGGTGAGGCGGCGCTTGGCGGCGGCGGCCTTGGGGATTTCCTTGGCCCAGGCGATCGGCGGCACCCGCACCAGCGCCAGCGGCCCGGCATAGACGATGCCGTCGCGCAGCGAGAGCGAGAGGTTGCCCGCGCCGGTCTGCGGCATCTGGCGGCCGATCACCAGGCGGGCGAGGGTGGCGTCGCTCTGGCGGATCAGCCCCGCCTCGTCGAGAACGTCCACCAGGGGAACGAAGCTCTGCACCCGCGCGACGAGGGAGACGGCGGGTTGCAGCGCCTCGTCGAGGACCAGCGTGCCGTATCCGGCGAAGGAGGCCTGTCCCCACTTCAGGGCGATGCGCTCCACCTCGACGCGGCCGCCCGCATCGCGCCAGATGGTGAGCGCGTCCTGCGCCTCGCCCTTGGGCATCGGGCCGATGAGCTTGGCCGCGAAGTCGAACCCGGCGAGATCGGGGCCGAGGGAACGGGTCGCGCCGTCGGGCCAGCGCAGGTTGCGCACCGAAAGGTCGAAGCGCGCGGTGGGCGGCGGCGCGGCGGCGTCGCCCGCGGCTGCGGCGGCGGGGACGGCGGGGTTGAGGACGAGGACCGCCTTGGTCTCTCCGGCGGTGAGCGGCGAGGCGAGCGCCGCGCCGCGCCAGTCCCCGGAAACCGCGAGATTCTGCGCGGTCAACGCCGCCTCGCGCAGCATGCCCGCGGAATCGAAGGAGAGGTCGAGGCGGGCGTCGCCGCCGGTCTTGCCGAGGCGGGTGGCGCGGCCGTTCCGCGCCATCGCGATCCGGCCGCCGTCGGGCAGGGTGAAGGAGAGGTGGCGCGGCGAGAAGATGCCGCCCTCGACGGTCAGCCGCGGCGCGGAGAAGGAAACCGCGTCGCCGCCGGCGCCGCTTTCCACCGAGACCGCCTCGAGCGCGGCGGTGAGGCGGAGAGGGAAGCCCGAGGGGCCGTCCAGCGTGTAGGCGACGGAAACCCCTTCGGCGCGCTGCGCCTCCGCCCACATTGCGATGCGTTCCTTGAGGTGGCTCGCGCCGTAGAACCAGAATGCGGTGTAGGAAGCGCCGATGGTGGCGAGCAGGGCGGGCGCGGCCATCATGGCGAACAGCGGGCCGAAGCGGAGACGGAACGGCATACGCGGATACCCCCTCTCAGCCGCGCCGTTCCCCGGGGGCGGCGCGCACGATCATTGCGGGCATGTTACCACGCCGCGGGGGCTGCGTCTGTGGCGCGCGTCACGCGCTGCCGATGAGGACGCCCGCGGCGAACACCAGGGCGCCGCCGAGCACCACCTGCATCGCGGCGCGGAAAAACGGCGTGTCCATGTAGCGCTTCTGGATCCAGGCGATCGCCCAGAGTTCGCAGAACACCAGGGTGAAGGCGATGGCGGTGGCGGTCCAGAAGTGCGGGATGATGTAGGGCAGCGCATGGCCGAGGCCGCCGAGCGTGGTCATCACGCCCGCGGCGATGCCGCGCTTGATCGGCGAGCCGCGGCCGGAGATGGTGCCGTCGTCGGAGGCGGTCTCGGTGAAGCCCATGGAAATTCCGGCGCCGATCGAGGCGGCGAGGCCGACGAGGAAGGTGGTCCAGGTGTTCTGGGTGGCGAACGCGGTGGCGAAGATCGGGGCCAGCGTGGAGACCGAGCCGTCCATCAGCCCGGCGAGGCCCGGCTGCACCCAGGTGAGCACGAACTGGCGGTGGGCCAGCGCGTCCTCCTCGGAGCGCACGTCCTCCGGCAGGTGCTTTTCCTCCAGCGCGGAGGAGAGCTTCATGTGCCCGGCCTCGGCGGCGGCGAGTTCGGTGAGCAGACGCCGGGTGTCGGCGTCGGTGACGCGCTTCGCCGCCTTGGCGTAGTAGGCGTGGGCGTTTTCCTCCATGCCGAGGATTTCCGAGCGGATGCGCGCGATGCCGAGGTTGCCGACCAGCCAGGTGGGGGTGCGGGCGTAGAACCCGGCGACGTGCTCGCGGCGGATCAGCGGGATGGTCTCGCCGAAGCGGGCCTTGTGCAGATCGATCAGGCGCTGGTGGTGGCGCATCTCCTCCGCCGCCATCGCGGTGAGCATCTCGGCGGTGGCGGGGAACTCGTCGCGCACCTGGGCGGCATAGGTCTGGTAGATGCGGGAGTCGTCCTCCTCGGAGGAGATCGCGAGCGCGAGGATTTCCTGTTCGTTGAGGTCGTTGAAGTGACGCCGTCCGCCGAAGTTGCCGAGCATGATACCCCTCCGTCCACCGCCGAATTGCGATTGCGGGAGATTAGCTCGATTCATTCCACGGTGCAAAGCCGCGTGCGTGTATTTTTGTGGAAATTCAAACTGGTCCGGCCAGAGCCGGAGGGGCGGCGCGCCGGGGGCGGCGGGGCCGCCCCCGGACGCGTTTCATGCGGCGCGGACGTTGTGCAGGAACTCATCGACCACCGCCTTGAGGGCGACGGACTCGCGGGACAGGGATTGCGCCGAGGCGAGCACCTGCCCCGAGGCCGCCCCGGTCTCCGTCGCTGCCTGGGTGACGCCGGAGATGTTGGCGGAGATTTCCGTGGTGCCGCTCGCCGCCTGCTGCACGTTGCGGGCGATCTCGGAGGTGGCGGCGGCCTGTTCCTGCACCGCGGAGGAGATGGTGGTGGTGATCTGCCGCACGTTGTCGATGCGGCCGGTGATGGTGTCGATCGCGGAGACCGCCTTTTCGGTTTCTGACTGCACCGTGCCGATCTGCGCGGTGATGTCCTCGGTCGCCTTGGCGGTCTGGTTGGCGAGGTTCTTCACCTCGTTCGCCACCACGGCGAAGCCCTTGCCCGCATCGCCGGCGCGCGCCGCCTCGATCGTGGCGTTGAGGGCGAGAAGGTTGGTCTGGTTGGCGATGTCGGTGATCAGGCCGATCAC
>JAQAZG010000019.1 GCA_027864655.1 Oleispirillum naphthae
CGGGGTGGAGCAGCCCGGTAGCTCGTCAGGCTCATAACCTGAAGGTCAGAGGTTCAAATCCTCTCCCCGCAACCAAAAATAAGCCGCTAACCCATTCGGTTGGCGGCTTTTTTGTGGCCGCGTGATGCTCCATGATCCAACGTAGGTCAGCGCACGGTAAGCGAAAATCCGCAAGCTCACGCTATAAACAGCAAGCTCGAAAGGGGCATGCAGAACCGGCCTCCAGTGCAAAATACAGCTTTTGCCGTGAGCCTTTTTGTGAGGACAAAAGGGTCGATTGCCGACAGTCGGCTTAGGGCCGTGAAGCTACAAGGGCGGACATTCCGCCAGCTAGGACTGAGGTGTTGAGATATCCCATTACGGCCATTGTTAGGCCGCCACAACGGCTGATGGGGACCCCTCATAGTAGCCAACCCCTGACCAAGTCTGCCGGGCCGCACGCGCACTTAGTCAGGAAGGATATCTGCCACACCGATATGATGAACCCCCGCCGGAGCAAGGAGATTTTCGATCCATACGACAGGTTGGCCGCGTTCAGCACATAAGGTGAAAAAAGCCCTCTGCTTTGCACGCGTGAAGGCGACAAAAAATGAGTTTAGCTCTTCGAGGCGATTAGGCGTCAGGCTCCACCATGTCTGGTTATCAAGCCCATAGAAGATGATCGTGTGGAACTCAAGGCCTTTGCTCTTGTGGATGGTCATGAGGGCTATTTGGCCGAAACCTTCGAAATCATCGAGAGCACCTGACCAAGTTTCCGCGTTCTCAAGAGACTCCTGGAGGAGCAGCTTGAATCCGTTCCAGACTCGATCAAAGTCGGGCTGCCTCTGATACGAAGGAAAAGCCTGACGCAGGGCCTTCAAGCCAACGAAATCGAGTGCAGCTTGCGCGACCGCTGCTGCGGAATCTGGGATAGGCTCGAGGTCTCTCAGGATGCGCCGCATTTCACGCACAAATTTTTGTAGCCGCCATTGCAAGAGCTGCTGTCCCGCTTCATCGTCGGGATCGACTGCTTCGAGAAACTGCAAGTCCAGCAGGGCAGCATTCCAGTTCTCGGGACTCCGGCTAGTGGCGCCAAGGCGCAACAGACGCAGGAGGATTTGCGCTAGGTCTTCGCCAAGCAAGTCCTGAATGGCGATATCGCCCACATTACGTGCGACATTCCGGAGCCTGAGCCCTCGGTCCTCAAAGGCAGCGGAGAGCTGGCCTTCAACTTCATCGGCTCGCATGCGCACAAGGATTGCCACATCGTGAGGCTCGACGTTGCCCGCCTGTACCTCACGTTCGATCCATCGCGCGAGGCAATCACTTTCTTCCTCCTCCATTCCAAATTCCCAGATGGCGGCAACTTCACCATCCACCAGCCGGTCAGCCCGCGCTTCCGGTTCCTCGACATTGGGATCAATCCTGCTCGCGATGACGTGCTGGATACGCACAAGATCCTCATGTGAGCGCCAGTTGCAGATCAGAGATATGCGCTGCGCGGCGAAGTGCTGCCCAAACTGCGCGAAGCCATCCGGCATGGCTCCGGCCCAGACCATGATTCGCTGCTTATCGTCGCCAACCGCCGTGAATACGGCTTCGCTGCCGTCAAACGCAGTACAGAGGAGTTGGAATTGCGCAAAGGTGGTGTCCTGAAACTCGTCGAGAAATACGATGGGATAGGTGGCATGCAGTGCCTTCAGAATAGAAGGATTCTCTCGGATCAGCAGTTCGACAAGCCGGTTAATCATTGCAAACGAGAGCAGTACATCGTCTTGATTGTTGTACTGCGCCCGCCAGTACGCAGCGACCACGGGTGGTAGCGGCGAGCCCTCATCAGCCACAGGCAATCGTGCCCTGGCTACCGCCCGTTCAAGTTGGTCGGCGTTAACGCCGTGGAATCCCTGCGCATCCAAAAAATCACGGTAGTCCTGCCGGCGTGGCATCACGATCCGGTAGTCCTCAGGAGGACGATATCCGTCGGGAATCGCCGCACGAAATCGGTCCACAAGGCTCTTCGCGAATGCGTCAAAGGTGTAGGAGATGAAGCGTCGCGCCTGCTCGGGTGGACAGCGTTTGGCTACCCGCTCGGCGAGATTGCGTGCCGCATCGCGCTTGAAGCTGATCGCAAGTATGCGTTTGGGCGCAGGGCAAAGACCGGTCTGGAGAAGATAGGTCGCCTTCTGCGCAAGGAATTCTGTCTTTCCTGCACCCGCGCCTGCTGTGACCAACGTGCTCCGCTTAACCTGCCGTAGCGCTTCCCATGCGCGCGGTTCGAGGTTATCAACGCCTTGCGGCCTCCAGTCTTCGGGACGCACCCTGCTCATTCATCGCCGTCCTCAAGACCAAGCGCTTCTTTCACTTGCTCGATGAGCGCCTTGATCTCAGCAGGTGCGTCCTCAGCAAGTTCGTCCCGCTCGATCCGCGCAAGAGCGGCAATATGGGTCTCGGGCTTGCTTCTGCTCAGAAAGAGGTACGGATACCATTTGAATTCATCGTCATAATTGTCGTCATAGAGGTCGGGATCGCCACCGGTCTTAAGCGTGGTAGCCTTCTTGTCTCGGATCGTATCAATGCCGCCGCGCGGGCCGCGCCCCCCGGGATACGGGTGCTGATAGGCTCCCGGAAAGGCGCTGAGCATGGCAAAATCGATATCCAGCGGAAATGAAACGAATATTCCTTCTTCCCTGAGAGCTTGCAGCCAGTCGTGGTTCCCGCCCTCGCCCAACAAATCGCTGTCCGCAACATCATCCACCTCATCGGGATCGATAGTGCCAGCCTCGACTAACGAATTCTCACTCAGGTCGCTGTCGATCTCCGCCAGCTTTTCGACGATGTCGGCGATAAGTGTTGCGCCGCCATGCGTGCGGCCAAGATCGAGGTCCAGCAGGGTCGCATGGGGAATGTGAAGATCGTTGAGAAGCCGCCAGAAGTGGCTAACATACCGCCCGCCGAGCGGCACGATGGGCACAAATGACGGGTCGAGCTGGACGCCCATCGCGTCGGCGACGCGTGGGATCACGAGGCGTTCGGAATCCCCTTCTCCAAGGATGACGAAGCGGGCGAAGTAAAGCTCCGGATAGGCCCTGATTGCGAGCCGCACATACTGGATTGCCTCGTCATCGCCCGGCATCGTGATCCTCCGGACATGGGCGCGTCGCGCGCGGCTCAAGCGGAAGTAACGCACCTCCTCCGGCTCTATGCGGCTGAGGATCGCCGGCGAGTGGCTTGATAGGGCCACCTGCGCGGACGCAAACGCACCGATTTCCCGAACCTGCGCGACAATGCGCGAAAGAAAGAACGGTGAAAGGCTGTTCTCCGGCTCCTCGATAGCAAGGAAGGTGAGGCTGGTCCGCCGCAGCTTGTCCTGATCAAACGCACTTTCGTCGGCAGCCTGAGCGAACACGTCCTTCTCGACTTCCAGAGTCGCCCGCGGTAAGAGCAATATGAAAGAGCGAACGCTGCCCGTCGCTGAGGTCCACGAGCGCGCGCTCCTGCCTAGCCTCGTCGGGGAAAAATGCAAACTCCGCTTTGCGGACCAACTCCTCGAACCGACTCTCGACCAAGCGCAGAACCGGCGTTGTGTCGGTATCTGCCTGATGGACCTGCCGCCAGCGCTTGGTAAGCCGCTCTATAATAAATTCTGCGGGCTCCTCACGCTCGAACTGCCGCTGAATTCCTTGGATACCTGTCGCGCTCCTGTCGCGGAATTCATCGGACCATCTTGCGGCCTGCCACAGCCGACTCTTGAGCAACGCCGTCACTTGCGCCGCCGCGTCGCGGACGGCCGGAACATAGATGAGCTGGATCGAGCCGCGCTCCACGGCCTGTACTCGCTTACATTCGTCCCACTCAAATTCGTCATCGAGCGTGGCGATCCATCGGAGATCCTCGTCGATGCTGCCATCCGGCGTGCCGTCGTCAATCCAGATCGCCTGAAGCCTTATCCTCGCCTTGAGCGGAGCACCCGGCGCAGAAGCGGCCATTTGCAGGAAGAATTCCGGAACGGCGTCCTCGATACCTTCTTCGTTGAGCCCCTCCAGCTCTGGAAACGAGAATACAGCCTCGATCGACAGGGTTGCTCCCGACTGAAGTCCTTGCTGGTCAGCAGGCACATGGAAATCCTGCCGTCGCACTGCGCGGTGTGTGGGTGTGACACCAAAGAGCCGTGACAGCCCCTGAAAGGCAGCAGTTTTACCAGAACCGTTGGCACCGACAAAGGTGGTGACCTCGCCTTGGAGCCTGATGGTTGCCCCCCGTGGACCGAAGCAACGAAAATTCTTGAGGATGAGCTTCTCTATCTTCATGGCAACCGTCCAAAACTATCGTCAAAAAAATAGTCGCGTTACACAGCAGTATGATTCGTACTCTCACAATTTCTTATCGGCCATTGACTGGGAGCATACCAATTGGGAAGCGATATGCTAATTATTAAGATCACACCGTTGGGCACGGCTTGAGCAATAGCAATCATGGGCTTCGGTCTCCATTGGATGAACCTAGGGGATACAGCAAACTGGGCGACGCTTCCATTAAAGTGAACAAAACATCAACTCTGATGTAGAATGGCAAATCGGCCAGAAAACAATCAAGGATATACAGAATGTCAGGGGAAGGGGAGCTGGGAAAAAGCGCCGTGCAGAATCGGCGTATCGTGTTCCTCAGTCACGCGACACCCGACGACAACGATATTGTGATCTGGCTTGGAGCTCGTCTGACGGCGGCGGGTTATGAAGTTTGGTCTGATGTCACTAGGCTGATCGGCGGTGAGATTTTCTGGAAGGATATCGACGAGGCGATCCGCCAACACGCAGCAAAGGTGGTTGTTTGCTTGTCAAAGGCCGCCGTGCAGCGGGAGGGAGTGAGGAACGAAATAGCGATCTCCATTGCAACCGGCAAAAAAATGGGGGTGGAGGAATTCACGGTCCCCGTCAGGATCGATAACCTTCCGTTCGACGAGTTTCCACCGCAGCTCATCAGCCGGAACGCCATCGATTTCTCGGGCAATTGGGCGTCTGGCCTGTCACGCCTCTTGGAAGTCCTCGAGAGAGATAAGGTACCGAAGCGGGATGGCGGCGATTTTCAAAAAGCGCTGGACGCGTGGCGCACCACTTTCCAGATTCGCGCCCGCGCTGTCGAGAAAAGAACAGAATACATCGAGTCTAACTGGTTGCCGATCATCGGGTTGCCGCCAGAGGTGCACCTATTCGGTATCAATGTGCCGGTTGTAATTGGCGACATTCCGAGAATGGCATCGGCAATCTCCGCCCCGCATTTTACCCACGGGCGCTTGATAGGTGGCGTGGCCGACCTCACAACATTCCAAGCCGAAATTGGCCCCAACGTGCCGCTTTCGGCGGAATACGCTATGGACATGCAGGCATTTCTAGCCGGAGATCGAGAAAGACGACCGTCGATCGATGGCCGAGACGCGAGAAATTTCGTCACGAGCATGCTTCGGCGAGCATGGGATCTCTCTATGAGCGACCGTGGGTTGTCTTCTTACGTCCTAGCGGATGGGTCGACTGTATGGTGGGTGCCGTCGGGCTTTTTACCGGAAGACAAGGTACATTTTACCAAACCTAACGGGCGACGCGGCTGGCGGCAACTCGTCGGACGGGACAATCCCAGAAATGTCTATTGGCATGTCGGCTTCGCGGCCCGCCCAATATTGACCCCACCATTTCGCTATGTGCTAAGGCCACACGTCATTCTCACGACCGACGGCAAAACGCCGCTCGACGACCGCAAGCGCATGAATGCGATGAAAAAGAGCGTGTGCAAATTGTGGTTCAATGCTCGGTGGCGCGATCTCGTTGCAGGCTTCGCCTTTTGGGTTGGGAATGGCGAGGAAGTGATGCCACTTTCCATGGGAGGAAGTGAGGCGGTTTGGATCAGCGCACGTCCGTTGCAGTTTTTGGCGCCGCTCGCACCCGTCGGCGAAACAGACGCCCAGGTATCCGGGGAGTTTTTGGACAGTAGTACGGACGATGAAGATGCCGACTTCGTAGCGGAGGTAAAAGCGGACCCATCTGTTCGTGATCTGGAAGAAGACGAAAGCGACCCGGAAACGGAGGATAGCGAATGACGGCCGCTATACAGCTAGACATATTGCCTGAGCCGCTGTTAGCGTTCGGCCACGACCAATCGCTTGAACACCCCAAGGATGGTTTGTTCCTGTATGGGCCGCTGCTCGATGCGGGAAAACCTGCAGAAATCAAATTCGGGGTGATTGGCACCGCAAACGGATTGGAACGGTTCCGCCGCTGGTCGGCGAAACTCCGTCATTATATTCCCCCATTTAAACTCGACGTCCCTCATCATGCAGCGTTTCCCGGTTTTGAGGCCGCTTTCGACACGGCATGGCCGGAGTGGCCGATGGCGGAAATTGAGGTGCAAGAGTCCTCAGTAGCTCACACGCTACGACTGTCGGACCGCCACGATGCGATCAAGCAAACTGTCGAGTTGTTCGCAAAGCCGATCCAAGCCTATCTGCGGCGAGAGGACGCGCAACCAACAATTTGGTTCGTGGTAATCCCCGAAGAGGTGCACCGGTACGGGCGTCCGAAGAGCAGTCCGCCCAAGGATGAACGTATTCCGTCCCAATTGAAACTGCCCGCGAAGACAGCAAAGCGCATCCTCAAGGAAGGCTCGCTTTTCGAAGAGGAGATGGAGATTGCCGAACTGTATCGCTACGAAGTCAACTTCCATCACCAACTCAAAGCGCGTTTACTAGCTGACCGCGCTGTCATCCAGATCGTACGAGAGACCACGCTCACGCCAGAGGATTTCATTACGAACGGAAGGCCGTTGCGGACGGTACAGGATCCGGCAACCGTCTCGTGGAATATTGCCACAACGGCCTTCTTTAAAGCAGGAGGCAAGCCATGGAAGCTGGCCTCGGTGCGGCCGGGGGTCTGCTATGTTGGTCTCGTTTTCAAGCAAGACGGTACTAATCCTTCGGCAGGCAATGCCTGCTGTGGGGCTCAGATGTTTCTCAATTCGGGAGACGGATTAGTGTTTCGCGGGGCCGTAGGCCCCTGGTATTCCGAGATGTCCCGGGAATACCACCTTAACCAGAATGCTGCGGCAGGGTTGATGAAGCTGATTGTCGACTCCTATACGGAAAGCAACGGCAGACCGCCCGACGAGCTTTTCATTCATGGACGAGCACGATTTGGAGCCGAAGAATGGGCTGGTTTTCGCGCCGCCGTGCCATCGGGAACAAACCTGGTCGGCGTTCGAATTCGCAGTTCCAACGACATCAAGCTTTACCGGCCTGACAAGCACCCGGTGATGCGCGGCACCACTTACAGGGTTAATGAGCGAATGGGCTATCTTTGGGCCAACGGCTTCATTCCGAGATTAAAGACCTATCCCGGCTGGGAAGTTCCCAATCCGCTGAGCATTCAAATCGATTGGGGTGAGGCCGACTTGCTGCGGGTTATGGAGGACGTGCTGGGGTTGACCAAGGTGAATTTCAATGCGTGCGTCTTCGGCGACGGTTGCCCGGTCACGCTGAAATTCGCGAATGCCGTTGGGGAAATCCTGACGGCGGCGCCAGTGCCGAATCTGCCACCTTTGCCATTCAGGCACTATATTTGACAGCGCGTGACTGCTTCTGGGTGGAGCCACAGAATCTCTGTATGTCTCGAGCAGGCGCATAACAGAACGGGCAAAAAAGGAGCCGGAAGCGGACCGTCCGCGCGCTCTTTGACCTTCTATGGGACTTTCATCCGGCTGAAAGTAGAGCCTTCGCCTTGAGTGCTGCGGCACGCGCCGCCGGTGTTTGGGATTCTGGGGCCGAATGCGGCTTGGTGGTGTTGTAGTCGGTATTCCAGGCGGTGATCACGACACGAGCCTGGGCCTTGCTTGCGAAGACCGTCTCGTTCAGAAGTTCATCCTGAATCCGCCCGTTGAAGCTCTCGACGTAACCGTTCTGCATCGGCTTGCCGGGGGGGGGCGATGTAGTGCCCCCGATCAGCTGGCCGGGTTCCGGTCTTTTGGCGCGCTACGGCATCTGTGCGGCCTTCCGTTCCTTCGTGGCACTGCAAACGGCTTCCCGTTTGGCGTTAATTTCGTTAAGATTTGTTAAATATAGCTGCTTTCGTTCTGGTCGTATGACACTACTGTCTAAATCTAAATTCAAGCGTTTAATCTGATAGAAAGCTAAAGCCAGGCGTGTTTCTAGGCGTAGCCTCCCATCTTTCATGCCAAAGTCGCACTCGATCGCACTCTTTTGGGCGTCATCAAGGTCTGGATGAGCGACTAAATCCAGGGTGACCATAGTCGACCATTCGAGGTCGTCCTCAGGTCGAGCTTTACTTGGTCGAGTTCCGCCAATCTCGCGAATGCGTGCGAGAACGAAGTCGCGAAAATCACCTTTATCTGCAGCCCAGGCTCGGACATGCCAACGATGTCCGTCGAATGCTAAAGAATGGGGCGCAATGTACCGGCGCCTCGTGTTGGTTAACGATTGGTATTCCACCTCAACCTCAAGGTTGTCCCTGATCGCAGCGAGCATTGTCCTCAAACAAGTAGGATCGACGCTTCTCGTAATAGGGGGAATTGTAGCGGTCGGTGGCAAATCCGGGAACCATGTATCCGTAATATCAAGCGCACCACTTAATATAGATCTGATGTGTAAAAGAACACGATCTGCGGATATTTTTGCAAATTTTGGCGTAAAATCATCAGATGTGATGTAGGTCTTTTCCGAGCTATTGTAAATAATATTTCCTGGGCATTCCTCCATATATTTATTTATATCTATGGATGCTTGAGGCGTCGAGATGCCAAATTCGTCTTCAATATCTTTCCGGTTAAGGCGTCCAAGCCAATATGCGCGCCATTCTATGAACTCGTAGCGGCGCGCGAGCGCGGGGCGGACATTGGGGGTGGCTGTCATCGTGTCATAATCCATATATTTTCTTGACGAGTCGCGTTTTTATATGCATATAAAAACTATAGGGTTGTACGTAACATGGCCCGATATGCTGCTTGGTGCAAGCCCCAAAGGAGGTGGTCATGCACATCGAAGGACTGCCTTCGCGGAAGAAGGTCGAACTTTTTGGAGTCTTGGAGCGACTTTGCGAGCGCCTCGAGCCCAGTGATACCCAGATGGAGCGGGCTAAGTCCAGCTACCAGGCGGTTGGTGAGTGGCTGGCTGGCGCCGAGGATGACTGGCTCGCAGCGAGCAGCATTTATCTGCAGGGCTCGACCGCGCTCGGCACCACGGTGAAGCCGATTGGTCAAAACGAGTATGACGTTGACCTGGTAAGCCACATTCCCAGCCTTGGTTCGTGGTTGCCGCCAGCTTTGTGCAAACAGCTAGTTGGTGATCGGCTAAAAGCCAACCAACGCTACAGCAAAATTCTTGAGGAAAAGCCTCGCTGTTGGCGCTTGAACTATGCAGAGGAATTCCATTTGGACATCACCCCCTCCATTCCGAACGCAGGTTGTTCCAATGGGGGAGAGTTGGTGCCAGATAAGACCGTGCAATGCTGGAAAGCGAGCAATCCCAAAGGATATCGCGATGCATTCAAGCGCCGAGGAGAACTCATTCCGCAGATGCGACTGAGGAAGAGCTTCGCAGATGAACTAGCTTTTGCTGAAGCAAATATCGAACCATTTCCGGAACGCCCTCGATTTAAGGGACTTTTGTGTCGCATCGTGCAAATAGCGAAGCGGCACCGCGATATCTACTTCCTCAATCGCGACACTTCCCTGGCTCCAATTTCGGTGATTATCACCACGCTAGCGGCATGGAGTTACGAATACTGCGTCCAAACAATGGTGTTCGATAGCGAATTGGATGTCTTGTGCGAGGTCATCCGCCACATGCCCAACTTCATCCAGCGGGGGGCGATGGGCAGTCACGTCAAGTGGATGATTTGGAACGAAACGACTGAGGGCGAAAATTTCGCCGAACGCTGGAACGTGGAACCGGCAAAGGCGCAGGCGTTTTTCGATTGGCATGCGGCAGCAGTGCGAGACCTTGAGCGCCTGAGCGTCACCGAAGGCCTCGACGTCTTGGGCAAGAACCTCACAGCGTCGTTTGGGCAGAACCCCGTCGAAGAGATTATCCAGGAGATGTTTGACGGCGTAGCGGCGGGGCGAAGCACCCATACACTTGTCTACTCCCCCGCGATCGGTTTGAAAAATGTGGCAACACCTACGCCTCGAGTGACTCCGGTGCGGAGCAATACGTTCTTTGGGGCCCCGTAAGCTTTGATGCACTTCGACCAACCCCGGCCACTGACGCCTGCGCAGCAATACCTCGCCCTCCGTTCTAACCCAGAGCATGAAGGCGATGGAAAACTGCACCGCAACATCCTCACATGGCACTTTCCCGTCATACCGACACCATTGAGCCGGTTGTACCGTGCACGCATCGACTATCGACAGGGAAAGCCGCCAGCGGTTTACGTCGACACCCCTGATCTCGTCGCCTTAGCTGATGGGCGCCCGCTTCCGCACGTTTATGAGCAATCTCCTCCCCGTTTGTGCCTTTATCTGCCCAACTCAAGAGAGTGGGGGCCATGGATGCGGTTGGATCAAACAATCGTGCCATGGACCGCGCTCTGGCTATTCTATTTTGAGGCATGGCTACTCTCGGGCGAATGGTCGGGAGGAGGGGTACATCCCTCGACGCGAGAGCGGCCGAACCGCTGGAAGCGCAAGCGAACATAACGCCTGAAAAAAGGAGCGATCAGAGCATGCCCTGTAACCAAGATAGGCTGTACCGCATTTTGTGCCTGGACGGTGGCGGTATCCGCGGCGTGTTTCCGGCAGCTTTTCTGGCCCGACTGGAGGAGCATCTTGAGTACCCGATCGGTCGTTACTTTGATCTGATTGCAGGGACCTCGACCGGAGGCATCATTGCCATTGGCTTGGGACTGGGATTGTCGGCTAGCACCATCCTTAAGCTCTATGAAGAGCGTGGCCCGGCGATTTTTGACCAGCAGCACGGGGCTATTCGAAACTGGTTTCACCAGAGGTGGAAAAGTGTACGGCACTGGTTCGGAAGCAAATATGAGGCGACAGAACTGCGCTCAGCTCTAGACGACATCCTTGGCAAACGGCGTCTCGGGGAAAGCTCGACACGCCTATTGATCCCTGCCTGGCATCCAGTACTGGAGCGTGTCTATATCTACAAAACGGCACATCACCCCCGGCTGGAGACCGACTTTAGGCAAATGGCGGTGAACGCCGCCATGGCTACAGCTGCCGCTCCGACTTTCCTGCCATCGCATCACACTTCGGATCAGGTCGAATTGATCGATGGCGGCGTATGGGCAAATAACCCTATTGGGGTCGCAGTGGTCGAGGCAATTGGGGTGCTTGAGTGGCCGTCCGACCGCTTGAAGGTGCTCAGCATCGGAACAATTGCCGACGTCAAAGCACCACCCCGTTGGTCCGGTAAATTACCGATGACCTCCCATGTCACTCGATTGTTCATGGCTGGACAATCGGATAGCGCGCACGGCACTGCAAAAATCCTTACCGGAGATGGCCACGATCATCAGGCGATTTGGCGCGTGGATCAGGTGGCGCCGTCGGGCCGATATACGCTGGATAATGCCGGTCGTATTGCTGAGATGAAAAACCGTGCAATCGTTGAGGCCCGAGAGCAACTTCCGGAACTGCGGCGGCACTTTTTTAACAGTCCTGCTGAGATATTTACCCCCTATCACGCGCTTTGATCGTGATCTAAAAGTTTAAGGAAACGCAACTTGAAATAATCAAATAAGCATAAGGGCTAATGTTAATATAGACTTATCCATCATAAGAACCACACATATCATGTGGATAAATGGTCTGTGTTCCAAAGAGAATATAACTTTCTTGATGATGAAAGTGGGTAAGCGTCATCTGATGGCTGCCTTGCGGGGGATGGCGTGCCCTGCGTGAATGACCTGTTGCTACGGCGAGAGGTCA
>JAQAZG010000002.1 GCA_027864655.1 Oleispirillum naphthae
CCCCGCCGAACGCCATCGTGTTCGGTTCCGGCCTGATCCGCGTGCCCGACATGTTCAAATCGGGCATGACCTACAACATCATCGGTATCGTCATCTCCATCGCCGTGATGTCGGTGATGATGCCGATCGCCTTCGGCGTGAAGGTCTGATCCTTCCCGCCCGGACAACCCGGCAGCCCCGCCGTCCGCAAGGACGGCGGGGTTTTCCTATGGAATGAAGGGAAGGCGCGTCAGTCGCGCGCGGCCTCGGCCTGGGCGGAGCGCAGGCGCTTGATCTGGGCGGCGGAAAGGGCCTGCGGCAGGGCGGTGGCGCCGCTCATCGGATCGACCTGACGGCCGCCCGCATAGACCTCGTAATAGAGGTGGTTTCCGGTGGCGAGGCCGGAGCGCCCGACGTAGCCGATCACCTGGCCCTGGCGCACCCGCCCGCCGGTGCGGAGCCCGGCGGCGAAGCCTTGCAGGTGGGCATAGAGGGTCTCGATGCCGCCGCCGTGCCGCATCCGGATGAGGCGGCCGTAGTTGCCGCGCCGCCCGACGAATTCCACCGTGCCGTCGGCGGTGGCGAGCACCGGGGTCCCGGCGGGGGCGGAGAAGTCCACGCCCTTGTGGAACTGCGGGCGTTTCAGCACCGGGTGGATGCGCCAGCCCCAGGGCGAGGTGAGGCGGCCGCCGGGCACCGGTTCGCCCTTGGGCAGTTCGATCGTGCCGTGGCCGGAGGGGGCGACGAAGGCGGCGATGCCGCGCTGCACCGCATAGCGGGCGAGGCGGTGTTCGCGCCCTGCGGTGTCGGTAAGCGAAATGCGCATCAGCGCCGCGTCGTCGGCGCCGGGCTCGGAGGGCGCGGCATAGACGATGCGGAAGCGGGTTCCCGCGCCGGGGTTGACCGGCATGTCGGGGTCGAAGGCGAGCGCCTCGGCGATGTCGTCGATCACCGCGGGCGGCAGGCCGATATCGGCGAGCGTCGCGGCGAGGTCCGGCCCGGCGGTGCCACGCACCGAGCGCATCGGGCGGCGGCCCTCGCGCAGCGGCTCGCCGAAGGCGGCGGCATAGCCGCCGTCGCCGCGCGCCACCAGGGTGACGTCGGCGTGGGGGCCGGTTTCGTAGTGCAGGGAGAGGAGCGCGGATGGATTGCCGGAGACGCCGCGGCCGAGGCCGACGGCGATGCGGTCGCCGGGCCGCGGCGGGCGCGGCGCGGTTCCGGCGAGGGCGCCCTGCAGGGCGTCGCGGTCCTCCCGCGGGACGTCGAGGCGGGCGAGCAGGCGGTCCAGGGTTTCGCCGTGCTGCAGGGTGAATACCTGCGGCGCGGCGGCGGCGGCGGCCGGGCGCTCCGGGTTGGCGCGCGCCGCCGGGGCGGCGGCGCACAGCGCGAGCGCGGCGCAAGCGAGCAGGAGCCCGCGCCTCATCGCCGTCCCCACGCGGGGGAAACGGCCTGCGGACTGTCGGGAGGCAACATGCTCATCGGCGGTTCACTCTGACAAACGACGGAACTATGGAAACGGCGCACCGGGCGCGCGGCCTACGACAACGGGCCGCCGCAGAACGGGCAGACGGCGCGCGCCATCGCCACGGCGCGCTCGGCGTCGGAAAGGCCCTTGCTGCGCAGATAGGCGTCGATGCGCGCGCGCAGCTCGGCGTGCTGGGCCACCGCCTTGCAGGCGGGATCGGAAGCGGTGCAGGACTGCTCGGAGAAGGCGCGCGCCGCGGCGGGCGCGGCGAGCATGCCGAGGCTTCCGGCAATCGTGGAAGACAGGAACGCGCGACGGTTCATGGCCTCCCCCTCGTCTGAAGTTGCTGTCCCGTCAGTGATACCCTCCGGGTGGGGGCGGCGCAAGCCTGCAAGTGGGGCGGAAATCGGGCGTCAGGCCGCTGCGGCCAGGGCGCGGCTGATGCGGCGCAGCGCGGCGCGCACCCGCGCGTCGCCGATGCCGCAGAAGCTCGCCGCGAGGTCGGCGAACTCCCGCTCCATCGCGGCAGGGCAGGCCGCGGGCGCGGGTTGGCCGACGCCGGCGAACAGCGCCTCCACCGGAATGCCGAGGACGGTGCAGATTTCCCACATCCGGGAGGCGGAGATGCGGTTGAGGCCGCTTTCGTACTTCTGCACCTGCTGGAAGGTGATGCCGAGGGTGGCGGCGAGGCGCTCCTGGCTCAGCCCGGCGGCGAGGCGGCAGGCGCGCAGGCGGCGGCCGACCGCGACATCGACCGGGTGGGGGCCGCAACTCTTGGCGGAACGGGCCATGGCTTGCCTGCGAGGGTTGTTGGCGACAGCTTCCGACCTTAAGCGGCGGCCGCGGCGGCGTCAACGGGAAAATAGGGGAAAAATCCCCCGTTTTTCCCCTGAGGGCGTCAGAGCCCGGCCATGTCGTTGAAAGTGAGGATTTTGTGCAGGCGCGAAACGATGCCGCGGCCCAGCACCTCGCGCCACGGCGGGTTGAAGCGCAACAGCGTCACCGTCGCCTCGTCGCGCGCCGCGAGGCGGGCGACGCAGGCCTGCTCCAGGGCGTCGGGGGCGATGCGGAACACCGCGAGCACATAGTCGCCGACCCGCGGCGGCCGCTCCGCCGAAACGTAGACCAGCTCCCCGGTTTCGAAGCGCGGCGCCATGCGGTCGTCGGCGATGAAGAAGGCATAGACGCCGCGCGCCCCGGTCAACCCCGCCGGACGGTTGACGTATTCCACCGCGGAGTCCTCCAGGCGCAGGGTGGCCTCCGCGCCCGCCGCGGCGTCTTCGATGCGGTTGGCGCGGAACACCGGCACGTCGCGCGGCGCCCCGGCGGCGGCGATTCCGCCGCCGAGCAGCCACGCCTCGGTGGTTTGCAGCACTGCGGCGAGGCGGGCGATGGTGTCGGCGCGGGGGTGGCGGACGCGGCCGTTGAGGATGTCGCGGATCGCGTCGCCGCGCCCGAACGCCGCCACCGAGGCGGCGTGCGCGGAAAGCCCGAGTGCGGTCAGGCGGTCCTGGATGCGGCGGGCGATGTCGCTCATCGGTGCGGTCCGGAGCAGGAAAGGGGCGGGGTCCCGGCGCGGGACTCCGGGGAATTGTGACGGGGATTTCCCCCGGCGTCCACCTAAGAGTGCGGCGTCATCAGGGCGAGGGGGATGTCGGTGGCCTCGATCAGCGCGGGCAGGGGACCCGCCGCGTCGCCGTCGGCCTGCAGGCAGCCCGCGCCGGAAACCGCAACCCGCCGCGCCGCGGTCAGCCGCACCTCCGGCGCGGCGGCCAGGCGGCCCAGCATCAGGCGCAGGCCCTGGGGGAACACCCGCCAGCCCCCGGCCCGGGCGAGCAGCACCACCTGGAACCACGGCTCGGAGAGGTCGGCCGCAGGCGCCAGCACATAGGGCCCGCCATAGCGGCGGCCGTTGCACGCCACCACGCTCTGCGCGGCGAACTCCACGCCGTCCGCGCTGACGGTGAGGCCGGGGCAGCGCCCGGCGGCGGCGCGGCGCAACGTCTGCCACACATAGGCGCCCTTGCCGAGCCAATGCTTCAGCCGCGGCGTCACCGCCGCCACCACCGCGGCGTCGAAGCCCGCGCCCGCCATCATCAGGAAGTGGCGGTCCGGCTCGCCGTCGCGGCGGATGCGGCCGGGGTGCACGGTGCGCGGCGCGCCCGCAAGCAGCACCCGCGCGATCCCCGCCGCATCCTCCGGCAGGCCGATCTCGTGCGCCAGCACGTTGGCGGTCCCCAGCGGGATGAGGCCGAGGCGGAAGGCCTCCCGCGCCGGGTTGGCGATCAGGCCGTTGACCACCTCGGCGAGGGTGCCGTCGCCGCCCGCGGCGACGATCAGGCCGTCGGCGGGCGGCGTCGCCGCGGCGGCGATCGCCTCGGCGTCTCCGGCGCGCGCGGTGGGCCGAAGCTCCACCGCCGCGCCCGCGGCGGCAAGCTCCGCCAGCACCCGGTCGAGGCGGGAACGGCGGCGGCATCCGGCGGTGGGATTGAAGATCACGAGCATGCGGAGGGGAAATCCTTCACGAAATCGGCATCGAAGTCGAGTCGCGTTATTGAAATAAACATTCAATATGAAATTACGGTTTCATTTAAGTGAAACAAATATGAAAAGCGATTTTCTCTTGGTCAAAATAGTGGAAGGCAATGGCGAGTTGGCATAATAGTCGCCGCAACACCGCGCCGCGCGCACCAGGGATGTCAGGAACCTCGATGACCGCGATGGAAAACACCCTCACCTTCCGCTATCGCACCATCTGGATTTCCGACGTTCATCTCGGCACCCGCGGCTCCAAGGCGGAATACCTCCTGGACTTCCTCAAACGCACCGAAAGCGAAACCCTCTACCTCGTCGGCGACATCCTCGACGGCTGGCGCCTGCGCAAGGCGTGGTACTGGCCGCAGCCGCACAACGACGTGCTGCAGAAAATCCTCCGCAAGGCGCGCAAGGGCACCCGCGTGGTGATGATCCCCGGCAACCACGACGAATTCCTGCGCGGCTACACCGGGCTCGAATTCGGGCGCATCCCGATCCACAAGCACGCCATCCACGAGGCCGCCGACGGCCGCAAGTTCCTGGTGGTGCACGGCGACGAGTTCGACGGCATCGTCACCTACGCCAAGTGGCTGGCGCTCCTCGGCGACACCGCCTACACCCTGGCGCTGCTGTTCAACCGTTGGTTCAACGCGGGCCGCCGCCGCCTCGGGCTGCCCTACTGGTCGCTCTCGGCCTACCTCAAGCACCGGGTGAAGAACGCCGTCACCTTCATCGTCAACTTCGAGACCGCGATGGCCGAGGTGGCGAAGAAGCGCGGCCTTTCGGGGGTGATCTGCGGCCACATCCATCACGCCGAAATGCGGGCGATCGGCGACATCCTCTATTGCAACGACGGCGACTGGGTGGAGAGCTGCACCGCGCTGGTGGAGCACTTCGACGGCCGCTTCGAGATCGTGCACTGGCTCGAAGGCGGCGGCCGCGATCTGGCCATCCGCGACGGCCTGCTCGAGGCCCCGGCGACGCCGGTGCGCCTGCCCGAACGGCAAACCGAAAAGGTGTGAATGCATGCGTATCGTGGTGGTGACCGACGCCTGGTATCCCCAGGTCAACGGCGTGGTGCGGACCTACGAGACGGTCGCCCGCCTGCTGGAGGCGGAGGGCCACCCGGTTTCCTTCATCACGCCGCAGCAGTTCCGCTCCATCCCCTGCCCGACGTACCCGGAAATCCGCCTCGCCATCGGCGCGCGGCGCAAGGTCGCCCGCCTCATCGAGGCGGCGCAGCCCGCCTGCATCCACATCGCCACCGAGGGGCCGCTGGGGCTCGCCGCGCGCGCCTATTGCCGCCGCCGCAAGCTGCCGTTCACCACCTCGTTCCACACCAAGTTTCCGGAATACGTGCACGCCCGCACCCGCCTGCCGGTGCGCTGGGGCTACGCCGCGGTGCGCTGGTTCCACAAGCCGTCGCGCGCGGTGATGGTCGCCACCGACGGCATCGAGGCGGAGCTTGCCGCCTGGGGCGTGGGCAGCATCCGGCGGTGGACGCGCGGCGTCGATACCGATCTCTTCCGCCCGTACGGCAAGGCGCTGTTCGACCACCTGCCGCGCCCGGTCAGCCTCTACGTCGGGCGCGTCGCGGTGGAAAAGAACATCGAGGCGTTCCTCGCCCTCGACCTGCCGGGCACCAAGGTGGTGGTGGGCGACGGGCCGCAGCGCGCCGGGCTGGAAAAACGCTTCCCCGAGGCGGTGTTCGCCGGCGCTCGCGCGGGGGAGGACCTCGCCCGCCACTACGCCGCCGCCGACGTCTTCGTCTTCCCCAGCCGCACCGACACCTTCGGCCTGGTGCTGCTGGAGGCGCTCGCCTCCGGCGTGCCGGTGGCGGCCTATCCGGTGCCGGGGCCGCAGGACGTGCTCAACGGCAGCGCCGTCGGCGTGATGGACGAGGACCTGGGCCGCGCCGCGCAGGCGGCGCTCGCCATTCCCGCCGCGGATTGCCGCGACTTCGCCCTCTCCCGCAGCTGGGCGGCGAGCGCCGCACAGTTCCTCGACAACCTTTCCCCCTTCGACCCGGCCAAGGCCTTCCCCCAGCCGGGGTAAAACCAAAACCTCGCGGAGGGTTGCGGACCCTCCGCACCTCCCCTTGGTTTTGGTTTTTGCGCGCAGCGTCATAAGACTACGGAGGTTGCAGCCAAGGTGCCGCCTGCCGCTGCGCGGCGAAAAACAAGTCATGGGGTGCGCGAGGGGACCGAGTCCCCTCGCGGCGTTTTTGTTTTACGGGGAGACGGTCCGGCAGCGTTTGTCTTGCATCCGCAGCGTGTCTCGCGCATCTTCGCCCCACCGGGGTGGTTTTCCGTTGGCTTGAAGCATGTTGTGGATCAAAGACGTTACGCGCGGCCCCGCCGCGCAGGAAGCCGTCAACTGGCTCGCCGCGCAGTACGCGCGTTTCGCGCGGTGGACCGGGCGGGTTTCCGCCATCGGCGAGGAGCACCGCGAGGCGGCGCACGCGATGCGCGGCGACGGCGCGGCGGTCTATGCCTTCTGGCACGCGCGCCTGTCGTTGATGTGGGCGTTCCCCGGCGTGGTGCGCCGCCGCACCTTCGTGCTGATCTCGTCGCACCGCGACGGCCGCCTGATCGCCCGGGTGATGGAGCGCCTGGGACTCAACGTGATCACCGGATCGACATCCCGCGGCGGCACCGCGGCGCTGCGCGAGATGATCCACGACCTCAAGCGCGGCAACCGCATCGGCATCACCCCGGACGGGCCGCGCGGCCCGCGCATGCGGGTGCAGATGGGCACCATCGTGCTCGCCCATGCCTCCGGCGCGCCGATCCTGCCGATCGCCTTTTCGGCGCGGCGCTGCCGCTTCCTGAAATCCTGGGACCGCATGCAGATGCCGCTGCCGTTCAGCCGCGGCGTCTATATCTTCGGCGAGCCGGTGGTGGTGCCGCGCGAGGCGGAGAACCTGGAGCCCTACCGCCTGCTGCTGGAGGAGCGCCTCAACGCGATCACCGCCGAGGCCGACCGCCTGATGGGGCACGCGCCGACCCCGCCCGCCGATCCCGGCGACGTCAGGGGGGCGAAGCGATGATCCTGCCCCTCTACCGCGGCGCTACCCGGCTGCTCTCGCCGTTCGTGCAGGTTTTCCTCGGCCGCCGCCGCGCCCACGGCAAGGAATCCGCCGACCGCTTCCCCGAGCGCATGGGCCTCGCCTCGGCGGAGCGCCCCGCCGGGCCGGTGGTGTGGCTGCACGCCGCGAGCGTGGGCGAGGCGATCTCGCTTCTGCCGCTGATCGAGGCGATCGGCGAGGGCTGGCCGGGGGTGACGCAGATGCTCACCACCGGCACCGTGACCTCGGCGGAGATGATGGGCCGCCGCCTGCCGCGCACCGCGATCCACCAGTTCGTGCCGGTGGACCTGCCGAAGTACGTGCAGCGCTTCCTCGCCCACTGGCGGCCGGGCCTGGCGATCTGGGCGGAAAGCGAGATCTGGCCCAATCTGCTCACCGCGACCCAGGACTCCGGCTGCGCCCTGGCGCTGGTCAACGGGCGGATGAGCCCGCGCTCGTTCGCGCGCTGGCGGCTGTTTCCGGGCACGGCGCGGCGGCTGTTCGGCGCGTTCGACGCGGTGTTCGGCCAGACCGAGGACGATACGGAGCGCCTGCGCGTGCTCGGCGCGGCGGCGGCCTCCTGCGTCGGCAACCTCAAGTTCGCAGCGCCTCCCCTGCCCGCCGACGCCGCGGCGCTGGCCGAGCTGGCCGCCGCCATCGGGCCGCGCCCGGCGTGGATGGCGGCGAGCACCCACCCCGGCGAGGACGCCTCCGCCGGGCGGGTGCACCGCCGCCTGCGCGGCGACATTCCCGGCCTGCTGACCCTGGTCGCGCCGCGCCACGCCTCGCGCGGCGACGAGGCGGAGGCGGAGCTTGCCGGTCTCGGGCTTGCGGTGCGCCGCCGTTCGCGCGGCGAGTTGCCGGAGGCGGGCACCGACGTCTACCTGTGCGACACCATGGGCGAGATGGGGGCGTTCTACCGCGCCGTGCCGGTGGTGGCGATGGGCAAATCGTGGATCGGCCAGGGCGGGCAGAACCCGCTGGAACCGGCGCGCCTGGGCTGCGCCGTGCTGTTCGGTCCCTATATGGACAACTTCCGCGTGATGGCGGAGCGCATGGTCGCCGCCGGGGCGGCCGCCCGCTTCGCCGACGAGGAGGGGCTGGTCTGCGCGCTGGCGGGGATGCTGGGCGCGCTCGACCGCTGCCGCAAGATGGCCGACGCCGGGGCCGCCTTCGCCGTCGCCGAGGCGGGCAGCGTCGCCCGCGTCGTCGATGGCCTCGCGCCGCTGCTCGACCGCCTGGAGGGCGGGCGATGACGCCCCCGGATTTCTGGATCGAAGGCGGACCGCTCGCCCGCCTGCTGGAGCCCCTGGGCGGGCTGGTGGCTCTGGCCGGGTGGCTGCGCCGCGCCGCAACCACCCCCTGGCGCGCGCCGGTTCCGGTGTTCTGCGTCGGCAACATCACCGTCGGCGGCGCCGGCAAGACCCCGGTGGCGCTGTGGCTCGGGCGCTTCCTCGCGGCGGAAGGGCGCAAGCCCGCCTATCTGTCGCGCGGCTACGGCGGTTCCGCCACTGGGCCGCTGCTGGTGGATCCCGACTCCCACGACGCCGATCTGGTGGGCGACGAACCCCTGCTGCTCGCCGCCGTCGCGCCGACCTGGGTGGGCGCGGACCGCGTCGCCTCCGCCAAGGCGGCGGTGGCCGCGGGCGCGGACTGCCTGATCCTCGACGACGGCTTCCAGAATCCGCGCCTCGCCAAGACGGTTTCCCTCGTCGTGGTCGATGGCGCGGTCGGCTTCGGCAACGGCAAAGTGATGCCCGCCGGGCCGTGCCGCGAGCCGGTGCGCGTGGGCCTCGCCCGCGCCGACGCGGTGGTGCTGATCGGCACGGACGCGCAGAACCTCGCGCCGCGGCTGGCGAAGCGCCTGCCGGTGTTTTCCGCGCGCATCGCGCCGCGGGCGGATGCGCAAAAGTTCGCGGGCCGCGAGGTGGTGGCCTTCGCCGGGATCGGGCGGCCGGAGAAGTTCTTCGCGACGCTTGCCGCCCTCGGCGCCAAGGTGGTGCGGCGCATCGCCTTTACCGACCACCATCCCTACAGCCAGGCCGACATCCAGCCGATCCTCGACGAGGCCTATCGCCGCCGCGCCATCCCGGTGACCACCGAGAAGGATGCGATGCGCCTGCCGCCGGACCAGCGCCAGCAGGTGGACGTGCTGGCGGTGGAGATCGCCTGGGACGACCCGGAGCCGCCGCAGCGCCTGCTGCGCGCCGCCCTGGGCAGTTGAGGAGGCCGCGATGTCCCGCTGGTTCGCCCGCACTATCCTCGACCCGCTCACCGCCGCGCTCGCCGCGCTGGTCTATCACGGCGTGCGCCTGCTGCCGGTGGACGCCGCCTCGGCGCTCGGCGGGCGGCTGGCGCGGCTGATCGGTCCGCTCTTGCCGCTGCACCGCGTGGCGCGGGACAACCTCTGCGCCGCCTTTCCCGAGAAGCCGGAAGCCGAGATCGCAAAAATCCTCTCCGGGATGTGGGACAACCTGGGGCGCACCTTCTTCGAGATGCCGCACATCGTGCACATGGTGGAACAGGGCCGGGTCGAGATCGTCGGCCTGGAGCACGTCGAGGCGCTGCGCGACGACGGCCTGCCCGGCCTGTTCTGGAGCGCGCATACCGGCAACTGGGAACTCACCTGCATCGGCGCGCGCGTCGCCGGCATGCCGCTGCACCGCATCTACCGCCGCGCCAACAACCCCCGCATCGAGGGGCTGTTCCGCGAGAGCCGGGACTTCGTCGAGGGCGAACTGCTGCCCAAGGGGGCGGCGGGCGCGAAGCGCGCCATGGCGCTGCTGAAGAAGGGCGGTCACCTGGCGATGATGCTGGACCAGAAGATGAACGACGGCATCGCCGCGCCGTTCTTCGGCCGCGACGCGATGACCGCGTCCGCGCTCGGCGCCTTCGCCCTGCGCTACGGCTGCCCGGTGGTCGCGCTGCGCGCCATCCGCACCGGGGGGGCGCATTTCCGTCTCGAGTTCTACCCCCCATATACCGTCGAGGACACCGGCGACCGCGCCGCCGACGAACGCGCGGCGATGATGCGGGTCAACCGCACCATCGAATCCTGGGTGCGCGAACACCCGGACCAGTGGCTGTGGGTGCACCGCCGCTGGCCGAAGCCCACCCCCGCCGCATGAGGAGACGCGTATGGTCACCCTGTCGCCGCCGCTCGGCCCGTTCGGAACCTCCGCCCCAGACTTCCTGCTGCCGGATGCGGTCTCCGGCGAGAGCATCAGCCTCGCCGACGTGCGCGGCAACGAGGGCGCCGTGGTGATGTTCATCTGCAACCACTGCCCGTTCGTGCGCGCGGTGATCGACCGCATCGTGCGCGACATGCGCGAGTTGGAACCCCTGGGGGTGAAGGCGGTGGCGATCATGTCCAACGACGTCTCCGTCTATCCGGAGGACGACCCCGCGGCGATGAAGGCCTTCGCGGCGCGCCACAAGTTTCCCTTCCCCTATCTCTACGACGAATCCCAGGCGGTGGCGCGCGCCTATGGCGCGGTGTGCACGCCGGATTTCTTCGGCTACGACCGGGCGCTCCGGCTGCGCTACCGCGGGCGGCTGGACGCCTCGCGCATGGAACCCGCGCCCGCGGGCGCGAAGCGCGAGCTGTTCGAGGCGATGCGCGCCATCGCCGCGGGCAAGGAGACCGGGGAGCAGATCCCGAGCCTCGGTTGCTCGATCAAGTGGCGGGGCTGAGGCGCGTTTTCTCTCCCATGGACTTCACCGCGAAGTCCCCCTATTGTAGGCGCGGACCGCTCGCGCGGAGGCATTCGTGCGCGCCGTTTTTCCGTTTTTTCATGCCGGATTTTCCCGATGTCGCCGAAGTCTCCTGAACTCTACAAGCAAGCCGAAGAAAAGCGCCGTCTCGAGCAAGAGGCCGCCGCGCAGAACAGCCTCTTCCGCGAGGTCGATGACGACCTCAGGCACGACCGGATGCTGTCGCTGTGGAAGCGCTACGGCCTCTGGATGATCGGCGCTGCGGTGGCGGTGGTGCTCGCCGTGGCGGGCTATCAGGTCCACAAGTATATGCAGGAAAGCGAGCGCGCCGAACAGGCCGCCGCCTTCGACGCGGCGGAGGCGGCGCTGGCCGCGTCCGACCCGGCCAAGGCGATCGGCCTGCTCTCCGGGCTGGAGACCAAGGGCAACGCCGGCTACCGCACGCTGGCGCGGTTGCAGCACGCCGCCCTGCTGCTGGACCAGGGCAAGCACGAGGAAGCCCGCGCCCTCATCCGCGCGGTCGGCAAGGATGCGGGCACGCTGCCCGCCTACCGCGACCTCGCGGTGGTGCAGGATGCCCTGGCGGGCATGGACGGCGACGACCCCAAGGCGCTGGAGGCGGCGCTGGCGCCGCTCACCGCCGCCGGGCACCCGTGGCGTCACGTCGCGCTGCAGCTTTCCGCCCTCGCCATGGCGCGCGGCGGCGAGCCGGGCCGCGCCGCCGACGCGCTCAAGGAGATTCTCGACGATCCCGATACCCCGCCGGACCAGCGGGCGATGACCGAGGCGCTGCGCACCGTGTTCGCGCGCGACGCCGCGGCGAAGCAAGGGGGCTGAGCATGCGCAAGGGGCTTCTCACGGCGGCGGCGATGCTGGGGGCGTTGCCCTTGCTCGCCGCATGCGGCGGCGACTGGTTCGGCGAGCCGGAAGGGCCGCCGCTGCCCGGCACGCGCATCTCGGTGCTGCTGCACGACACCAAGATCCATCCCGACGCCGAGGCGGCGAAGACCAAGATCGCGCTGCCCAAGCCGCAGCCCAATGCCGAGTGGCCGCAGACCGGCGGCCTCTCCCATCACGACATGGAGCACCTTTCCATCGGCGCGACCATCGCCCCGGTGTGGAGCGCCTCCATCGGCGCGGGCTCCAGCACCGACGACCACCTCATCGCCACCCCGGTGATCGGCGGCGGCGCGGCGTTCACCATGGATTCCCGCGCCCACGTCACCGCCTTCGATGCGAAGGACGGCTCCCGCCTGTGGCGCTTCGACCTCACCCCGGACAACGACGAGGACAGCGTGGTGCGCGGCGGCGGCCTCGCCTACGACAACGGCCGCCTGTTCGCCGCCAGCGGCCTCGGCGAGCTGTGGGGGATCGACGCGAAGAGCGGCGGCTTCTATTGGAAGGCGAAGCTGGACGCGCCCCTGCGCGCCGCGCCCACCGTCTACGGCGGCCGCGTCTTCGTGGTCACCGCGAGCAACCGCGTCGCCGCCTTCGCCGCGCGCGACGGCAAGAAGCTGTGGGAATACGTCGGCGCGGAGGAGCCCTCGGGCCTCCTCGGCGCGGCGAGCCCGGCGGCCGATCTCGGCGTGCTGGTGGTGGCGATGCGCTCCGGCGCGATCGCGGCGCTGCGCGTCGATAACGGCTCGCTCTTGTGGGAGGACAGCCTCGCCACCGGGCGGCGCACCTCCGGCCTTTCGGTGCTCGGCGACGTCAAGGCCCCGCCGGTGATCGCCGACGGCCGCGTCTATGCCATCGGCAACGCCGGGCTGGCCGCCGCCATCGACCTGCGCACCGGCGGCCGGGTGTGGGAAAAGGAGTTCGGCGGCGTCGATATGCCGTGGCTCGCCGGGGACTTCCTCTACCTGCTCACCAACAACAACGAGGTGGTGGCGCTCGATGCGAAGCGCGGCCGCATCCTCTGGGTGACGCCGCTCTCCACCTGGAAGAAGCCGGAAAAGCGCAGCGGCCGCATCATCTGGACCGGGCCGCTGCTCGCCTCCGACCGCCTGCTGGTGGCGGGCTCGCACGGCTATGCCCTGTCGATCTCGCCCTATACCGGCAAGGTTCTGGGCTATGCGTCGCTGCCCGACGGCGTGACCGTGCCGCCGGTGGCGGCGGGAGGGAGCGTCTATTTCCTCACCGACGGCGGCGACCTCGTGGCCTACCGCTGAGGTTAAAAACTTTCCGGAGGGTCTTTCCTCCGGGGGATTTCCACCCTCAAATCGCCCCACCGGGGCGATTTGTCCCCTGCGGGGACCGGGGTTCCAATACCCTCCGGACCTCCCTTAAGTTTTTCGCCGCGTGCCTCCGGCGCTTTGCGCGTACAAAGGAAGGAGGTCCGGGGCATCGCCCCGGGTGGGGCGCGGGGCGGCAGCCCCGCTGAAGGAGCGGAACCGAAACATGACCCTGACCGTGGCGATCGTGGGCCGGCCCAATGTCGGCAAGTCCACGCTGTTCAACCGCCTGACCGGCCGCCGCACGGCGATCGTGCACGACCTGCCGGGGGTGACGCGCGACCGCCGCGAAGGCGACGCGCAGGTGGGCGACCTGTTTTTCCGCCTGATCGATACCGCCGGGCTGGAGGACGAAAGCGACCTCTCCACCACCGAGGGCCGGATGCGCGCCCAGACCGACGTGGCGATGCGCAGCGCCGACGTCATTTTGATGATGGTGGATGCGCGCGCCGGGGTGACGCCCTTGGACGCCCACTTCGCCGACCTGCTGCGCCGCCAGGACAAGCCGGTGATCCTCGTCGCCAACAAGTGCGAGGGCCGCGTCTCCCAGCCCGGGCTGTTCGAGGCGTTCGGCCTCGGCCTCGGCGAGCCGGTGCCGGTCTCCTCCGAGCACGGCGAGGGCATGGGCGGCCTCTACGAGGCGCTGCGCCCCTATGCCGACGCCGCCGACCCGCCCGCCGACCCGGATGCGGAACCCGCCGCGGCGGAAAGCGGCGACGACGAGGCGGTGCTCGCCGCCAGGCCGCTCTCCCTCGCCATCGTCGGGCGGCCCAACGTCGGCAAGTCCACCCTGGTCAACCGCCTGCTCGGCGAGGAGCGCATGCTCACCGGGCCGGAGGCGGGGCTGACCCGCGACGCCATCACCTCCGCCTTCGAATGGCGGGGCAGGCCGCTCACCCTGGTCGATACCGCGGGCCTGCGCCGCAAGGCGCGGATCGAGGAAAGCCTGGAAAAGCTCTCCGCCCAGGATACGCTGAACGCGGTGCGCATGGCCGCCGTCGTCGCCCTGGTGCTCGACGCCAACGCGGTGCTGGAAAAACAGGACCTCACCATCGCCCGCCACGTCATCGACGAAGGCCGCGCCCTCGTCGTCATCGTCAACAAATGGGACATCGCCGACGACAAGGGCGAAATCCTCGAACGCCTCAAGGACCGCCTCGCCAACGCCCTGCCGCAGGTGCGCGGCATCCCCTTCGTCACCGTTTCGGCGCTCAAGGGCCACGGCATGGACCGGATGATGGAAACCGTCTTTTCCATCTACGACACCTGGAACCGCCGCGTCCCCACCCGGCCGCTCAACGAGTGGCTGAAGGAAATGACCGAACGCCACCCACCGCCGCTCGGCGGCCTCGGCCGCCGCCTGCGGGTGCGCTATATCACCCAGGCGAAAATCCGCCCGCCGACCTTCGTCGCCTTCGTCTCCCGCGCCGCCGACATGCCGGACTCCTACGCCCGCTACCTGGTCAACGGCCTGCGCGACGCCTTCGGCCTCGACGGCATCCCGATCCGCCTCCACCTGCGCCAGGGCAAGAACCCCTACGCCGGGAAGGAGTAGGGGAAGGGAAAAACGTTGCGAGGGGTCTTGGACCCCTCGCGCACCCCATAACTTTTGGGTTTTGCGCGCAGCGCCTAAGCGTGCAACATCCTACATTTGGATGTTTAGCCACAAAAGTACTGTTTCGCCATCTTGTCATGTAAATCTATTTTTTCTTCTGCATATCCAATGCGGAATGAATTTTGACGACACCATGAGAAATATTTTTCTACTTCTTTGTGTTTATTGCACCCATCTGCATCGTCGAACCATTTGTGCCAAGATAATGGGATCGGATTAGTGCTTCCTTGAGCAAATGATCTTGCTGATTCATGAATAAATACACCAAATGGTGGCGCGTGTCTCTCAGACTGATGGGCTTGAATCATGGGGATGCCGAGAAGTATTGATTCTCTATATTTCATCTCTATCCAATTATTTTTATCTATCGTGCCCGCCGTTTTTTGGAATGCACTGTCTGGTATATCTTTTCCGTGTATAACAGGACCGAAAGCTAGGGAACATCGTATTATGAATTTATAAATTTCCTTTGGCTCATTTGAAAATTCAGAGAACATATCAGAAAACAGGGCATTTATAAAATCTGTCATCGATGTTCTTTTTGTAGATGTTGCATAAACAGCGTCCATTATAGGGTATATTAATATGTCATCATTGATGTTTTTAGATACAGCCATGTGGAATTTTGATATAAAATTTGCAGACTCTGCAAGAGAACGGGACATTTTCTCTTGTATTCCCATTATATCTATCCACGATACATATTTATTTTGAGGTTTTGGGAGTTCTTTGGAGTTGAAGTATAACATTTTGCCACCCTCCTAGATTTTATTTGATCACGCATTGATGCACACTTTTTGGTTGATTGCCATCAAATTTAGCGCGCTTTGGAGACGAGGCTTATCGCAGGGCCTAACTTGCTGTTTCTTCTCCGTTTGAGCGGCTTGAGCAGGATGCCGTGACGGGATTCGGCGGGCATGGTATGGTGATGCGATGAGCAAGAGCATGAAGTCATCCAAGGGAACCTCCTCGGGTGGGCGCTTCGTCAGCGTCACCGTGGGCCGTTCCGCCTTCACCAGCGTCAGCGCGGTGGAGGGCATTCGCCTGTCGCGGGATGCGCAGGGTCGCTTTGCCGAATTCGACCGCAAGGGCCTCTCCCCCGCGCAGCGCCGCGCCGAGATCATCAAGGCGCATAGCCTCAAGACCAAGTGATGGCCGAATATGCGGCCATTCCCGATCCGTACTGCTATCCGGGAACCACGGTCCTGAGAAATCGCCTGGGCATCCGCGATGCCGGGCGATTGCAGGATTTCGAGGCCGAAATCACCCATCAGCGTGCCGACGAGCCGCTGCCTTCCGGCCGCTTGAGCTATACCCACTACAAGGCCGTGCACCGCCACCTATTCCACGACGTCTATGCCTGGGCCGGCCGCGTTCGCACCGTGCGGATCGAAAAAGACGAGAGCGTATTCTGCTATCCCGAACATATCGACGCACAGATGCATCGGGCGTTTGCGGAATTGCGCGGGAAGAACCTGTTGCGCGGCCTCTCCCGCGAGGGCTTCCTTGTCGAGGCGGCGCATTTTCTTGCCGAACTCAACGCCGTGCATGCCTTCCGCGAGGGCAACGGGCGGACGCAGATGCTCTTCATGGCGATGCTGGCGGAACATGCGGGGCATCCTCTCGATCTTTCCCGGCTCGACCGGGACGCCATCCTTGCCGCAATGGTCGCGAGCTTTCATGGCGACGAAGCGCCGCTGCGGGAGCAGATACGCCTGCTGATGCGATAACGGTTTCGTTTTTCGCCGCGTAGCGGCAGGCGACATGCCTGTTGCCACCGCCGCAGGCTTATGGCGCTTCGCGCAAAACCAAAGTTATGGGAGGAGTGGAGGGACCGAGTCCCTCCACGAGGTTTTGGTTTTTTCTAACGCTTGCGCGGGTCGGTGAATTTGAGGCGGCAGAATGCCCAGGTGCCCATGTCGAGGTGGAAGTGGTCGTAGTGGGCCTTGTCGGAATCCGGCCCGAGCACGCCCTTGAACTGGGTGCACGCGCCCTGGCCGATGCTCTTGAGGAATTCCGACTTGTCGCCCGCGCCGTTCCAGTGGCGCGTCACCGAGACCTTGTCGCCGTTCGCCAGTTCGAAGATGCCGATGTCGATGGCGTTGGCCTTGGCGTGCTCGCTCATCTGGGTGCCGCCGGTGCGCTGGCGGCAGGCGTAGGTGCCGTAGTGGTGGATCACCGCCACCGGGCTATGCAGGATGCGCTCCGCCGCGGGCTGCAAAAACACCCCCTCGAAGGCCGAAAGCTTCTCCGCCAACGCGCAGGTCATCAGCGCCGGGGAGGACAGCTTCGCCCGCCCGAAACGGCTCACCTTCACCGCATTCCGCACCGTGCAGCCGCCGGAAGAAAAATCCGGCGCGGGCGCGAAATCCATGTCGTAGGTCGCCAGGCGGTCGAGGCATCGCTCCGGCAGCTTCGACGCGGGCGGCGGCGGGGATGCGCAGGCGGCAAGCAGCAGGGCCAGGGCGGCAACAAGGCCGGGCGCTGCCCGGACCCGCAAGGGGACTCGGTCCCCTTGACCCCATAACTTTTTGCGCGTAGCGCCATAAAGCCGAGTTGGGGCAGGGACCGGGTTTATCCCGCTGCGCGGAAAAACCGGAAACTTATGGGGTGCGCGAGGGGTCCGAGACCCCTCGCAAAGTTTTTGTTTTTCCGGCGCGGCCCGGGTCATGCCCGGATCAGGCAGCCGTTCTGGGTGCAGGACGGCGAAACGAGTTGGAGGAGGGCGGGGGCGAGGCTTTCCGGCGGGGGCAGGGTCATCGGGTCTTCGCCGGGGAAGGCGGCGGCGCGCATGCGGGTGCGCACCGCGCCGGGATCGAACAGGTTGGCGCGCACCGGGGTCTTGGCGATTTCCTCGGCGTAGGTACGGATCATCGCCTCCAGTCCGGCCTTGGAGACGGCATAGCCTCCCCAGTAGGCGACGCCGTGGGCCGCGCCCGAGGTGAGGAAGACGGCGCGCCCGGCCTCGGCGCGGCGCAGCAGCGGGTCGGCGGCGCGGAGGATGCGCCAGCTTGCGGTGAGGTTGGTGGCGACCACGCGTTCGAACTCGGGCGGGTCGATGTGGGCCATCGGGCTGAGCGTGCCGAGGATGGCGGCGGCGTGCAGCAGGATGTCGAGGCGGCCGAAGCGCGCGGCGATGGCGGCGGCCACGGCGTCCACCTTGGCGCCGTCGGCGATGTCGGCGGGGGCCAGCACCAGGGGCGGCAGGCCGAGGGCCTGCGCCTCGTCGTCGAGTTCGGTGAGCGCGCCCTCGGTGCGGGCCATCGCCACCACCGTGGCCCCGGCCTCGGCGAAGGCTTTCGCCGCGGCCCGCCCGATGCCGCGCGACGCCCCGGTGACCAGGGCGACGCGTCCGGCGAGCGGCCGGGCCGCGGCGGTCATTTCTTGCCGCCGCGTTCGACCAGAACGCTCGGGCGGGAGAGCAGGCCGTGGTCGTGGTCGGTGAGCTCCAGCGGGTAGTCGCCGGAGAAGCAGGCGTCGCAGTACTGCGGGTGCTCGGCCGCGCGCGCCGCGCCGCAGACGGCGCGGTAGAGGCCGTCCATGGAGATGAAGGCGAGGCTGTCGCAGCCGATCGCCTGCGCCATTTGCGCCTCGGTCATGCGCGCCGCCATCAGGTGTTCGCGTTCCGGCGTGTCGATGCCGTAGAAGCAGGGGAACACGGTGGGCGGAGACGAGATGCGCATGTGCACCTCGGAGGCTCCGGCGTGGCGCATCATGTCCACGATCTTCTTCGAGGTGGTGCCGCGGACGATGGAATCGTCCACCAGGATGATGCGCTTGCCCTTGATGATCTGGGAGTTGGGGCTGTGCTTCAGCTTCACCCCGAGGTGGCGGATGGAATCCGTCGGCTGGATGAAGGTGCGCCCGACGTAGTGGTTGCGGATGATGCCGAGTTCGAAGGGAATGCCCGAGGCCTGGGCATAGCCGATCGCCGCGGGCACGCCGGAATCCGGCACCGGGATCACCAGGTCGGCTTCCACCGGCTTTTCGTGCACCAGCTCTGCGCCGATCGCCTTGCGCACCTCGTAGACGCCCTTGCCGTCCATCAGGCTGTCGGGGCGGGCGAAGTAGATGTATTCGAAGATGCACAGCCGCTGCGGGAGGGCGGGGAAGGGCTTCTGCGAGTGCAGGCCCGCCTCGTCGATGATCACCACCTCGCCCGGCTCCACGTCGCGGAGGAAATCCGCGCCGATGATTTCCAGCGCGCAGGTCTCGGAGGCGAGGACGAAGGCGTCGCCCATCTTGCCGATCACCAGCGGCCGCACCCCCGCGGGGTCGCGCACGCCGATCACCGCCTCGGTGGAGAGCATCACCAGGGAGTATGCGCCCTTGACCTGGCGCAGCGCGTCGATCACCCGCTTCGGGATCGAGGATTCCAGGCTGGTGGCGATGAGGTGGACGATCACCTCGGTGTCGGAGGTGGACTGGAACAGGCAGCCGCGCTTGATCAGGCTGCGGCGCAGCGTCATCGCGTTGGTGAGGTTGCCGTTGTGCGCGATGGCGAAGCCGCCGCTCTCGAACTCGGCGAACAGCGGCTGGACGTTGCGCAGGATGGTTTCGCCGGTGGTGGAGTAGCGCACGTGGCCGATCGCCGAGTTGCCCGCGAGGCCGTTGATCACCGCCTCGGAGCTGAAGTTGGGGGCGACGTGGCCCATGCCCTTGTGGGCGTTGAAGCGCTCGCCGTCGCGGGCGACGATGCCCGCCGCCTCCTGCCCGCGGTGTTGCAGGGAGTGCAGGCCGAGGGTGGTGAGCCGCGCCGCGTCGTCGGTGCCGAAGACGCCGAAGACGCCGCATTCCTCCTTCAGGTGGTCGTCGTCGAAGGGCTGGGTGCTCAGGTGCGCGCAGGGGGTCATCATGGGTACCTTAACGGTTGGCGTCGATCAGGCGGTTCATCTCGCGGCGCTGGTCGTCGGCGTAGCCGCTGGAAGAGGAAGTGCTCTCCGGCTGCTTCGGCGCCGGGGCGCTCCAGGATTTCAGGGTCCTTTCCACCGCCATGGCGTCCTGGGCGGTATTCTTGGTCCGGGTGGCGGCGCGGCCGATCTCGGTTTCGAACAGCGAGGCCGGGGCGATGCCCTTCAGCGCGTCGGCGCCGGTGACGATCCACGGCGTGGTCTTCGCCCCCCGCATCCAGGTGGGCGGCGCGGACAGGTCGAGCAGCCAGATCATCGCCAGATAGGCGAGCACGATCAAAAGCGCGCCGCGCACCGCGCCGAAGACGAACCCGAGAGCCCGGTCCACCGGGCTGAGCGCGCTGCCCTTCACCCCGCGGCTCAAGGTGCGGGTGACCATGGCGGCGAGGAACAGCGTCGCGAGGAAGAGGACGACGGAGGCCCCGGCATCCGCGATCATGCGGTTTTCCACCATGGCGCGGGCATAGGGGCGCACCACCGGCAGGCCGAACACCACGGCCAGCACCGCGGCGAGCCATCCGGCGATGGAGAACACCTCGTGGGTGAAGCCGCGCAGGGTGGCGAACAGCGCGGAGAGGATCACCACCGCGAACACCACCAGATCGACCATCGGCAGGGGCAGGTTGCTCAACCGCTCTCTCCTCGGTTCTCCGTCACCGGGAACAACCCGGCGATATCCTGGGCGTGGCCGATCTCCTTGACCGCCAGGCCCGCGGGCGGGGGCGTCCTGCGGCTCGCGCCGGAGATCCGCCGCGGCATCAGGGCGGAGGCGAAGCCCAGCTTCGCCGCTTCCTTGAGCCGCAGGTCCGGCTGCGCCACGGCGCGCACCTCGCCGGAAAGCCCGATCTCGCCGAACACCGCCGCATCCGGCGGCGCCGGAACGCCCGAGGCCGACGAAAGCACCGCGCAGGCGACCGCCAGGTCCGCCGCGGGTTCGGTGATCTTCAATCCGCCTGCGACGTTCAAATAAACGTCATGGCCGCCGAATGCAATGCCGCAGCGCGCCTCCAGCACCGCAAGCAGCATCGAAAGCCGCCCGGAATCCCACCCCACCACGGCGCGCCGCGGCGTGCCGTAGGCGGTGGGCGCGACCAGCGCCTGGATTTCCACCAGCAGCGGGCGCGAGCCCTCCAGCCCGGCGAAGACGCAGCTTCCCGCCACGTTGCCGCGCCGCTCGGCGAGGAAAAGCGCGGAGGGATTGGCCACCTCGGAGAGCCCGGCGTCGGTCATTTCGAACACGCCGATCTCGTCGGTCGCGCCGAAACGGTTTTTGGTGGCGCGCAGGATGCGGAAATGATGCCCGCGCTCGCCCTCGAAATAGAGCACGGTGTCCACCATGTGCTCGACCACGCGCGGCCCGGCCAGCGTGCCCTCCTTGGTCACGTGGCCGACGAGGAACAGCACGAAGCCGCGGCGCTTCGCCAGGCGGATCAGCTCGTTGGCGCAGGCGCGCACCTGCGTCACCGTGCCGGGCGCGGAATCCAGGGTGTCCAGATACATCGTCTGGATCGAATCGATCACCACCACGTCGGGGGCCTGCGGCGCGTCCAGGCTGGCGACGATGTCCTTCAGCCCGGTCGCCGCGGCCAGCTCCACCGGCGCGTCCGAAAGCCCGAGCCGCCGCGCCCGCAGGCGCACCTGCTCCACCGCCTCTTCGCCGGACACATAGACGCACCGCGCGCCGCCCTTGGCCAAGGCCGCCGCGGCCTGCAACAACAACGTGGACTTGCCGATGCCGGGGTCGCCGCCGACCAGCAGAACCGATCCCGCCACCAGGCCGCCGCCGGAAACCCGGTCCAGCTCGCCGATGCCGGTGGCGCGCCTGGGCTCCGGCGCGCCCTCGCCCGAAAGCGGCACGAAATCCAGCTTGCGCCCGCCCGCCAGGGCCTTGCCCTGGGGCGTCGCGGGAACCGCCTCCTCGGCGATCGAATTCCACGCGCCGCACGCCTCGCACCGCCCCGCCCACTTGCCGTAAACCGCACCGCAGGACTGGCAAACGTACCGGGCCGCCGCCTTCGCCATGCCTCAGCCTCCGGAAGATGCGCAGGGCCTCGCCGCCGCGCCCACGGAAAAAATAAAACTTCCCGGAGGGACCCGGTCCCTCCGGACCTCCCTTAACCCTGGTTTTTGCGCGGAGCGCCATAAGCCCGTGGCGGTGGCGACAAATGCATTGTCTGCCGCTTCGCGGCGAAAAAAGGTATGGGGGGTGTGGGGGGACCGAGTCCCCCCGCAAAGTTTTATCTTTCGCGGGCCGCGGAGCAGCCTCATCGCCGCAGGTCCATGGTGATCGGGCCGTCGGCGCGGCCGTTGATGAACTGTTCGACGTAGGGGTTGCCGGATTTGTCGATATCGGCGATCGGGCCGACCCAGATCAGTTTGCCCTGGTAGAGCATGGCGACGCGGTCGGCGATCTTGCGCACCGAGGCCATGTCGTGGGTGATGGTGACGGCGGTGGCCCCCAGGCGTTTGACGCAGGTGACGATGAGGTCGTTGATCACGTCGGCCATGATCGGGTCGAGCCCGGTGGTGGGTTCGTCGAAGAAGATGATCTCCGGCTCGGTGGCGACGGCGCGGGCCAGCCCGACGCGTTTCTGCATGCCGCCGGAGAGTTCGGCGGGCCAGAGTTCGGCGACGTCGGCATTGAGGCCGACCTTGGACAGGGTTTCGACCGCGAGGTCGAAGGCGGCCTTGCGGTCCATGCCCTTGGCCTGGAGCGCGCCGAAGGCGACGTTCTCCCACACCGGCAGGCTGTCGAACAGCGCCGCGCTCTGGAAGAGCATGCCGATCTTGGCGTTGACGCGTTCGATCTGGCGGCCGCCCATGCCGACGACTTCCTCGCCGTCCACGGTGATGGAGCCGGATTCGGGCCGCAGGATGCCCTGGATGCATTTGATCAGCACCGACTTGCCGGAGCCGGAGCCGCCGATCACCACGACGGATTCGCCCGCCGCGATGTCGAGATCGACGCCGTTCAGCACGGCCTTGGGGCCGAAGCGTTTGTGCACGTCGCGCAGGCGGATTTTCGGGGCGGTTTCGGTCATCGCGGCCTCAGCGGGCGAAGAAGATTTCGGTGACGATGTAGTTGGAAATCAGGATCAGGATCGAGGCGGAGACCACGGCGTTGGTGGTCGCCATGCCGACGCCCTGCGCGCCGCCCTTGGAGTGGTAGCCGTTGTAGCAGCCCATCAGCGCGATGAGGAAGCCGAACACCCCGGCCTTGACCAGGCCGGAGACCACGTCGAGGGTTTCCAGCACGTCCCAGGTGTTGGCGAGGTAGCTGCCGGAATTGAAGCCGAGCTTGCCGACGCCGATCACGTAGCCGCCGAACACCCCGAGGATGTCGGCGACCAGCACCAGAAGCGGCATCATCAGCAGCCCGGCGAGCAGGCGCGGCGCGACGAGGTACTTGAACGGGTTGGTGGACAGCGTGGTCAGCGCGTCCACCTGTTCGGTGACGCGCATGGTGCCGATTTCCGCGGCCATCGAGGCGCCGATGCGGCCTGCGACCATCAACCCGGCGAACACCGGGCCGAGTTCGCGGGTGATCGACAGCACCACCACCATCGCCACCGCGCCCTCGGCCTGAAAACGGGAGAACCCGCTATAGCTTTGCAGCGCCAGCACCATCCCGGCGAACAGGGCGGTCAGGCCGACCACCGGCAGGGAGAAGTAGCCGATATCGAGGAACTGGCGCAGCACCTGGCGGGGGTAGAACGGCGGCCGGACCATGTGGGAGACGGCGATCGCGGCGAACCGCGCCAGCCGTCCGACGGCGCCGAGGAAACCGAGGAAAACCCCTCCGATCAAGGCGAGAAAATTCATGGTGCGGCGCCGTTCGTGTAAATCCGGTGGAGACGCGGGCCAAGCCGGGTCAGCAACTCATATGAGATGGTGCCCCCCGCCTTCGCCAGACCGTCGATGCTGGCATATTTACCGATAACGTCGATGGTGTCACCCGGCACGATGCTTCCGGCGGGCGCTGCGCCGATGTCGTAGGTGGCGAGGTCCATGGAAATCCGGCCCACCAGGCGGGCTTTCGCGCCCTTGGCGTCGGCGAACACCGGGGTTTCCGCCGCGCCGGTGCCGATGCTGCGCAGGAAGCCGTCGGCATAGCCGATCGCCACGGTGGCGAGCCTGCCCGGCCCCGGCGCCGCATAGGTCGCGCCGTAGCCGACGCGCTGCGGCGCGTCGATGTCCTGCACGTGGACGACGCGGGCGGACAGGCGGATCACCGGCTTCATCGGGTTTTCCGCCGCCTCGGTGGGGTTGCCGCCGTAGAGCGCGATGCCCGGCCGCACCAGGCCGAAGTGCGCGGCGGGGCCGAGGAAGATGCCCGAGGAGGCGGAAAGCGCCGCCTTCACCCCCGGCAGGCTGCGCACGAAGCCGGAAAAGCGTTCGATCTGCTGCGCGTTCTGCGGATGCGCGGGGGTGTCGGCGCAGGCGAAGTGGCTCATCAGCAGGGCGGGGGCGATCGCGGCGATGGCGGTTTTGTCGGCGGTCAGCGCGTCGAACTCGGCGCGCGACAGGCCGAGGCGGGTCATCCCGGTATCCACCTGGATCGCCGCGGGCTGCGCCGCGCCGCAGGCTTTGGCGAAGGCGGCCCAGTTTTTCACCTGCACGATGTCGTTGAGCACCGGGATCAGGCCGAAGGCGGCGAACTCCGCCTCGGTGCCCGGGTTGGGCCCGTGCAGCACGAAGATGCGCGCCTCGGGCAGGGCGTCGCGCAGGGCGGCCCCTTCCTCCAGGTGCGCGACGAAGAAGGTCTTGCACCCCGCGGCGGCCAGCGCGCGGGCCACCGGCGCGGCCCCCAGGCCGTAGGCGTCGGCCTTGACCACGGCGGAAACCTCCGCCCCCGGCGCGCGGGCGACGAGGGAACGCCAATTGGCGGCGACGGCGGCGAGATCGATGGTGAGAACGGCCCCGGCGCGCGCCAGGGCCGCCGGAACGGGGGCGGAAACCACGGGAGTTATCCTCCGTAGGGAAGGTGGTCGTCGTCGGTCCAATTGCCGAAGGTTGTGTACTCCCCATTGAAGTGCAGCACAACCGTATCGGTGGGGCCGTGGCGTTGCTTGGCGACGATGGCCTCGGCCCTGAACTCGGTCGCCTTAAGCCCGTCCTCCCACTCTTCGAGGGCGCGGGCGTGCCTGCCCTCGTCCTCGCCGTCCTTCTTCTGCGGGCGCTTGGCCTTTTTGTAATAGTGCTCGCGGTAGACGAAGATCACCATGTCCGCGTCCTGCTCGATGGAGCCGGATTCGCGCAGGTCCGAAAGCTGCGGATGCTTGTCGTCGCGGCTTTCCACCGCGCGCGAAAGCTGCGAGAGCACCAGCACCGGCACGTTCAGTTCCTTCGCCAGGATCTTCAGGCCGCGGGTCATCTCCGAAAGCTCCTGCACGCGGTTGCTCTCCCGCCGCGACGAGACGCCGGGGGAGAGCAGTTGCAGGTAGTCGATGACGACGAGGCCGAGGTTCGCCTGGCGTTGCAGACGCCGCGCGCGGGTGCGGATCGCCCCCACCGTCAGGCCCGGCGTGTCGTCGATGAACAACGGCACCTTCTCCAGCGCGCCGACCGCCGCGCCGAGCTTGTTGAAGTCGTCCTGGGTCATCTTGCCGGTGCGCATCTTGTGGCCGGGAATCTGCGCCTCGTTGGAGAGGATACGCGTCGCCAGCTGCTCGGCGGACATTTCCAGCGAGAAGAACGCGGTCACCGCGCCCGGACCGTCGGGGTCCTCCGACTTGGCGTAGGCGGCGTTGTAGGCGATCGAGGTGGCGAGCGCGGTCTTGCCCATGCCGGGGCGTCCGGCGAGGATGATGAGGTCGGAGTTGTGCAGCCCGCCCAACAGGTTGTCCAGGTCGATCAGCCCGGTGGTGACGCCGGACAGGCCGCTCGCCTTGTGCGCCGCATCCGCCATCTCCAGCGACAGCTTCAGCGCCGTCTTGAACGGGGTGAAGCCGCGCGCCGTCTCGCCGGTGGTGGCGAGCTGATAGAGCGATTCCTCGGTCTTGGCGATGCGCTGGTCGGCATTCAGTTCCAGCGTGTCGTCGAAGGACTCGTTGACCACGTCCTCGCCCAGCCCGATCAACTGGCGGCGGATGTAAAGCTCGTAGATCAGCCGCCCGTACTGCTCGGCGTTGATGATGCCCACCACCGAGGCGGCCAGCCGGTCCAGATAGCCGCCGCCGCCGACGCGCTCCAGCTCCGGCGTGCCGCCCATCACCCGGCGCAGGGTGATCGGGTCGGCGGTGTCGCCGTGCCCGTACATCGACAGGCACAGCTCGTAAATCCGCCGGTGCGTGCCGTCGGAGAAATGCTCCGGCTTCAACAGGTCGATCACCTTGTCGATCGCCATGTTGTTGTTGAGAATCGCCCCCAAAAGCGCCTGCTCCGCCTCGACATCGTAAGGCGGCTGCCGCACCGCGCGGGCCGTGGCATGCGCAACTTCGGAGAATATCGGATCGCTGATCTGGCTCATCCGCACACCCTAGCACGCGGCTTCGGAGGGGCGGGGGGCGAAGGCATCCACACCCCTGTGGATAGCGGGAATAACACCAGGCCGGGCGGCCCCTTGACCCCAGATGTTTCTTCTTTTGCGCGAAGCGCCATAGAACCATCGCGCGGCGTGACGGTCGATGGCCGCTGCGCGGCAAGAGCCAGGCATGGGGTCCGGGGACCGAGTCCCCGGCAGGGTCCAGGGGCGGCGCCCCTGGCCTGGTTTTTCCCGCACATGGAAAAGCCGCCGCCCGGTTTCGGGCGGCGGCGGGATTTTTGCGCGGAGGCGGAGGGTTACTCGGCCTTCGGCTCTTCGGCCTCTTCGGCGGGAGCTTCAACGGCCGGGGTTTCCTCGGCGGCGGCTTCCTCCTCGGCGGCGGCTTCCACGGGGGCGGCCGCGGCGGCGGCGCGTTCGGCTTCCTCGGCGGAGCGGGCGACGATCACGGCGACGTCCACCTTCACCTCGGGGTGGAGGGAGAACGGCACGGCGTAGGTGCCGATCACCTTGATCGGCTGGTGGAGCATCGCCTGCGACTTCTCGACGGAGAAGCCCGCTTCCTTGATCGCGTCGCGGATGTCGCGGGCGGTGACCGAGCCGTAGAGCTGGCCGCTTTCCGCCGCCTGGCGGACGATGATCAGGCGCAGGCCGTTCATCTTGGCGGCGACCGCTGCGGCTTCCTCGCGGCGCTTGAGGTTGTTCGCCTCGATCTGGACGCGCTGGGTCGCGAAGTAGGCGAGGTTTTCCTTGGTGGCGCGCATGGCCTTGTTCTGCGGCAGCAGGAAGTTGCGCGCGTAGCCCGGCTTGACCTTGACGACGTCGCCGATCTGGCCGAGGCGTTCGATGCGTTCCAACAGAATGACTTCCATGGTCTTGATCCTTAAGGTTCTGTTCGTCCGGCCCCGGGCGGGGGTCCGCCGCGGTCCGTTAGGAATGCGAAGAGCGGACCGCGCGCGAGGGCGCGGTCCGCGGGGTGGGTGTGGTCCCGTGCGGGACTTACTTCATCACGTAGGGCAGAAGCGACAGGTAGCGCGCGCGCTTGATGGCGCGGGCGAGTTCCCGCTGCTTCTTCGCCGAGACCGCGGTGATGCGGCTGGGCACGATCTTGCCGCGTTCGGAGATGAAGCGGCCGAGCAGCTTCACGTCCTTGTAGTCGATCTTCGGCGCGTTGGCGCCGGAGAACGGGCAGGTCTTGCGGCGGCGGAAGAACGGACGGCGCGGAGCGGTCATCATGCGTCTCCTTCGGCTTGCTGCGGAGCGGGGGCGCGGTCGCGCTCGAAGCGGCGGCCGCCACGGTCGCCACGGTCGCCGCGGTCGCCGCGGTCGCCGCGGTCACCACGGTCGCCGCGGTCACCACGATCGCCGCGCGGGCCGCGGTCGCCGCGGTCGCCACGGTCGCCGCGCTCGTTGCGCGGCTGCATCATCGCCGAGAGCCCTTCTTCCAGGGCTTCGACGCGCACCGTCATGTAGCGCAGGATGTCTTCGTTGATCCGCATCTGGCGCTCGTACTCGGCCACCGCGGCCGCCGGAGCGGAGATGTTGAAGAGGACGTAGTGCCCCTTGCGGTTCTTGTTGATGCGGTAGGAGAGGTTGCGCAGACCCCACATTTCCCGCTTCTTGACCTCGCCGCCGCCGGCGGAGAGGATTTCGGCCAGACGGTCGGCCAGGGCTTCCACCTGGGTGGCGCTGATGTCCTGGCGCGCGATGACCACGCTTTCGTACAACGACATTATAGACTCCCTATGGCTTCTCTCTTCCCGGATATCGCCTGAAACATTGTTTCACCGGCGTTTCTCTAGGCATAGCCGATCCCATGATCGGCAAGGAGTTGTGAGGTGGCGGACTATACACATCTTTTGCGGCGATGCAAGGGGCGCTTGACATTGGGGGGGGTTGTGCTTCTTTTGACGGCGAGGGAGCCGGTTTTCCGGCCATGGATAGAGGAGTAAGCGCATGCGCGCAGTGGTTTTCCCGGGGCAGGGTTCTCAGGCCGTCGGTATGGGCAGGGAACTCGCGGCGACGTTTTCGGTCGCCCGCGAGGTGTTCGCCGAGGTCGAGGACGCACTCGAGCAGAAACTGACGCAGATCATGTTCGAGGGTCCCGAACAGGACCTGATGATGACCGAGAACACGCAGCCCGCCCTGATGGCGGTGAGCGTGGCGATCATCCGGGTTCTCGACAAGGAATACGGGGTGCGGCTTCCGGATGCCGCCTCCTATGTGGCGGGTCATTCCCTGGGTGAATATTCGGCGCTGTGCGCTGCGGGCGCCCTGCAGCTCGGCGATACCGCGCGTCTGTTGAGGACCCGCGGCCGCGCGATGCAGAAGGCGGTGCCCTTCGGCATGGGCGCGATGGCGGCGATCCTCGGCCTCGATGCCGAGCAGGCGCGCACCCTGTCGCAGGAAGCCTCGGAAGGCGAGATCTGCGAAGCGGCCAACGACAACGCCCCCGGCCAGGTGGTGGTGTCCGGCCACGTCGGCGCGGTGAAGCGCGCCATCGAGATCGCCAAGAAGCTCGGCGTCAAGCGTTCGGTGCTGCTGCCGGTGTCCGCGCCCTTCCATTGCGCGCTGATGCGCCCGGCGGCGGAGACGATGCGCGAGGCGCTTGCGGGCGTCGAGATGCGCGCCCCGTCGGTGCCGGTGGTGGCCAACGTCACGGCGCGCGCCACCGACGACCCGGAGGAGATCCGCAAGCTCCTGGTGGAGCAGGTGTGCGGCTCGGTGCGCTGGCGCGAGAGCGTGCAGTTCATGAAGAGCCACGGCGTCTCCTCGCTGGTCGAGGTCGGCTCGGGGCGCGTGCTTTCCGGTCTTGCCCGGCGCATCGACCGCGAGATGGACGGCCTGCCGGTGGGCAGCCTGGACGAAATCGCCGCATTCGCGAAAGTGGTCGCGGCCTGATCATTACGGAACCGCCCGGGTCGCGTATCCCGCGCCGGGCGGTTTCTTTGTGCGTGCCGTCCGGGCGTTGGGAGGCGCCGGCGGAGTGGTCCCTGAGTCAAAAATCAAAAAGAGTCCTGACACATGTTCGACTTAACCGATAAGTGCGCGCTGGTGACCGGCGCGTCCGGCGGCATCGGATCGGCCATCGCCAAGGCCCTTGCCGCGATGGGCGCGAAGGTGGCGCTCTCCGGCACGCGCCGCGAGGCGCTGGATGCGGTGGCCGCGGAGATCGGGGCGGCGCATCCGGGCCGCGCCTGCGTGGTGCCCGCCAACCTCTCCGACCCGGCGGCGACCGACCGCCTGGCGGCGGAGGCGGAGGCCGCGCTCGGCAGGATCGACATCCTGGTCAACAACGCCGGGCTGACCCGCGACGGGCTGGCCATGCGGATGAAGGACGACGACTGGCAGACGGTGATCGACGTCAACCTCACCGCCGCCTTCCGCCTCACCCGCGCGGTGATGCGCGGCATGATGAAGCGCCGTTTCGGCCGCGTCATCGCCATCTCCTCGGTGGTCGGCGTCACCGGCAACCCGGGCCAGGCCAACTATGCGGCCTCCAAGGCCGGGCTGATCGGCATGAGCAAGGCCTTGGCGCAGGAGCTCGCCTCCCGCGGCATCACGGTCAACTGCGTCGCGCCGGGGATGATCGAGACCGCGATGACCGGGGTGCTGAACGAGGAACAGCGTCAGCGCATGTTCGCATCGATTCCGGCGGGCCGTTTCGGCTCGCCCGAAGACGTCGCCGCCGCGGTGGCGTTCCTGGCGGCCGAAGAAGCCGCCTACGTCACCGGCCAGACCATTCATGTGAATGGCGGCATGGCGATGATCTAGCAGGCCCCGGGCGGGGCGGGACGGGGTTTTCCCGCTTCTGGCCTTCCCTGGGAAAGTGTGGTAGTGAACGGGCCACTTGGGCGCGGGGCGGCGCGGCGGGAAAAGCCGCGGAGCCCCGCAGAAAAGAGGGTTTCGCCGGGACACCGGTCCCGTTTCAGTGATAAACCGAAGCAACGAGATAAAGACCGAGGACAAGCCAATGAGTGATGTCGCCGAACGCGTGAAGAAGATCGTCGTCGAGCACCTGGGTGTCGAGGAAGACAAGGTGACCGAGAACGCCAGCTTCATCGACGACCTGGGCGCCGACAGCCTGGACACCGTCGAACTGGTGATGGCGTTCGAAGAAGAATTCGGAATCGAAATCCCGGACGACGCCGCCGAGAAGATTCTCACGGTCAAGGACGCGATTTCCTTCATTACCAAGGCCGAAGGCTGAGCCTGAGGCGCGTGGCGGTCATCCCGGGATATCCGGGATGACCGCGAACGCTTTGTCCCTGGCGCGCGCCGAGATGAGCGCGCCACGCCGAGGGGCCGCGCCTGAAGTATTGGGGACGGGCGTGATCTTCCCTGCAACGACAATGGGTGGATGAACATGAGGCGAGTAGTCATCACCGGCATGGGGCTGTTGACGCCGCTGGGCCGCGGTGTCGAGCGGAATTGGACGCGTCTGATCGCGGGCGAAAACGGATTCCGCCGGATCGACCGTTTCGAGGTCGAGGATCTGGCCGTGCAGGTCGCGGCGATGGTGCCGATGGGAACCGGCGAAGGCGAGCTCGACCTGGACAGCGTGGCCCCCGCCAAGGAGCGCCGCCGCATGGACGACTTCATCGTCTATGCGCTCGCCGCCGCCGAGGAGGCGGTGGAGGACTCCGGCTGGAAGCCGACGGACGAGGAGCTTTGCGCCCGCACCGGCGTGATGATCGGGTCCGGCATCGGCGGCCTGCACAGCATCAGCGAATGTTCCATGGTGATGGAGAAGTCCGGCCCGCGCCGCGTGTCGCCGTTCTTCATTCCCTCCAGCCTGATCAACCTGGCCTCCGGCCACGTGTCGATCAAATACGGTTTCACCGGGCCGAACCACTCGGCGGTGACCGCCTGCGCCACCGGCGCGCACGCCATCGGCGACGCGGCGCGCCTGATCATCTTCGGCGATGCCGACGTGATGGTCGCGGGCGGCGCGGAGGCGGCGGTGTGCCGCCTCGGCATCGCGGGCTTCGCCTCGGCGAAGGCGCTGTCCTCCTCCTACAACGACCGCCCGAGCGAATCCTCCCGTCCGTGGGATGTGGGCCGCGACGGCTTCGTCATGGGCGAGGGCGCGGGCGTCGTGGTGCTCGAGGACTACGAGCACGCGAAGAAGCGCGGCGCGAAGATCTACGGCGAGATCAAGGGCTACGGCCTTTCCGGCGACGCCTACCACATCACCGCGCCGCACCCCGAAGGGCGCGGAGCCAAGCTCGCGATGAGCATGGCGATCAAGAATTCCGGCCTCCCCGCCGAGGCGGTGGACTACATCAACGCGCACGGCACCTCCACGCCGCTCGGCGACGAGATCGAATGCGCCGCGGTGAAGTCGGTGTTCGGCGCGCATGCCTACACCCTCTCGATGTCGTCCACCAAGTCGTCGATCGGCCATCTCCTGGGCGCCGCCGGCGCGGTGGAGGCGATCTACTCCGTCCTCGCCCTGCGCGACCAGGTGGTGCCGCCGACCTTGAACCTGCACCAGCCGTCGGAAGGCTGCGATATCGACCTCGTCCCCTTGCAGGCCAAGGAGCGCAAGGTCGATGTGGTGCAGTCCAACTCCTTCGGCTTCGGCGGAACCAACGCCTCGCTGATCATGACGCGCGTGTAGGCGCGTCATGCCTCTTCTGCGCCGCCTCGGGGTCGCCGCCGTCGCGCTCATCGCGCTGGCCGCGCTCGCCGGGACGGCGGCCTACGTCAAGGGCCGGGAGGCGTTCTTCGCCCCCGGCCCTTCGGCTTCCTCCACCACGGCGGTCGTGCCCAAGGGCGCGGGGGTGGAGCGCATCGCGCGGCTGCTCGCCGAGGCCGGAACCATCGACGACCCCCGCCTGTTCCGCATCGGCGTGCGCCTCTCCGGGCAGCAGACCGCCCTGCGCGCCGGGGAATACGCCTTCCCGCCCGGCGTCTCGATGCAGGGCATCCTCGACATGCTCGCCGCGGGCGCGGTGGTGCAGCGCCGCCTCACCATCCCCGAGGGGCTGACCGTCAAGCAGGCGCTGGCGCTGGTCGCCGCCGCGCCGGGGCTGGAAGGCGCGGTGCCGGAAACCCTGCCCGAAGGCAGCCTGCTGCCGGAAACCCACGCCTATACCCTGGGCGAAAGCCGCGCCGCGCTGCTCAAGCGGATGAGCGCGGCGATGGACCGCGCGCTGGCTTCGGCATGGGAGGGCCGCGCCCCGGACCTGCCGCTCGCCTCGCCGGAGGAGGCGCTGATCCTCGCCTCCATCGTCGAGCGGGAAACCGCCGTCCCCGCCGAACGTCCCCAGGTCGCCGCCGTCTTCCTCAACCGCCTCAAAATCGGTATGCGCCTGCAATCCGACCCGACGGTGATCTACGGCCTCTCCGGCGGCAACGGAACCCTGGAGCGCGGCCTCACCCGCGGCGACCTCGACTCCGAAACCCGGTACAACACCTACGTCATCGACCGCCTGCCGCCGTCGCCGATCTGCCTGCCCGGCGCCGCGGCGCTCGCCGCCGTCGCCCACCCGGCGGATGCCGCCGACCTCTACTTCGTCGCCGACGGCAGCGGCGGCCACGTGTTCTCCAAAACCCTGGCCGAACACACCCGCAACGTCGCCAAATGGCGCGCCATCCAGAAGGCCGCGAAGAAGGCGGGGAAAAACCAGGCCGGGGGCTCCGCCCCCTGAGCCCCGCCGGGGACTCGGTCCCCGGACCCCCTGACTTGTTTTTGCGCGCAGCGCCATAGAGCCGTCACGCCGCGTGGCGGTTATAGCAGCTGCGCGGCGAAAACCGGTTATGGGATCAAAGGGCCTTCCGGCCCTTTGCGGGTCCGGGCAGAGCCCGGCCTGGTTTTTCCCCTTGCCCCGCCGCCGCCGCGGGGTTTTCCTGGCGGGCGAGGGATGTGGTTTGTTGAAGGATACAGGATGATGACGAAACCGAAGATCGGCTGGATCGGCCTCGGCCACATGGGCGTGCCGATGGCCGCCAATCTGATTGCGGCGGGGTATCCGCTGCTCGCCTACAACCGCACGCCGGAGCGGCTGGCGCTGCTCGACTGCCCGTCGGCGGCAAGCCCGGCGGCGCTGGCGGCGGAGGTGGACGTGGTGGTCACCATGCTCTCCGACGACGCGGCGCAGGAGGCGGTGCTGTTCGGCCCCGGCGGCGTGGCCGAGGGGCTGCGCGCCGGGCAGGCGGTGGTGAACATGGGCACCATCTCGCCGGGGGCGAGCCGCTCGACGGCGGAGCGCCTGGAAAAACGGGGCGTCGAGGTTCTGGACGCGCCGGTCTCCGGCTCGGTGAAGCCCGCCACCGAGGGCGCGCTGGTCATCCTCGTCGGCGGCAAGGCGGAGGCGTTCGACCGCTGCCGTCCGATCTTCGACGTGCTCGGCAAGCGGGCGTTCCACTTCGGCGGGGCCGGGCAGGGCGCGCGGGCCAAACTCGCGGTCAACATGGTGCTCGGCCTCACCTTGCAGGCGCTGGCCGAGGCGGTGGTGCTGGGCGAGAAGAGCGGCCTGCCCCGCGACATGCTGCTCGAAATGCTCGGCGAGGCGGCGGTGGCCTCCCCCATCGTCAAGCTGAAACTGCCGGCGATCGCCGCGGGCAACTTCTCCGCCGCCTTCCCGCTCAAGCACATGGCCAAGGACTTCCGCCTCGCGGTGGCGGAAGCGGCGGAGGTGGGCGCGGTGCTGCCGGTCACCGCCACCGCGAAGGAAAGCTACGGCCGCGCCGAGGCGCACGGCTTCGGCGACCTCGACATCATGGCGATCCTCCAGGCGCTGCGGGGGTAGGGCGCTCGGCGCGGGGGTCCACGGTGCGGGAGAACCGCGCGGCGAGCACCGCGAGCAGAAGCCCGGCGCCGGCGAACAGCGGGGCGTAGCCCAAGCTTTCCACCACCATGCCGCCGAGCGCCACGCCCGAGGACTGCCCGATGAAGAAGGACGCGGCGAATATCGAGACGGCGAGGCCGCGCACCTCCGGCGCCATCTGGGTGGCGCGGGTCTGTAGGGTGTTGTGCACCAGGTAGAGGCCGAAGCCGCTGCCCGCGATCGGCAGCAGCATCAGAAGCAGCGGCGGCGCGAGCGCGATGGCGCAGAAGCTCACGGCGATGACCACGCCGCCCGCGCGCACCATGCCGCGCTGGCCGAAGCGGCGCAGCAGGGCCCCCGCGGAGAACGAATAGAGCATGGAGCCGCTGCCGAAGGCGGCGAGCATGCCGCCGACCGCGGTGAGCGACAGGCCGTAGAAGCCGCGCAGGTAGGCGCCGAGGAAGGTGAAGGCGCCGTAGAAGAGCAGGCTCTCGCAGCAGGTGGTGGCGAGGATGATGCGCACCGGCCGCGCCGCGGCGAGGCGGCCGAAGGAGAGGGCGATCTCGGCGAGGGTGGTCCGCCGCCGGGTGATCTCCACCCGGCCGGAGAAGAGCTCGGCGCACAGCGCGGCGGCGACGACGAGATAGACCGCGGCGAGGGCGAGGAAGGTGCCGCGCCAGCCGACGTGCTCGCCGAGGATGCCGCCGCAGGCCTGCCCGGCGATGACCCCGAGAACCAGCCCGGAGAGGAAGCGCGCCAGCACCGGCTGGCGCCGCTCGTAGGGCACGGTGTCGCCGATGTAGGCCATCGACAGCGGGATGATCGCCGCGGCGCTGGCGCCGCCCAGCAGGCGCAGCCAGATCAGCGCCGCGAGGCTGTCGGCGAAGCCCGCGGCGGCGCTCGCCGCGGCGGAAACCAGGGTGAGCACGGCGATCACCGGGTATTTGCCGAGGCGGTCGCCGATCGGCCCATAGATGATCTGGCAGAAGCCGTAGGAGAGGGAGAAGTAGGTGGCCACCGCCGAGGCGTCGGCGACGCCGACCGAGAAGCTCTCGGCGAGCAGCGGCAGCAGCGGGTCGGCGAGGCGCGCCGTCGCCGCGGAGGCGAAGGCGGCGGCGGAAAGCAGCGCCACCGGGCGCACGGAGGAAGAGGCGGCGGACATGCGGGGGTCAGCTCCCCTTGCGCGGCATCGCGCGGGCGAGCGCGTCGAGCCAGGAGTCGGGCAGGGCGCGCAGCATCCAGGCGATGGGCAGCATCGGCAGGGGAAAGACGATGCGCCCGCGGTTGCGCGCCAGGCCCTTGCGGATGATCCGCGCGGCGCGCTCGGCGGAGATGATGAACGGCATGGGAAAGCCGTTGGCCCCGGTCATCGCGGTGCGGACGAATCCGGGGCAGATCACGTTGACCGCCACGCCGTCCGCCGCCGCCTCGCCGCGCAGACCCTCGCCCCAGGCGCGCACCGCGGCCTTGGAGGCGCAATAGGCGGGCGCGCCGGGAATGCCGCGGAACCCGGCGATGGAGGAGACGATGGCCACCTGGCCGCGGCCGCGGGCGCGCATCGCGGGCAGCACCGGCAGCACGGTGTTGAGCACGCCGTCGAGGTTGACGGCGAAGACGGCGCGGGTCTGTTCCGGGCTTTCCGGCCCGCCGTGGGTGCCTGCGGAGATTCCCGCGTTGGCGATGAGAAGGTCGATCGGCGCGGCGGTGTCGATGGCGGTGAGCGCTTCGGCCATGGCGTGCGCGTCGGTCACGTCCGCCGCATGGGTGCGCACCGTGGCCCCCGCCGCGGCGGCGGCGATGGCGGTCTCCTCCAGGCGCTGGAGATCGCGGCCGAACAGGTGCAGGGCGCGGCCCGGCGCGGCATAGGCGCGGGCGAGCGCGCGGCCGAGGCCGCCGGAAGCGCCGGTGATGACGATGGTGGTGGGGGCGTGCGGCACGGCTGGCGTCCTTTTATCGTCGTCTGGAACGTGACAGAGCGTCGTTTTCACGGTTATAACCCTGAAACGCGATTTCGCCATGGGATACGCAAACGGGGGACGATTCAGTGACCTTGCACAGCATGACCGGGTTCGCCCGGGTCGAGGGACGCGACGCCGGGAGCGGCACCGAATGGGTGTGGGACCTGCGCAGCGTCAACGGCAAGGGTCTGGACGCGCGCTTCCGCCTGCCTTCGGGCTTCGAGCCGATGGAAAAGCCGCTGCGCGATGCGCTGGCCGCGGTTCTCTCGCGCGGCTCGGTGAGCGTTTCGCTCTCCGTCGCCCGCGCCGCCGCCTCCTCCGGCCTGTCGCTCAACGCCGCCTGGCTGGAGACCCTGATCGCCGCCTCCACCGAGATGCGCGCCCGCTTCCCCGGCCAGGTGGAGCCGCCCGCCTTCGACGGCCTGCTGCAGGTCAAGGGCGTGGTCGAGGCCGCGGAGACCCCCGCCGACGCCACCGTCGAGGCGGCGCTGCACACGCAACTGCTCGCCGATTTTTCCCGCGCCGTCGCGGCGCTCGCCGCCGCCCGGGCGGAGGAGGGGGGGCGCATCGCCGCCGTCGTCACCGAGCACGTGGACGCCATCGCGGACCTGATCGCCCGCGCCGAAACCACCGCCTCGGCCCGCGCCGACACCCGCAAGGAGCGCCTTGCCCGCCAGCTCGCCGAGCTGCTGGACGCCGCCGAGCTGCCGGAGGAGCGCCTGACGCAGGAGCTTGCGCTGCTGATCACCCGCTTCGACGTGCGGGAGGAGCTGGACCGCCTGACCAGCCACATCGCCGCGGCGCGCGCGCTGATGGCGCAGGGGCAGGGCATCGGGCGGAAGTTCGACTTCCTCTGCCAGGAATTCAACCGCGAGGCCAACACGCTCTGCTCCAAGTCGGCGGATGCGGAGCTCACCGCCATCGGCCTCGACCTCAAGACCACGATCGACCGTCTGCGCGAGCAGATCCAGAACATCGAATAAGGGGCCTGTCCATGTCGTCCTCGCCAAACGCCGGGGGCGTTTCCCCCGCTTCCCTGGTCAGCCGCCGCGGCCTCCTGCTGGTGCTGTCCTCGCCGTCGGGGGCGGGCAAGACCACCATCGCCCGCAACCTCCTGGCCGCCGATCCGCTGATCTCCGCCTCGATCTCGGTGACCACCCGGCCGCAGCGGCCGAGCGAGCAGGAAAAGCGCGACTACTACTTCATCGACAAGGCGCGCTTCGACGAGATGGTCGCCAAGGGCGAACTGCTGGAGCACGCCCTGGTGTTCGGCAACTACTACGGTACGCCGAAGAAGCCGGTGGAGGACTGGCTCGCCATGGGCCGCGACGTGCTGTTCGATATCGACTGGCAGGGCGCGCAACAGCTGGAAGAAAAGATGTCCAACGACCTGGTGCGCATCTTCGTGCTGCCGCCCTCGATGGCGGAGCTGGAGCGCCGCCTGCGCTCCCGCGCGCAGGACAGCGAAACCGTGTTGCAGGGCCGCATGGCCAAGGCCGCGGACGAAATGAGCCACTGGATCGAGTACGACTACATCATCATCAACCGCGATGCGGCGGCGAGCACCCGCCAGGCGCTCACCATCCTCAACGCGGAACGCCAGAAACGCGCCCGCCTCACCGGCATGTCCGACTTCATCGGCGCCCTGCGCGACCAGATGTAGGGTAACACCAGGCCAGGGCTCCGCCCTGGACCCGCCGGGGACTCGGTCCCCGGACCCCTTTACCTTGTTTTTCGCCGCGCAGCGGCCATCGACCGTCACGCCGCGTGACGGCTCTCTCGCGCTGCGTGCAAAAACCAAAAGTTATGGGGTGCGCGAGGGGTCCAAGACCCCTCGCAAAGTTCTAGTTTTCCGCCAGCGCCCGCGCCAGGGCGCAGAAGCCCTCGACCGGGATGGTTTCCGCCCGCGCCTCGGGGTCGATTCCCGCCGCGAGGCACAGCTCCGCACCGCCCAGGGGCTTCAGCGCGGCGCGCAGCATCTTGCGGCGCTGGCCGAAGGCGGCGGCGGTGACGCGTTCCAGGGTGGTGCGCGGCGCGGGGGCGAGCGGTTCGGCGCGGGGTTCGAGGCGGAGCACGGCGGAGGTGACCTTGGGCGGCGGGGTGAAGGCGGCGGGGTGGACCTCGAACAGGGCGGAGGTTTCGCACAGCCACTGGCAGAGCACCGAGAGGCGGCCGTAGTCCTTGCCGCCGGGCGGGGCGGTGATGCGGTCCACCACCTCCTTTTGCAGCATCACGGTGATGCTGGCGAAGTCGTGCGGGTTCGCCAGCCAGCGGGTGAGCAGCACGGTGCCGATGTTGTAGGGCAGGTTGGCGGCGATGCGCCGCGGCGCGGGGCCGAGGGCGGCGTAGTCGATGGAAAGCGCGTCTTCCGCGATCACCCGCAGACGGCCCGGGTAGGCGGCGGCGATCTCCGCGAGGGCGGGGAGGCAGCGGTCGTCGCGCTCGATGGCGACGAGGTTTTCCGCGCCTTCGGAGAGGAGGCCGCGGGTCAGCCCGCCGGGGCCGGGGCCGACCTCGATGATCGTCCCCGCATCGAGCGGCCCGGCGGCGCGGGCGATGCGCGCGGTGAGGTGGAGGTCGAGGAGGAAGTTCTGGCCGAGGTTCTTTTTCGCGCGCAGGCCGTGCGCGGCGATGACCTCGCGCAGCGGCGGCAGGGTGTCGCTCATGCCGCCCCCGCGCGTGCCCGCGCCATCGCATCGGCCATGCGCAGCGCCGCGATCAGGCTGTCGGGGCGGGCCTGCCCGGTCCCGGCGAGGGAGAGCGCGGTGCCGTGGTCCGGCGAGGTGCGGATGAACGGCAGCCCCAGGGTGACGTTGACGCCGCCGTGGAAGTCCAGCGTCTTGATCGGGATCAGCGCCTGGTCGTGATACATGCAGAGCGCCGCGTCGTAGAGGGCGCGCGCCTCGGCGTGGAAGAGGGTGTCGGCGGGGAAGGGGCCCGCGACGGCGTGGCCTTCGGCGGCGAGTGCGGCGATCGCCGGGGCGATCAGGTCCTCCTCTTCGTCGCCCATCAGGCCGTCCTCCCCGGCGTGCGGGTTGAGCGCGGCGACCGCGAGGCGCGGCTGCGCGATGCCGAAGTCGCGGGCAAGCGCGGCGAGCACGATGCGTGCGATTTCGGCGAGCGGCAGCGCGGCGAGGCGGGCGGGCACCTCGGCGAGCGCGCAGTGCACGGTGGCGGGCACCACGCGCAGCGCGTCGCAGGCGAGCATCATCACCGCGCGGCAGCCGGGCCCGGCGAGTTCGGCGAGGTAGTCGGTGTGGCCGGGGTGGGGGAATCCGGCGGCGGCGAGCGCCGCCTTGTGGATCGGCGCGGTGACCAGGGCGGCGGCCTCCCCGGCCTGGCAGAGTTCCACCCCCCGGCGGATCGCGCCGGTGACGGCGGCGGCGTTGGCGGGGTCGGGCACGCCGATGACTTCCGGGTTTGCCGCGGTCACCGGCAGCACCGGCAGCGCGGCGGAAAAGACCTCCGCCGCCTCCGCCAGGGCCGCGATGGGCCGGATCGGCAGGGAAAGCCCGAGGCGCCGCGCGCGGGCGGCGAGCACCGCCGGGTCGGCGATCGCGGCAAAGGCGGGGATCGCCCCGCCGCGGGCGCGCCGCCACGCCTCGAGGATCAGGTCCGGGCCGATCCCCGCGGGTTCCCCCATGCTGAGCGCGAGCGGCGGCGCGGTCATATCCGGATGTCGATGACCGCGGTGCGCCGCAGGTCGCGCAGGTGGCGCTCGGCGGCGCGTTCCAGGCGTTCCAGGCGCAGCATGCTGCGGATATTCTCGTCGTCGGGCAGGGCCGAGGGCGCGGTGCGTTCGCACACCATCAAGAGCGTGGCGACGCCGCCGAGGTCCAGGGGGGCGCTCGGCTCGCCCTCCGGCAGCGCGGTGACGGTGGCGGCCAGCGCGGCGGGAAGGTTTTTCTGCAGCAGCGTGCCGAGCGGGCCGGTGCCGGGGGTGGAAAGCGTCTTGCCGTAGGCGTCGAAGGCCGGGCAGCCGCGCAGCGAGGCGCGCACGTAGTCCACCACCTTGTCGCGGTCGGCGGGGGAGAGCGCCTTGTTTCCGGAGATCGGCAGCTTGATCTGCGACAGGCGGTAGCGGGTCTCTCCGGCGTCCGGGGTGGTGACGACGCGGCGCTGCTCCAGGTGCAGGATGTAATAGCCGCTCGTCGTGCGGATCGGCGTGGAAACGTCGCCCGGGGCCATCTGCCCCAGCGCGGCGTCGAGTTCGCGTTCGAGCTGGCCCTGCGGCACCCAGCCGAGGTCGCCGCCGCGCGCCGCCGTGGGGCTGCGCGAGAACTGGTGCGCCGCCTGGGCGAAGGGCGCGCCGTTGCGCAATTGCTCCACCAGCTTGCCGGCGAGGGCCAGGAGGTCGGCCTCGTTTTGCCCCGCATCGAACGGCAGGAAGATTTCCGAGACGTGGTACTGCGGCCGCCCGAGAGTGGCGGCGAGCTGCGCCTTGCGTTCGGCGATATCCTCCGCCGAGGGATTGCTCTTGGCGTTGTAGAGGCGGCCGACCACCTTGACCCACAGCGCCTGGGCGCGGATCTGCTCGGTGATGGTGTCGTAGGGGACGCCGAGCTCGGCGGCGAGGCGCTTCAGCCCGCCCGCGGGCATGCGGTTGCCGGTTTCGACCTGGGCGATGGAGTGGGCGAGATCGTCGTCGGAGAGCGCGACGCTGAGGCGCTTGGCCTCCTGCGTCTGCAGGCGCTCGTCGATCAGGCTGCGCAACACCGTGGGCGCGAGGCGGCGGCGGTTGTCCGTGGTGTCGGGCAGCCGCGAGGAGAACAGAGCGACGCGCAGCCGGGTGGCGAGGTCGAAGACCGAGACCACGTCGTCGTTGACCACGGCGGCGATGCGCAGGGCGTCCTGCGCCGGGGCCGGGTGCGGCGCGGCGATGACGGCGAAGAGGGCCCCGGTGAGGGCGGCTACCCAACGTTTCATGGTCGCAAGAGGTTTCATCGCGTCTGCCCGTTTTCTGTCTAGAGGCTGAACTGAGTGTCGCCCATGGTCTTGAAGGTGAGCATCATGAGGACGGACCAGCCGCTCTCTGCGTCGCGGTCGGAAGTGTAGTCCTTGCTTCCGGTGAAGCGCAGCCGGAAACATTCGTCTTCGTAGATCGCCGACGAGGAGAGGGCGCGCGGTCCGGCGTCGCCGGTGAGGCTGTGGCTGGTGGAGACGCCGAACGACCAGTCCCGGGTGAGGTACGCCATGGCGGAGAAGGCGACCTGCTCCACATCCTCGGTGAGGTTGTCGTACTGCTGCACCAGGCGGCGGTCGTTGATGTAGCTCATGGAGAGCCGCAAGGCTTCGCCGCCGCCGCCGACGGTGATGTCGTTGCCGACCACATCGAAGTCGCTCTGGTTCAGGCGGAAGCGGTAGTTGGCGAAGAAGTTGTTGCCGTACTGGTAGCGCAGGCGGCCGACGTAGTCGGACAGGCCCTCGCGGATACCCGAGGTGGTTTCGTCGAACACCGCATCGCGGTATGCCCGCCAGGTCTGGCCGAGGAAGGCCGAAAAGACGTTCGAGGTGCCGGTCATGTAGGTGTTCCAGTTCACCCCGTAGGATGCCCTGGGTCCGGTCTCGATGCGGTCGCGGCCGATGAAGTGGTTGGCGGAGAGCACCTGGGTGTCGTCGAAGTCGAGGTCGCGGCTGTCCTCGTTGGGGATGGTGGTGGGGTTGCCGCCGCGCGGCGAGATCGATCCCACCACCACCGGCTCGATCACCTGGGTGGTGTATTCGCCCGCGCTGGCGAACGGCCAGCTCCAGCGCAGCGACGCCTCGGGGACGATGCGGCCGGCAGTGCCGGTGAACGTGCTGCCGTCCGTCTTCAGATAGTCGTCCACCTCGTAGACGTCGGTGCGCAGCGCGGTGGTGAGGGTGTAGTGCTCGCCCGAGGGCGCGACGTAGGGCAGCGTCCAGATGGCGTCGCCGGAGATGCGGTAGCTGTCGGTGCCGGAGGTGCGGGTGAGCGCCGCGGTGGAGAGTTGGGTGGTCCAGTAGCCGCCCTTGACGCCGGGCTCGCCGGTGTGGCTCCAGCTTGCGCGCGGCAGGGCGAAGGGGTTCTTCACCGGGTCGGTGAGGGCGCGCAACTCGCGGAAGGCCACGGCCTCGATGCGGGCGTAGTCGTCGCCTGCGAATCCTTCCAGGGTGGCGCGGCTGGTCAGGAAGGAGCCGTCCTCGAGGCGCGGGGCGTTCTTGCCGGTCATGTAGTCGGTGCGGTTGTCCAGCTTGTAGCGCCTGAGGTAGGTGTCCGACGAGACGGCGCGCAGGTCGGTGGTGGAGCGCCAGGTGTCGTTGATGTCCCATTCGCTGCGCAGGCGGAGGTGGCCGCGGTCGCCGTCGCGCTCCGGCCTCTGATGCAGGACGCCGTAGTCGTCGGTGTAGCTGTAGCCCGGGGTCTCGCCGCCGATGCGGCCGCTGGCGTCGAGGATGAAGCTGCCGTCGGCGAGGTTCTGGCGGTATTCCGCGATCATCACCGAGGGCATGTCCGAGGTCAGCATCGGCGTCAGGGTGACGTCGGAATTCTCCGAGGTCACCCAGTAGTAGGGGGTGCGGACGAAGGTGCCGAGGGTGGAGGAGTTGCCGTAGCTCGGGTAGAGCAGGCCGCTGCGCCGCTTCACCGTCGGGTCGGCGTGGGAGAGATAGGGGGTGTAGGCGACGGGGTAGCCGAACATGTCGATCCAGGCGTCGTGGTAGACCACCTCGTGCGTGCCTTCGTCGTGGATCACCTCGGCGGCCTTGATCTGCCAGAGCGGGTCCTTCTTGCCGGCGCAGACGTCGCAGGGGCTGTAGACCCCGTGGTCCAGCTCGTTGACCTGCTGCCCGGCCTTGCCCACCGAGCGCTTCGCGCCGCGCGCCTTGGTGCGCGACAGGTCGCTCGCGACCATCAGGAGGTCGCGCATCGCGCCCGCCTTCATCTTGTCGGTGAGCTGCATGAAGTCGGCGAAGATCACGTCGCCCTGGGGGGTGATCAGCGAGACGTTGCCGGTGGCGGTGACGATGTCCTGGCCGACGTTGTAGCTCACCGTGTCGGCATAGAGGACGTAGCCCGCCTGCTCGATCTCCACGTCGCCGCGCGCGGTGACGATGTTCAGCGTCTTGTCGTGGGTGACCTCGTCGGCGGCAAGCGCCACCGGCGCCTCGGTGTCGGGCCCCCGGTCGTTGCGGGGCGCGGCGGTCTGCGCCTGCTCCTGCGCCTCTCCGGGCTGCCCTTGCGTTTCCGCGGGCGGCTGCGGCGGCGCGGCCGGGTCGATCAGCGCGGTGGGGCCGAGGGGGCCTTCCGCATAGGCCGAGGCGAACGTCGGGTCCGCGGCGAACGCCGGGGAGGCGGACAGGAGGAGCACCGGCAGGGCCGCCAATCGGCTGGAAAAGTTCACGATCCCGTCACCCCGGTTGAAAGGCCCGCTTCGCGGGCGCGCCGGTGCACAGGGTACAAAAGGTAGGCGGGAATAACAATCAGCAGAAGCGTCAAGAACGGCAGCAGCGGCAGGAACAGCAGCGACCGCCCGGCGAGGTTGTTGATGCCGAGCGCCGCGGCCTGGAAAATCACCATCACGCCGACGGTGGCGGCGATGCGCAGGCCCTGGCCGCGGCGGTTGAACATGCCGCCGAGCAACCCGGCGAGCGCCAGGAGGGCGAAGCCCACCGCCTGCAGCGGCAACAGCAGGCGCTGCACCCCTTCGACGCGGAAGCGGCGGATGTCCATGGGCTTGAGGGGAATTCCGCCCTTGCCGGAGTCCGCCGTGGTTTCGGTGAACAGCTCGGTCAGGGTGCGCTCGCGCGCGTCGCGGAAGCGCACCTCGTCGGAGGGGTGGGAATCGCCGAACTCGGCGGTGTAGGAGTCGAAATAGAGGATGGTGAAGGCGTGCGTCGCCGGGTCGTATTCCTGGCGGTTGCCGTTGATCAGGTGGATGCGCGGCACCGCCGAGCCGGAGACCAGGGCGCCCTTTTCCGCCATCACCGTGATCGCCTTGCCGGGCATGCTGGAGTCCGAGATCAGCACGTTGGTGAGCACGTTGTCGGCGTCGCGGTCGCTGACGAAGACCACGATGCCGTCGCCGATGTCGGTGAACTCGCCCTCCTTCAGCACCAGATGGGTGACGTCCTGGCGGATCGTCCACTGCATCTCGCGGAAGGTCTTCACCGAGGCGGGCGCGATCCACAGAGAGAGCGCGCAAGACAGCGCCATCGCCAGCGCGGCGAGGACGAGCGCGGGCTTGGAGAGGTCCCACTGGCTCATCCCGGTGGCGCGCATCACCACCAGTTCGCGGTCGGAGGCGAGCTTGTTGTAGACGAACAGCACCACGGTGAACACCGCGATCGGCAGCACCACCATGAGGAAGCCGGGCAGCAGCAGCGAGGTGAGCTTGAGGAAGAGGACGACCGACAGGCCCTTGTTGACGATCAGGTCGATGAAGCGCAGCGACTGGCTGAGCCACAGCAGCACGGACATGCCGACGGTGACCAGCACCATGCCGATCGTCAGCTGCTTCAGGATATAGCGTGTTATGCCCCGCATCATGGCGGCGGAGTATAGAGGCAGCGCCGCGACATTAGAACCGGAATTCTCCGGAAGGGGGCGGGGTTTCGGCTTTCCCGGCGGTTTGCGCGCGGCCGTGGCGGTGGCTGCGGTAGAGCGCGTCGAAACGCTTGCGGAAGGCGGCCTCGGCGGCGGCGCACGGCCAGGGTTCGAGAACCACGCCGGCGAGCGGCGCGGCCTTGATGCGCAGAAGGCCCTTCACCTCCTCGGCGGTGAACCCGGCGAGCTGCACCGCCTCGGTGGCCCCGGCGACGAGGTCGGCCTGCTTGATCTGCGCCTTGATGCCGCGCGGCAGCCGCGCGGGCAGTCCGAAGGCGAGGTGCACCGCCTCCTGCAGGCGGGTTTCGATCTCGCGGAAGACGTCGCCGACCGCGGCCTTCAAGGGGGTGATCAGGTCGTGGGTGACGTATTCCGGCGCATCGTGGAGAAGCGCGGCGAGCAGCACCCAGGAGGGACTCTCCGGCCGCGCGCGCGCCAGGATATCGACGACGAAGAGCGCGTGCTGCGCCACCGACCAGGCGTGGTCGCCGTTGGTCTGGCCGTTCCAGCGGGCGTTGCGCGACAGCCCGAGCGCGATGTCGGCGATGTCGATGTCCAAGGGCGAGGGGTCGATCAGGTTGAGGCTGCGCCCGGAGAGCATGCGCTGCCAGGTGCGCGGCGCCTGTTCGTCCAGGGCGCGGCGCGCCGATGCGGTCAGAAGCGGGGCGCGCGGTTCGGTCATTGGCACAACGCCAGGATGTCCTGGTTGCTCTTCGAGGGGTAGGGCGTGCCGTCCACCGCCTGCACCGCCTTCACCACGCCGGGGCCGGCGGCGGCGGACGCGGCGGCGAGCAGGCGTTCGCCGAGGCCGGTGGTGTCCATGTGGCCGCCCTTCCCCGGAATGTCCTCGCGGAAGAGTTCGAAGAGGAAGGCCTCGGTGAGGTAGGGCAGCTTGTGGCACATCGCGATCATGCCGCCGTCCTCCGAGGTGAGGACCAGGGTCAGCGGGCGATAGGCGGGAATGCCCGGCCGCCGCGGCTTCAGCCCGGCCACCGGCACCCACATCGGCGCAAGCTGCAACTCGCGCTCGCCGGGGCCGAAGGCGGTCTTGGCGGCGCCGCCGCCCTCGGCGGCGGCGGCGGGCGCGGCGAGCGCGACCGCGCAGGCGAGGGCGAGCGGCAGGCGGAAGGCAAACGGCATCTTGGGGCGTCCGAGGTTGTGCATGGGGGTCATGATCGCGGCTTTCCGGCGGCGGATCAACCGCTCTCCGCGCCGCCGCGGCGCGCCGCGAAAAAGTCCTTGAGCAGGGCGGCGCAAGCGGCCTCGCGCACCCCGCCCACCACTTCGGGCGCGTGGTGGATGGTGGGCTGCGAGAACAGCCGCGGCCCGTGGTCCACGGCGCCGCCCTTGGGGTCGAAGGCGCCGAAATAGAGCCTGCGGATGCGTGCGAAGGCGATCGCCGCGGCGCACATCGCGCAGGGTTCCAGGGTGACGTAGAGGTCGCACTCCGGCAGGCGCGGCGCGCCGGTGGCGGCGGCCGCGGCGCGCAGGGCGAGAATCTCGGCGTGGGCCGTGGGGTCGGCGTCGGCCTCGGTGCGGTTGGCGGCGGCGGCGAGCACGCGGCCGGTGGCGGCCTCCACCACCAGCGCGCCGACCGGCACCTCGCCCGCGGCGGCGGCGGCGCGGGCCAGCGCGAGGGCCCGGTCCATGTAGTCCGCTGCGGCGGGAATCGGCGTTGACTCGGTCGTATGCATGCGGTCACAGTGCGGCAAGCGAGGCCGCGCGGTCAAGACGGCGAACAGGCGCGCGCTTAGGGAAATACTAACCAACCGATGCTTAATCTGATTCCCATGAACAGGGCACGACGACAGGGTGCCTTCGCCGCGGCGTTGCTCGCGGCGTTGGCCGCAGGCGTTCCGGCCTCGGCGATGGGCAACGCCTTCGCCGCGGCCGACCTCGCCTTCGTCACCCCCGACGGCGACGTGGATGTGGGCGGCACCCTGGTGGAGGCGCGGGTGCTGTCCGCGATCCGCGCCGCCAGCCGCAGCAGCGGCGTCGCCTTTCCCTACCTGCTCGCCAAGGCCTACCGCGAAAGCGGTTTCGATTCCTTCGCCGATGCGCCGTCCTCCAGCGCCGCGGGGATCTTTCAGTTCACCCGCCAGACCTGGCTCGATCTGTTCGCGCGCCACGGCGCGGCCTATGGCCAGGGCGAGCTTGCGGCGCTGATCGTCCGCTCGCCCAGGGGCGGGCTTTCGGTGCCCGCCGGCGATGCCGGGCGGCTGATCCTCAACCTGCGCCACGACCCGGAGCTTGCCGCGCACCTCGCCGCCGAATACACCCGCGAGAACCGCGGGACCCTGCGCCGCGCGCTGAGGCGCAAGGTGACGCCGGAGGAACTCTACATCGCCCACTTCCTCGGCGCGCAGGGCGCGGTGCAGCTTCTGCGCGCCGCGGCCAGGACGCCGGAAGCGGCGGCGGCGGATGTCTTCCCCGATGCGGCGGCGAGCAATCCCGGCCTGTTCTACCCGCGCCCCGGCCGCGCCGCGGCGTCGGTGGGCGCGCTGCACCGCCGCCTGTCGCAGGCTTTTACGCGCGAACTGGCGCGCTTCGCCTCCCTGACGCCCGAGGTGGTGCGCGCCGCCGCGCCCGCCCGCGCCCTGTCGCCGCTCTCCATTCCGCGCAAGCCGGACCCGAAGGGCCATGCCCCGGTGGCGGTGCGCCGCGCCGAACCCTCGGCGGAGGATATCCGCGCCGCGCTCGCCCATGCCGTGCTGCCGGGCGGCGGCCTCGTCCTGCCGTGGGTGGATGCCGGGCTTGCGGGCGCGGAACCGGCCAAGGCGCCGCCCCTCGGCGCGCCCGCGCGCGCCGCGGCGTTGCGCGATGCGATGGCCGCCCGCGCCGACGCCTCCGCCGACTATGCGGGCGCGCCGGTCCTCGTCCCCTGGGGGTGGAGCGGCGGTCCGGACCTGCCCGCCGCCGCGCCGCTGCCCGCGGCGAGCGCCGCCGCAGCCGCCGCGGCGCTGGAGATCGCCTATACCCAGGTGCCCGCCGACCGCGCCGCGGGCAGCCTGCGCCCGCAGACGGCCGCGCCGCGCTTCGCCGCCGAAATGCCCGCGCCGCCCGTGCGGACGCGTTTTTCCGCCGCCCTGCCGCCGCGTTCCGCCGGTGCGGTGGCGGGCGGCCCGATGCCCGGCCACGGCAATGCGCCGGAACTGGCGGAAGCGCCCGCGCCGCGCCGCGGCGGCGTCTGAACGGAGGCCCCGATGACCGATACCCCGGAGAAGGGCGAGCGCATCGCCAAGGTGATGGCGCGCGCGGGCGTGTGCTCCCGCCGCGAGGCGGAGACGCGCATCGCCGCGGGGCGGGTGGCGCTCAACGGCCGCCGCGTCGAGACCCCGGCGACCCTGGTCTCCCCCGGCGACGTGGTGACGGTGGACGGCGCGCCCCTGCCGGAGAAGACGCCGCCGCGGATGTGGCGCTACCACAAGCCGATCGGCCTGGTCACCACCCACAAGGACCCGGAGGGCCGCCCCACGGTGTTCGACAACCTGCCCGCGGGCCTGCCGCGGGTGATCTCGGTGGGCCGCCTCGACCTCAATTCCGAGGGGCTTTTGCTGCTCACCAACGACGGCGGACTGGCGCGCAAGCTGGAACTCCCCGCCAACGCGTGGTCGCGGCGCTACCGCGTGCGGGTGCACGGCGCGCCGCGCGCCGAGGACCTGGAGCGCCTCGCCGCGGGCATCGCCGTGGACGGCGTGCGCTATGGCCCGGTGCAGGCGACGCTGGAACGCCAACAGGGGGCCAACGCCTGGCTGGAGGTCACCCTCACCGAGGGCAAGAACCGCGAGATCCGCCGCCTGATGGAGGCGATCGGGCTGACCGTCAACCGCCTCATCCGGGTGCACTACGGCCCCTTCACCCTGGGCGACCTGCCGCCCGGCGGCGCGGCGGAAATTCCGCCCAAGGTGCTGCGCGAGACCCTGGGCGGCGCGGTGCGCGCGCAGTTGCCCTCCGCCGCCGAGGCGGGCCGCGAACGCCGCCGCCGCGAGCGCGACGGCGCGCCGCCGCCGCCCGGCAAAAAGGCCGAGACCCCCGCCGCCGAGGCGCGGCCCGGCGCGCGCAAGCGGCGCTTGCCCAGGCCGCACCGCTTCGACCCCGAGGGCGACGAACGCGGCAAACGCGGCAAGGGGCCGCGCAAGCCATGAGAATCGTCGGCGGCAAGTACCGTGGCCGCCTCCTCGCCGCCCCGGCGGGGGAGGACGTGCGCCCCACCTCCGACCGCGCGCGGGAATCGGTGTTCAACATCCTGCTGCACCGCTACCCGCCGCACGACTTCTCGCTCACCGGCGCGCGGGTGCTCGACCTCTGCGCCGGGACCGGCGCGCTGGGGCTGGAGGCGCTGTCCCGCGGCGCGGCGCACGTCACCTTCGTCGAGCGCGCCCCCGCCGCGCTCGCCGCGCTCGCCGCCAACATCAGGGGCATGAAGGCGCAGGCGGAAACCGCGGTGCTCGCCGCCGACGCCACCCACCTGCCGCGCGCCGACGTGCCGTGCGGCCTGGTCTTCCTCGATCCGCCCTACGCCCTCGGCATCGCCGCCGCCGCGCTTTCCTCCGCCGCCGCGGCGGGCTGGCTGCGCACCGGCGCTTTGGCGGTGGTGGAAACCGCCGCCGCCGACCGCCCCGCCTGGCCCGAGGGCTTCGCCGAGGACGATCACCGCATCTACGGCAAGGCCGCCGTCGCCTTCCTCCGCTACCGCGCGGAGTGACGCCGCCATGACCGCCGCCTTCCCGGAGATCGTTCTGCTGCGCCACGGCGAGACCCAATGGAACCGCGTCGCGCGCTACCAGGGACAGCAGGATTCGCCGCTGACCCTGACCGGAGTGGGGCAGATCCGCGCCATCGCCCAGTCCCTGCGGCCGCGCCTGCGCGATCTCTCCCTCTGCCGGGTGTGGTCCAGCCCGCTGCCCCGGACGCGGCAGTCCGTCTCGATTCTCTGCGAGGAACTCGGCCTGCCGTACGAGGCGGTGCGCTTCGACGAGCGGCTGATGGAGCGCGCCTACGGGCGCTGGGAGGGCCTGACCAGCGCCGAGGTCGGCGTGCGCTATCGCGAGGACAAGGAAATGGAGGCGGCCGACCGCTGGAGCTTCGCCATTCCCGGCGGCGGCGAGAGCTTCGCCGCGGTGGCGGAGCGGCTGCGGGACTGGCTGCACGGCCTGACGGCAGACCGGACGGCGATCGTCATGGCGCACGGCGGCTGCGGGCGGGTGCTGCGGGGCATCTGCACCGGCGCGGAGCCGCAGGCGGTGTTCGCCTACGACGACCCGCAATCCACCGCGATCCTCCTGGCGGACGGCGGCGCGACGCCGCTGCCCGCCGAGCCCGGCCTCCTCGCGCGCTACGGCTGCCGCGACGCCGGGCGGCGCGTGCGGATCTGAGGCGATCTGCCCGGAATTCAGGAAACCGGATTCGCCGCCAGGTGCCGGAACAGGCTTGCCGCCGGCGGCGTCAATTCCTCTTCGCTGCGGGCGCAGACCGACAGCCGCCGTGTCGCCCACGCGTCGGCAAGGCGGATCACGGCAATCCGCGCCGATCTCCGGCAGCGGCGGGCGGCGGCTTCCGGGACGATGCCGATGCCCGCGCCGTTGCCCGCGGCCCGGCAAATGCCGTCGAAGGTGCGCAGCTTCACGCGGAATTTGAGACGGGCGCCGGTCATCGCCGCCCGCGCGTCGATATGGTCCTGCAGCGCGCCTGCGGCGAGGCCGATGAAATGCCGGTCGAGCAGGTCGGCGAAGCGCACCCGCGCCATCGCGGCCAGGTCGTGGCCGTGCGCGGCCACCACGACCAGCCGGTCGACCGCGAACGGCCGCAGCGTCAGTCCTTCGGTTCCGGCCGTCTCGAAGAGGACGCCGATGTCGGCAAGACCGGCCGCGATGCTCCGGGCGATCTCGCCGCTCTGACGTTCCTTCAGGTCGAGGTCGGTCTGCGGATTCTCGGCCATCCAGAGGGACAGGCGGTCGGGAAGGAATTCGGTCATCGCCGCGGTGTTCGCCAGGACGCGAACGGTGGCGCGCACGCCCTTTGCGTATTCCCCCAGTTCGCCGCGCATCCGCGTCATCTGTTGAAGGATGGCGCGGGCATGATGCGCCAGCGTCTCCCCGGCTTCGGTCGGCGTCACGCCCCGCCGCCCGCGTTCCAGCAGCACGACCCGGCCGACCGTCTCCATATCGCGCAGCCGTTCGCTCGCCGCCGCCAGGGAAAGTCCGGCCTCCGCCGCGCCGTGGGTGATGCTGCCGGCATCCACCACGGCGAGGAACAGGCGAAGATCGGTCAGGTCGAAGCGCATGCGGTCAGGATACCGCCGAATCTGCCTTCGGTCCAGACGAAGGCAGATGACGGATCATCCGCATTGTCGGCGCACCCGGCTTCCGTATCGTGAGGGGCGTCCGGATTTTGCCGCCGCCATCGCAGGGAGGGACCCGCCGCATGTTCGAGGAGCCACCGTTTCCGTTCGCCGCCATCGCCGCGACCTTTTTCGCGGCGGGCATCGTCAAGGGCGTGACCGGCATGGGGTTGCCGACGATGGCGATGGGCATTCTCGGCGCGTTGATCTCCCCCCTGGCCGCCGCGAGCCTGCTGCTGGTTCCATCCTTCGTCACCAATGTCTGGCAGCTTCTCGCCGGGCCTGGTTTTTCCCCGCTTCTGCGCAGACTCGGACCGATGATGCTTGCGGTCGTCGCGGGCACGCTGGCGGGGTCCTCCTGGCTTGCCGGGGGCGATGCCCGCTTCACCACGGCGGCGCTCGGCTGCGCGCTCGTCGTCTATGCGGGCTATACGCTTCTCGCCCGCCAGCTCCGCATCCCGGCGCGTTGGGAGCGGTGGCTCTCCCCCGCCGTCGGCGCGGCGACGGGGCTGGTCGCCGGCGGGACCGGCGTATTCGTGATTCCGGCGGTCCCCTACCTTCAGGCCCTCGGACTCGAAAAGGACGAACTGATCCAGGCGTTGGGGCTCTCCTTCACCGTCTCCACCATCGCCCTGGCCGCCGGACTCGGCGCGCACGGCAGCCTTCGGCTCGACAATCTGGCGCTTTCCGCGTTTGCGGTTCTTCCCGCGCTCGGCGGCATGTGGGCGGGTCAGGTTCTCCGCGGCAGAATCGGACCAGTGGCGTTCCGCCGCGGATTCCTCGCCTGCCTTCTGGCGCTGGGTGCGGAGATGGCGCTGCGTCAGGTGTTCTGACCGGCGATTCCGCGTGTATGTTCCGTCTTCGCCTGCCGCCATGCCGCGCACGGCGCATCGGCCCGGTCGGTGCGGTCGGCCTTCTTTGCAGAGGATGCAGCCATGCCGACAACTGCGATTTTTCCATCCCGATACGTTCGGGGCGCCGGCGCCATCGACACCCTGGGAGAAGAGACCGCACGCCTGGGCCGGCACGCCCTGGTCCTGTTGGGCAAGGTCGTCGTCAAGACGCTGAAGGCGCGGGCCTCCGAGGTGATGGCGGGCCATGTCGACGCCGTCACCGAGGTCTTTTCCGGCGAATGCTGCGATGACGAGATTGCCCGGCTGGCCGAGGCCGCCTGCGCATCGGGCGAGACCATTCACAACGAGCCGCACGAGGTGAACGCCAAGACGGTGTTCTGGTCGCTGAAGATGGCCGACGTCCCGCGCGGACTCATGGCATCGGCAGCGGGTGGCTGGCCTCGAAGGCGCACATGTAGTCGCGGGTTTCCGGCACCGCGGTCTTGGAGCGGGAAAGCTGTAACTGGAAGACCACCATGTTCTCGTGGCGGAACGACATCTCCGAGCCGACGAGGTAGAACTCCCACATCCGGCAGAAGCGCTCGTCGAGCATCGCGGCGATCTCGGCGCGGTGCCGTTGGAAGCGGTCCTGCCAGTGCTTGAGGGTCTCGGCGTAGTGCAGGCGCAGCACTTCGAGGTCGCACAGCACCAGGCGTTCGCGTTCCACCGCCGCCATCACCTCGGAGAGCGCGGGAATGTAGCCGCCGGGGAAGATGTACTTGCGGATCCAGGCGTTGGTGTCGCCCGGCGGCTCGCTGCGGCCGATGGTGTGCAGCAGCGCCACGCCGTCGTCGGCGAGGTGCTCGCGCACGGCGCGGAAGAAGGTGCGGTAGAAGCGCACCCCGACGTGCTCGAACATGCCGACCGAGACGATGCGGTCGTAGCGGCCCTTGAGCTGGCGGTAGTCCACGAGTTCGAAGCGGACGCGGTCCGACAGTCCGGCGGCCTCGGCGCGCTGCCGCGCGATGGCGAGCTGGTGCTCGGACAGCGTGATGCCGGTGACGTCGGCGCCGTAGTCCTTCGCCAGCGTCAGCGCCATGCCGCCCCAGCCGCAGCCGATGTCGAGCACGCGCTGCCCCGGCTGGAGCAGAAGCTTCGCGGCGATGTGGCGTTTCTTCGCCGCCTGGGCCTGCTCCAGGGTTTCGTTGCCGGTGGGGTAGTAGGCGCAGGAATACTGCCGGTCGGCATCGAGGAAGGCGTCGTAGAGCTCGGGCGGCAGGTCGTAGTGGTGGGCGACGTTGGCCTTGGAGCGCTTCACCGGGTTGTTCTGGTGCGCCCGCCGCACCAGGCGGGCGAGCACTCCGGAGAGGCGCACGCGGGGCGAGTCCTGCAGCCGTTCGAAGTTGATTATGAACAGCGCCACGAGGTCGCGCAGCGTGCCTTCCTCGAGGGTGATGGCGCCGTCCATGAATCCCTCGCCGAAGGCGAGCGCCGGGTGCCAGGGCAGGCGGCGGACGACCCGCGGGTCGGAAAAGCGCAGATGCACAGGGGCCGGACGGTCGGCGGCGGGCAGGGCGGCGATGGGGCCGCCCGCGATGTGAAAGGACGAACCGTCGGGTCTGGTCACCGTCAGGTCGCCCAACCGGATCAAACGACGTAGGAACAGTTCAAACAACATACCGGCCTCCTTCGCACCGGAAAGCCCGAATACGGCGTTCGGTCCCCTCTTGCCCTTATCCCTTGTGATCAAGCATATGCGCCTTGCCGCGCCGGTATGCAAACCGTTCGTTGCATTTTTACCATGCGCAGGCCGCACCGTGGTGCGGCCCTCGATTTCCCGTGGACAGGCGGGCCGCATTGTGACAGCAGTATTGCATACGATCCGCCCATTTTTCTTCCGGAGGCCGCCGTGCGCCAGCCCGCCGCCGCCGGAGGCGCCGCCGTCGCGGTGCTTCTGGCTTTGAGCTTCTGTCACATGCTCAACGACATGATGCAGTCGTTGCTGGCCGCGATCTATCCGATGCTGAAGGCGGACTACGGCCTCGATTTCGGCCAGATCGGCCTTTTGACCCTCACCTTCCAGCTCACCGCGTCGCTGTTGCAGCCGTGGGTGGGCTTCTACACCGACCGCAAGCCGCAGCCGTTCTCCCTGGTGCTGGGCATGGGCTCCACCTTCGCCGGGCTGCTGCTGCTCGCCACCGCGTCGAGCTATGGCCTGCTGCTCGCCGGGGCGGCGGTGGTGGGCATCGGCTCCTCGGTCTTCCACCCCGAGTCGTCGCGCGTCGCGCGCATGGCGTCGGGCGGGCGCTTCGGCCTGGCGCAGTCGGTTTTCCAGTTGGGCGGCTATTCCGGCACCGCGCTCGGGCCGCTCTTGGCCGCGCTGATCGTGGTGCCCAACGGGCAAGGCTCGGTGGCGTGGTTCTGCGCCGCGGCGCTGATCGCCGCGGTGGTGCTGTGGCGGGTGGGCGACTGGTACCAGGTGGCGCGCGCCAACGCGGCGAAGAAGCCCGCGGCGGCGGTGGAAAGCCTGGTGCTGCCGAAGCGCAAGGTGCTGCTCACCCTCGGCCTGCTGGCGATGCTGGTGTTCTCCAAGAACGTCTACATGGCCAGCCTGAGCAGCTACTACACCTTCTACCTGATGGAGACGTTCCACGTTTCGGTGCGCGCCTCGCAGGTCTATCTCTTCGTCTTCCTCGGCGCGGTGGCGGTGGGCACCCTGATCGGCGGGCCGGTGGGCGACCGCTTCGGCCGCAAGATGGTGATCTGGTGCTCGATCCTCGGCGTGCTGCCGTTCACCCTGATGCTGCCCTACGCCAACCTGTTCTGGACGCCGATCCTCTCCGTGGTCATCGGCCTCATCCTCGCCTCGGCGTTTCCCGCGATCATCGTCTACGGGCAGGAGCTGGTGCCCGGCAGGGTGGGCACCGTCGCCGGTCTGTTCTTCGGCTTCTCCTTCGGCATGGGGGGGCTCGGCGCGGCGATTCTCGGCCAGGTGGCGGATGTCCACGGCATCCGCTTCGTCTATTACCTGTGTTCCTTCCTGCCCGCCATCGGCCTGTTGACGGTGTTTTTGCCGAACATCGAAAAGCCGAAGCTGGAGGCGCGGCGCAAGGCCCGCGCCGCCGCCACCGCGGGCGCGGAAGCGGGCGCGGAATAGGGGTCAGCGCCCGAACAGGCGCTCCACGTCGGCAAGTTTCAGCTCCACCCAGGTCGGGCGGCCGTGGTTGCACTGCCCGGCGCGCGGCGTCACTTCCATCCGGCGCAGCAGCGCGTTCATCTCCTCCACCGAGAGGCGGCGGCCCGCCCGCACCGAGCCGTGGCAGGCGATGGTGGCGAGCACGCGCTCCAGGCGGTCGGTGAGCGCGGTGGCGTCGTCCCATTCGAGAAGGCCGTCGGCAATGTCCTTGACCAGGGCGCGCACGTCCGCCGCCCCCAGCGCGGCGGGAATCTCGCGCACCACCAGGGCGGTCTCGCCGAAGGGCTCGACGACGAGGCCGAACGCCGCCAGTTCCGCGCCGCGCGCGGCGACGCGCTCCGCCTCCGCCGCGGTCATCTCCACCACCTCGGGCAGCAGCAGCACCTGGCGTTTCACCCCGGCGGCGGCGATCTCCGCCTTGATGCGCTCCAGCACGATGCGCTCGTGCGCCGCGTGCTGGTCCACGATCACCAGGCCGTCGGCGGTCTGGGCGACGATGTAGGTTTCGTGCAGTTGCGCCCGCGCCTGACCGAGGGGATAGTCCTGCGGCGGCTCCACCGGCGCGTCGCCGCTGCCGCGCACCGCGCCGCCGGGCGGCAGGGAAAGGCCGGGCAGCGCCTCGGCAAGCCCCGCCGGAGCCTGGAAGGAAATCGCCGCGTCGAGCGCGGCGCGCGGCCCGGCGGCGGGGCCGGGACGGCCGAAGCCGCTGCTTCCCCCCTGCGGGCGGAAGGCGGCGAGCGCGCGCTCCGCCGCATCGGCGGCGCGGAACCCGGCCCCGCCGATCGCCGCCTTCAGCCCCGAGACGATGAGGGACCGCACCAGCCCCGGCTCGCGGAAGCGCACCTCCGCCTTGGCGGGGTGGACGTTGACATCGACGAACTCCGGATCGACGGTGAGGAACAGCGCCACCACCGGGTGGCGGTCGTGCGCCAGCACGTCGCGGTAGGCGCCGCGCACCGCGCCGAGCAGCAGGCGGTCGCGCACCGGGCGGCCGTTGACGAAAAGGTACTGTTCCTGCGCCGTGCCCTTGTTGAAGGTGGGCAGCCCGGCATAGCCGGTGAGGCGCAGGCCCTCGCGGTCGATGTCCACCGCCACCGCGTTCTCGGCGAAGTCGCGGCCGAGGATGCGGCGCAGCCGGGCGAGGCGGGCGTCGAACAGGTCGCCCTTCTCCGGCGGCAGGGAGAGGCGCTCGCGCCCGTCGTCGGAGAAGGAAAACCCGATCTGCGGGTGCGCCATGGCGAGGCGCGTCACCGCGTCCAGCGCGTGGGCCGCCTCGGTGCGCGGCGCCTTGAGGAATTTCAGCCGCGCCGGCGTGGCGTAGAAGAGGTCGCGCACCTCGACGCGGGTGCCCGGCGGGTGCGCCGCGGGTTCGGCGCGGCCCTTCGCGCCGCCCTCCACCGTGAGCGTCCAGGCGGAGTCCGCCGCCGCGGTGCGCGAGGTGAGGGTGAGGCGGGAGACCGCGCCGATCGAAGGCAGCGCCTCGCCGCGGAAGCCGAAGTGGTCGATGTGGGTGAGGTCGCCGGTCGGCAGCTTGGAGGTGGCGTGGCGTTCCACCGCCAGCGCCAGTTCCTCCGCCGTCATGCCGCAGCCGTCGTCGGTGACCGCGATCAGGCTGCGCCCGCCGTCGCGGAGGATCACCGCGACGCGCGCGGCCTCGGCGTCGAGCGCGTTTTCGACCAGCTCCTTGACCGCGGCGGCGGGGCGCTCCACCACCTCGCCCGCGGCGATGCGGTCCACCAGATCGGGGGGGAGAAGGCGGATGTTCACCCTTCGCCGCCTCCGTCGCCGCTGTCGGCGTCGCCGCCCGGGCCGTCGTCGGCGTCGCCTTCCTCGTCGTCGCCTTCGTCGGCGTCGCCCGCGCCCTCGGGCGCGCGCAGAGCGCAGACGAGGCCGATCAGCGCGGCGGTGGAGCCGTCGTGCGGCCTCGGCTCGCCGCCCATCAACTCGGGGAGAATCGCCCCGGCCATCTGCTTGCCCAGTTCCACACCCCACTGGTCGAAGGCGTTGATCCCCCAGACCGCGCTCTGCACGAACACCTTGTGCTCATAGAGCGCGAGCAGCATGCCCAGGGTCTCCGGCGTCACCCGCGGCAGCAGGATGGTGGTGGAGGGCCGGTCGCCGGGGAAGGCGCGGTGCGGCGCCAGGCGCTCCGCCTCGGCGAGCGGCGTGCCCTTGGCCAGCATCTCCGCCTTCGCCTCCGCCGCGCTGCGGCCGCGCATCAGCGCCTCGGCCTGGGCGAGCGCGTTGGCGAGCAGCATCGGCTGGTGGTCGGCGATCTCGTAGTGGGAGTGGGCGACGACGATGAAGTCGCAGGCCACCGCCCGCGTGCCCTGGTGGAGAAGCTGGTAGAACGAGTGCTGGCCGTTGGTTCCCGGCTCGCCGAACAGCACCGGCGCGGTGGCCGCCGCCACCGGCGCGCCCGCCATCGTCACCCCCTTGCCGTTGCTCTCCATCTCCAACTGTTGCAGGTAGGCGGGCAGGCGGGCGAGCATCTGGTCGTAGGGCAGCACCGCGAGCGCCGGAATGCCGAGCGCGCTGTGGTTCCAGATTCCGGCGAGCGCGAGGACCACCGGCAGGTTCTCCAGGGGCGGCGCATCGCGGAAGTGCTCGTCCATGGTACGGGCCCCGGCCAGCAGAGCCTCGAATGCCTCGAAGCCGACGGCGATGGCGATGGAGAGCCCCACCGCCGACCACAGGGAATAGCGGCCGCCCACCCAATCCCAGAAGCCGAACATGTTGGCGGTGTCGATGCCGAAGGCGGAAACCGCCGCCGCATTGGTGGACACCGCGACGAAGTGCTGCGCCACCGCCGCCTCGCCGAGATGGCCGGTCAGCCAGCCGCGCGCCGTGGTGGCGTTGCGCAGGGTCTCCTGGGTGGTGAAGGTCTTGGAGGTGACGATGAAAAGCGTCGTCTCCGGGTCCAACCCGCGCAGGGTGCGCGCGATGTGGGCGGCATCGACGTTGGAGACGAAGTGGGCGCGCAAATCGTCGCGGCCGAACGCGGCGAGCGCGCCGCATACCATCGCCGGGCCGAGGTCGGAGCCGCCGATGCCGATGTTGACCACGTCGGTCACCGCCTTGCCGGTGGCGCCGCGCCAGTCGCCCGCGCGCACCGCGGCGGAGAAATCGGCGATGCGGTCCAGAACCTCACGCACCTCGGGCGGCGCATCCGCCCCGGCGCGCAACGCGACGTGGAAGGCGGCGCGCTTCTCCGTGGCGTTGATCGCCTCTCCGGCGAACATCGCGGCAACCTGCTCCGCCAGGCCGCACTCGGCGGCGAGCGCGGCGAGCAGGTCCAGGGTCTCGGCGGTGAGCGCGTTCTTCGACAGGTCGAGGAGGAACGGCCCGCGCGCCGTATCGAGCGAGAGCGACAGGTCGGCGAAGCGCCCGGGATCGTCGGCGAACATCTCGGCGATGCGGCGGCCGGAGAGCGCGGCGCGGTGACGGGCGAGCGCCCGCCAGGCCGGAGTGCCGGGCAGGGCGGGCAACGAAGCGGGAAAGGACATGGCGGCACCTCGACCACGAAGGCGGGACGGAAGAAACCGGTTTATGGAGCGAGTCTAACAGACCCCACCCCCCGCCGTCACCCGGAGGCGTGCGGGGAAGAACCGTTATCGCTCCGATGTCGTTTCATATTAAGATTCCAGCTTGGTGTGGTTTACGGCATGATCCGGACGGTGAATATATTGCGTATGCTGGTCGCCTCATACACAATAGGTGGGTTTGAAGTGGAGTGCACATGGCCTACAAGTTGATCGATCTGTTCGCCGGTGCCGGCGGGCTCAGCCTCGGATTCACCGACCGTCGATTCGGCGGCGGGTTTCGGAGTGTGCTGGCGATGGACCTCGATCCGGCGGCCGTGAAGACTTACTGCGCGAATTTCGGCGATCACGGCGTATGCGCGGATATCGAGGAGTGGCTGGCTTCCGACCGTCCTATTCCGAAGGCGGACGTCGTCATCGGCGGTCCACCCTGCCAAGGGTTTTCTCTGCTGAATAAGCGGAGACAGGGAGACGCACGCCGTCAACTCTGGCAGCCGTATATGGACTTCGTGGAACGTGCCGAAGCGCAGGCATTCGTCATCGAAAACGTCGCCGAACTGCGATCCTCGCCGGAGTATGAGGAGATAGTTCGCCGCGCGAAGGACATGGGCTTCGAAGTCGTTTCCGGAGTGTTGCTGGCGGCCGATTACGGAGCACCCCAGACTCGTCGGCGAGCGGTCATTATCGGATACCGGGCCGATGCCCGGTCGGTGCCCCAATTCCCACCGTCTCAAACGCATGCCGCACCGCAACTCGGTTCGAAGTTGCCGTCATGGCGAACCGTGCGCGAGGCCATTGCAGACCTTCCCGTGCCTATCGGTACGGAAATCCGCGACCTTCCCGGCCCCCTCGACCTTCACTTCGGCCGGACGCCTACGGCGGTGAGTTTGCGTCGGTATCGAGCCGTGCCTCCGGGAGGCAATCGCTTCGATCTCCAGCGAAATGCACCCGAGATCACGCCGCCGTGTTGGATTAAGAAGACATCCGGCGGTACGGACCTCTTCGGCCGTCTGTGGTGGGATCGCCCCTCGGTTACGATCCGGACCGAGTTCTTCAAGCCGGAAAAAGGGCGCTATCTCCATCCGGAGCAACACCGCCCGATCACCCATCGAGAAGCGGCCCGATTGATGGGGTTCCCCGACGATTTCGAGTTTGTGGGGAGCAAGGTCGAAGTGGCTCGGCAGATCGGCAATGCGGTGCCGCCGCCCCTCGCCGGTGCCGTTGCGCTGACCGTCAAAGCGTTTCTTGATGCGACGAAAAAGCGACACGCCGCATGATGGGGCCGCTATTCCGATAGAGAGGTTATGTCCAACGATTCTCCGCCGTGCACCATGTCGTGATGCAGGTTGCACAGCGTTACGAGGTTGTCGCCGTCATTCGATCCGCCGGCGGCATGGTGCCGGATGTGGTGGACTTCGAGGTAGCGCGGGTCTTTATCGTAGTCCGCTTGAGACCAGCCGCACCCGGCCCACCGGCATCGATGACCGTCTCTTTGCAGCACCTCGCGGCGGACGATTTCCTTGATATGGCGATCATGAGCAGGGCCTTGCACATCTCGCACAAGTACGTATACCCCGACGGGCAGCGACGGATCGCCGTTGAAGCAGGTGACGATGGGCCACCCTTCTTCGGTTCGTAGTTCACGTGTCCGCCTTGCCCATTCGGATCGGTTCCCCGCGACGTATCGCAACTCTTCGCTGGTAATTCGCTGTCCGACGTTTTTTCGGAAATACTCAAGGAGCTTGTCTTGAACGGCGCCTTTCTTTTTCCGAATCCCGTTCGCTATATGCCAGCGATACGCGGCATCGCGGTCCGGAGCATCCTGCTGAAGGAGATATTGATCCGGTTTCATCTCCGGCGGAATATCTTCGGGAACCGGCCCCGCTTCGTCGGGGTCGCGGTCCCTAAGTTGCTTAACGGTTGCCCCGCTGAGGATGGGCCAACCTTCCTGCACCCTGAGTTCGCGTATACGACGTGCGTACTCACTGATTCCTGCGACGACCATCAACTCGTCACCATCGACGATCTGCCCGGCAAACCGACGAAGGTAAGCCAGGATGCGTTGACGCGCGGAATGCGTGGTATCGTCCTGAAGGAGAGAGCAGCCCAGATCGCGGAGGGTGTGATTGACGGGGATGAGGGCACGAACCTGCTCGCGAAGCCCGTCACTTTTCAGATGATCTTCAAATCTGCTGAGAAGACCGATCAGTTTCCGACGCAACGCTTCCGGATCGCGGGTCTTCGAACGTCTGGCCATTGAGGCTCTCCCCCAGTGCGGATCGTAACCTGTTCTCCAACATCGATTCATCCCGCATCTCACACGTCCAGACAACCAAAACCCGTATGCCGACTTGTTCCAAGGAAGCGACGGTCTTTCGGTCGCGTTCTTTGTTGGCGGAAATCTTGGCGGCCCAGAACTCGGTTCGTGTGGCGGGAATCGTCGCCCGTTTGCATCCTTCATGCCCATGCCAGAAGCAGCCGTTGACGAAAATCGCCGTACGGTGTTTGGGAAGATAGACGTCGGGGCGACCGGGAAGATCGGGCCGATGGAGGCGGAACCGGAATCCGAGCCGGTGCAACATGCGTCTGACGATGAGCTCGGGCTTGGTGTTTTTGCCCTTCACCGCACGCATGATCGCATGACGTTTGTCGGCGGGAAAGCGGTCCATCCGTAAATCGCCCTAGGTTGACTTCACGCTCCGGCTCGTCGCGGTTTTTTCGCTCCCGGCCAGCGCGGCGACGTGGTCGGCCAGCGCGAGGCAGGCGGTGAGGCCGGGGCTTTCGATGCCGAGCAGGTGGATCACCCCGGGGATGCCGTGGGTTTCCGGCCCGGCGACGAGAAAGTCGGCGGTGGGTTCGCCGGGGCCGAAGATCTTCGGGCGGATGCCGCAGGTGTCGGGGGCCAGCGCGCCGTCGGGCAGGCCCGGCCAATAGCGGCGGATCGAGGCATAGAACGCTTCGCCGCGCGCCGGGTCCACGGTGTAGGTCTCCTCGTCGATCCACTCCACGTCGGGGCCGAAGCGGCCGCGCCCGGCGAGGTCGAGCGTCAGGTGCACGCCCAGGCCGCCCGGCTCCGGCAGCGGATAGATCAGCCGCGAGAACGGCGCCCGGCCCGCGAGCGAGAAGTAGTTGCCCTTGGCCATGTGACGGCGCGGGCAGGGACGCTTGGCGTTCTTCCCCCAGGCCCCGGCGGCGAGCGGCACGGAGCCCAGGCCCGCGCAATTGACCGCGAGGTTCGCCCGTGCGGCGAAGGCGTCCGCGCCCGCGCCGCAGTGCAGCACCGCGCCGCCGCCGTCGGGCACGATGGCGGAGACCGGGGTCATCACCGCCAGCGCCGCGCCCGCCGCCTCGGCGTCGGCGAGCAGCGAGAGCATCAGGCCGTGGCTGTCGATGATGCCGGTGCCGGGGGAGAAGAGCGCCGCGGCGCAGCAAAGCGCCGGTTCCATCCGCCGCGCCCCGGCGGCGGAGACGAGGCGCAAATCCTCCGCGCCGTTGGCCGCGGCCTGCGCCGCGATGCCGGGCAGGCGTTCCGCCTGCGCCGCGTCGGCGGCCACCAGCAGCTTGCCGCAGCGTTTGTGCGCGATGCCGCGTTCGGCGCAATAGGCGTAGAGGCGCTTCCGCCCCGGCGCGCACACCGCGGCGCGCAACGAATCCGTGGGGTAGTAGAGTCCGGCGTGCAGCACCTCGGAATTGCGGGAACTCACCCCGGCGCCGAAGCTCTCCGCCCGTTCCAGGATCACCACCTCGCGCCCCGCCCGGGCGAAGGCGCGGGCGACCGCCAGCCCCACCACCCCCGCGCCGATCACCGCGACGTCCAGTTGTTCCACGATGCGCTCCCCCTATGCCGGGATGCGGCGGAAATCCCCTTCCGTCGCGAGGCCGGTTTCCTTGTCCCAGTCGAACAGCAGGATCGCCGGGTCCGCGCCGCTGTAGGTGAGGCGGCGCGCGCCGCCGGTAATCACCGCGCTTTCCGCACGGGTCATGTCCATGCGGTGGCGGCCGGTCTGGTTGCACACGAACACCGGCAGCCCGGTCTCCGCCGAGGCGCGCTCCCAGGCGCCGTTCGGGCCCATCGGCCCGGGCGGCCAGGCGGCGGCCAGGGTCAGCACCTCGGCCCCCGCCGCGGCCATCGCCGCCGGGTTCTCGGCGTACCACATGTCGGCGCACACCAGCGCGCCGACGGAAACGCCGTTGCAGGCGATCGGCCGCCGCGCCGCGCCGGGGCGCGCCCACGCCTCGGTTTGGCCGTGCACCACCAGCTTGCGGTGGCGGCCGAGCACCGCGCCCTCGGGGCCGAGGACGACGCAACTGTTGTGGGCGAGGCCGGTCGCCGCGTCCCGCTCCGCGCAGCCGAGGAAGAGGGTGAGCTGCCGCGCCTGCGCCAGTTCGGAAAGCGGCGCGATCTCCGGCCCCGGCATCGCGGGGATGATCGGGGCCGGGTCGGCGTCGGTGAAGAAGTAGCCCTGCAACGCCACCTCGGGGGTGAGAATCCAGTCCGCCCCGGCGTCGGCGGCGCGCGACGCGGCCTCGACGATCAGGCCGAGATTGCGGGAGACCGACCCCACCGCGAGGTCGAGGTGCAAAAGCGCGATCCTCATTGTGCGTCCAGATGCATCTTGGCGGTTTCCCCGGCGACGGCGAAGGTGAGCTTATCCGGCGTCAGCCACTTGGCGGCGACGCGGGCGACGTCCGCCGGGGTGATCGCGGCGATCTCCGCGGCGCGGCGGTCCAGCTCGTCCGGCGGCAGGCGGTAATAGAGCAGCGCGGTGAGGGTGCCCGCGATCGCCGGGCTGGAGTTCAGCCGCAACGGCAGGGACCCGGCGAGGAAGCTCTTCGCCTTCTCCACCTCTTCCGCGGTCGCGCCATGGGCGCGCATCTTCTCCCACTCGGCGCGGATGATCGAGATGCTCTCGCCGATCTTCGCGGTCTGGGTGCCGACGCTGCCCGCCACCAGCGGCGCATCCGCCAAGGGCAGGGAACCCGCGTCCACACCGTAGGCGAGGCCGCGCTTCTCGCGCACCTCGGCGGTGAGGCGGGAGGAGAACCCGCCGTCGCCGAGCACGTACATCATCACCTGGAAGGGCAGCCAGTCCGGATCGGCCCGGCCCGGCCCTGCTTGCGCGAAGATCGCCACCGCCTGCGGCACCGGCATCTCCACGGTCAGCGTCTTGCCGGAAAGCGCGGGCGCGGTCTCCGCCACCGGCGGCAGCGGCGAGGTTGCGGGCAGGCCGCCGAACGTGGCGTCGAGCAGCGGCGCAAGCTCGGCGGCGGAGATGTCGCCGACCACGCCGACGATCAGGCGGTCGCGGGTGAAGCGGCTGCGCGCGAAGGCGTGCAGGTCCGCCGCGCCGACCGCGGAGATCCCTTCCACCGTGCCCGCGGTGGGGCGGCCGTAGGGATGCTGCGGGAAGAGCGCGGCGAACAGCGCCTGGGAGGCGCGGCTGCCCGGGTTCTCCTGCTGGCGGCGCAGCCGGGTGAGAAAGGCGGCGCGCATGCGTTCCAGCGGTTCGGCGTCGAAGCGCGGGCGGGTCAGCGCGTCGCGCAGCAGCGCGAACGCCTCCGCCCGGTGCGCCGAGAGGGTGAGCATCTCGCCGGAGAAACTGTCCCGCGCCGCGGAGAAGCTCATCGAAACGTTGAGCGCATCGAGGCGGTCCTGGAAGGCCCGGGAGTCCATCTCCGCCGCGCCTTCGTCCAGCATGCCGGAGGCGACCGTGGCGAGGCCCGCCTTGTCCGCCGGGTCGGCGGCCGCGCCGCCGCCGCGGAAGAGCAGCGAAACCGCGACCAGCGGGTTGGCGTGGTCCTCCACCAGCCAGGCGGTGACGCCGCCGGGGGAGGCGACCACCTGCACCGGCGCGGCCAGCGCGGGCAGCGGCGCGATCAGCAGCAGAAGGGCGAGGAGGATGCGTTTCATCGCTGCGCCTCCGGAGTGAGGATGCCCTGGGCATAGGGGCCGGTGAGCGCGCGGGCGGCGGCCTGCACGTCGGCGGGGGAGAGCGCCGCCGCGTCCTCGGCGAAATTCTCGACGGTGGAAATGGAGCAGCCCACCGCCAGAGCCTCGGCCAGGGCCTGCGGCGCGGCGAAGAGGTCGTCGCGGGCGAAGACGCGCGCCGCCAGCATGCGCTCCCGCGCGCGGGCCAGTTCCTCCGCGGTCACGCCGTGCTCGGCGATGGCGGAAATCTCCGTGGCCACCGCGGCGTCGATGGTCTCCACGCTCACCCCCTGCGCGGGGGTGGCCGCCACCGAGAAGCTGCCCGGTCCCAGCGCCATGCCGCGGTAGTAGGCGGAGACGCCGACGGCGAGCTTGTCCGCCAGCACCAGCTTGCGGTAGAGGCGGCTGGTGGCGCCGCCGCCGAGGATGTCGGAAAGCGTCTCGAACGCCGCGCCGGTCCTGGCGTCGGCGGTGGCGCACGACGGCGCGATCTGGGTGCGGCGCCACGCCGCCTGGCGCACCAGGGGCGAGGAGAAGGCGATGCGGATGTCGGCGGGCGGCGCTTCCGGCGTGGGGCGCACGCGCTTTGGCGTGCCGGCGCGCGGAATCGCCCCGAAGGTCTTTTCCGCCAGTTCCTTCACCCAGGCGGGGGTGACGTCGCCCGCCACCAGCAGGATGGCGTTGTCGGGCGCGTACCAGCGCTTATGGAAGGCGAGCGCGTCGGCGCGCGTCAGCCCCCGGATCTCCGAATCGAAGCCGCCGATCGGGCGCGCGTAGGGGTGGTTCATCCACAGGGCCATGGACAACCGCTCGGAGAGCATGGCGGAGGGTTCGTTCTCCACCCGCTGGCGGCGCTCCTCGCGCACCACCTCGCGCTCGCTTTCGAAGTCCGCCTCGGCGAGCTTCAGGTGCGCCATGCGGTCGGCCTCCAGGCGCATCACCAGGGGCAGGTGCTGCGCCGCGATGCGCTGGTAGTAGGCGGTGAAGTCGCGGCTGGTCATCGCGTTGTCGATGCCGCCCCTGGCCGCGACGATCTTGGAGAATTCCCCGGCGGGCACCTTGGGGGTGCCCTTGAACATCAGGTGTTCGAGCAGATGCGCAAGGCCGGTCTTGCCCGGCGGCTCGTCGGCGGCGCCGGTCTTGTACCACACCATGTGCGAGACGATGGGCGCGCGGTGGTTTTCCACCACCACCACGGTGAGGCCGTTCGCCAGGGTGAAGACGGCGGGGTCGAACACCTTGGCAAGCGCGGCGCGCGGCAGAACCGCCGCGAAAAGCGCGGCGCAGATGAACGGACGAAGCGGCATGCGGAGCGGCATCCGGCATCCTCCTTCGGCTGAAGCGGGACGGACTTAGAAGATACCTTCCAGAATGCCCTTGGACTGGCGCTGGATCTTCGGCGGTTCGCCTTCCGACAGCGCGCGGCCGAGAGCCATGTTCTCGCGGATGCGCTGCGATTCCTTGGCCGCGTCCACCGTGGAGCCCTTGTAGGAGCGGTCCTCCCAGAACACCAGGTAGTCGGTGAAGGAGGCCTTTTCCTTGGCCAGGGTCGAGGTCTCGCGGTCCACGGTGTCGCGGATGTCGGACTCGGCCTCGTTGGCCCCGGCCTTCAGCAGCACGGTCTTTTCGCCGGAGCTGAGGCGGGTGTCGGCGGCGAGCTCGCGCGCATAGACGCGCGGGTTCTTGGCGGAGCGGCCGAGCAGGGCGGCCTTGGCGCGCTCCTTCTCCGTGCCTTCCTGCGGGCGGGCGGTGCCGGGCTGCGGCGGGCGCAGCGCGAAGTCCGGCGGGATCGACAGCGGCGCGCGCGACAGCACGGTGAATTCGTCCGGCGCTTCGCGGTTGAAGCCCAACTGCTGCTTGACGTCGCCGCAGGCGGCGAGCCCGAAGAGGGCGGCCAGCACCAGGAGACGCCCCCCGAGGCGGGGCGCGGCGGAAAGAAGGCGGCGGTTCGAGACTGTCTGGGTCATGGTGGCGGCATCTTACCGTGATGAGGATGCGAGAACAAGGCGTCGAAAACGAGGAGCGCGGCGCCGAGGGAAATGGCGGAATCGGCAACGTTGAACGCAGGCCAATGCCATGTTTGCCAGTGAACGTCGAGGAAGTCCACCACCGCGCCGAAGCGCAGGCGGTCGATGACGTTGCCGAGCGCGCCGCCGATCACCAGACCGACGGCGGTGGCGGGCGCATCGCCGCGGCGCAGCCACCAGAGAAGCCCGGCGCACACCGCGACGGCGAGGCCGGAGAGCAGGTAGGGCGCGGAGTCCGCATGCGAGGCGAACAGCGAGAAGCTGACGCCGCGGTTCATCGCCAGCACCAGATTGAACCCCGGCAGAATCTCGATCACCCGCGGCGGCTGCATCAGGTCCAGGATCAGCATCTTGCCGATCTGGTCGAGCAGGATCACGAGAGCGGCGAGAGTCAGCCCGCGCTTCATTTACGCCTGCGCCTCCCAGCGGTCGATGGCGTCGGCGCAGCGGCCGCAGACGCCTGCGTGTTCGTGGGTGTCCACATCGGGCAGCACCTTCCAGCAGCGGTCGCACTTCGCGCCCTCGGCGAGGGCGGGCACGCAGGCGATGCCGGGCGCGTCCTCGAGGGTGAAGGCGTCCGCCGGGGCTTCGCCGGTGGACAGTTCGATGCCGGAGGTGATGCAGATGTCGGCCATCGGCAGCGCGGCGCACAACGCGGCGAGGTCGGCGGGCAGGTAGACCGCCGGGGCGGCCTGGAGGCTCGCGCCGATGCGCTTGGCGGCGCGTTCCTTCTCCAGCGCGCCGGTGACGACGCGGCGCACCGTGCGCACCTTCTCCCAGCGGGCGGCGAGGTCTTCGTCCCGCCACTGCACCGGAATTTCCGGGAAGGCCTGCTCGTGGACGCTCTCCGCGCTGTCCGGGTGGCGGCACATCCAGGCCTCTTCCGCGGTGAAGCAGGTGAACGGCGCAAGCCAGGCGACCAGGGTGTTGAACACGATGTCCAAGACGGTGCGGCAGGCGCGCCGCTGCGGATCGTCGAGCGCGTCGCAGTAGAGGCAGTCCTTGCGGATGTCGAAGTAGAAGGCCGAGAGGTCCACGGCGCAGAAGTTGTGGATTTCCTGGAACAGTTCGTGGAAGGCGAAGGTCTCGGTGCAGGTGCGCCGCACGTGGGCGTCGAGGTCGGCGAGGCGGTGCAGCACCCAGCGCTCCAGCTCCGGCATGTCGGCGAACGCCACGCGCTCGGTCTCGGCGAATCCGTTGAGGTTGCCGAGCAGGTAGCGCAGGGTGTTGCGCAGGCGGCGGTAGACGTCGGTGGTGCGCGACAGGATTTCCTTGCCGATGCGCAAATCCTCGGTGTAGTCGGAGCCGACCACCCACAGGCGCAGGATGTCCGCGCCCATCTGCTGGGTGACGTCCTGCGGCGCGACGGTGTTGCCCAGGGATTTGGACATCTTGCGGCCCTGCTCGTCGAGGACGAAGCCGTGGGTGAGCACCGTGTCGTAGGGCGCGCGGCCGCGCGTGCCGCAGCTTTCCAGCAGCGACGACTGGAACCAGCCGCGGTGCTGGTCCGAGCCTTCGAGGTACATCGCGGCGGGCCAGGAAAGGTCGTCCCGGTCCTCCAGCACGAAGGCGTGGGTGCATCCGGAATCGAACCACACGTCCAGGATGTCCATCACCTTTTCATACTTCGCCGCGTCGTGGTCCGGCGCGAGGAAGCGCTCGGCAGGGGCGGTGAACCACACGTCGGCCCCCTCCTCCGCCACCGCGGCGACGACGCGCGCCATCACCGCCGCATCGCGCAGCGGCTCGCCGGTGGCCTTGTCCATGAACACCGCGATCGGCACGCCCCAGGCGCGCTGGCGCGAGACGCACCAGTCGGGGCGGCCTTCCACCATCGCCTGGATGCGGTTCTTGCCCTGCGCCGGAATCCAGCGGGTGGCGTCGATCGCCTTCAAGGCGGCGTCGCGCAGGCCGTTGGTCTCCATCGAGATGAACCACTGCGGCGTGTTGCGGAAGATCAGGGGCGCCTTGGAGCGCCAGGAGTGCGGGTAGCTGTGCACCAGCTTGCCGGAGGCCAAGAGCGCGCCCTCGCGGGTCATCGCGGCGAGCACGTCGGGGGCCACCTTGAACACGTGCTTGCCGGCGAAGAGAGGCACCTGCGGATAGTAGGTGCCGTCGTCGGAGACGGTGGAAGGCACCGCGATGCCGTTGGCGACGCACAGCCGCCAGTCGTCCTCGCCGTGGCCCGGCGCCATGTGGACGAAGCCGGTGCCCTGGTCGGTGGTGACGAAGTCGCCGGCGAGCAGCGGCACGTCGAAGCCGTAGCCCCGGGCGGCGAGCGGGTGGCGGCACACCGTGCCCGCCATGTCCGAGCCCTTGATCTCGGCGAGAATGGCGTATTCGGTGATGTTGGCCTCGCGCGCCACCTCGGGCAGCAGGTCGGAGAGCACGACGAAGCGCTCGCCCGGGCGCGCCAGGCTCATCCCGCCGGCGGCCTTGACCTCGGCCACGGTGTAGAGGAAGTCCGGGCCGTAGGCGATGGCGCGGTTGCCCGGCATCGTCCAGGGCGTGGTCGTCCAGATCACCACCGCCGCGCCCTCGAGCGCGATGTGCGCCGCCTTGACCACCGGGAAGCGCACCCAGATGGTGGTGGAGGTGTGGTCGTGGTACTCCACCTCGGCTTCGGCGAGCGCGGTCTTTTCCACCACCGACCACAGCACCGGCTTCGCGCCCTTGTAGAGTCCGCCGTTCAGCACGAACTTGCCCAGCTCGGCGACGATGCGCGCCTCGGCGGCGTAGGTCATCGTGGTGTAGGGGGTTTCCCAGTTGCCGCACACGCCGAGGCGCTGGAACTCGGCGCTCTGCACGTCGATCCAGTGGGCGGCGAAATCGCGGCACTCCTTGCGGAACTCGACCACCGGCACGGCGTCCTTGTCCTTGCCCGCGGCGCGGTACTTCTCCTCGATCTTCCACTCGATCGGCAGGCCGTGGCAGTCCCAGCCCGGCACGTAGCGGGCGTCCTTGCCCATCATCTGCTGGGAGCGGACGATCACGTCCTTGAGAATCTTGTTGAGCGCGTGGCCGATGTGCAGGTTGCCGTTCGCATAGGGCGGGCCGTCGTGCAGGATGAACGGCTCGCGGCCCGCAGAGGCCTTGCGCAGCCGTCCTTCCAGGTCGATCGCCGCCCATCGGGCGAGCAGCTTGGGCTCGAGGTTCGGCAGGCCCGCCTTCATCCCGAAGGAGGTGCGGGGCAGGAACACGGTCGATTTGGTCTCCACGCTCATCTTGGTCACACGCTCGCGGTTTGCGCCGGTTCTGCGAGAATCCGGCGCGCGGTGGAAGCATCGCTTTCGATTTGGCGGGTCAGCGCCGCGATGCCGTCGAATTTGCGTTCGTCGCGCAGGAAGTGGATGAACGCGACGCGAAGGTGGCGATCATAGAGATTTTCCTGCAGGTCGAACAGATGCACTTCCAGCACGGTGCCCTTGCCGTCGAAGGTGGGCCGGGTGCCGCAGTTGGCCACCCCGGGGTAGACCCGCGGGTCGTCGTCGATGGTCGCCCGCACCGCATAGACCCCGGCGCGCGGGCGCAGGCTGTCGGTGAGGTGGACGTTGGCGGTGGGGAAGCCGATGCCGCGGCCGCGCGCCTCGCCGTGCTCGACGCGGCCCTCCACCGACCAGTCGCGGCCGAGGATGGCGTGCGCGTCGGCGCAGCGCCCCTCGCGGATGGCGTCGCGCGCCCCGGTGGAGGAGAACGCGGTGCCCGCGGGGCCGATCACCGCGGCCAGCTCGGTGACGCCGAAGCCGTGCGCCGCTCCGGCGCGGCGCAGCGAATCCGGGGTGCCGGTGCGGCCGCGGCCGAAGGCGTAGTCGTGGCCGATGACGATGTGGCGGACGTCCAGCGCCTCCAGGAGGGTGTGCTGGATGAAGGCGTCCGAGGTGGTCTGCGCATAGGCGAGGTCGAAGGCCTGCACGAACATGAAGTCGGCCCCCAGCTCCTCCACCAGCCGCGCCTTGACGCGGAAGGGGGTGAGGCGGAAGGGCGCGAGATCGGGCTGGAATGCCGCGCGCGGGTGCGGCTCGAAGGTGAGGATGCCGAACGGGCGGTCCTCGGCGCGGGCGAGCGCGGCGGCGGTGGCGATGATCGCCCGGTGGCCGCGGTGCACGCCGTCGAAATTGCCGATGGCGACGATGCCGCCGCGGTAGCGCGCCGGAACGTCGTCGGTGTGCCGCAGGATGATCATGACCGCAGAGTCCTTTATCTTCGCCGCATAGGGGTATGCGATCCTGCCGCGCGGCGCAACCCGGATGTGCGTCCCACCCCGGGACTCGTGCGCAAGCGCGGAAAAAGGCGGCGCGGCGCGGCAGGCGAATCCTCCCCGGGCGGGGAGGCGCGCCGCGCCGCGGGTGGTGGCGGAAGGCGGGCGGGCGGCGTGCGCCGCGCCGTCGCCGGTTTTGCCGCAAGCGCTTCAATTTTCTTGAAAGTCGTTGGGAATGCGCGGGTTTTCGACGAGTCCGGGGCTGCCGGGGCAGGTTTTTTGGTCAGGAAGACTGTCCCATCCTTACGGATAAAATTGCACCACGTCGGGTTTCATGCTAGACGGCTGCCTCGAAAAGCGAACACGTGGCCTCTGGGGAGAGTAGGGCCGCGTGATAAACAGCAGGGGCTGGCTCGACAATGCCTGTATTCACGGGGTGCGTCGGGGCTCCGCTTTTGGGGGCCTCTTTGATCGAGGTCGTTTCCCGGATGGGGGTCCGGGCGACGGCGGCACGTCCGGCTTTGCCGATTTTCGGCGGGGCCGCAAGTGCCGTCTCCACCTTTCTTTTGTCCTGTATTACCCTCCCTGATTCTTATTCTTGGCGGTTCCGCGGGTTCTTTTCCATGCGCGGCTTTTTGCGTGTGCCCGGTCTGGCAATCGTCTATTCGGAAAGACAACCGTCCCGTGGAATGCGCCGTGCCGCGGACGGTTCGGCTTGCGTAGCGTGCAGGCCGTTTTCTCCGCCGAAGACGGCGGAAACGTTGCGTTTCAGGTGCCGGTTTTCCGGCGTCCGGACGCAGCAGTCGGTGCTGAATCCCTGGTGTCACACGAGGCTGGAACGCGGCAAAGAACAATGATACATATGCCCTCCTTGCCTTGAAATTATCGGAAACGTGTATCCCAATGGCGATAGCAAAAGAACTCCTCGAAGAACTTGAAAAGCGCCGTGCTACGGCGCTTGCTGGCGGCGGTCCCGAAAAGGCCGAAAAGCGCCACCAAAAGGGTCAGCTGACCGCCCGCGAGCGGTTGGACCTGCTGTTCATGCCGGAAACCTTCCAGGAATTCGGCCTGCTGGTGCGTCACGCCACCCGCGGTTTTGGCATGGACGACAAAGACATTCCGTGTGACGGCGTGATCACCGGCGTCGGCTACTGCGGCGGCAAGCCGGTCGCGGCGTACTCCCAGGACTTCACCGCTTCCGGTGGCTCCCTGGGGTCGCGGCACGCGCTGAAGATCGCCCAGCTGCAGGAATTCGCGGTCAAGGCGGGCATGCCGATCATCGGCATCAACGACTCCGGTGGGGCGCGCATCCAGGAAGCGACCGACGCTCTGAACGGCTATGGCGATATCTTCTATCGCAACGTTCTGGCTTCGGGCGTGGTGCCGCAGATCGCCGTCATCGCCGGCCCGTGCGCGGGCGGCGCGGCGTATTCGCCGGCTCTGATGGACTTCCTGATCATGACGCGGAACACCGCGAACATGTTCATCACGGGTCCGGAAGTGATCAAGGCGGTGACCGGTCAGGTCTGCACCATGGCGGAAATCGGCTCGGCCCAGGCCAACGCCTCGGTTTCCGGCAACATCCACTTCATCGCCGAAGACGACCGCGACGCGATCGCCATCACCCACAAGATCCTGTCGTTCCTGCCTTCCAACAACATGGAAGAGCCGCCGCATCACCTGACCGACGAGCTGGTGCTCGCCGACGATCCGGAGATGAACGAGCTGATCCCCGAGACCAACCGGGTTCCGCTCGACGTCAAGCCGGTGATCACGCGCCTCGTCGATGGCGGCGACTTCCTGGAAGTCCACAAGGAATTCGCCAAGAACATGGTGGTGGGTTGGGGCCGTGTCGGCGGCGTCGTCGTCGGCATCATCGCCAACCAGCCGGCGTTCAAGGCGGGCTGCATCGACATCGACGCCTCGGACAAGGGCGCCCGCTTCATCCGCTTCTGCAACGCGTTCAACATCCCGTTGCTGAATCTCGTTGACACCCCCGGCTATCTGCCGGGCGTGGCGCAGGAGCGCGGCGGCATCATCCGTCACGGCGCGAAGCTGCTGTTCGCCTATTCCGCCTCGACGGTTCCGAAGGTCACCCTGGTCCTGCGCAAGGCCTACGGCGGCTCCTACCTGGCGATGTGCCCGGGCTCGCTCGGCGCGGACATCGTCTTCGCCTGGCCGACCGCCGAAATCGCGGTGATGGGCGCCGACGGCGCTGCGAACATCCTCTACAGCAAGGAGATCAAGGAAGCCAAGGACCCGGCGAAGAAGCGCGCCGAAGTCGTGGCCGCCTACTCCAAGGAGTTCCAGAACCCCTACCAGGCCGCGGGCAAGGTGCAGATCACCGATGTGATCGACCCGGCGCGTTCGCGTGCCTCCATCGCTTTGGCGCTCCGGACCCTGCTCTCGAAGCGGGAAACCCGTCCGCCGAAGAAGCACGGCAACATTCCGTTGTAAGGGATCGGGTTCTCGGAGTTCCGGCGGGGGCGCGGATGCGGATCCGCGTCCCCGTAGCGGAGGCCGGACCCACTAGGAGACAGAAAGCGAAATGGACTACGTACAACTCGCCAATGCTGCCGCGTCCGTGACGGATGTCGCGCAGGTTGCCGCCGCGCAGGAGCCCCCGCCGGCATGGCTGGGCGGTCTGATGGGGATGGCCGTTGTTATGATTGCGCTGACCGGCTGCTGGTTCGCCAGTGCCCTGGTCGGCAAGTATTTCATAAAGAACGCGCCAAAAAAAACTGATGCCGCTTCGAAAGCGCCGGTAGCGTCTACGGCTGCCGCTCCGGTCGCGTCGCAGGCGGCGGTGAGCCTTCCGATCGCGGTGATTCTCGCGGCGGCGGCTCAAATCGTCAATCAGCCGATGCGGAGCGTTGTGATCAGCGCTCCGGCTCACTCGAATGCGAACTGGGCGATCCAGGGTCGTGAAGCGATCTTTGCGTCGCACTCGGCGAAAGCGCCGCGCGACGTATCCGGCCTCAGCGCCGTCAAGAAGGGATAATGGGAAATGACCAAGCTTAAGATTACCGTTGAAGGCAAGACCTACGACGTCGATGTGGAAGTCGTCGGCGCCGCCGCCGCCGCCGCCGCTCCGGCCCCGGTCGTCGCCGCCGCTCCGGCCGCCGCTCCGGCTCCGGCCGCTGCCCCGGCTCCGGCCGCCGCCCCGGCTCCGGCTCCGAAGGCCGCTCCGGCCGCTCCGGCCGGCGGCACCGTCGTGACCTGCCCGCTCGCCGGTTCGGTGACCAAGATCACCACCACCGTCGGCGCCTCGGTCAAGGAAGGCGACGAGCTGATGACTCTCGAGGCGATGAAGATGCAGACCCCGATCACCGCGCCGTGCGCCGGCACCGTGAAGTCGATCGACGTCGCGCAGGGTCAGACCGTCAACGAGAACCAGGTTCTTTGCACCCTGGGCTAATACATGGCCAAGCCATGATGGCGTAACCAAGGGATAAGGTCTTACACACGATGGATATGACCCAACTGTTGAGCGATCTGACCGGGTTCGACGATGTCTCCTGGAAGATGATCGTGATGTGGGCGGTCTGCGCGGTGATGTTCTACTTGGCCGTGGTCAAGGAATTCGAACCGCTCTTGCTCGTTCCGATCGCCTTCGGCGCTTTCCTCGCCAATCTGCCGTGCGAGAACATGTGGAACGCCCCGGAAGTGATCAATGGCCAGCACGTTCCGGGCGGCCTCTACTGGTACATCTCGCAGGGTATTCACCTCGAACTGTTCCCGCCGATCATCTTCCTCGGCGTGGGCGCGCTCACCGACTTCGGTCCGCTGATCGCCAACCCGCGCACCCTTCTGCTTGGCGGCGCGGCCCAGTTCGGCGTGGCGGCGACCTACTTCACCGCCTACTACGCGATGGGCTTCACCGAAGGTGAATCCGCCACCATCGGCATCATCGGCGGCGCCGACGGCCCGACGACGATCCTGCTGGCCGGCAAGCTCGCTCCGCACCTCATCGGCGCGGTGGCGGTGGCCGCGTACTCCTACATGGCGCTGGTGCCGATGATCCAGCCGCCGATCATGAACGCGCTGACCACTCATAAGGAAAAGATGATCCGTATGAAGTCGCTGCGTCCGGTGGGGCGTGCCGAGAAGCTGATCTTCGCCGCGATGAGCTGCGCGCTCACCATTCTCCTGGTGCCGCCGTCCGCTCCGCTGCTGGGCATGCTGTTCCTCGGCAACTTCATCCGCGAGAGCAACGTCTGCGACCGTCTGAACAAGGCTTCGCAGAACGAGATCATCAACATCACCACGATCTTCCTCGGCACCTCCGTGGGTGCGACGATGTCGGGCGACAACTTCCTGCAGCTCGCCACCCTGAAGATCCTGGTGATGGGCGTCGTCGCCTTCGGTGTCGCCACCGCGGCCGGCGTGCTGATGGCCAAGCTGATGAACCTCACGATCAACCGCTCCAACCCGATCAACCCGCTGATCGGTTCCGCCGGCGTGTCCGCGGTGCCGATGGCCGCCCGCGTCTCGCAGGTGGTCGGCGCTTCGCATGACCGGCAGAACTTCCTGCTGATGCATGCGATGGGCCCGAACGTGGCCGGCGTGATCGGCACGGCGGTGATCGCCGGTTACTTCATCGCCACCCTGGGTGGCCACTAAGATCCGACGGCGGAGCGGGCCGGATTTCCGTCTCGCTCCGCCGCACCGAGTTCTGGTACGGTTGCACTAAGCGTTTTTGCGTGGGGGGTGGGGGCACCCCGTCGATGGCAACATCGTCACACCGCGCAGCAGACTATGTGACCGAACGACTTTACGTCGTTTGACTGGGTTGGGCGTCCGGGGGGTCTCTCCGGATGTTGCGTGGGACCGCCGGTCGCTCCGTGCTCGCACGGGCGATCGGATGGGGGACAGGGCCGCTTTTGGGCGGTCCTCCTCCCGCCTCCGTTCGCGGAGGAGCGGGTTCCCGTTTCGCGTTTTCGTCCCAGCGGGGGAGGGCTCCCCCGTGCCGGGAGAACGCGTGTCCAGCGAAGTTGACGGCGTCGCTTTGGCCTTATGCCGGAACGATTGCGGCATCCGATTGCGGGTTCGAGCCTCCTCGTCCTCGCAGCGGTCCGCACCGGAAACATCGATGGAGTGACCAAGTATGGCTCTCGAAATCCAAATCCTGAACGCCGCGGCCTCTGTGGCCGACGTCGCGCAGGTCGCCCAGGCCGCGGACAAGTTGGCTCCGTGGGCCAACGGCTTGATGGGGATGGGGGTGGTTCTGACCGCCCTGACCTCGATCTGGTTCGCCACCTCGGCGGTCGGCAACTACTTCAACAAGAAGAAGGCGTCCGCGCCGGGAAAATCTGAGGCCGCCCCGAAGGCTACTGCTGCGGCTCCGGCTGCGGCTTCCGCGGCGGCGGCCTCTTCCGACATTCCTCTGGCCGTGATCATCGCGGCGGCGGTGCAGATGGTGCAGGCACCGATCCGCAACGTCGTGGTGAACGCTCCAGGGATGGCGTCCATTGCATGGACATCACAAGGGCGGCAGTCGATCTATGCCTCCCACGCGGCGAAGGCTCCGAGCTCGGTGTCTTCGTTGGGCACCATCAAGACGAAGTAAGCCACTTCAGCTTTCTGTCTCCAAACGTTACGGGCGGCGCTTTCGAGCGCCGCCTTTTCCCTGCCCGCGGATAAATATGGCGAAAAAGTGGCGAAATTTAGCCCAAAATGCGTCGAAATGACTCCGCTTCCCCCCGGCGTCATGTTACAAAGCAACCAAAGCAAACGTGGCCGAATCCTCGGATAACGGCCGCAGGGCGGCGCATCGCGCCGCGTGGCGTATGGGGCGCCCGGCCGTGCGCGGCCCGGGCGCGGCGAGGAACCGCGGCCCGCCCTCAGGGCGGCTCCGCCACCGGGCGCTTCGCAATTCGGCCCGGTTCCCGGCGGCTTTTGCCCGCCGGTTGGGTTCCCGCGCGTGGCTGTGTCGGGGGAGGGGGGAACCTCCAATGTCCGATGCAATTGCGTCCACCGGAGTTTGATACGGATGGCGCCCGCCTTCGGTATGCCTCGGCATGCCCGGGCGGGGAGGGCCTTCCGCTGGGACCCTCGATGGAGAACGTGAAACATGAGTGCTTTGTATGAAGGTATGGCGCCCCTCGCGTCGGGAGGGGACGTCGCGCAGTTGGCGCAGCAGGCCATGGGCGGGTTGGCGCCATGGGAGAACGCGCTTCTGGGCATCACCGTGGTGATGACGGCGCTGATCTCGATCTGGTTCGCCACGTCGATCGTCGGCACCTACTTCGCCAAGGCGGAGAAATCCCCGAAGGGGAAGACCTCGCCGGGAAAAACTGAGGCCGCTGCGCAGGCTCCCGCCGCTTCCGCGGCCCCTGCGGCGGCGGCCGACGAGATTCCGCTGGTGGCGATCATCGCTGCGGCGAGCTACGTGCTGGGCGCGCAGGTGCGCAACGTGATCGTGCATGCGCCGGGCAAGGAATCGGTGAGCTGGACCTCGCAGGGACGCCAGAGCATCTATGCCTCGCACGCCGCGAAGGCGCCGAAGCCGGTTGGAAGCATCGGCACGTTGCGGAAGAGCTGAGGGGAAACCCGTAAAAGAGAACGGGGCGCAGCGCGCCCCGTTTTTTTATTGCAGCGGCTTGCCGGTGAAGCCGGGCGGCGCTTCGCTGCGCATCCGCCCCAGCGGGAAGTAGGGGGCGGAGCCGGGGTGCGGGATTTCCGGCGACGGCGGGTCGGTGGGCTCGGGCACCGCGCCGCCGTCGAAATAGGCGGCATAGAGCTCGGGGCCGAGGATATCCATGGCGCTCTTGCGCGCCTGCTCCTGCCAGCCCAGGGCTTCGAGGGTGGCGAGATTGGTCTCGATCGCCACCTCCACGGTGACCATGCGGATCGGGTCGCTGCGGCGGCGCTGCAACTCCTCCTTGAGCATGAACAGATAGAGCCGGAGGAAGCGGAACGCCTTGGAGCGCGCCTCGCCGACCTGGCGCTGCGCCTCGTCGCGTTCGAGGCGGAGGGAGAGCACCTCTTGCCTGAGCGCGCGGTTTTCGCCTTCCAGGCGGTCGCGTTCCGCCTCCAGGCCCGCGGCCTGGTCGAAGATGTGATCGAACTGGCGCTTCAGGCGGCGCAGCTCGAGGCGCAGCCCGGCGATGACGCCGCGCGTCACCTCTTCGTCGGCGGTGCCGCTGCGTGCCGCCATGAAGCGGCGGAAGCTCACCACGTAAGGCGCGATCGCCTCGACGCGCAGCGGCAGGTCGGCGCGCAGGCCGCTGCGTTCCAGCCGCGCCTTCGCCTCCGGGTCGCGGAACAGGCCGCGCAGGGTCTGCGGGATGATCTGGAAGAGCTTGCCGTCCGGAATCCCCTCGACGATTTCCACCCAGCGGCGGCAGATCACCGAATCGCGCGGGTCGTCGAGGCGCTGGCCATGCGCCAGCGCCGCCATCAGGCGCTGTAAAAAGCGCATCGAGGGGTCGGTGGGGGCGGCGGCGGCAGTGGGCATGGCGGCATCCGATTCGAGAGAACCGATGCCGGACTCTACCCCCAGCGGTTTTAAGATTCGGTGAATCCGATGACCCGGCGGGTCAGTTTCCGGCGGCTTCGACGGTCAGCGTCGCGCCGTCGATGCCGGTGACGCGCACCCGGGTTCCGGCCGGCAGATCCGGCCCGCTGACCAGCCACAGGGTGTCGCCGAGGCGTATCCGCCCCCGGCCGCTTTCGATCGGCCGTTCCAGGGGATAGATGCGGCCGACCAGCTCGCTGCCGCGCCGGTTGAGCGTGGGGTGCGCGCTGCCGCTGCGGCGGCGCCAGAGCCTGCGCCCGGCGGCCACCGACATCAGCCCGAGCACCGAGAACGTCAGCGACTGCACCTCCCAGACCGGCGTCCACCCCAGGGCGGCGGCGGCCAGGACGAGGAAGCCGTTGACGACGGCGGCAAGGCACAGCCAGAGGAAGACGATGCCCGGCAGCCCCATTTCCAGGGCGCCGAAAACCGCCGCGGCGATCCACCAGTGCCAGAAGCCGATCGGCGCGGCGACGATCTCCGCCCAGTCCATCATGACCACGGCCCTTCGCCGCGCGGCACGGCGGACGGGGCGGGAGACGGCGCGGCGGCTTCGGGCGCCGGTGCCTGCGGGGGGCCGAACACCTGCTTCGCGATCTCGCCGATGCCGCCCAGGGAGCCGAGGACGCCGGAGGCCTCCCAGGGCATCAGGATCAGTTTGCCGTTGGGGGCGCTCGCGATGTCGCGCAGGCTTTCGACGTACTTCAGCGCCACGAAGTAGTTGATCGCCTGCACGTTGCCGTTGGCGATCGCCTCCGACACCACCTGGGTCGCCTTGGCCTCCGCCTGGGCGGAGCGTTCGCGCGCTTCGGCCTCGCGGAATGCGGCCTCCCGTCCGCCCTCGGCCTTCAGGATCGCGGACTGCTTCAGGCCCTCGGCCTTCAGGATCGCGGACTGGCGCTCGCCCTCGGCCTCCAGGATCGATGCGCGTTTCAGGCGTTCGGCCTTCATCTGCCGCCCCATCGCATCGACCAGATCGATGGGCGGGCTGATGTCCTTGATCTCGATGCGGGTGACCTTGACGCCCCAGGCGTTGGTCGCCTGATCGACCACGGTCAGCAGTTCGGCGTTGATCTTGTCGCGTTGCGACAGCAGTTCGTCCAGATCCATGCCGCCCATCACCGTGCGGATGTTGGTCATCGTCAGGTTCAGGACCGCGAATTCCAGCTGCCGGACTTCGTAGGCGGCCTTCGCAGCGTCGAGAACCTGATAGAAGATCACCCCGTCTACCGTGACCATGGCGTTGTCGCGGGTGATGACGTCCTGGCTGGGGACGTCGAGAACCTGCTCCATCATGTTCAGGCGGGCGCCGATGCGGTCGATGAACGGAAGGATGACGTGCAGGCCGGGGGCCAGGGTCCGGGTGTATTGGCCGAAGCGCTCGACCGTGCATTCCCATCCCTGGGAGACGACCTTGACCGCCATGAAGAGGAACAGCAGGGTCAACAGCACCACGACAATCGCGAAGATCGGCAGCAGGCTCAGCATCGGGGGCATCCTTGTGGTTGCCGTTCCGTGCGATGCGGGAACGACGGGGGGGGAGGCGGTCAGCAGGGCGCGGCGCCGCCCGTGGGTGGGTCAACCTCATAACAAGTCGCTGTAAAAGTCGGGCCGGGCGGCGGGGATGTCAAGGCGCATGGCCGCCTGCGGACCATTCGCTAGTTTCGCAGAAAATCCCGGGTTGCGGCGATCGCCTCGGCGATGCCGACGCGCTCCGCCGTCACCCCCTCGGGAAAGGCGGAGAGCAGCCGCGACGGCAACGGCGCGAGCAGCACGAACACGCCGCGGTCGTCGGCGCGGCGGATCAGGCGGCCGAACGCCTGGCGCAGCTTCATCCGGGTCAGGCGGTCGGTGTAGGCGGTGCCGCCGAAGGCCTCGCGCCGCGCGCGGTAGAGGATGCCCGGGCGCGGCCACGGCACGCGGTCGAAGGCGATCAGGCGCAGCGAGCGGCCCGGCACGTCCACGCCGTCGCGCACCGCATCGGTGCCCAAGAGGCAGGCGTTCTCCTCGGCGCGGAAGAGGTCGATCAGGGTGGTGGTGTCCAGCCCGTCCACGTGCTGCGCCAGCAGGTCGATCCCCGCCGCGGCCAGCGGCCCCTTGATCCGCGCATGCACCTCCTTCAGCCGCTGGATCGCGGTGAACAGGCCGAGCGCGCCGCCCCCCGCGGCGGAAAACAGCCCCTGCATCGCCGCGGCCAAGGGCGCGGGCGCGGCGCGGCCGAGGTCGTGGACGATGAACACCCGCGTCTGCGCCGCATAGTCGAAGGGCGAGGGCACCGCGATGCGCAGCGCGGGCGTGGGGAAGTGCCCCGCGCCGCCCGCCAGGGCCGCCGCCGCCCACCCGCCTTCCGGCCCGTCGCCCGCATCGCGCAGGGTGGCGGAGGTCACCACCATGCCGTGCGCGCTCTCCGCCAGGGCCTGGGCGAAGGGAATGGTCGGGTCGATCCAGTGGCGGTAGAAGCCGAGGTCGATGTTGCGGCCCTCGATGCGCTCGATGCCGAACCAGTCGGCGTACTCCGCCGGGGTCGCGCCGGAGAGGTCCTTCAGCATCGCCCGCCATGCCGCCACCTGTTGCAGGGCGCGGTGTTCCAGGGTGCGGGCCGTCGCCTCCATGCGCTGACGCATCGCCGCCTCCAGGCTCTCCACCTCTTCGGAGAGCCGCCGCCGCAGGATCGCCGCGAGGCCGCGCGCCGGGCCGAGAATGGCGAACAGGGCATTGTCCAGCGCGGGCAGGGTCTCCGCCACCGCATCCGCCAGCGGCGCGGGCGCGGTTTCCAGCGAATAGAGGCCCTCCGGTTCCTCCGCGCGGGCGAGAACCTGGTCCTGCACCGCGAGCAGGAAGGCCTCCACCGGGCCGTGCGGCGTGCGGCCGCCGAGGCGGGATTCCCACCCCGCGGCGGGCAGGGCGCGCGCGGCGCGGCCGAGCGCGGCGAGCGCCGTCTCCGCTTCCGCATGCCCGGCCACCAGTTCCTCCGCGCGGCGCTGCAACCCCCGTGCGCGGGACTTCACGCCGCCGCGCATCGAGTCTTCGCCGCCCAGCACCCAGCGCCGCAAATCGTGCGCCTCCCGCCCGGTCAGATGCGCGGAAAAGGCGGAATCCGCCGCGTCGAACACGTGGTGGCCCTCGTCGAAGACATAGCGGTTGGGCACGAAGCTGTCGTCCAGCCCGCCGAGCGCCGCCTGCGCCATCACCAGGGCGTGGTTGGCGATGACGATGCGCGCGTGCCGGGCGCGGCGCACCGATTTTTCCACGAAGCAGCGGCCATAGTGCGCGCACCCGGCGTGCAGGCACTCGCCCCTCTGGTCGGTCAGCCCCACGGTGCGCACCCGCCCCAGCAGGTGCACCAGCCAGCCGGGAAAATCCCCGCCGATCATCGCGCCGTCGCGCGTCGCCTCCGCCCAGCGCGCGACCAGGCCGATCGCGGTGACGCCGCGCGGCGCGCGCACCGCGCGCGCCAGAGCGTCCTCCAGGTTCAACAGGCAGAGGATGTTCTCCCGGCCGCGCCGCACCACCACGTGGCGCGCCTTCTCCGCCGGGTCCGGATAGAGGCGGGACAGCTCGCCGTCCAGCTGGCGCTGCAAATTGCGGGTGTAGGTGCTGATCCACACCGGGCCGCCGTTCTTCTCCGCCCACAGGCTGGCGGGCGCGATGTAGCCGAGCGTCTTGCCGACGCCGGTGCCCGCTTCCGCCAGAACCGCGTTGGGCGAATCCGCCGCCTCCCGCGGCGCGAAGCCGTGCGCCAGACCGGCGGCGTAATCCGCCTGCGAGGGGCGCTGCTCCGCATCCGTCCCCAACAGCGCGGCGAGGCGCTGCCGCGTTTCCGCCTCGCCCACCGGGGCGCACCCGGCGGGCGGCGGCGGGCCCGCATCCTCCCATTCCTTCAGCCGCTCCCACACCCGCAGGCCGCGCGCGCCCTCCGGCGGCGGCGGGTCCGACTCTTCGGTCAGCGCGCCGAGAGCCGCCGCGCCCCAGGGCCAGCCGCCCTTCGCCATCGGCAGCGCGGTGTCCTTGGCGCGCAGGCGCTCCCGGTCCGGCAGGCGCGCCAGAGTGCCGAGCAGAACCCGCGCCGCATCCAGCAACGCCAAAGCCTGATCCGCCGGGTCCTCCCCCGGCGGCGGCAGCTCCAGCGCATCCGCCAACCCCGCAATGGTCGGCACCGCAAACCGCGCCGGAAAGACGAAGGCGAACAGCTCCAGAAGGTCCAACCCCTCCGGCGGCTCGCACCCCAGGCGCTGCGCCACCCACACCCGGTGGCACACATAGGCGGGCGCGGCCTTCCACAGCCGCGCCGCCTCCGCCGGGGCGGGGGTCGCAACCTCCCCCTCCGCATCCATCCAGGCGAGGCCGCCCAGGGTGACGGCCAACGCCGGAGCGCGCGGCAACACCACGCGGCGGCTCATCCACAAAACTCCGGATCGCTGAAAACAGGGTACGGGCTCATCGCCCGCCGATGATGCCCGCCCCGGACGCAAACGGCAAGCGTTCCCGTTCCGTTCGCGTTCGCGGGGCCGGGCGGGAAATGAGGGGAGGCGGGCCGGAGCCCGCCTTCCCGGTTTCAGGCCGCAATGGTGTCGAGCAGCGCCCCGAAAGTGGCGCTGCCGAGCTTGCTCGACAGAGCCGAGACCGAGGTGCCGCTCGCGGCGGCACGTTCGGCGGCGGAAACCACGCCGTCCTCGTTGGTGTCGAGCGGATCGTAGGTTTCGCTCGATCCGCCCGCCGCACCCGCGCCGCCCGCCGAGGCGGTGGAGGTTGTGCCCGAAGCGGCTTCGGCAGCCGCTTCGCCGGTATCGGTTTCAAGGGATGCGAGCGCGGCGTTGAACTCGTCCTCGCTGATCGCGCCGTCGCCGTCGGCGTCGATGTCCTCGAAGCTCAAGGCGCTCGCCCCGGTTTCGCCGGTTTCCGTGCCTTCCTGCGCCGAGATCAGCGAGGAGGCGGTGGCGGCGGCGAACTGGTCGGTGAAGGACGAAAACTCCGTTGCGGAGATCGCGCCGTCGCCGTCGCTGTCGATCGACGAAAACAACTCGCCGATCGCAGAACTCGTCGATGTCGAATCCGACGACGAGCTTGTGGTCGTGGATGTCTGGCTCGCCTCGGCACGCATCTGTTGCAGCAGCTGCAGCAGCAGCGACTGCGACGAGGCGTCCGTGGACGAAATGCTCGTCATGTTTTTCTCCTCTCACAAGTCAGGGGGCGGAGAATTGAAAAGCCTCCTGTGGAGGGACGAACGAGACGGGGCGGAACTGTCGCCGGAAAAGTGTATCAAAGTGTATCGGCGAGAGGGAAAACCAGGCCAGGGCCCCGCCCTGGACCCGGCAAGGGGCTTGGCCCCTTGCATCCCATAACTTCATAGCGCTTCGCGCGAGCGGGGCGGATTGCCGGGCGGGCCTGGGCGGTATACCCTTCTCCCTGGCCTTTCCTTCACGCACACCCGGACGCCCGACCATGCCCGATGCACCCGCAACACCCGAGACGCCCAAGACGCCGGAACCCGGCCTGGGGTTCGCCTACGACACCAAAACCAAGGCGCTGACCATCCTCACGCCGGGCGGCAACCGGATCGTCATCACCGATGGGACGGACGCCGTCTCCATCGCGGACGGCAACGGCAACCGCATCCAACTCGACGCCACGGGCATCAGCCTGGAAAGCGCAGGCGACCTCAAGCTTCACGCCGGGGGCAACATCTCCCTCTCCGCCGACGGCAGGCTCGACCTCAAGTCCAAGGGCGAGATCGCGGCCATCGGCGGCAACCTGACCCTCTCCGCGAAAACCAGCCTTTCCGCGAAAGCCGGAACCACGGCGGAATTCTCCGGCACCGCCAGCGCGGAACTCGCGGCAAGCGGCCAGACCACGGTCAAGGGCGGCATCGTCCGCATCAACTGAGCGGGAGAACGCCATGCCCCCCGCAGCACGGCTCACCGATATGCATACCTGCCCGATGATAACGCCGGGCACGCCCCCCATCCCCCACGTCGGCGGCCCGATCGCCGGACCCGGCGCGCCCACGGTGCTGATCGGCAGCATGCCCGCCGCGGTGGTCGGCGACACCTGCCTCTGCATCGGCCCGCCCGACATCATCGTCAACGGCTCGGCAACCGTGATGATCTGCGGCAAACCCGCCGCCAGACAAGGCGACCCCACCGCCCACGGCGGCACGATCGCCACCGGCTGCCCGATGGTGATGATCGGCTGACCCTGCAGGACAGCTCAAAACAAGGCCGGGCTCCGCCCGGACCCGGCAAGGGGCTCGGCCCCTTGCATCCCATAACTTTGCTCTCACGCCAACTCCTCTACGCCCGAACCGCGGCGAACAGTATGGCGCTTCGCGCAAGATCTGGGGGCTGGCTTGGGGACGTATCCGGACAATCCACTTCAAGGTGACAAAAGATGGAAGCAGTCATTTCGTTGCTGACCACAACACCATCGTCGTAGCGAACAATCATCACGCACGGCCCTTTTCAAGGGTAGCATTGATGGCTTTAAATAGACGTTCAAATTGGCCCGCGCTGCTGGCAGGCAAAACGGACGACGGGTCGTTGGCCATTTTTTGCAGAAACAGTCTTGCTGGTCGCGTCTTGTGAAAACCAATCGATAGTGTGCTGAATGCCGCTTCGAAGCGTCGCGCTATGCGGGGAATGCGGTCGTTCAATTCCAGCTTCTTACTCTCCAGTTCCTTGGCATAGGCCTCAATCACAAGTGCGTGATAAATATCAGGATCAATAATATCTTCAATATCGGCTTCGGCGGGAGCTGTTTCAAATGCCTCGCTGACAAAAATAACGTTGTCCGACCTAATTAGTTTGCCTTTAACCAAATCATCGCGCGTTGCCTTTGCATCTTTCTCGTCATCAAATAGCACCATGACCTTTAGCTGCTCTGACGTAAGCAATGCTACCATGTAATGCACTTTCTGCGCGCCACCGGCTGGCGTAACCGTCAGTCCTTCGTGGAGGCCAACTTTGCCGCACTCATTCAGATACGCCGAGACCGCGGAGAGAATCCAAAAGTCAGTGACGCCTTCAACGATCAAGTTGTTCGCCCCTACAAACAGGCTTTGAGCAAGGTCGTACCCAAGCGCCGCCTGCAACGGGAAAAGAGTGCGAGCATCGCCATTAGGGTCGTTTGAAACGGTCGTACCTTCGTTTTCGGAAATGTTGACCGTGCGCACCCAGTCTAACTTGTGCGTCGGAACCATGAACGGTGAATGAGTCGTGTAGATTATCTGATTGGAAAAATCACCCTCTAGGTGGCGAAGCAAATCACCCTGCGAACGTGCATGGAGATATAAACCTGGTTCGTCTAAAAGCAAAATTGCTCCATCGGCGTTACCACCTTCGGTGTCTGCTGAAAATACGATGTAAAATGCAAAGAACCATTGGAATCCACGGCTTCTTTCATCAAGATTTACTTCAACATCATATACGCTATTAGGGTCAGAAATTAGTGTCTCGAAGAATTGCGCGTCCAGATTGAATCGTACCTTTAGCTCGCGATCCTTCCAACGCTTGCGAATAGCGGATGTTACGACAGCACCGGCACGGTTGGCCAATTGCCCGCGCGTCTCTTGGTCGTTATTTTGAAGCAATTCGTGAAGCTGGTTTGGATTTAGTCCAGATACTTTGCATAGCTTTTCGAAGTTTATATCCGATTGCTGTTCTCTTCCTTCGGATTTTCTTTTAATGAATTGCGTAATATCTTGGCGCCCTTTAATTTCTGGGTAGTCTTCCAGATAAATGAACTTCGGTAAGTGGTCGATTATCCATTTTCTAGCTTTCTTATGGGCTTCCTCTCTTTGCGGAATTGATTCCGCAATTTCTTCCAATGATATGATTCTTCGATCTTGCGCCTCAGTAAGTTCGGTATCTGCCGTTGCGAGCGCCTGTCGTAATGCGGCAAGAATGGGCGTTGCCGTTTCAGCCCATTTTGCTGCTGTTGTTCCAACACTGATACCCGCGAGAAAAGTATCCGAAGCGCGTTCCAGATCGGCTTTGATATCGTCCGTTAGCTTTGCCGCTTTTGCTTTGACAGCAGCATCAATTTTGCGTGCATCAGCTTTAATAGCGTTCAAATCGAATGTCGATTCAGGTGCAGCGATGCCGACTGTTCGTATTTCGTCGTATCGGCGATTAACGGTCACTTCGCTGACACCATCAGCGGCAGGCCAAATTTCTGCAAGGCGTTGCTGTTCGTATTCAGTCAACGTCCAAGTGGAACTCACGACCGGAGTTTGGTTTTGGCATTCGGACAGTTTACGGTGACGGGGAAAATCTTTGATTGGGGTAAGTGCTTTAAAACCGTCCGCCGGGTTCAAACTGTGCAACGCCCGGAGTATGTTGGACTTCCCGCTTTCATTCCGGCCAAGCAATGCGGTGATGCGTGAAACGTCGATATCGCCGCTGTCGTTGATTGAGCGAAAGTTACTCACGCGAAAGGATTTGAGTTCCATTTATCCCCTCCCCTTAGTGCGACGATAGGATGTTCTCTCAAATATGATGTTCCCTCAATAGGTTTTCATAAGCGACCTTAAACCACGGGGTTCGACGATAGTTTCCACCCTGTACTCTTACGGCTAGTAGCCAAACGGCAGCTTTCGGAAGCCCGTACCACTCGACTGAGTCGCCATCTTGGACTCATCGTTGCCGGTTCTAGTTTTTGCGCGAAGCGCGATAAGTCCGTGCCGATGCAGCAGGGTTTGATTGCCGCTACGCGGCGAAAAACAGGTTAGGGGGTCGAGGGGGCTGAGTCCCCTCGCGGGTCCGGGCGGAGCCCGGCCTTGTTTTGGAGCGGGCGAGGGGGCCCGCTCTTTTTGTGCGCGGCGGGGGAGGGGCATCAACAGAAAAGTGATAGGCGGTCAAAAAAGTGATGGAAGGTTCTTGACTCGCGTGGGGGCGGAAAGTTAGCGTTTTTTTGCTCAGGGGGCGCATCTGCCGCAATAAGAATCCGGTGCAGAGTTGCTCGACAAAACGGACGATCACGACCCGAACCTGGTTTTCGGGATAGGGAGTCTCGTTTCCATGGTTTCCGGTTTGGCGGAGGCTTTGGGGCGGGATTACTGCATCGTGTTGTATGCCCTGGCGGGTGCGGGCGGCGCGGCGCGTGCGGTTGCGGTGGCCAACGGCGGGGTTGCCGGGCTGGCCGAGGGGTCTGCGGCGTTGGCGGCGGATGCCGCCGCGATTTCCGAGATATGCCGTCCGGGGGCGGCGGCTTCCCTGCAATATTTCAGCGTTTCTTCCGGCGGGCGGCGGTTGCGGTCCACCCTGGCGCGGGTCGCCGGGGCGGGGGGCGCGGGCGCGGTTTTTCTGGCGGTGCATTACGATTTGTCCCGCGCCGAGCAGTTGCAGGCGCTGGTGGCGCAGTTGACCGGGGGCGCGGCCCCGGCGGAGGAGGAGGCGGAGGCTCCCGCCTCCGCCGCGCCGCCGAGCGTCAACGCGTTGGTGGAGCAGGGCTTGCAGCGGGTGCGCCGGCACCTGGGCAAGCCTTTGTCGTATGCGGGCAAGGTGGAGAAGATTCAGGCCGTGGAGTGGCTCGACCGCGAGGGGTTCTTTCTGTTCAAGGGCGCGGTGGAGGCTCTGGCGCAGGAGATGGGGAACACGAAGTACACGATCTATGCGTATCTGCGGGAAACGCGGATGCGCTCGGCCGATTGACGGCCGGAAAGGGGGGGGGCGTTTTGGGTCTCCGGCCGGGGGATATGCCCGGCATCGATAAAAAAGTGCATTCGGAGGAATGACCAAATGAATGAAGACGACAAGGAGCGAAAAGAGAGGTCTCTCGGCATATTGGAGGATATCAAGGTCCCGCTCTCGGGCTACATTGCGCTGATCTGCGCGATTTTGATTTTTTCCGGAATTTTCGCCAAGCAGCAGGGCTGGCTTTCCGTCATCGATTTCAACACCTTGAACGGCCATTACGGCGCCATCGCGGCGACCGGCAAGGCCACCTTCCGCGGCAGCGGCGGCAACGGCGCGCGCGACGGCTTCCTCTTCGCGATCAGCCTGGTGCCTGCAGTGATGCTGGCGCTCGGCATCGTCGAGGTGGTGGACCACCTGGGCGGCCTGCGCGCCGGGCAGAAGCTGCTCACGCCGATCCTGCGGCCGCTGATGGGCATTCCGGGCATCGCCGGCCTGGCCCTGGTGACCAGCTTGCAGAGCACCGATGCGGGCGCGGGCATGACCAAGATGCTGCGCGAGGAGGACTTCCTCACCGAGGACGAGAAGACGATCTTCTGCGCCTTCCAATTCTCCGCGGGCGGCACCATCACCAACTACCTTTCCAGCGGCGCGGCGCTGTTCGGATTCATGACCGTGCCGATCATCGTGCCTCTGGCGCTGATGTTCATCCTCAAGATTTTCGGCGCGAACCTGATGCGCATGTACCTGCGCCACGCGGTCAAGGAGGCCTGAGCCATGGAAAGCAAGAAAACCGTCGTCGATATCTTCGTGGACGGAGCGCGCAAGGGGTGGACCGTCGGCGTCGCCAATATCCTGCCCAACGTGCTGATGGCCTTCGTGCTGATCCAGATTCTCAAGGTCACCGGCGCGCTCGACCTTCTGGGCAAGGCGTTCGGCCCGGTGATGGCGGTGTTCGGCCTGCCGGGCGAGAGCATCGCGGTGCTGATGGGGGCGTGGCTGTCCATGGGCGGCGGCGTCGGCGTGGCCGCCTCGCTCTATGCGGGCAAGGTGCTGACGATGACCCATGTCACCATCCTGATCCCTGCGATCTTCCTCATGGGGTCGCAGATTCAGTACATGGGCCGTCTGCTCGGCACCGCGGGCGTGCAGACCCGGTTTTATCCGGTGCTGTTCGGGATTTGCGTCCTCAACGCGGGGATCGCCATGCTGGTGATGCGCTTCGTCGCCTGAGCCGTGGAAGGAAAGGTTCGAGATGTCACAGGAAAGCAGAGTCCGGGAGGTCTATGACGCCCTCCACGCGATGCCGGAGGTGGGCTTCACCGAGGTGAAGACCTCCGCCTATCTGGCGGATGCGCTGAAGAAGGCGGGTTACGCGGTGCAGACCGGCATCGGCGGCACCGGGGTGGTCGGCACGCTGGACAGCGGCAAGCCCGGCCCGGTGGTCGGCCTGCGGGCGGACATGGACGCCCTGCCCTTCGTCATCGACGGGCGGAAGGAATGCCGCCACGCCTGCGGGCACGACGCGCACTCCGCCATGCTGCTGACCGCGGCGGAGGCGCTGGCCAAGGCGCCGCCCGCGCGCGGCAGGCTCAAGATCGTCTTCCAGCCGGCGGAGGAGATTCTCACCGGCGCGCTGGCGATGATCGAGAGCGGCGCGGTGGCCGACGTGGAGATGCTGTTCGGCATCCATCTGCGGCCGATCCAGGAGGCGCGGCTCGGCCAGGCCACGCCCGCGCTCCGCCACGGGGCGAGCACCGTGGTGGAGACGGTGATCAAGGGCGTGCCCTCGCACGGGGCGCGGCCGCACCTGGGGGTCAACGCCATCGACGCCGCGGCGGCGGTGGTGGGCGCGGTCAACGCCATCCGCCTCAACCCCGCGCAGGCGTGGTCGGCCAAGACCACCAAGCTGCAGGCGGGCGGCGTGGCCACCAACCTCATCCCCGACCGCGCGGAGATGATCTTCGACCTGCGGGCGGAGACCAACGCGCTGATGGACGAACTGATGGCCAAGCTGCGCACCGCGGTTTCCCACGCCGCGGCGGCCAACGGCGCGGAGGCGGAGGTCTCGGTGCGGGGCGGCGTGCCCGCCGCCGAGTACGACCCGGCGATGGTGGACCTGTCGCGCGAAGCGATCCGCGCGGTGCTGGGCGATGCCGGGGTGCTCGGCGCCATCGTCACGCCGGGCAGCGAGGACTTCCACTTCTACGTCGGCAAGAACCCGAAGCTCCGCCCGGCCTACATCGGCCTGGGCAGCGACCTCGAACCCGGCCTGCATCATCCGGAGATGGACTTCGACAAGGCCGCCCTGCCCAAGGGCGTGGCGATCCTGCTGGAGGTGGCGAAGCGCGCCTTCGCCGCCTGAGGGCGCGGACACGGCAAGGAAAGGGGCGCTCCCGGGCGCCCCTTTTCGCATGGCGTCATCCGTCCCGACCCGGCAGCAGGCGGATTTCCCGGCCCCGGCGGACGATCGCGCCCTTCGCCGCGAGGGCGGCGAGGGTGCGGTAGAAGCTCTCGTGGGTGAGGCCGATCTCCGCCGCCACGTCCTTGAACGGGCGGTCGAACACGATGGTCTCCCGCTCCGGCTGCGAGAGCAGCGCCAGGTATTGCATCACCCGTTCGGCGGCTGAGCGCAGATTGCGGAGTTCCAACTGCGCGCGCAGGTCCTGGACCTGCCCGGCCAGCCTGGCCATGAAGGCCATGGCCGCCGCCGGGTCCGCCGCGAACGCCGCGAGCAGGGCGCGCTTGGGCAGCACGGTGACGCGGCAGGCGGTCTCGGCGACGGCGTCGCAGCGGTAGGTCGGAGAGAACAGGGCGGCTTCGGCGAAGGTTTCGCCGCGACGGGCGACGTGGAGGATGCAGGCCGCGCCTCCCGGCGCGTAGCGGACGAGGCGGATGCGCCCTTCCGCCAAGGCGAATACGCCGAACACCGGGGAGCCCTGGCGGAACAGCGTCTGCCCCGCCTTGAGGCGGCGTTGCCGCGCCGCGCCGCACGCCGCCGCGCACCAGGCATCTTCCCCAGGCGTCATTCTTCTTCTCCTCCGCGCAAACCGGCTGGAATATGATTCGTATCATATGGCCGATGCGCCCGGCGCGCTAAGACGGAGTCCGGTTCTGGTGCGGGGGACGACCCGCAAGCTGGGGGAGGGCGCCGCCATGTCCACCGAGAGCGCCGGGCAGCCGGTTTCCGCCCTGGTGCTGTTCGCCGCGTTTCTGCGTTTGGGGCTGACCGGCTTCGGCGGTCCGGCGATGGTTTCCTACATCCGCGAGATGAGCGTGCGGCGCAGGCGGTGGATTTCGCCGGAGGCGTTCGCCCAGGGGATTCCGCTGTGCCAGTCGATCCCCGGCGCCACCGCGATGCAGGTGGCGGCGTATGTGGGGTTGCGCGCCGGTGGGCCGTGGGGGGCGCTGGCCGCCTACGTGGGCTTCGGCCTGCCCGCCTTCGGGTTGATGGCCGCGCTGTCCGCGGCCTATCAGGCGGGGCAGTCCGTGGAGTGGGTGCTCGCCGGTTTCCGGGGGTTGCAGGTGATCGTCGTCGCCCTGGTCGCCAACGCCGCCCTGGAGTTCGGCCGCGCCTCCATCGCCTCCTGGCGGGACGCGGCCCTGGCGGCGGGCGCGGCGGGGGCGTTGCTCCTGCACGGCAACCCGATGGCGGTGATCGCCGCCACTGCGGCGCTCGGCGTCGTCCTCTACCGCGGCCAGGCCCTGCCCGCGGCGGCGCGCTTCGCCACGGCGGGCGACGGCGGCCGGGTGCTGCGCTTCGCCGCGGGGACGGCGGCGGCCGTGGTTTTGGCGCTGGCGGCGCTGTCCGTTCTCGACCGGCGGCTGTTCGACCTGGCTCTGTTGATGATGCGGGTGGACGTGTTCGCCTTCGGCGGCGGATTCGCCTCCGTGCCGCTGATGCTCGACGAGGTGGTGAATGTGCGGCATTGGCTCGACGGCCCGACGTTCATGGACGGCATCGCCCTGGGGCAGGTGACGCCGGGGCCGATCGTCATCACCGCCACCTTCGTCGGCTATCGCCTCGCCGGGTTGACGGGGGCGGTGGCCGCCACCATCGGCGTGTTTGCGCCGTCGTTCCTCATGGTGCTGTTGACGGTTCCCCATTTCGACCGGCTACAGGGCTCCGCCGCGTTCCGCCATGCGGTGCGCGGGGTTCTGGCGTCCTTCGTCGGGCTGCTGGTCTTCGTCACCCTGCACTTCGGCGCGGCGGTCGCGTGGTCCGCGCCCGCCGGGCTGATCGCGGCGGCGGCGCTCGCGGCGCTCCGCCTCAAGGCGGACGTGCTCTGGGTGGTGCTGGCCGGGGCCGCGGTGTCGATGGCGGTTTTCTAGGGTGCCGCTTCCAGGCGCTCAGGCGGTGAAGCGGGTCCACTCCGGGGTGCGGAAGACCGCCTCGGCCAGCGCCGCATAGGCCGCGGCGCGCGGGTGGTAGCCGTCGTTTTCCGCCGCTTCGCGCAGCCACGCCGGGCTTGCCGCGGTGAGGGCGTGGCCGGGGATGAAGGGAACGCCGCGGGCGGCGCAGATCTCCGCCTGCGCCTCCGCCAGGGCGCGGATGCGCGCCGCCTGCGCCGCCTCGGTGGAGGTGGGCGGCGAGACCACGAGGACCGGGCAGCCGAACTCCGCCGCCGCGGCCAGCATCTCCGCCAGGGCGGCGCGGGAGTCCGCGGGCGGCACGCGCGGGATGCCGTCTTCCAGCACCGTGTCGTTGAAGCCGATGGAGATCACCGCGCGCTTTTCGAAATCGCCCGCGAGGCGGATGCCGAGTTCGGCGCGGAAGCGGGCGAGCAGCTCGCGCGAGGTCTGGTGGCGGACGCCGAGGTTGTAGTACGTCGCCTCCGGCGTGCGCGCCGCGGTGAGGCGGGCGAGCCGCCCGCACCAGCCGAGCATCTCCGGGTCGCAGGCGCCGTTGACCAGGGAATCGCCGAAGAAGATCAGCCGCAGGTCGCGAGGGGGCATGGCGGGTCTCCGGAAGGGAAAAGGGGCGCCCGGAGGCGCCCCTTGCCGCTTGCGACGGGGATGGATCAGGCGCTCGCCTGTTCCGGGGCCTCGTCTTCGGGGGAAGGCGGAAGCGGGGTCGGCGGCACGAAGGCCTCGATCGCATCCTGCGACGGCGGCCAGGCGTGGCCGCGGTTCGAAAGATAGGTGGCGATCGCCTTGGCGGCGCGGCGGCCCGCACCCATGGCGAGGATCACCGTGGCGCCGCCGGTGACGATGTCGCCGCCCGCGAACACGCCGGGCATGGTGGTCGCCTGGGTCTTTTCGTCGGCGACGATGTAGCCCCACTTGTTGCGCTCCAGCGCCGGAGCGGTGCTCGCCACCACCGGGTTGGCGTTGGTGCCGAGCGCGTAGATCACCGTGTCGCAGTCGAGCTCGACGAAGTCGTTCACCGGGATCGGCGAACGGCGGCCGCGCTCGTCCGGTTCGCCGAGTTCCATGCGCTGCACCCGCATGCCGACGACGTTGCCGTCGGCGTCGGTCTTGATCTCCGTCGGCGAGTGCAGGAAGTAGAACTCGATGCCCTCTTCCTTGGCGTGGCGCAGTTCCTCCTTGCGCGCCGGGGCCTCGGCTTCGGAGCGGCGGTAGACGCAGCGCACCTTGGGCGCGCCCAGGCGCTTGGCGACGCGCAGGCAATCCATCGCGGTGTTGCCCGCGCCGATCACCACCACGCTCTCGCCGACGCTGACCGGGGTATCGACGATCGGGAAGATGTTGCCGCCCATCAGGTTGATGCGGGTGAGGAACTCGTTGGCCGAGTAGACGCGGCCCGCGTATTCCCCCGGAATGCCGAGGAAGGAAGGCGCGCCCGCGCCCGCGGCGATGAACACCGCGTCGTAGCCCATTTCTTCAAGCAACTGCGGCACGGTGAAGGTTTTGCCGATCACCTTGTTGGTGAGGAAGGCGACGCCCGAATCCTTGAGGCGCTGGATCTCGCGGTCGATGATGTCGCGCGGCAGGCGGAACGGCGGAATGCCGTATTGCAGCACGCCGCCGAGGACGTGCAGCGCCTCGTAGACCGTCACCTCCGCGCCGAAGCGGTTGAGGTCGGCCGCCGCGGCGAGGCCGCCGGGGCCGGAACCGACCACCGCCACCTTGCCGAGGATCTTCTCGAACTTCAGAGGCACCGCCTTGGGGGCGCGCGCGTGGTCGCCGATGAAGCGCTCGAGGCGGCCGATCGCCACCGGCTCCATGCGCTTGCCGAGGATGCAGTGCTGCTCGCACTGGCTTTCCTGCGGGCAGACGCGGCCGCAGATCGAGGGGAAGATGCTGGATTGGTAGATCACCTGGAGCGCGGCGTCGAGGTCGTGCACCAGCAGGTTGCGGACGAAGCCCTGGATATCCACGTTGACCGGGCAGCCCTCGACGCACAGCGGGTTCTTGCACTGTAGGCAGCGCTCCGCCTCGCGGAAGGCGTCTTCCGCCGAGTAGCCGAGGTTGACCTCGAGGAAGTTGGCGGCGCGCTCCACCGGGTCGCGCTCCGGCATCTTCACCTGGTGGGGCTCCACCTCGGTGATCTTCTTGTAGGTGCGCTTGCCCTCCTGGATCAGCAGCTGGTCGAGCTTGCAGACATGGTCGAACTGCTCGTTCGCCTCGCCCTCCTCCTTCTTGAAGCGCTTCTGCCGCAGCAGGAGTTCCTTGAAGTCCACGAGGTGGCCGTCGAAGTCCGGGCCATCGACGCAGGCGAACCGCACCACCCCGTCCACGGTGACGCGGCAGGAGCCGCACATGCCGGTGCCGTCCACCATGATGGTGTTCAGCGAGACGACGGTCTTGACGCCGTAGGGGCGCGTCGTCTCGACGCAGGCGTTCATCATCGGCAGCGGGCCGATCGCCACCACCATGTCGGGCTTCTCGCTCTCGATGATGTCCTTCAGCGCCGCATTGACGAAGCCCGCGCGGCCGTAGCTGCCGTCGTCGGTGCAGATCACCAGGTCGTCGCTGTATTTGGCGAAGCGGTCCTGCCAGAAGATCAGGTCCTTGTTGCGGAAGCCCATGATCCCGGTGGTGCGGTTGCCCGCCTGCTTCGCCGCGCGCAACTGCGGATAGATCGGCGCGACGCCCAGGCCGCCGCCGACGAACACCACGTGGCCCATCTTCTCCAGGTGCGAGGCCTGGCCGAGCGGTCCGACGAAATCGAGGAAGCTGTCGCCCGCGCCGTAGTGGTCGCGCATTTCCCGAGTCGTTTTGCCGAGCGCCTGGACGACCATGGTGATGGTGCCCCGGTCGCTGTCGAAATCGGCAATCGTCAGCGGGATGCGTTCGCCGCCTTCGTAGAGCCGCAGCATGACGAATTGCCCCGGCCGCGCCGCGTGTGCGATATCGGGAGCGAGCACTTCCCACAGAAACGTCACGTCGGAAAACCGCTCGCACCGTAAAATCTGGTACATCTTTGTTTCCTGCTGTTCGAAAGACCGTTAGCCTCAATGCCCCGGCGCGGGGCCGGCAGCGAAGGTTCTCCTCCCCCTTGCCCCCTCATGAGCTGCGACGAAAATACCCCTCTCCGGGGTGGTTTCACAACCCTTAACATTTTTCCCCTAGAACTATCGCGGGGAAGGGAAATAGCCGCCCCTTCCGGAGTGCCTATCCACCCCTAGGGGTGGGTGCGACTCGCAAAACCCGGCACACCGGAAAGCGGGGCGGCGGCGCGCCGCGGGCGTTGTCCGCGCGCGCCGCGGGTGGCATTCTGTGGCCGCCGTTTTCCACCTCTGAAGCGAGGCCCCGCCGATGCCGGTTTCCGTTCCCCCGACCCGCTCTTCCTCCGGCAGGCCGCGCGCCCGCGGCCTCGGCCTGCCCCTGCCGGGAACCCCGGGGCCGCTCAACGCCATCACCGACGTGCCCGGCGTGAGCGTCGGGCTGACCACGCTTTCCGACGATGCCGCGCCCGCCATCCGCACCGGCGTCACCGCGGTGCTGCCGCGCCCCGCGGGCGACCTGCTCTCCCCCGTGTGGGCGGGCGGCTTCACCATGAACGGCAACGGCGAGATGACCGGCACCCACTGGATCGGCGAGGCCGGATGGTTCGCCGGGCCGGTCACCCTCACCAACACCCTTTCCCTCGGCGTCGCGCACCACGCCACCGCCCGCTGGATGGTGGAACGCTTCCGTCCGCGCCTGGAGGAGAACAACCTCTGGCTGCTGCCGGTGGCGGCGGAAACCTTCGACGGCTGGCTCAACGACATCTACGGCCAGCACGTCGGCGAGGACCACGTTCTCGCGGCGATCGACCGCGCCGCGCCCGGCCCGGTGGCGGAGGGCTCGGTGGGCGGCGGCGCCGGAATGATCTGCTACGAGTTCAAGGGCGGCACCGGCACCGCCTCGCGCCGCGTGACCGTGGCGGGGCAGGAGGCCACCCTCGGCGTGCTGGTGCAGGCCAACCACGGCCTGCGCCCCTGGCTCACCGTGTGCGGCCGCGCCGTCGGCGAGGCCCTGCCGGGGGACCGGGTGTGGACCCGCGAACGCGGCTCGATCATCGTGCTGATCGCCACCGACGCGCCGCTTCTGCCGATCCAGCTGCAACGCCTGGCGCGCCGCGCCGCCATCGGCATCGGCCGCGGCGGCACCCCCTCGGGCAACAATTCCGGCGACATCTTCCTTGCCTTTTCCACCGCCAACAACCCCGGCCCGCTGCCGGAACCGCGCCGCCTGACCCTGGAAGCCATCGGCAACGGCCGCCTCGACCCGCTCTTCCTCGCCGTGGTGGAGGCGGTGGAGGAGGCGGTGCTCAACGCCATGCTCGCGGCGGAGCCCTGCACCGGCTACAAGGGCCGCTTCGTCCCCGCGCTCGACGGGGCGCGGCTGGCGGAGCTGGTGTGCGGGTAAAGCCAGGCCGGGCTCGGCCCGGACCCGCGAGGGGACTCGGTCCCCTCGGAAAGTTTTTGCCGTCTACCGTGTCGTCGGGGGCAGCGGCGGGATGCCCTTGCGGCTTTCGCGGTAGAGGATGACCAGGCCGCTGGTCACCACGATCGCCGCGCCGACGAACACGTGGAGCTGCGGGATGGTGTTCCAGAACACCACCCCGGCGATGGTGGTCCACAGCAGGCTGGTGTAGTTGAACGGGCTGATCACCGCGGCGGGCGCGAGGTTGAAGGCGCGGGTGAGGAAATACTGCCCGGCGCCGCCCGCCAGCCCCATGGCGATCATCAGCGCCCAGTCCCACCCCTGCGGCGCCTGCCAGACGAAGGGCAGCGGCAGCGCGGTGAGCAGGGTGGCGAAGACGGTGAAATAGAACACGATGGCGAGCGGGTGGTCGCGGCGGTTGAGTTGGCGGATGGTGATCTGCGCCAGGGCGCCGAACAGCGCCGCGCCGAGCGCCACCAGCACGCCGGGGGTGATCAGCCCCTTGCCCGGCTGGATGATGATCATCACCCCGGCGAAGCCCACCAGCACCGCGCTCCAGCGGAAGATGCCGACCCTCTCGCCGAGGAGCGGCACCGACAGCGCGGTGACCAGCAAAGGCGACATGAAGGAGATCGCCACCGCGTCGGCCAGCGGCATCAGGTGGTAGGAGAGAAAGCCGAGCAGAATCGCCGAGACCCCCAGCACCGCGCGCCAGACGTGGCCGGAGACGCGGTGCACCTGCAGAATCTCGCCCGGCGCGTGGTGGCGCAGCAGCATCCAGGTGGCGGGGATGAGGGCGAAGAAGTTGCGGAAGAAGGCGATCTCGTAGACCGAGTAGCGGTCGGACAGAATCTTCACGAAAATCCACAGAATGGAGAACAGCAGGGTCGAGGCGGCCATCATGGCGATGCCGACTTTGGTGCTGTTCTGGGCGGCGGGTAGCGGGGATGGGGACACGGAGGCGGGTTTCCTGGCGCGGCTGAGATTGGACAACGACGATAATATCGTCGTGCGTACAAATGTGCGCATGTTAAATTTGCGGTGGTGGCCCCTGCCGTTTAAGGGGCTTCGCCGGTGAAATCCATGACCAGGATTTCCTGGTCGAAGTGGCGGCCGCCGACCTTGAGAATCTTGCGCTCGATGCCGCTGAAGCCGAAACCCAGCCGCACATAGAAGGCACGGGCGCGCGGGTTGGTGACGGTGACCAGGCCGGTCAGCACGTCCACGTGCCGCCGCGCGTGCGCGATCACCGCGCGGATCAGGCGTTCCGCGGTTTCCTCGCCGCGTTCCGCCGGGTCCACATAGACGCCCCAGAGGGTGCCGCGGTGCCGCATCGTGCCGCTGGCGGCGCGGAACATGCCGGCGATGCCGACCATGCGCGCGCCGCGGAAGACGCCGAACATCGCATCGCCCGGCAGGCCGCCGCGGATGCGCTTCTCGAACAGGGGAAGCCCGGCGGCCTCCTCCTCGGCATAGGGCGCGCCGAAGTATTCCGGATGCTCGGCGATGCCGGCGAGGCGCAGGTCGCGGAAGGCCGGGGCGTCCGCCTCGGCGAGGACGCGGACGAGAAGGGGGGACTGGGTCATGGCCTCGGTATGTGCAGGCCCGCCGCGGCGTGCGGCGGTTCTCGGAAGAATTCCACATACGCCCGCTCCCACGGCGCGTCAATGCGCCGGATGCGCCTTTTGCGTGGGATGGGTCACGCTTTCGGCGCACCGGCGCACCGGCGCGCCGTGGCGCACGATAGGTTCACCGCGCTTCCTGCGGCGGCGGACTCCGACTATCCTGGCGTTGCCGGGCAGGGGCGGACACTCCCCCAGGGCCGATGGCGCGGTGCGCCGCAACGAGAGGAGTTTGCGATTCATGCTCAGGTTTTGCAGAGGGGTTCTGATTTTCGGCGCGTTGGCGTTCGGGTTTTCCGGTTCCGGCCAGGCGCAGACTCTCAACGGCCTCGGCAGCGCGCTCGGCTCCAGCCTCAAGGGCATGCTGCCGGACGTCTCTTCGGCCAACGCCTCCAACACCGGCGGCCTCCTCAGCTACTGCGTGCAGAACAGCTACCTCAAGGGTTCCACCGCAAAATCGCTGCTGAGCCGCCTCACCGGCAGCGGCGACGTCGGCACCGCCTCGTCCTCCTACGTTTCCGGGACCAAGGGCATTCTCGAAACCGGCAACGGCGACACCTTCTCCCTCAGCACCTTGAAGGACAAGGCCAAGACCAGGCTCTGCGACGCCATTCTGGAACACGCGAAGTCGTTCTGAGCTTTTCCGCAGGCCGGCCTCCGGCGATACGCGCCATTTGACACCGGCCTGCGCATTGCCTAGCTTCGCTTTCCCCCGCCGCGCGGATGCGGCGGGGCATTTCGACGTTTCAGGAAACCAGAACCATGTCCGACCTCGTTGCCGCCGCGCTCGCCTCCAACGCCTGGCCGTTCCAGGAAGCCAAGGCTCTGTTGGAGAAACGGCTGGCCAAACGCGGCAAAGGCAACGAAGGCGGAGAGAAGGGCTATGTGCTGTTCGAGACCGGCTACGGCCCCTCGGGCCTGCCGCACATCGGCACCTTCGGCGAGGTGGTGCGCACCACCATGGTGCGCAACGCGTTGCATATCATCGCGCCCGGGGTGAAGACGCGGCTCTTCGCCTTCTCCGACGACATGGACGGCCTGCGCAAGGTGCCGGACAACATTCCCGACAAGGAGATGGTGCGCGCCCACCTCGGCAAGCCGCTCACCCGCATTCCGGACCCCTTCGGCACCCACGAGAGCTTCGGCCACCACAACAACGCGCGGCTCTGCGCCTTCCTCGATTCCTTCGGCTTCGAGTACGAGTTCCAGTCCTCCACCGAGTGGTACGCCTCGGGCCGCTTCGACGCGACGCTGCTCGCCGTCCTCGCCCGCCACGACGAGGTCAAGGCGGTGGTGCTGCCGACCCTCGGGGAAGAGCGCCGCGCCACCTACAGCCCGTTCCTGCCGATCTGCCCGGAGACCGGCGTCGTCCTCCAGGCGCCGGTGGTGGAAACCGACGCCAAGGCCGGGACCATCGTCTACAAGCGCGACGACGGCAAACTGGTGGAAACCCCGGTTACCGGCGGCGCGGTCAAATTGCAGTGGAAGGCCGACTGGGCGATGCGCTGGGCCGCCCTCGGCGTGGATTACGAGATGTCGGGCAAGGACCTCATCGATTCGGTCAAGCTCGCCTCCCGCATCGTGCGCATCCTCGGCGGCGAGCAGCCGCAGAACCTCACCTACGAACTCTTCCTCGACGACAAGGGGGAGAAGATCTCCAAGTCGCGCGGCAACGGCCTCGCGGTGGAGGAGTGGCTGAAGTACGCCCCGCCGGAGAGCCTGTCGCTGTTCATGTACCAGAAGCCCAAGGCCGCGAAGCGCCTCTACTTCGACGTCATCCCGCGCGCCGTGGACGAATACCAGAGTTTCGTCTCCGCCTTTCCGCGGCAGAGCGAGGCGGAACGCCTCGCCAACCCGGCCTGGCACATCCATAACGGCCGCCCGCCCGCCGAGGCCGAGGGCGTCGCCTTCTCCATGCTCTTGAACCTCGTCTCGGTGTGCCACTCCGACGATCCGGCGGTGATCTGGCAATATCTCAGCCGCTACGTGCCGGGCGCGGATGCCAAGGCGATGCCCTTCCTCGACTCCCTGGTGCGCTGCGCCATCGCCTACTACCGCGACTTCGTGCTGCCGAAGAAGGCCTTCCGCAAACCCAATGCGGAGGAGACCGCGGCGCTCAAGCACCTGCGCGAGGAAATCGCCAAGCAGCCCGCCAATGCCACGCCGGAAGACCTCCAGACCGTGGTCTACGAAGTCGGCAAGACGCATGCCTGCTTCGCCGACCTCAAGGCATGGTTCCAGGCGCTCTACCAGATGCTGCTCGGCCAGGATACCGGCCCGCGCATGGGCTCCTTCTTCGCCCTCTACGGCCTCGCCGAAAGCATCGCCCTGCTGGACAAGGCGATCGCGGGCGAAGAGCTGGGGTGAAAATCAGGCCAGGGCTCCGCCCTGGACCCGCGAGGGGACTCGGTCCCCTCGATCCCATGAGTTTGGTTTTGCGCGAAGCGGCCATCAACCGTCACGCCGCGCGATGGCTCCATCGCGCGGCACGCAAAAACTTGGTTATGGGGGGGTGGGGGGACCGAGTCCCCCCGCAAAGCTTTGGTGTTCCCTACCGCGAGCACTCGGAGCGGGCGAATTCCCAATACAGCGCGCGGGCGCGTTCGTAGACCGGGCCCTTGGCGAAGTCCACCTCGTCGATGCGGCGGCACCAGCCGACCTTCTGGTAGTTGCCGGAGGCGAACACCTCGTCGGCGGATTTGACGTCCTGCACCGAGAGGGGGACTTCCTCCACCGTCATGCCGTCGTCGCGCAGAAGCTGGATCACCCGCTGCCGGGTGATGCCGTTCAAGAACGTGCCGTTGGTTGCAGGCGTGAACACCAACCCGCCCTTGGCGCAGAAGAGGTTGGTGAACGAGAACTCCGCGACCATGCCGTCGGGGTCGAGGCTGACGCCGATGTCGAAACCCTTTTGCAGCGCTTCGCGGTAGCCGCGCGCCACGTTGGGGTAGAGGCAGGCCGCCTTCGCCCCGGTGGGGGCCATGTCCGCCGCCGGGCGGCGGAAGCTGCTGACCATGGCGGCGAAGCCGGTGGGTTCCGGCACCGGCGAGATGGTGACGGTGAGGGCGAACTGCGTCGTCGCCGGGTCGGGGATGACGAAGCCGCCGTCGGCGTAGAACAGCGGGCAGATATAGAGGTGCGCCTTCGCCGGGAAGCGGGAGATGCCGTCCCACGCCAGTTCGGTGATCTCCGGCCCGGTGAGCACCGGGTCCAGGCCCATCACCCGTGCCGAGCGCACGACGCGTTCGCAGTGCAGGGCGAGGTCCGGCGCGCAGCCGCCGACCGCCCGCGCGCCGTCGAACACCGCGGACCCGAGCCAGACCGAGTGTGCGTGCGGTCCCAGGAGCGGCGGGTTGCCGACGAACCACGCGCCGCGGGAATACGTCAGGGTATCCATGCCGTCTTGTTCCTCGCGCCAAGGGTTTTTTTTGTTTTGATTTGTCGGCGTCAGGATATCCCGCAAAACCGCGGATTGTCCACGCCCTGACCGACAAAAAACCGCCACCATCGCAGATGGTGGCGGGTGCCGGTGTCGCGGCGGGCCTTCTGCCCGCCGACTTTTTCTCTCGAACGCGGTTCAAACGTCGTTATCGAGCATCGCGGCATAGACGCGGCAGGCGGCGGCGGGTTCGATCTGTCCCGCCCTGGCGCCCGCCTCCAGCATCGCGGGGGTCGGCTGAACGGAAACCACGGTCAACCCCGCGCCTCCCAGGGCTTCGATCAGGGCGAGGGACAGGTTGAAGGCGTTCGAGCGTCCGAAGGGTGCGTTGTGGATGGTGACCATGGTTGTCTCTCCCAAGCTATCGTTCTTGTTTGTGTGTGTGTTCGTCCGTCTTGGCCTTTCAGGAGCAACCGCCGTGCCATTTGCGCGCGGTGCGTGCGCTTGGGTAATAACCCCTGCGTTTGCTTGGTTTTTTTGTGCGCCCCCGGAAACCCTGTGGGTTTGCGCGGTTGCGGCGCGGCTGCCGCATTCCCGTAATGCAAAGCGAAATCGTCATGGTTGTGAAAATCGCCGCGGCTTGAGAGGGCGCGCGAAAGCGGGTAGTGTCGCGCCCATGATGGAACGCGATTGGATCTTCAGGCTCTGCACCGAGGCCGAGTGGGCCGGCTTCCGCATCGGCGGCGTCTATGCCGGGGGCGAGGCCGACCGCCGCGACGGCTTCATCCACTTCTCCACCGCCGCGCAGATCGCCGCCACCGCCGCGCGCCACTATGCCGCCGGGGGCGTGCTCGTCCTCCTCGCGGTGGCCGCCGCGCCCCTGGGCGAGGCGTTGAAGTGGGAGGAAAGCCGTGGCGGCGCGCTCTTCCCGCACCTCTATGCGCCGCTGCCGCTTGCCGCGGTGCGCGCGGTGCGCACCCTGCCGGACCGCGATTTCGGCTTTCTCGACGCGGCGGATCAACCCACGGAGGCGGACGGATGGACCTTTATCCCCTGATCAAGCCGCTGGTGATGCGTTTCGACCCGGAGTGCGGCCACGCCTTCGCCATCCGCGCGCTGCGTCTCGGCCTGGTGCCGCCGCAGCCGCGCATCGCCGAGCCGGTGCTGGCCACCCGCGTCTTCGGTCTCGACTTTCCCAACCCGGTGGGCCTCGCCGCCGGGTTCGACAAGGACGCGGCGGTCGCCGACGCGATGCTCGCCCAGGGCTTCGGATACGTCGAGGTCGGCTCGGTGACGCCCAGGCCGCAGCCCGGCAATCCCAAGCCGCGCCTCTTCCGCCTGGTGCCGGACCGCGCGGTGATCAACCGCATGGGCTTCAACAATCAAGGCATGGAGGCGATGGCCGCCCGCCTCGCGGCGCGCCGCCGCCGCGGCATCGTCGGCGTCAACCTCGGCAAGAACAAGGACACCGAGCGCGCCGTGGACGACTACGTGGCCGGGGCGCGGCGCCTTGCGCCCTATGCCGATTATCTCGCGGTCAACGTCTCCTCGCCCAATACGCCGGGCCTGCGCGCCCTGCAATCGCGCGAACCGCTGGTGGAGATCCTCGCGGGGGTGCGCGCGGTGCTGGACGGCATCGCCGCGGCGGGAGGCCGCCGCCCGCCGCTGCTTTTAAAGATCGCCCCCGACCTCACGCCGGAGGACCTGGCCGACATCGCCGCCGTGGCGCTGGGCGACGGCATGGACCTGGCGGAAGGGGAAACCGGGGTGGACGGCCTCATCGTCACCAACACCACCTGGGCGCGCGACGGCCTGAAGAGCCCGCTGCGCAGCGAACAGGGCGGCCTTTCCGGAGCGCCGCTGATGGAGCCTTCCACCAGCGTGCTCGCCGCGATGTACCGCCTCACCCAGGGCCTGCTGCCGCTCGTCGGCGTCGGCGGCATCTCCACCGGGGCGGACGCCTACGCCAAGATCCGCGCCGGGGCCTCCCTGGTGCAACTCTACACCGCCATGGTCTTCGACGGACCGGCGGTGGGGGCCAAGGTGGCGCGCGAACTCGCCGAATGCCTCAAGGCCGACGGCTTCGCCCACGTCGCCGACGCGGTCGGTGCGGACCGGCCCGCGGTGCGGGGCAGCGCGCCGTGACTTCAGGCTTCCCGCTTCTCTCCGGCGTCTCCGCCCTGATCTGCCGCTACGACGTCTTCGTTCTCGACCTGTGGGGGGTGCTGCACGACGGCGTCACCGCCTATGACGGCGCGCTGGATGCGCTCACCCGCCTCAAGGCGGCGGGCAAGCGCACCGTGCTGCTCTCCAACGCGCCGCGCCGCGCCGATGCGCTGGTCGCCGCGATGGCGGAAATGGGCCTGCCGCGCGACGCCTACGACGCCATCCACTCCTCCGGCGAGGCGACGCGGCAGCGCCTCGAACGCCGCAGCGGACCCGCCTTCGCATCCCTCGGGCAGCGTCTCTACTTCATCGGCCAGGACAAGGACCGCGACGTCTTCGCCGGGCTGCCGGTGACCGAAACCGCAGACCCGGCAAAGGCGGACTTCGTCCTCGTCTGCGGCCCGCGCGACTTCGCACACCCGCTCGCCGCCTACGAGGCGGAGATCGCCCGCCTCGCCGCAACCCGCCCGCCGATGATCTGCGCCAACCCCGACCGCGGCGTCATCCGCGCCGGGCGGAACGTCGTCTGCGCAGGCAACATCGCCGACCTCTACGCCGCGCGGGGCGGCGCCGTCGCCTTCGTCGGCAAACCCGACGCCGCGGTCTACGACGAGGCGCTCGCCCTTCTCGGCAACCCGGAGAAAAGCCGCGTCGCGGGCATCGGCGACGGACTCGCCACCGATATCCCGGGCTGCCGCGCCGCGGGCATCGACGCGGTGCTCTGCACCGGCGGCGTCAACGCCGCCGCACTCGCCACCGCCCACGGCGAGATGCCGGACCCCGCCGCCGCCCACGCCCTCGCCGCCGCCGCCGGAGAAACCCCGGTGGCCGCCATCCCGGCGTTCGTCTGGGGCTGAGTTCAAAGAAAAAACTTTGCGGGGGGACCGAGTCCCCCCGCAAAGTTTTGGTTCTCTTCACTCCGCCGCGGAGAGGCTTCGCCGTTGCGGTTTGCCGAGACTGATCAACTCGGCAATTTCCCCGGCGCCGACGTTCGCCAGTTCCTTCGGCTCCATTTTGTGCAGTCCTCCGCCATACACCCTTCCTTCATCGAGCATCTCTTCGAGTCGCACGGTTTGCAGGAATTGCCAGACCTTGTGGAGCAGTTCCGGTCGTTCGTCGATGGCGCTCTGAAGCGAGGGCTTGGGATAGAGCATCAAATAGACATTGGCGGCGATTGCTTTCGAGTGGTTCAGAATCATTTGGAACGGTGCCTTACCGTTTTTTCCGCCGCTCCGGCCCATGTAGGTGCAGAGGATCGGCGCCGGGGGACGATTTTCCTGGCGGTACCAGGGTGAGCGGTGGGCACAGAGGTAGCGATTGGAGACGCGAGGGATGCCACTGGAGAGGTAGGCCCATAGTGCGGGGTGTCTTGCCGCGACCTCTTCGGGGGGGAGGCGGCAATCGAGGAGGAACAGGGGTTTCTCGATCTTGGGGGTGCCATCGGTTTCGGCCGGAATTTCCGAGTCTTTGAGGTATCGCGGGCTCGGCAGGATCGGGCGCAGAAATTGCGCTGGAATGCCGCGTGCGGATGCCTGCTCCGCAGTCAGCAGGAAGAATTTGTTGTCGCCAGTGGCGATGCCGCGATGGATTTTGAAAAAATCGCCGATTCTGGCCCCGGAGCGCTGTATGCGGACGCCGGAAACGGGGTAGTGCGTCCATTTGGGTTCGTCCGCTAGGTCGGTGTCTGCGATCATTTTGCGGACCCGGGCATCTGCAAGCGTTCCACCGAAGGTGAACTCAACGTGGTGTGTCGGCGGCGGTGGCGCGTTGCGGAACCAGATGACGGATGAAGACACCAGCGCATCGTTGAATTGGGCGTCATGCGGCTCGAAGCGGTGAATGCGCAGTAGGGTAACCTTGCCCAGAAGATATTTTTTTACGGCCCGTCCATAGTTCACGTCCATGAATTCGGATGGGACCAGCCATGCGGCGATGCCGTTTTCAGCCATCCATGCATGCGATAGGGCGAGAAAATAGGTGTAAAGACCGGCGAGACCGGCCACGCGCACGCCGAAGGTGTGTTCCGAGGCGTCTTGAAGACTTATTTTTTTCTCTTTCGTCATGTGGTGGTGCCGCACGTAGGGCGGGTTGCAGATGACAAGATTGGCGCGCTCGCCCGGTTCTTGTGTGGTGAAGTCCCCCATGCGGTAGTCCAGGCCGGTGCCGCGCCATAGTTCGATGGCGGGTGAGCCATAGTGCGCGTCGACTTCGTATCCGACGGCTTTGGCGATGCGCGCGTGGCTGGCGGTCGCCAGCAGCGCCGAAAAAAATGCACCCGTTCCGATAGCCGGGTCGAGGAAGCGAATGGTTTCGTCAGGCGGGAGAAGGCCCAGGGAGGCGGAGAGAATCTCGCGGGCCAGGGCGGTCGGCGTGGCGAATTGTCCGAGTTTGTTCCGCTCGACTTGGCTCTTTTGGGCGTCGAGTTCCGCTTGGAGGACTAATCGTTGCGCCTCGAGCTTCCCGTGGTCCATCAGATGGCGAACTTTTTCATGTCGTCGATGCGGTGTTCCCAAACCCAGTCTATTCCCTCCGCCGCCTCGTAGCCAAGGTATCCGCTGTCGAAGTAGCCGCACAGGAACAAGCTGAAGCTGACGGAGGGGCCGTGTGTGTTGCGCAATTGAGTCATTTTTACGGCCTCTTCCTTGCGGCGCTTATTCACGTTCGTGAAGTCACCGGCCGACTTCGCCTCGAAGAAAACAGGCAACTGACCCGCCCGCGCGTTTTTCGGCAGGATGACGGCATCGACGGGGATATTGACCTGTCTGCCACCTTCCAGCGTAACTGGAACGTTCATGCGGAACGAGAAGGTGCCGGGAGCCATACCGTTGAATTTGGTGCCGTTATCGGCGGTCCGGTAACCACGTGCTTGCAACCATGCCGAGATGGCGGCCAACTGACGTTTCTCCTGCGCGTTGCGAATAATCGGGTTTGCCATAGCGCCGCAAAGGCGGTCGGCGACAATGGTGGCCGCGCGGTAAACTTCCGCTTCGGCCGGTTCGGCACCTCGGTCCAGCCAAACGAAAATATCCGGGTCGGCCATGCGCCGGATGGTGGTGCAGATTTTTTGTAGGTCTCCCTCCAGGATGGCGGGATCCATGCGGGACGGAATCCTGCCCTCTTCCATGCGCCCGACGAGGTTTTTGCTCGCACCGGACAGACCGACCAAGCGGTCAACGGCTATCGGCGGGCATGTCGCCATGCGTAAGGTCGAGAGCACCTTGGGGTGATCTTTTAAGGTGGCCGGTTCGATGCGGCGCAGGTTGTCGGTAAATTTCAGGGCCGCCTCGACTTCTGCTGTCGTTTTCATTCGCGTCTCGCGGAATGCCTGAGGCGCAAACTGCATGAACCAGTCGTTATACATATCGACCGATTGGGCGATGTCGGTTTTCCAGAGGTGCGGCTTGTCGAGATTGACGGGCATGTGTCCCTCTACGCGGGGAAAACAAGTTTAGGGGAGGTGCGGGGAGGAGACCGAGGCCCCTCGCAAAGTTTTGGTTGTTTCACTCCGCCGCGGCGTCGGGGGCGGGGGATTTGCGCATCAGGCGGAACAGCACCGGGGTGGCCGACAGCACCATGATGATGCGCCCCAGGTGGTGGGTGGTGACGAACAGCGGGTCGATGCCGAGCGCGATGGCGACGAGGCTCATTTCGGTGATGCCGCCGGGCGAGTAGGCGAGGATGAGGGCGGCGAAGCTCGCCCCCGCCATCGGCCCGAGCGCCCAGGCGAAGGCCGCGCCGATGCCGAGCATGAGGAAGGTGGAGCCCAGCGAGACCATTACGGCGCGCAGGAACACTGCGGGCGCGGTGCCGAGGAAGCGGCAGCCGATGCCGCAGCCGATCACCACCTGGGCGGCGTGGACGAGGAAGTCCGGCGGGCGGGCGTCGGTCCATCCGGCGAGGTGGGCGGCGGCGGAGAGGATCATCGGGCCGACCAGCACCCCGGCGGGCAGTTTGAGGCGGATGCCGCCCCACGCCCCGGCGACGGCGCAGGCGGCCATGATCGCCCAGGCGGCGGCGTCGGGGATGGCGGTGACCCGCGCCGCGGCGCGCGCCGCGGCGGTGTCCGCGCCGCCGAAATACTGGAAGGAGAGCGGCAGCACGTAGACCACGGTGAGGATGCGCATGCCGTGGATCAGCGCGATCGCCGCCTCGTCGCCGCCGCGCGCGCCGCCCATGATCATCATCTCGTTGAGGCCGCCGGGGCAGGCGGAGAAGAAGCGGGTGGGGTGGTTGAAGCGGGTGACGAAGCGGAAGTAGGCGGCCACCGCCAGGGTGATGACGATGACGTAGGGCAGCATCGCGGCGAGCGACACCGACCAGCGCCCGGCGCGGGAGAGGATGTCGGCGGGGAAGGTGGAGCCGAGCAGCACCCCGACGACGGAGAACATCACCGGCGCGATGCGCTGCGGGATGCGCACCGGCACGCGGCAGAGCGCCGCGGCGGTGGTGGCGGCGATCGCCCCGAGCATCCAGGCGAGCGGCATGTGCAGAAGGTCGAAGGCCCACCCCCCGGCGGCGCCGACGGCGACGGTGCCGCCCCAGGCCGGGGCGCCGCGCAGGAGAATGCGCAAGGCGCGCGCCGTCGGCTCCGGTTCGCCGCTCATGGGGTGAACTGCTCCTTGAGGATGCGTTCTTCCAGGTGGTGTTCGCGGTCGAACAGCATGCGCAGCTTGGCGATCGGGTCCTCGTGCACGGTGACCGCGGCGATGTCGCGCACTTCGGTGTAGTCGGCCACCGCGCTCACCGGGCGCTTGCCGGTTTCCATCACCTCGAAGGAGACCCGCGAGGAGTGCGGCAGGATCGCGCCGCGCCAGCGCCGCGGGCGGAAGGCGCTGATCGGGGTGAGCGCCAGCACGTTGGCCCCCATCGGCAGGATCGGCCCGTGGGCGGAGAGGTTGTAGGCGGTGCTGCCCGCCGGGGTGCACACCAGCACGCCGTCGCAGACCAGCTCGTCGAGGCGGACCATGTCGTCGATGCGGATGCGCAGGCGCGCCGCCTGGCGGGTTTCGCGCAGGAGAGAGACCTCGTTGATCGCCAGCGCGCGCACCGTCTGGCCGGTCACCGTGACCGCCTCCATGCGCAACGGCGTGAGGCTGACCATCACCGCGCGGGCGATGCGCTCCGGCAGCTCGTTTTCCTCGAAGTCGTTGAGCAGAAAGCCGACGGTGCCGCGGTTCATGCCGTAGATCGGCGCCGGGTGGTCGATGAAGCGGTGCAGGCATTCCAGCATGAAGCCGTCGCCGCCGAGCGCGACGATGACGTTGGCGTCGGAGAGCGCCGTCGCGCCGTAGCGGTCGGCGAGGCGTTGGCGGGCGAACTGGGCGCTCGGCGTTTCGGCGGCCACGAACGCCATGCGCGGCGAGGCGACGGGCAGGGACATGGGCGAATGCGATCCGGATCGTCTGTGGGGCCGGGCGGAAGCGTGGGGGCGCGTTCCGACGGTTCGCCCCTGTCATAGCACGAACCGGCCGCCGCACCCAACATCTTGTCATGGGGACAATCGGATTTGCCGCTGCGGCGCGGCGGCGCTGCGGCTATGATGGGGCGAGCGGAAAGAACGGAAAGGGGAAGCGGCATGGCCTCGGATGCGGCGAAACTGGCGGAGGCGGCGGTGGTGCGGATGTGCCACGACCTGGCCGGACCGGCCTCCGCCCTGGTCAACGGCGCCGACCTTCTACAGGCCGAGGGCGGCGGCGGCTTTGCGGCGGAGGCGCTGGGCCTGCTGCGGGCGAGCGCGCGGGCGCTCGCCGCGCGGCTGGAGCTTTTCCGCGCCGTCTTCGGCGCGCCGACCGCCCATGCGGTGAAATCCGCCGCGGCGGCGCGCGCCGTGGCGGCGGCCTATTTCGCCCAGCTCGGCGACCGGGCGCGGGTGTTCACCCTGGCGGCGTTTCCCGAGGAAGAGGCGGACCCGGAGACCCTGCGCCGCGCCCTGCTGCTGGCGCTGATCGGCGCCGATGCGCTGCCCTTCGGCGGCGAGGTGGCGGTGACGGCGGAAGCGGGCGGCCTGCGCCTGCGCGCCGCGGGCCGCCGCGCCGGGTTTTCCGCCGCGGCGGAGGCCGGGCTCGCCGCGGCGGAGACCGCCGACCCGCGCGCCGCCGCCGCCGCCCTTCTTGCGGCGCGCGCCGCCGCCGCCGGGTGCGCCGCGCGCCCCTGGCAGGAGGCCGACGTCTGCGGCCTCGACATTCTTCCCGGCGGGGTGGGAAAACTCTAACTGCGACAATAGTCTTTTCATTAAGGCCCCGTAACGGCATACTGTGCGCCTGGGGCTTGAGGCAAAGCCGGAGCCGTTGACGGCATCGCATCCGGGCCGGAAGGTCCGGCATACCCGCCGTTCGTGCGGGGTTCACCGGGGGTGTGGAGAGGACGATATGGACGATCTGTTGAGCGAGTTTCTGACCGAAACGTCGGAGAGTCTGGCGACGCTCGATGTCGAGCTGGTCAATCTCGAACGCAATCCGAACGATAACGGCATCCTTTCCAACATTTTCCGGTTGGTGCACACGATCAAGGGGACCTGCGGCTTTCTCGGCCTGCCGCGGCTGGAAACCCTGGCGCACGCGGGCGAGAACGTGCTCGGCAAGTTCCGCGGCGGCGAACTCACCGTGTCGCCGAATTCGGTGACGCTGATCCTGCATTCGATCGACCGCATCAAGGAAATCCTCGCCTACATCGAGGCCAACGAGACCGAGCCCGACGGCAACGACAGGGATCTGATCGACCAGCTCAACCTCGTCGCCGCGGGGCAGGAGGCGTCCGCTCCCGCCGCCGCGCCGCCCGCCGCCGCGCCCGCGGCTTCCGGCGGCCCGGTGCTGAGCGCCGAGGGCTTCCCCGTCGCCGCCGACCTGCTCGCCGAGGTGGAGGCCGCCCAGGCCGCCGGCGCGAAGGCCGCGTCGGAGGCCCAGATCGCCGCCGAGATGGCCGCCGAGCGCGCCGCCGAGAGCCCGGCCGCCGCGCCGGAACCGCCGCCGCCGCCGCCCGCCCCGGTGACCGCGCCGCCCGCCCCGATCGTCCAGGGCGCCGCCGCCGAGCCGAAGGAAAGCGCCGTCGCCGCGCAGTCGATCCGCGTCAATGTGGATCTCTTGGAAAACCTGATGACCCTGGTTTCCGAACTGGTGCTCACCCGCAACCAGCTTTTGCAGATGGTGCGCGGCCGCGACGATTCCGAATTCGCCGCGCCGTTGCAGCGCCTCTCCCACATCACCACCGACCTTCAGGAAGGGGTGATGAAGACCCGCATGCAGCCGATCGGCAACGCCTGGGCCAAGCTGCCGCGCATCGTCCGCGACCTCGCGCTCGAAACCAGGAAGAAGATCGACCTCCAGATGTACGGCGCGGAGACCGAACTCGACCGCCAGGTGCTGGAGCTGATCAAGGACCCGCTCACCCACATGGTGCGCAACTCCGCCGACCACGGCCTCGAAATGCCCGCCGACCGCATGGCCGCGGGCAAGCCGGAAACCGGCGTGATCTCGCTCAACGCCTACCACGAGGGCGGCCACATCATCATCGAGATCGCCGACGACGGCCGCGGCCTCAACGTTTCGCGCATCCGCCAGAAGGTGGTGGAGAGCGGGCTCGCCTCCGAGGCCGAACTCGACGGCATGAACGACCAGCAGGTCAGCCAGTTCATCTTCCGCGCCGGGTTCTCCACCGCGGAGAAGGTGACCTCGGTGTCCGGCCGCGGCGTCGGCATGGACGTGGTGCGCACCAACATCGAGAAGATCGGCGGCACCATCGAGCTCAAGACCGCGCAGGGCCGCGGCACCACCTTCGTCATCAAGATCCCGCTCACCCTGGCCATCGTCTCCGCGCTGATCGTCGAGTGCGCCACCGAGCGCTTCGCCATTCCGCAGATTTCGGTGGTCGAGCTGGTGCGCGTCACCCCCAATTCCGAGCACCAGATCGAAAACATCAACGCCGCGCCGGTGCTGCGCCTGCGCGACCGCCTGCTGCCGCTGGTCAACCTCTCCGATCTCCTGCGCCTCGGCAGCAACTCCGAAGGCGAGGCGGAGGCCGACGAGGAGACCTTCATCGTCGTTTCCCAGGTCGGCACCTACACCTTCGGCATCATCGTCGATCGGGTGTTCGACACCGAGGAAATCGTCGTCAAGCCGGTGGCCCCGATCCTGCGCCACATCTCGATGTTCTCGGGCAACACCATCCTCGGCGACGGCAGCGTGATCATGATCCTCGATCCCAACGGCATCGCCTCCGCCACCGGCGAGGTCGCCATGGGCGCCGATCACGCCAAGGAGGAGGCCGCCCGCGCCGCCGCCGCCGCCACCTCGGAAGACCGCATCTCGCTCTTGATCTTCCGCTCCGGAGCGGAGGATCTGAAGGCGGTGCCGCTGGCGCTCGTCGCCCGCCTCGAGGAGATCGAGATCGGCACCATCGAATACACCCACGGCGTGCCGGTGGTGCAGTACCGCGGCCAGCTGATGCCGCTGATCGGCGCGACCGACGACTTCCGCATCACCGAGGAGGGCCGCCAGCCGGTGCTGGTGTTCACCGACCGCGACCGCTCCATGGGCCTCCTCGTCGAGGAGATCGTCGATATCGTCGAGGACCGCCTGAAGATGGAGTTGCAGGTGGAGCAGCCGGGGATCATCGGCACCGCGGTGATCAACGGCAAGGCCACCGAGGTGATCGACACCGGCTATTACCTCACCAAGGCGTTCGGCGACTGGTTCGGCCGCGAGGACTCCAAGGCCTTCACCGACGAGGGGCCGCGCGGCGGCTGGCGGGTGCTGTTCGTCGATGACAGCGCCTTCTTCCGCAATCTCCTGACGCCGCTGCTCTCGGTCAACGGCTACACCGTCACCCCGGTGGAGGACGCGGAAAAGGCGCTGGCGCTGCGCGACAGGGGCGAGATGTTCGACGCCATCATCTCCGACATCGAGATGCCGGGCATGGACGGCTTCGCCTTCGCCCGCGCGGTGCGCGGCGACGCGCGTTGGCGCGCCACGCCGATGATCGCGCTGTCCTCCCACGCCTCGACCAAGGACTTCGAACTCGGGCGCGAAGTCGGCTTCGACGACTACGTGGTGAAGTTCGACCGCGAGGCGGTGATGCAGGTGTTGAAGGGCCTGGTCGGCAAGACCTCGGCGGTGAGCGAGGCGTGATCCATCGCCCCCGGGCGGGCGGCGGCGCGGTTTCCCCGCGGCGCCGCAGGCTTCGGCGATGCAACGGTTTTTTGCCAAGACTTCTGTGGATCGTATGTTAACATCGTACGAGTGGTTCCTGCCGTCGCCGGTTTTTTCAGATCGTAGTCTTACCCGTTGGGATGATTTGCAATGAAGACCTGCCTGATTGTCGATGATTCCAAGGTGATCCGCATGGTGGCCCGGAAGATCCTGCAGGAACTCGGGTTCGCGACCGCCGAGGCGGAGGATGGTGCGAAGGCGCTTGATTACTGCAAGGGCTCCTTGCCGGAGGCGGTGCTTCTCGACTGGAACATGCCGGTGATGAACGGCATCGAATTCCTCGTCGAGATGCGCAAGCTGCCGGGCGGCGGCAAGCCCATCGTGGTGTTCTGCACCACCGAGAACGATATCCAGCACATTCAGCAGGCGATCGCAGCAGGCGCCAGCGAATACATCATGAAGCCGTTCGACGGCGAGATCATCCAGGCCAAGTTCGAGCAGGTCGGCCTGCTCGAGCCGAAGTAAGGCAGCCGCAGCCGAGGAGAAGGCGGGCTGATTCCGCTGGGAGCGGCAAGAGGGGAGAGAACGGTTGTCCGAGGGTGGCTCGTCGTTAACCGGTGCACGAGGATCCGATCCGATCCGGGTCATGGTCGTCGATGACTCCGCCGTGGTGCGCGGCCTGATTACGCGCATGCTGGAGGACGCGGCGGACGTGCAGGTGGTGACCTCGGTTCCCAACGGCGATGCCGCGGTCAGGGCGCTCGACCGCTACGATATCGAGGTGGTGCTGCTCGACATCGAAATGCCGGTGATGGACGGCATGACCGCGCTGCCCCTGATGCTCAATAAGCGGCCGGACCTCAAGGTCATCATGGCCTCCACCCTTACCCTGCACAACGCCGACATCTCGCTCCGCGCGCTCGAACTCGGAGCCGTGGACTACATTCCCAAGCCCACCGCGACGCGCGAGCTCTCGGGCGGCCAGGATTTCAAACGCGAACTGCTGGAAAAGGTGGTCACCCTCGGCGCGGTGCTGCGCAGGAGCGGCGCACGCCGCCCGGCGCCCCAGCCGGCGCGCCCCGGCGCAGCGCCCGCGCGCACGCCGTTCCAGCGTCCCGCGCTCGGCGGCGGGCGGGCCTCGCTGCTCAGCCCCACCGCGCCGATCCAGCTGCGCCAGCACAAGATCGAGTTTCCCGACATCATCGCCATCGGCAGTTCCACCGGCGGGCCGCAGGCGCTGTTCAAGGTGCTCGGCGATCTGCGCAGCGGCATGCCGCCGAAGCAGCCGATCATCATCACCCAGCATATGCCCGCCACCTTCACCACCATCCTCGCCGAGCACATCACCCGCGTCACCGGCTGGCCCGCCAAGGAAGCCCAGGACGGCGAGGTTCTGCGGGGCGGCAACGTCTATATCGCGCCCGGCGGATTCCACATGCTGGTGGAGAGCAAGGGCGTCGAGCAGGTTCTGCGCGTCATCGACGGGCCGCCGGAAAACTTCTGCAAGCCGGCGGTGGACCCGATGTTCCGTTCCGTCGCCAAGGTCTATGGCCGCCGCGCCCTTGCGGTGATTCTCACCGGCATGGGTTCGGACGGCGCGAAGGGCGGCGCCGTGCTCGTCGAGGCCGGCGGCACGGTGATCGCCCAGGACGAGGAAACCGCGGTGGTCTGGGGCATGCCCGGCACCGCGGCGCAAGCGGGCATCTGCTCGGCCGTGCTCCCCCTGCCGGAAATCGGCGCCTACATCAAAAAAGTGGCGGCGAGGCAATAAACGATGAAACCGGAAGACTTCGATTTCGTAGCCAAGCTCTTGAAGGAACGTTCGGGCCTCGTCCTCTCCAAGGACAAGTCCTACCTCCTCGAGAGCCGCCTGATGCCGGTGGCCCGCCGCCGCGGCATGAAAGGCCTCGACGAGCTCGTCGCCGCGATCCGCCGCATGGATCCCGCCCTGGTCAAGGACGTGACCGAGGCGATGACCACCAACGAATCCTTCTTCTTCCGCGATACCAAACCCTTCGACCAGTTCCGCGAGCGCGTGCTGCCCGCGCTCTTGACCGCGCGCAAGGACAAACGCCAGATCCGCGTCTGGTGCGCCGCCTGCTCCAGCGGACAGGAACCCTATTCCCTCGCCATCATCCTCAAGGAGATGGAGGCGAAGCTCTCCGGCTGGCGCATCGATATCGTCGCCACCGACCTCTCCACCGAAATCCTCGAAAAGGCCAAGGCCGGGCTCTATTCCCAATTCGAGGTGCAAAGAGGCATGCCGATCACCCTTCTGGTCAAATACTTCCAGAAGAAGGACGAGATGTGGCAGATCGACGCCCGCCTGCGCGCCATGGTGCAGTACCGGCCGCTCAACCTGCTCACCGACGTGCGCTCCACCCTCGGCGCTTTCGACGTCATCTTCTGCCGTAACGTGCTGATCTATTTCGACCAGGAAACCAAGGGCAAGGTCCTCGCCGACGTCTCCAAGGTGATGAGCCCCGACGGCTTCCTCTATCTCGGCGGCGCGGAAACCGTGCTCGGCATCTCCGACAAGTTCCGCCCGATCGCCGGTCAGCGCGGCATGTACGAGCTTTCCGGCGGCGCCGGCGCAGCGCCGGTGTGACGCCGGAAAAACCGGGCCGGGGCGCCGCCCCGGACCCCGCCGGGGCCGCGGGCCCCAGACCCCCTGACGTTGTTTTCGCCGCGTAGCGGCAATCGACCCCCGCCGCATCCGGCAGGGACTTATGGCGCTACGCGCAAAAACATAAAGTTACGGGAGCAACTGTGTTGTGCGGAGGGACCGAGTCCCTCCGCGAGGTTTTGGTTTTCAGCTCGGATCGCGCAGCACGTAGCCGCGGCCCCAGACGGTTTCGATGTAGGAATCGCCGCCGCTGACCGTCGCGAGTTTCTTGCGCAGCTTGCAGATGAACACGTCGATGATCTTGAGTTCCGGTTCGTCCATGCCGCCGTAGAGGTGGTTGAGGAACTGTTCCTTGGTCAGCGTCGTGCCCTTGCGCAGGGCGAGGAGTTCGAGGATGCCGTATTCCTTGCCGGTGAGGTGGACCGGCGTGTCGTCCACGGTGACCGAGCGGGTGTCGAGGTTGACGCTGAGGCGTCCGGTGCGGATCACCGAGGCGGCGTGGCCCTTGGAGCGGCGGATGATGGCGTGGAGGCGGGCCACTAGTTCGCCCTTTTCGAAGGGCTTGGTCAGGTAGTCGTCGGCCCCCAGGCCGAGGCTTTTGATCTTGCGGTCGGTATCGTCCATGCCGGAGAGGATCAAGACCGGCGTGGCGATGCGCGCGGCGCGCAACTGGCGCAGCACGTCGAGGCCGTCCATGTCGGGCAGGCCGAGATCGAGGATGATGATGTCGTATTCGTAGAGGCGTCCGATCTCCAGGCCGTCTTCCCCGAGGCCGGTGGCGTCCACCACCATGGTCTCGGAGCGCAGCATCATTTCGATGGTTTGCGCCTGGATCGGATCGTCTTCGACCAGCAGAACCCGCATGGCGCGCCTCGCATTAACCTTGGTTAACGAGGCCAGATTAGCCGCTTCGTTGCGTCCGCGCAATGTGTCTTTACCGCCTCTTAAGGGAGGCGCGGTATCCTGCCGCCGATATGTCCGGAGGCGCGAGGCGATGACGGTTCTCATCCAGAACATGCTGCACGAAATCGAGCAGCTGCCGGACTACGAGGTGTTCGGCCGCGTCACCGGGGTTTCCGGCATGCTGGTGGAGGTGGGCGGCGCGCACGGCGCGCTCTCCGTCGGCGACCGCTGTGCCCTGATCGCGCGCACCGGCCGCCGCGTGCCGTGCGAGGTGGTGGGCTTCCGCGCCGGCTGTGCGCTGTTGATGGCGTTCACCGCGCTGGAGGGCATCGGGCTCGGCTGCCGCGCCGAAGTGACGGAAAGCCAGCCCGCGATCTATCCGCATCCGGCCTGGCTCGGCCGGGTGATCGACGCCTTCGGCGAGCCGGTGGACGGCAAGGGGCCGCTGCCCAAGGGCGATGTCCCCTATGCGGTGCGCGCCACGCCGCCCTCGGCGCACCTGCGCGGCCGGGTGAAGGGCAAGGTGGATCTCGGGGTGCGCGCCCTCAACACCTTCCTCACCTGCTGCCGCGGCCAGCGCATGGGCATCTTTTCCGGGTCCGGCGTCGGCAAGTCGTCGCTTTTGGCGATGATGGCGCGCCACACCCGCCTCGACGCCACCGTGGTCGGGCTGATCGGCGAACGCGGCCGCGAGGCCCGCGAGTTCCTGGAGGACGACCTGGGGCCGGACGGCCTGGCGCGCAGCGTGGTGGTGTGCGCCACCTCCGACGAGAGCCCGCTGATGCGCCGCCAGGCGGCGCACACCGCAATGGCGGTGGCGGAGTTCTTCCGCGATACCGGGCGCGACATCCTGGTGCTGATGGACAGCATCACCCGCTTCGCCATGGCGCAGCGCGAGATCAGCCTCTCCGCCGGGGAGCCGCCCGCCTCCAAGGGCTACACCCCCTCGGTGTTCGCCGAGCTGCCGAAGCTTCTGGAGCGCGCCGGGCCCGGCGCGGGCGGCGTGGGCAGCATCACCGGCCTGTTCACCGTGCTGGTGGAGGGCGACGACATGAACGAGCCGATCTCGGATGCGGTGCGCGGCATCCTCGACGGCCACGTGGTGCTCGACCGCGCCATCGCGGAGCGCGGCCGCTATCCCGCGATCAACGTGCTGCGCAGCGTGTCGCGCACCATGCCCGCCTGCAACAGCGTGGAAGAGAACGCCCTGGTCGGCCGCGCGCGGCGGCTGATGGCCACTTACGAGGACATGGCGGAGCTGATCCGCCTCGGCGCCTACCGCACGGGCAGCAATCCGGAGGTGGACGAGGCGGTCCACTACAGCGCGCCGCTGGAGCAGTTTCTCGCCCAGGCGAAGACCGAGGCGACCGATCTCGCCGCGGGCTATGCGGCGCTTGAACAGATACTGTCGCACTGATGGCGGGCAAGGATATCCACGCCCTGATCCGGCTGAAGAAATGGATGGTGGACGAGGAGCGCCGCATCCTCGGCCAGATGCTGGCGCAGGAAGCGGTGGTGGCGCGCCGCCGCGCCGCGCTGGAGGACGAGGTGCGCCGCGAGCAGACGGTCGCCGCGGCCGACCCGGCGGGACTGGCCGGGCGCGCCTATGGCGATTTCGCCGCCGCCGCGGTGGCGCGCCGCACCCGCCTGGACCAGGAACGCATTCTGCTGGAAGCGGCGATTTCCGGGCAGCGCGACAAGGTTGCGGAGGTCTACCGCGATTTCAAGACCCTGGAGCAGATCCAGAAGAACCGCGACCTGCGCGCCGCGGCGGAGCGCGCCCGCAAGGAGCAGGCGGCGCTGGACGAGATTGCGGCGATCAACCACCGCCGCCGCAACGCTGGGTAGAATAGCGGCGACTCCGCGGATTCCGGCGAGTCCCCGCCCGGCAAAAATTGCCGCCCGTTAACCATCTCTTTAACCCCCCGGCTATAGGCTTTCTTCAGGAACAACCGGAATCCGTGAGGAGAGGCGCGTGCGCGCCTCTTCCGCCAGTGCGAGGTCGCCCTGCCGTGAACGCGTTCATCCAATCCTTGCGCAGCCTGGGTCCCGGCCGCCTGATGGCGATGGCCGCCGTCAGCGTCGGGCTTCTCGGCTTCATCATCTATTTTTCGATGCGCATGGGCGCGCCGAAGATGGAGCTTCTCTACAGCGATCTCGACACCTCCGCGGCGCGCGCCATCACCCGCCAGCTCGAGGCGAAGACCATTCCCTACCAGCTGCGCGCCGAGGGCCGCGACATCTACGTGCCCGGCGACCAGATGCTGAAGATGCGCCTGGAGACCGCCGAGGTGGCGCACAATTCCGGCGTGATCAACGGCTACGAGCTGTTCGACAACATGGATGCGCTGGGCGCCACCAACTTCATGCAGAACGTCAACCTGGTGCGCGCGCTGGAAGGCGAACTGTCGCGCACCATCATGGCGATCGGCACGGTTGCCGCCGCGCGGGTGCACCTGGTGCTGCCGAAGCGCGAAATGTTCTCGCGCGAGGCGCAGGAGCCCTCCGCCTCGGTGATTCTGCGGCTGCGCGCCGGTTCGCTCTCCAAGGGGCAGGTTTCCGCCATCCAGTACCTCGTCGCCTCGGCGGTGCCGAAGCTCAAGCCCTCGCGGATTTCCATCGTCGATGACCACGGCACGCTGCTCGCCCGCGGCTTCGAGGACGACAAGCAGGTGATGGCCGCCACCCACGAGGAGATGCGCCAGACGCAGGAGCACCGTCTCTCCCAGGCGGTGGAGGAGTTGCTCGCCCGCAGCCTCGGCCCCGGCAAGGTGCGCGCCGAGGTGAGCATCGAGATGGACTTCGCCCGCGTCGTCACCAACCAGGAGAGCTATGACCCCGACGGCCAGGTGGTGCGCTCCACCGTCACCGAGAGCGAGCGCGCCCAGACCGACGAGAAGCAGAGCGACGCGGTTTCGGTGCAGCAGAACCTGCCGGACAGCAACCTCGGCTCCGAGAACGGCCGCGCCACCAGCTCGAACCAGCGCTCGGTGGAGACCACCAACTACGAGATCACCAAGAAAATCTCCAACTCGGTGCGCGAGAACGGCGTGGTGAAGCGCCTGTCCGTCGCGGTGCTGGTGGACGGCATCACCGCCACCAATCCGGACGGCACCGCCACCTATGCGGACCGCACGCCGGAGGAGATGGACAAGATCGCCTCCCTGGTGCGTTCCGCCGTCGGCTTCGACGCGGCGCGCGGCGACCAGGTGGATGTGATCAACATGCGCTTCCAGGCCGCGACCGACGCCTTCGGCCCCGCCGAGCAGCCGCTGTTCATGGGCTTCACCAAGGCCGAGATCATGCGCATGGCCGAGGGCCTGGGCGTCGCCGTGGTGGCGATCCTGGTCATCCTGCTGATCGTCCGGCCGCTGGTCACCCGCGCCTTCGAGAGCCTGCCCACGCCTTCGGAGCAGGCGAGCCGCCAGCTCATCACCGAACAGACGGCGCCGCAGCTCGCCGCGCCCATGGGCTCCATGGTGCCCTCCGACGACGAGGAGGACCTGGAGGTCGAGGAACTGATCGATATCGACAAGGTGGAAGGCAGGGTCAAGGCGTCCTCGCTGCGCAAGATCGGCGAGATCGTCCAGAAGCATCCGGAGGAAGCCTTGAGCATCGTGCGCAACTGGATGTATCAGGAAACCTGAGCCATCTGAAACGGAGACCGCAACGCCGTGGCGCGAGCAAAGGAAGACTACCGCAGCCTGACCGGACCGCAGAAGGCGGCCTTGTTCCTCCTCTCCCTGGGGGAGGAGCACTCGGCGCGTCTGTTCTCGCTGATGGACGACGAGGAGATCAAGGAGATCTCCCAGGTGATGGCGGCGCTCGGCACCGTCAACGCCGCCCTGGTGGAGCGCCTGTTCATCGAGTTCGCCGATGCGATCTCCGCCACCGGTTCGCTGGTCGGCACCTACGAGAGCACCGAGCGCCTGTTGATGAAGGCGCTGCCGAAGGACCGCGTCGCCAACATCATGGAGGAGATCCGCGGTCCCGCCGGGCGCACGATGTGGGACAAGCTCGGCAACGTCAACGAGCAGGTGCTGGCCAACTACTTCAAGAACGAATACCCGCAGACGGTGGCGGTGGTGCTCTCGAAGATCAAGGTGGACCATGCGGCGCGGGTGCTGGCGCTGCTGCCGGAAAATTTCTCGATGGAAGTGATCATGCGCATGCTGCGCATGGAATCGGTGCAGAAGGAGGTGCTGGACGGCGTGGAAAAGACCCTGCGGACCGAGTTCATGAGCAACCTCGCGCGGACCAACCGCCGCGATTCCCACGAACTCATCGCCGACATCTTCAACAACCTCGACCGCAACTCGGAAAACCGCTTCATGTCGGCCCTGGAGGAGCGCAACCGCGAATCCGCCGAGCGCATCAAGGCCCTGATGTTCACCTTCGAGGATCTGGTGCGCCTCGACGCGCAGGGCGTGCAGACGCTGCTGCGCCACGTCGAGAAGGACAAGCTGGCGCTCGCCCTCAAGGGCGCTTCCGACCCGATCAAGGAAATGTTCTTCAAGAACATGTCCGAGCGTGCGGGCAAGATGCTGCGCGAGGACATGGAGGCGATGGGGCCGGTGCGGCTGCGCGAGGTGGACGAGGCGCAGGCCCTCATCGTCACCCTGGCGAAGGAACTCGCGAACTCCGGCCAGATCGTCATCTCGGAAGGCCGAGAGGAAGACGAACTGGTGTATTGAGCCGCCGGCGGCGACGCCGCGGCACCACGGAAAGGCAGGCATGGCGACCAAGCTCTCCAAACGCGACAACGCCTTCCACGCATTCGGCAGCCTCGACGGCGAGGCCGAGGCGGAGGATGCGGTGCGCCGTTTCCTCTTTTCCTACGACTTCGGCGCGCCGCCGCAGTCGCGCGCCGCGCCCGATCGCGCGGTGGACGGCCAGGTGGAGGAGGCCGAGGCCGAACCGCCGCCGCCGCCGCCGCTGTTCTCCGAGGAGGACCTGGAGACCGCGCGCGAGGAGGCCCGCGTGCTCGGCCACGCCCAGGGCCTGAAGGACGCCGAGGAGTCCGCCCTGCACTTCCAGGTGCTGGCGCTGGAATCCATCGCCGACCAGATGGAAACCCTGCGCGGCCGCCAGGACGCGGCCAACGCCGAGACCCACCGCATGGCCGCGGCGCTGGCCGTGGCGGTGGTGAAGAAGCTGCTGCCGAGGATGGCGCAGGAGCACGGCATCGCCGAGGTGGAGCGGCTGGTCGCCGCCTGCCTGCCGCATCTCCTCAACGAGCCGCGCCTGATTTTGCGCGTCGCTTCGGACAACGCGGACGAACTGCGCCGCCGCATCGAGCCGCTGGCCCGCGACCGCGGTTTCGACGGCATGGTGGTGGTGATGGCCGATCCCGCCGTGGGACCGGCGGATTGCCGCCTGGAATGGGACAACGGCGGCGCGGAACGCGACGTAGACACGCTTTTTCAACGGATTCAGGATATCGTAGCGCGAAACTCGGAACGCGCGCCGGAGCCGGGGTCCCCGCCGGAAGGGGCCGCCGGCGCGGCCTCCACCGAGGCGGAGTGAGGAGACGACGATGGCCGACGACGACCTGGAACTCAACGAACTGAACGGCGGCGCGCCGCCGTCCGCCGCGGATGCCGCCGCCGACGACGAACCCAACGAGTTCGCCGATATGGACAAGCCGCGCTCCGCCGCGGATCTGGAGGCGGTCTACGACATTCCGGTGCGGGTGTCCGCCGTGCTCGGCAAGTCCTCGATGCAGGTGAGCCAGCTTCTCAAGCTCGGCCGCGGCGCGGTGGTGGAGCTCGACCGCAAGGTCGGCGAGGCGATCGACATCTACGTCAACGACCGGCTGGTGGCGCGCGGCGAGGTGGTGGTGGTGGAAAACCGCCTCGGCGTGACGATGACCGAAATCATCAAGAGCGAGCGTACCTGAGGCATGGCGGGCGAGGGGCCATCGATGAGCGAGGACCGCGACGACAGAGGGGGCGTGGGCAACGCGTTCGACCCGGCGACCCTGTTGGGGCTGGTGGGCGCGCTCGGCCTCGTCGCCGCCGCGCTCTACCTCGGCGGCGCGCCGCAGGCCTTCCTCGACGTGCCCTCCATGCTCATCGTCTTCGGCGGCACCTCGATGCTGACCATGGCGAGCTTCACCGTCACCGACATGGGCGTCACCGTGGCCGCGATTCTGCGCACCGTCTCCTACCAGCGGCGCGACCCCTCGGCCACCGCGCTCGAACTCCTGCGCATCGCCGACGGCGCGCGCCGCGGCGGCCTGCTTTCCCTACAGGCGCCGCTCTCCCGCGGCGAGATCGCCGACCCGATGCTGCAGAAGGGCCTGACCATGGTGGTGGACGGCCTCAAGGTCGAGGATGTGGAAGACGTCATCCGCCGCGAACTCGGCGCGATGCTCGGCCGCCACCGCAAGTCCGCCTCGGTGCTGCGCCGCGCCGCCGAGATCGCCCCGGCGATGGGGCTGATCGGCACCCTGATCGGTCTGGTGCAGATGCTCGGCCGCCTGTCCGACCCCGCGGCGATCGGCCCGGCGATGGCGGTGGCGCTGCTCACCACCTTCTACGGCGCGGTGCTGGCCCACATGGTCTTGAACCCGCTTGCCTCCAAGCTCGAGCGCAACTCCGCCGAGGAGGCGCTGATCGGCCAGCTCACCCTGGTCACCACCGGTTCGATCGGACGGCAGGAAAACCCCCGCCGCCTGGAAATGCTGCTCAACAGCCTGATGCCGCCCGCCAAGCGCATCCGCTTCTACGATTGAGGGAGAAGGCACCACCATGCGCCTGTTGATCGTCGGATCGCTCAGCAATCAGATCGGGGCCGCCAGCCGCATCGCGGTGGCGCGCGGCGCCGCGGTGCTGCAGGCCGACACCCCCGCGGCGGGGCTCGAGGTGCTGCGCGCCGGCAAGGGCGCCGACGTGGTGATGTTCGACGTGAGCCTCGACATCGTTTCCTTCATGCGCAGCCTGGAGGCGGAGCGCATCGGCGTGCCGGTGGTCGCCTGCGGCACCGAGACCGACGCCAAGGCCGCGGTGCGCGCCATCCAGGCGGGCGCGAAGGAATACATCCCCCTGCCGCCGGATGCGGAAATGATCGCCGCGGTGCTGGAGGCGATCGCCGAGGAGAGCCACGCGCTGCTCTACGCCGATCCGCGCATGGACCGCATCGTCAAGCTCGCCGCCCAGGTCGCGCCAAGCGAGGCGAGCATCCTGGTCACCGGCGAGTCCGGCACCGGCAAGGAGGTGATCGCCCATTTCATCCACGCGAAGAGCCGCCGCGCGAGCGCCCGCTTCGTCGCCGTCAACTGCGCCGCGATTCCCGAGAACCTGCTGGAATCCGAGCTCTTCGGCTATGAGAAGGGGGCGTTCACCGGCGCGGTGTCGCGCCGCGTCGGGCGCTTCGAGGAGGCCTCGGGCGGCACCCTGCTGCTCGACGAAATCTCCGAGATGGACACCCGGTTGCAGGCGAAACTCCTGCGCGCCATCCAGGAGAAGGAGATCGACCGCTTGGGCGGCGGCAAGCCGGTGAAGGTGGACACCCGCATCATCGCCACCTCCAACCGCGACCTGAAGGCGGAGGTCAAGGCCGGGCGCTTCCGCGAGGACCTCTACTTCCGCTTGAACGTGCTCAACCTGCTGCTGCCGCCGCTGCGCGAGCGCAAGGCGGACATCCCGCTGCTCGCCGAGCACTTCGTGCGGAAGTACGCGGAGGCCAACGGCCTGCCGTTCCGCCCGCTTTCCGCCGCGGCGCGGGAGGAACTGCTGCGCCATGCCTGGCCGGGCAACGTGCGCGAACTGGAAAACACCCTGCACCGCGCCGTCCTCCTCGCCACCGGCGACGAGGTCGGGCCGGAGCAGATTCTCCTGCTGGAGGACGCGGACGACGCCGCGGAGGGGGGCGGCACAGGTTCCCTGGTCGGGCGCACCGTCGCCGACGTCGAACGCGACCTGATCATCGACACGCTGAAGCACACCGTCGGCAACCGCACCCACGCGGCCCACATTCTCGGCATCTCCATCCGCACCCTGCGCAACAAGCTGCGCCAGTACATCGAGGAAGGTCACGCGGTGCCGGCGCCCGGTGAGGGCGAGGCCGTGGGTCCATAAGCGCAATGGCGGGAAAAGGCGAAACCAGGCTGCCGGCCGAAACCGCGGCGCAATCCGCCGAAGGAGTCTCCCGCTTTGCCGGGGACTTCGGGGCCAAGGTGCTCGGCCGCCTCGGCAGCATGCTGAAACGCGGCGATCTCGGCTTCGCCCTCGGCGTGGTGATGATCCTCGTCGTCCTCATCATGCCGCTGCCGCCCTGGCTGCTCGACATCGCGCTCGCCATGTCGATCACCTTCTCGGTGCTGGTGCTGATGATCGCGATCTTCATCGAGAAGCCGGTGGAGTTCTCGTCGTTTCCCCTGGTGCTCCTCATCGGCACCCTGATGCGCCTGTCGCTCAATCTCGCCTCCACCCGCCTCATTCTCGCCGACGGGCACATGGGCACCGGCGCCGCGGGCAAGGTGATCCAGGCCTTCGGCGGCTTCATCATGGGCGGCAACTTCGTCATCGGGGTGATCGTCTTCATCATCCTGGTGATCGTCAACTTCGTGGTCATCACCAAGGGTTCGGGCCGCATCGCCGAGGTGTCCGCCCGCTTCACCCTCGATGCCCTGCCCGGCAAGCAGATGGCGATCGACGCCGACCTGTCCGCCGGGTTGATCGACGAGATGGAGGCGCGCAAGCGCCGCGAGACCCTGGCCGAGGAAAGCGCCTTCTTCGGCGCGATGGACGGCGCTTCGAAGTTCGTGCGCGGCGACGCCATCGCCGGGTTGCTGATCACCGGCATCAACGTCGTCGGCGGCATGATCATCGGCATGGCGCAGGGCGGGCTGCCCTTCTCCAAGGCCGCCGACACCTACACCCGGCTCACCGTCGGCGACGGCCTGGTGTCGCAGATTCCGGCGCTCATCGTCTCCGTCGCCGCGGGCGTGATGGTCTCCAAGGGCGGCCTCACCGAGAGCACCGACAAGGCTCTCTTCGCCCAGATGGGGAGCACCCCGAAGGCGCTGGGCCTGTCCTCGGCGCTGGCGGGCGCGCTGGCGCTCCTGCCCGGCACGCCGCTGCTGCCGTTCCTGCTGCTTTCCGTGGCGGCGGGCGCGGGCGCCTATTTCGTCGGGCGCACGCAGAGCCGCCTCGAGGCCGCCGAGGCCGCCGAGGTCCAGGCCAAGACGCGGCAGGCGCCGCCGCCCGCCGAGGAGCCGATCTCGACCGCGCTGAAGATCGACAACGTGCGCCTGGAACTCGGCTACGGCCTGCTTTCGCTGATCAACGAAAGCGGCAACTACCGCCTCACCGACCAGATCCGCGCGCTGCGCCGCGCGCTCGCCACCGAGATGGGCTTCGTCATGCCCTCGGTGCGCATCCAGGACAACATGCAGCTCGCCGCCAACCAGTACGTCATCTACGTCAAGGACGTGGAGGCCGGGCACGGCGACCTGCGCCCCAACATGCTGCTGGTGATGGACCCGCGCGGCGACGAGATCACCCTGCCCGGCGAGAAGACCAACGAGCCGACCTTCGGCCTGCCCGCGATGTGGGTGGACATGGGCCACCGCGAGGAGGCGATGTTCCGCGGCTACACCGTGGTCGATCCGCCGACGGTGATCACCACCCACCTGACCGAGGTGGTGCGCGAGAGCATGGCCGACCTCCTCTCCTACACCGAGACGCAGAAGCTTCTCGACGAACTGGACAAGGAACACCAGAAGCTGGTCGCCGAGGTCATCCCCGCCCAGGTCACCGTCTCCGGCGTGCAGCGGGTGCTGCAGAACCTGTTGCAGGAGCGCGTCTCCATCCGCGACCTGCCGACCATTCTGGAAGGCATTTCCGAGGCCTGCGCCCACACCCGCAACATCACCCTGATCACCGAGCACGTGCGCACCCGGCTCGCCCGCCAGCTCTGCGACGCCAATGCCGACGGCAGCGGCGTGGTGCCGCTGGTGACGCTGTCGCCCGCCTGGGAGCAGGCCTTCGCCGACACCATCGTCGGCCAGGGCGACGAGCGCCAGCTCGCCATGCCGCCCTCGCAGTTGCAGGAGTTCATCGCGCGGGTGCGCCAGGCTTTCGAGAATTTCGCCAAGCAGGGGGAAACTCCGGTGCTGCTCACCAGCCCGACAATTCGTCCCTTCGTGCGTTCGATTATCGAGAGATTCCGCCCGGTTACGGTTATCATGAGCCAGAACGAGATTCACCCCAAGGCGAAGATCCGCACCCTGGGGCAGATTTAACGGGAGCACTGCGCCGCCATGCGCCTGAAGACCTACACCGCGCCGAGCATGGCCGAGGCCATGGAGATGGTGCGCGCCGAACTGGGGGAGGAGGCGATCATCGTTTCCACCCAGCGCGGCGTCGGCGGGCAGGGCGTGCGCATCACCGCCGCGGTGGAGGATTCGCGGCATGAGGAGGACGCGATCCGGGCCGCCCTCGACGGGCCGCGCGGGCTGCCGCGCTCGCTCGCGCGGGTGCGCGAGGCGCTCGTCTATCACGGCGTGCCCGACCGCCTGATCGAGCGGCTGATGACCATCGCCCGCGGGCTGGGCGACGAGGGGCCGGTGATGGCCTGCGCCGCGGCGCTCGATTCCGCCTTCGCCTTCGCGCCGCTGCCGGAGCGCACCGCCAAGCTGCCGTTCATCCTGATCGGGCCGCCGGGCACCGGCAAGAGCCTCACCGTCGCCAAGCTGGCGGCGCGGGCGCACCTCGCCGGGCGGCGGGTCAAGGTGATCTCCGCCGATGCGGTGCGCGCCGGCGCGATGGATCAGTTGCGCGCCTTCACGTCGATTCTCGAAATCGAGCTTTTGAAGGCGCGCGGCGCATTGTCATTGGAAAAACTCTTGCGCGAGCAGGCCGTCGAGGCCGATCTGGTGCTGATCGACAGCCCCGGCCTCAACCCCTTCAGCGTGCCCGACATGGACTATCTGAAATCCCTCTGCGAGTGCGCCGACATGGAGCCGATCCTGGTGATGAACGCGGGCGGCGACCCGGTGGAAAGCTGGGACGTGGCGCGCGCCTTCGCCGAGGTCGGCGCGACCCGCCTGCTTGCGACGAGGCTCGACATGACGCGGCGGCTCGGCGGCATCTTCGCCGCCGCCGAGGCGGGCAAGCTGAAGTTCTGCGACGTCACGATCAACCCCCACGTCGCCGACGGGCTGTGCCCGATCACCCCGATCTCGCTCGCGCGCCTGATCCTGCCGCCCGACGACGCGGCCGAACTGCCGCCCCCGCCCTGGGCCGACGAAAACGAGGTACCCGCATGACCACGCCGTCACCATCCCCCGCGTCCGCCCCGATCCTCGCCCGCGCCGGCGCGTCGCGCGGCAAGAACATTTTCGCCGTCGCCTCCGGCAAGGGCGGCGTCGGCAAGACCTGGTTCGCCATCACCCTGACCCACGCGCTGGCGCGGCGCGGGCGGCGGGCGCTGCTGTTCGACGGCGACCTCGGGCTGGCCAACGTGGACATCCAGCTCGGCCTGATGCCGAAGTACGACCTCGGCTCGGTGGTCGCGGGCAAGCTGACCCTCAACCAGGCGACGATGCGCTACGAGGCGGGCGGCTTCGACGTGGTCGCCGGGCGCTCGGGCTCCGGCTCGCTCGCCAACATTCCGCTGTCGCGGCTACAGATTCTCACCGAGGACCTGCGGCTCACCGCCGACGGCTACGACCAGACGGTGCTCGACCTCGGCGCGGGGGTGGAGAAATCCATCCGCAGCCTCGCCAAGTGCGCCGGGACCATTCTGGTGGTCACCACCGACGAGCCCACCGCGCTCACCGATGCCTACGCCTTCATCAAGATCTCGGCGGTGGAGACGGCGGGGGTGGATATCCGCATCGTCGTCAACGCCGCCAACTCCACCCGCGAGGGCGAGCGCACCTACAACACCCTGCTCAAGGCCTGCCAGGGCTTCCTCAAAATTTCGCCGCCGCTCGCGGGGGTGATCCGCCGCGACACCCGGGTGCGCGAGGCGATCCGCAACCAGACGCCGATTCTGACCCGTCATCCCAATGCCGAGGCCGCCATCGACGTCGAGGCCATCGCGGACCGCCTGCTCGCCGGTTAGGGTGGGGAGGCCGATGTGAACAACAACAGCGTCACGCCGCCGCCGCCGATGCCGCCGCCCGCCGCCCGCGCGGGCGCGGCGGCGGCGGTGGTGACGCTGTCTTCGCCGCAGATCGCCGCCCTGCCGCGCGGCACGCCCTTGGAGGCGCGCATCCTCGCGGTCGCCGCCGACGGCGCGGCGCAGGTTTCCGCCACGTTGCCCGACGGCTCCACGGTGACCGTGGAGGCGCGGCTGCCGCTGCCCCTGCCCGAGGGGGCGGAACTGCTGCTGCGCACCGCGCAGGCGGCGGGCGACGCCGCCACCCTGCGCCTCGCCGCGGTGAACGGCCTGCCGCTTGCCCGCGTGCTCGCCGACCCCGCCTTCGCGCTCAAGTCCGCCGCCTCCGCCGCCCCGGCGCAGGGCGCGGCGGCGGCGCAGGAGGCCTCCGCCGCCCCGGCGGCGAGCACCATCGGCGTCGGCCGCCCGGTGCCCGCCCTGGTGCTGCGCGGCGACGTGATGCAGGATGCCGCCGCGCAGGGCGCGCCGCTGACGCTGGTGCCCGGCACCCGGCTGTCGGTGCGCCTCACCCGGATTTCCCTGCCGGAGACCGCGCCGCCCGCCGCGCCCGCGGGAGCCGCCGCCGCGCCCGGCGGCGCGCCCGCCGCCTCCGACGCGGCGGCGCGCTATGCGGCGATGGGGCGCATCGGCCGCGGTGCGCCGTCCGCCGTTCCCGGCGCGCCGCCGCCCGCGACGCCGGGGCTCGCCGCCGCCGCTGCGCCGCCGTCGTCCGGCGCGGTCCCGGCCGCGCCCGGCGCGTCCGCGGCGCGGAACCCTGCCGCACCGAATCCCGCCGCGCCGCCGCAATCCGCGCTGCCGGGGCTTGGCGCCGCCTCCGGCGCGGCGGCGCACCCCGGCGCGCCGCCCGCGGGCGCGGGTCCCGCCGCCGCGCGTCCGCTGCAAACGCCCGCCGCCGCGCCGCCGGACCCCGCCGCCGCACCCGCCCCTGCGCCCGCCGCCGCCTCGGGGGCGGCGCTGCCCGTGACGCTTTCCGGCGTGGTGATCAGCCGCTCCTCCCTCGGCCAGCCGACCCTGCGCACCGAGGCGGGGTTCATCGCGCTCGACGTGCGCGCGCCCCTGCCCAATGGCACCCAGGTGCGCTTCGACGTGCTCTCCGCCGTGCCTGCCGATGCCGCGCCGCCGCCCGCGCTGCCCGGCGCGGCGAGCCCGTGGGCCACCCTTGACGCGCTGATGCAGACGCTCTCCCGCGCCGCGCCCGCGGCGGCGGCGGATCTGGCGGCGCGCCTGCCGCAGCCGGGGCCGCAGATGCTCGCCAACCTCGCCGCCGCGGTGGCGGCGGTACGCGCGGGCAACGCCGATGCCTGGCTCGGCCTGCCGGAGATCGCGCGCCGCGCCGACGACCGCGAGGCGGGCCGCGCCGGCAAGCTCGCCGCGCGGCTGGCCGACGAGGTGCGCGACGGCGCGCAGGCGGCGCGCCGTCCGGCCGGGGAATGGCGCGCCTATGCGCTGCCCTTCGTCGTCGGCGGCGCGGTGGAGCGCATCCACATGCTGGTGCGCCGCGCCCCCGATCGGGAGGATGCGGAGGAAGAGGCGGAGCGCCGCCGTTCCCCGCGCCGCGACGACACCCGCTTCCTCCTCGATATTTCGCTGTCGCGTCTCGGGCCGATGCAGATCGACGGCCTGGTCAACGCCGCGGTCAAGAGCCTGGACGTGGTGATCCGCACCCATGCGGCGCTGCCCGCGCAGATGCCCGCGGAGCTGCGCGGCCTGTTCGTCGAGACCCTCGGCGCGGTGGGCTATACCGGCAGCCTCGGCTTTGCGGTGACGCCGCGCTTCGTGACGCCGGAGGACGCGGGCGATACGCCGGGCGGCCCCGGATTGGTGGTGTGAGATGGCGAAGGGCGATATCGATCCCAAGAACTACTACGGCATCCTCGGGGTGCCGCCGGAGGCCGACGCCGAGGCGATCAAGGCGGCCTTCCGCGCCCGCGCCAAACGCCTGCACCCCGACCACAACGGCCATCCCAACGCCGAGGCGCAGTTCCGCCTGCTCAACGAGGCCTACCACGTGCTCGGCGACCCTTCGACGCGGCAGCGCTACCACGAGGCCTCCGCCCGCAAGAAGCCGCTGCCGAAGTCCCCGCCGCCCCCGCCGCCTCCGCCGCCGCGGCCGGAGGAAGCGCCGCGCGAGCCGCCGCCGAAGGCGAGGTTCTTCTCCTGCCGCGCTTGCGGCACGCGGTCTGCGCAGCCGCGCGTGGTGATCTTCCAGGAGGTGGGCGGACGCCCGCTGCACCCGACGCGGCGCAGCGTTTCCGGCGTGTTCTGCCCGCGCTGCGCGCAGGACGCGGCGATCCGCGCCTCGCTGCACACCTGGGTGCGGGGGATGACCGCCCTGCCGCAGGGGCCGCTGTGGGCGTTTCCCGCGCTGGTCCGCAACCTCCTGGGCGGCGAGATGCCGGTGGAGCCGAACGCGCGCATGCTGCTCTCCCAGGCGCGCGCCTTCCTCGGCAACGGCGACGTGGAGCTGGCGCGCGCCAGCATCGTGCAGGCGTTGCCCTTCGCCGCGCGCACCGCCTTCCGCCACGAGGCGGAGACCCTGCTCGCCTCCCTGGGCGGCATGCCGAAAAAAACGCTGAAGGGGCGCTGGCGGCGCTTCGGCCGCGCCTTCTGGGTGCAGGCCGCGCCGTTCGCCGCGGTGGTTCTCATCGTGGCGCTGGCCATGGGGCTGTCGCTGCGCCGCGAGGCTGCGCCGCCGCCGGAGCCCGCGTCGAAATCCCTGGTCGCGTTGCCGAGCGGCCCCAACACGCCGCTGCCCGGCTTCGTCACCCTGCGCGACGGCATCGCCCTGCGCGGCGGGCCGGGGGCGGGCACGCCGGTTCTGGCGCGCATCGCCAAGGGCGCCAAGGTGACCATGGTCGCGATCGTACCCGGCGAGAACTGGGTGCGGGTGCGCCTGCCCGACGGCAAGGAAGGCTTTCTCCCCCTCGACGACCTGCAATAAGCCGCCAGGGCATGAAAAAAGCCCCGCCGGAGCGGGGCTTTTTTGCGTGCGCGGCGCGCCGGTCAGCGCTTGATGCGGACCAGTTCGTCGAGCATTTCGTCGGAGGTGGTGATCACCTTGGCCGAGGCGGAGTAGGCGCGCTGCGTGGTGATCAGGTAGGTGAACTCGGTGCCGAGATCCACCGTCGAGGCTTCCAGCGAGGCCGAGTTGATCGTGCCCGCGCCGCCCGAACCGGCGGTGCGCACCGTCGGCTGGCCGGAGGAGTCGGTTTCGATCCAGGTGTTGCCGGTCCGCGCTTCCATGCCGTTGGGGTTGACGAAGGTGGCCAGCGGAATCTGCGCCACGGGCCGGGTTTCGCCGTTGTCGAAGAGCGCGGTGACGATGCCGTCGGAGCCGATGGAAACGCCCGCGAAGTTGCCGAACTTCGCACCGTCCTGGGTGATGTAGTTGGCCGCGAAATCGCCCGAAAGATGGGTCAGGCCGTCGGCGGTGGAGGTGTTGCCGAGGAAGAGGTCGATGCGCAGATCGACGTTCTGCCCGTTCTTCACCGTCTCTTCCATGTCTTCCGCGCCGTTGGCCCACTGGATCTCGACGCTATCGACGTTGAAGTACTTCGGCGTGCCGTCGGAGTTGAAGCGCACCGCCGGGACGATGTAGCCGTTCTCCTGCGAGGAGGTGTTGAAGGTGAAGGAGTTGGTGATCGTGCCGGTATCGAGGGTATTGGAGGCGCCTTCCGAGGTGTAGGTGGCGGTCACCGTCGGGGAGAGGGCGATGTCGTAGGTGATGTCCGCGCCGGAGTTGCTCTGGAGGATGTTCAGGGTGCGGCCGGAGGCGACGAAGCGCCCGGATTCCGACAGGTTGGCGTCGATCGCGGTCTTCAGGGACGACACCACCACGGAGGGATCGGTGACGCCGTTGATGTTGACGATGACGTTGCCGCCGCCGTTGATCTGGCCGGTGGTGCCCGCGTTGGTGAACTCGAAGGTGGTGCCGTTGATGTCCATCGTCGCGCCGACCGCGGGCGCGGTGTCGAAGTCGAAGCGGGCGACGTTCTTCAGCGCTTCGTCGATCGCCTCGACTTTGTAGATGCCGGTGGGGATGCCGGTGGTCTCGTTGGCGTTGCACTGCGACTGCAGGCAGGACAGGCAGCCCGAGGCGTCGATGGTGATCGCGTCGCCCGTCGCCGACTGGATGATGTCCATCTTCGCGCCGTTGGCGACGAAGCGGTCGGAATCGCGCAGGGTGGCGTCGATCGCGGTCTTCATGTCGCCGATCACGTCGGCGATGCTGGTCACGGTGCTGATGTTGACGATGATGTTGCCCGCGCCGTTGACGGTGCCGGTGGCGCCGGAGTTGGTGAACTCGAAGACCTTCGCCGCGCCGTGACCGTCGTCGATGGAGAGGAGTTCGCCGTAGCTCGGGATCTTCGAGAATTCGATCTGGCCGCGCGCCGCGTAGACGTCTTCCTGGCCGGAATCGGTGGCGACCTCGCGGTTGCCGTAGGTGGTGATGGTGGCCGCCCCCGAGGGGATTTCCACATCCACGCCCCAGGAATTGGACGACTGCTTGGTGTACTGCACATTGAGGTTGTGGTCGTTGCCGAGGCTGTCGTAGATCAGCACCGCCAGGCTGTGGCGGCCGCCGGCGCTCGCGTTGCTCGCGTCGAACACCGGGTCGTCGGCGGGCAGGTTGGCGCCGACGCGGATGTTCTGGGTGGCCGTCGCGGTGCCGCCGATCTCGTTGAGGTTGATCGGCTTCAAGTTGCGGCTGTCGATGATGTTGTCGTTGACGTAGGTGGTGATGCCGTTGCTGTCCTGGTAGGCCTTCATGTAGACGTTGTCGCCCACCCGCACCAGCGAGGCCGAAGCGCTGCCGTCGTAGGTGGAGAGCGGCCAGGCCTGCAGGTAGTAGCCCGAGACGTTGGTCAGGAAGCCCTGGTTGTCGAGCTTGAACGAGCCCGCGCGGGTGTAGCCCCAGACGTTGCCCGAGCCCGGGTTCGCCGCCTCGTTGACGACGAAGAAGCCGGAGCCGGAGATGCCGAGATCGGTGGACGAACTGGTCGCCGACAACAGGCCCTGGATGTCGATGTTGGCCCTGGGCTTCGGCTGCGCGCCGCCCGCCGAATAGGTGGTGAGCGAGGTCTGCTTGGTCACCAGGGTCTGGAAGTTCACCGAGGTGCCCTTGTAGCCGATGGTGTTGACGTTGGTGATGTTGTCGGCGATCGCGCTCATTGCGCTCGACTGCGCTGCCAAGCCGGAAACGCCCGAGAAAAGTGCACCGTAGAGGCTCATGGTTCCGTCTCCTTAACTCTGTCTTTGCGCCGGGCGGGGCGGCCGGCCCCGCGGCACCGGGCGATGGGTTGCGGCGTCAGCCGTTGGTATCGGTTTCCGTCGTCGTGTCGGTGGTGGTCGAGGTGTCCGTGGTTCCGGTGTCCGTATCCGTGGTTCCGGCGCCCGTGTCCGTGGAGGCGGGCGCGGCGACGTCGCGCACCGAGACGATGTAGCTCATCCCGAAGAGCACCGGGCCCGCGGCGACCAGCACGTCGTCGCCGTCGTTGGCGACCGCCGTGACCTTGCCGAAGGTCGTGGTGTAGATGTCGTCCATGGTTTCGCCGGAGGTGTCCTTCGCCTGGACTTCCAGGGTGTAGGCGCCGTCGTCCAACTGCTCGCCGTAGGCGTTCTTGCCGTCCCAGGACATGTGGTAGGTGCCCGCTTCGGTCTCGCCGGTCATCGTCTTGACCACCGCGCCGCTGCTGTCCTTGATCACGATCAGGCAGTCGCTGGCGTCCTGCGTCAGGGTGTAGGTGAACTTCGCGGCGCCGTCCTGCAACGGCATGGTGGTGGATTCCGCCTGGACTTCCTTGCCGAGATAGCCGACCGCGGTGGCGCCGATGCTCGCCTGGGACAGCCCGATCAGGCTTTCCAGGTTGGAGTTGGCGTTGATCTGCTGCTCCACCCCCGCGAACTGCACCAGCTGATTGGTGAACTCGGAACTGTCCATCGGCGACAGCGGGTCCTGGTTCTTGAGCTGCGCGGTCAAGAGCGTCAGGAAGCTGTCCATGTTGTCGGCGAGCGAGGCGCGCGAGCTGTCCGACGTCGAATGGTCGGAGTTGAGCGCGGCAAGCGTCGTGATGTCCGTCATGGCGCGTTTTCCTTCTGCCTAGACCCGAATGTCGATGCCGTCGGCGCGAAGCGACCCGGCGTAGGCGGCGATCGGCGCTTCCGCCGCGTCGAGGGCGTCGCCGGCTGCGGCGAGCCGCCCATAAGGCGTGCGGTTGCGGTTGTCGTTGTTGGCGGTGCCCTGGTTGCCCTGGTCGCGCAGGCTGAAGCTGAGCGAGTCCTGCCCGGTCTTCAGCCCGGCATCCTGCAGGGCCTTTTCCAGCCCGGCGGCATCGCGCTTCAGCACGTCCAGGGTTTCCGGACGGTCGGCGGTGACCATGGCGCGCACCGTGCCGTCGTCGGAGACCGTCATCTTCACCTCGATGCGGCCGAGCTCGGCGGGGCGCAGGCGGATGTTGATCTTGTCCAGGCCCTCGTCGGCGCCCTGGGTGATGCTCACCTTCACCTGATCGACGATCTGCTTCGGCGGCACCGGGGTGCGCGGCAGGGCGGCGCGCGCCGCCTGCTGGGTTTCGGCGGCCTCCTGTGCGGCCTGCGCGGCGGGGGTGGCCACCGCCTGCGGCTGGCCCGGCAGGGCGGCATCGGCGGCGGCGGTCGCGGTGGCCGCCGTCGGCGCGGCGGTCTCGACGGACGCGGGCTGCGGCGCTGCGGCGGTTTGCGCCGCCGGGGCGGCCTGGGCGGCCATGCCGCCCTGTGCGGCGGCGGCCTGCTGCTGCGCCATCATCGTCTGCGCGGCGGTGCCGGGCGCGGCGGCGGCCTGCGCTTGCGGCTGCGCGGCCTGCGGCTGGGCGGTGGCCTGCGCCGGGGTTTCGGCGGCGGCGTTGCCCTGCGCCCGCGTCTGCGCGCCGTTGCCCGCGCCGGTGTCCGCCGCGGCGGTCGCCGCCTGCGCGGTCTGCACCGGCTGCGCCGTCTTGGGCGCGGCGGTCTGGGAGGTTTGCTGCGCATCCGAAGACTTGGCGGCGGCGTTGCGCGCGGCGACGGAGACGCTCACCGCCACCTTGTCGCCGGAGTCCAGTTTTTCCGCTATGCCCGCCGCCTGGGCGCGGGCGAGCGGGTCGGCGGCCTGCGCCTGCGGCGCTTCCGTCTGCCGGGTTTCGCCGGTCTGCGCGGTCTGCGGCTGCGCCGCCTGGGCCTGCTGCTGCTGTGGCGGTGCGGCCTGCGGCTGCGCCGCCTGGGTCTGCTGCGGCTGCGCCGCGCCGGTCGGCGCGGCGGCCTGCTGCGATTTTCCGGCCTCGGCGGCCTGCGGCTGCGGCTGCGCGGCCTGCGGCGCAGCCGCCTCGGTCTGCGCCGGGGCGGCTTCCGCGCCGGGGGCGGCCTGCTGCGGCGCAGGCGGCATGCCCGCCGCGGCGAGCGCCGCGGCGGCGGCATCCGGCTGGGTCTCCGCAGCGGCCTGCGCCTGGCCCGCCTCGGCCGGCTTCTCGCCGGCCGCGGCGGTCTGCTGCGGCGTTTCGTCGGCCTTGTCCGCGGTTTTTTCGGCGGGCTTTTCCGCCGCGTCGGCGGTCTGCGCCGGGGCTTCGTCGTCCGCCGCGCCGGTTTCGTCGCGGCCCTTCGCCGCCGTGCGGCGTTCCGGGTGCTCGGCGCGCTCGGTCCGGGCTTCGCGCCGCGCGGCGCGGCGCTCGGCGCGGCGCGCCCGCACGTCGTCATCGCGGGAGACCGGCTCGTCGGCGTCCTTGGCGGCGGCGTCCGCGGTCTCGGCGCGGCTCTCGCCGACCAGCCCGGCAAGCGCTGCGGAGGGGTCGGCCGAGGCCCCGATGCGCCCGTATGCAGCCGACAGCGCATCGGCAAATCCTTGCGCCGCCTTGCCGCGCCCTTGCGCGGCGCCGGTGGCGGCGGTGGTTTCGGTCGATCTCTTCGCCAACAGCGCGTAAAGGTCCATGACCCGTCCTCTTCGCCTTTGCGGAACACACACGAATTCGGGAACCTAACAGCAAGCCGTGGGCCAAGCCGCAAAGTGTTCCGTAATGTATTGCCGATCAAGGATTCTGCGGCGGGGGAGGGGACGGGGAGGAAAGCCCGGAGGCGGTGCGCCCGGCAACTTCTGCCGCCCCATGGGGGGATTCTTTCCGCGTTCGGCCGCGCCGCCCGGCCAAACGCCGCGGCCCTCTTCCCGGAGGGGAAGAGGGCCGTGCGGACGGCCTTTTTCCGCGCCCTGCTAGGCGGTGAAGTCGAACAGCGGGCTGACGCTGACCCCGGCGTTGGTGAACAGGCTCTTATAGTAGGCGGTCTGGGTTTCCATGTTCGCGAAGGTGGTCTGCAGGATTTGCAGTTCCTGCTGCTGCTTCACCTGCTGCTGGTAGTTGGCGACCATCTGCTCCCGCAGGGCCTCGGACCGCTGGCCTTTCAGATCGTCCAACTGGGAGTCGATGTTGGCGTCGGCCCGAGTGACGTTGGTGGACATGTTGGCGAGCTGCGCCTCGGAGGCGGAGATCAGGTTTTCCGCCCGATCGATCGCTTCCAGCGCCGCGGTGCGGCCCTCCTCGGTGTCGAGGCCTTCGTAGAACCAGCTCTGCATTACGCCGGTGCCGCCGAACGTGATGGTGCCGGAAACGGTTTCCGACAAGGCTTCGTTGTCCGGATTGACGGTGAAGGTGATCGCCCCGGTTTCCGCGTCGTAGCTGTCCAGCCGCATGCCGGTGCGGGTGGAGGCGAAGCCGTCGCCCTTTTCGCTGTCCGCCGGGTTGGTGGTCTTGTAGTCGGTGTATTCGGCGATCGTGGAGGTTCCCGGATCGGGCACCCAGAGGTGGCCCTCGCTGTCCTCGATGTAGTAGTCGGTTCCGGCGTAGACCCCCTGCATCGCGGTTTCGTGGCCGCTGGTCGAGGTGGTGAAGGAGATGGTGTTGGGCGTCCAGTCGGTGGACACCACGTTGCCGATGGGGTTGTAGTCCTTGGCGTAGAGGTCGGCGGCGTTGTTGATCTTATCGACGTAGGCGTCGAATTCGTCCTTCATCAGGTCCGGAGAATCGGAGGACGGGTAGTTGCCGAGGATGATCCGCATCTGCAGCAGATAATCCTTGATCTGGGTCAGGCCTTCCTGGCCGTTCTCCACCGCCAGTCCGGCGTTGCTGATGCTCGCCTTGATGCGCGCCAGCTGGTTGGACTGGGAATCGAAGTAGACCGACTTCGCGTCGTAGGATTCCTGCAGCTTCTCGGAGGTGGCCGCGATTTCCTGCTGCTTGCGAGCGACGATCTGGCTGTAGACCGTCTGCTGCCAACTGATGCTGGACAGCCCATCATTCTGCAAGATCAGTGTGCTCATGACGATGTTTCCTCAGGTCATTGCGCACGGACGAACGCCGGAAATTCTCTCCGGTCCGGTGCTACGGTACCACGGAAATCCTTACCGAAGGATGAAAATTCATTCGGGCGGCGGTCTGCGCGCGGGCGCCGCCGGGTCCACGGAGACGCGCAGGTCCGTTCCCGCGTCCAGCGGGTCGTCCGCCGAGACGCGGGCGATGAGCTCGGGCGCGGCGGCGATGGCGTGGCCGGGGTGGCGCGCCCGCACCGCCGCCAGGGTGTCGCCCCGCCGCGCCACGAGCGGCACGAAGCGCTGGAAATCCGCCTCCCAGGGGGAGCCGTGGTCCGGCCATTCGGCCTCCAGGGCGTTTGCCATGATGCGGGAGAACATCAGGCGGCGGCGGGTGCGCGCCATGCTTTCGCGCCAGGTCCCCGGATCGCGGCGGGAATGGTCGGCGGCGTCCTCCCGCCAGAAGAACTCCGCCGTCGGGCGCCAGCTGGGCGCGAAGCCGGTGCGCTCCAGCAGTTCCAGGAGCAACAGGAAGTCCTCGCCGGTGTCGAGGTCCGGCGCGTCCAGGACGTCGGCGTCGAGCAGCTCGCGGCGCGCCAGCCAGGCGTTGGAGACGATGTAGTTGGCGCGCGCGATGCGCCCGGGGGAGAACGGTTCGAGGAAGGCGAGGTCGCGGTTTTCCGCGTGCCGGGCGGAGCGCCCGGGCGTGGCCTGCGCCTCGATCACCCGCACCGCGCCGGAATAGGCCAGCCGCGCGCCGCCGCGCCGCAGCACGGCGAGGAGGGAGGCGACATGCTCCGGATGGAGGGAATCGTCGTCGTCGAGAATGCCGAAATAGTCCGCTTCGACGGCCCGCAGCCCGGCCCACAGGGCGCGGCTGCGGACCGGGGCGGGGGCGATGTCGATGACGGTGAGATCGGGGAAGCGCTGCCGCATGCCGGAGAGCATCTCGGCCAGACCCTCCACCGCGTGGTGGACGACGACGATGGGGCGGATCGCGCGGTGCGTCTGCGCCGCGAGGGCGGCGAGCGCGCGGGCGAGAACCGCGGCCGGGCGTCCCCCGGCGCGGACGATGTAATCGACGCGGGTTTCCGGGCAGGGGCTGGGCAGCGGCGCGGGAGGGGCGAGGCGCGTGAGCAGGCTCTCCACCGACATCTCGCGGGCGAAGCGGTCGGCGGCGCGGGCCGCGGCCCCGGGGGTCGGGCGTGCCGCCGCGTCCGCGACGGCGTCGATCAGGCGCATCGCCGCCGCCGCTTCGGGCAGCAGCGCCACCGCGTCGCCGAAGTGCGCGGCGATCCACGGATGCGCCCCGGCGATCGTCGGCGCGCCCATCGCCACGGCCTGGAAGAAATGCGGCGCGGGAACGCCGCGCTCCCGCTCCTCCGGCGTGCCGGGGTGCAGGTAGCGCCCGTGCCGCGCCAGGCGCTCGGCGAACGGCGTGTCCGCCTCCCCCCGCCAGGCGCTGCCGAGGGCGGCCCACGGGTCGGCGGGGCCGTAGACCGCCAGCGGCAGGCGGTCGGCCAGGTGCATCAACGGCATCAGCCACGCGTCGGAGAGGTCCGCCGCCTCCACCATCAGGGCGGCGTCGCCGGGCGCGGCCGGGCGCGGCTGCCGCACGGACGAGAACGGCGCCTCGGCCACCGGGCAGGATTTGCGCGCCGCGTGCAGGATGTCGCGGACATAGCGCGCCGCGGCGGCGTCGGGCACGACGAGGCCGTCGCAGGAGAGCAGGTAGCGGATGTAGGCCGCCTTCGCCTCCAGGCGGGGCGCGTGGTCCCACAGCACCGCGACGGTCGGCAGGGCGGTGAGTTTCGGCGCGGCCATGGTCAGCGACAGCACCAGGTCGGGCGCGAAATCCAGAATCTCCGCGCTCGCCGTGCAGATGCGGCAGGGCCAGCCGAGGGCCTCGCAGCCCGCTTGCAGCAGGGCCGCCTGCGGGCGGCCGGTGCCGGGGTGGTCCCCCTCGCCGAAGACGTGCAGGGCGATCTTCATGCGCCGCCTCCGGCGGGTCGGCAAGCGCCGTCGAGAAGGCGGCACAGCGCCTCCCGCGCGGCGGGCGGCGCGGCGATGTCCCAGAACAGGGGGAGGCGGTCCTCCTCGATGCAGGGTTCGCCGTCCACCGACGCATAGGGGCGGCCCGTCGCCGCGGCGAGATTGTGGAAGAAGGGCTGCCGCCAGCCGGGATTGAGAATCTCCACCAGCGGCGCGTCGGGCGGGGCGAACAGCGCGTTGACCAGGCCCGCGCCGTGGGGCCCGGCGATGCAGGCGGCCTCGGCGAAGAGGGCGGCCTGCTCCTGCGGCGGCAGGGCCGCCGGATCGACGGCGGAAAACCCGCGCGCCGCGAGCAGGGCGGTGAGTTCCGCCTCGCCGTGCAGGCGGCGGTGGCCGCCCGTGCGGGTGATGAACAGCCGCCGCCGTCCGCTTCCCGGCGCGGCGCGCCAGGGCGCGGTCATGGCGATTCTTTCCCAGAACGGCAGCACCGGCACGATCAGGCGGCGGCAGCGCACCGCGCCGGGATAGGGCACGGCGACGAGGCGCGCGGCATCGACGCCGAGGGCGTGCAGCCACCAGTCCTGGAACGGCGCGCGCGCCGCGTTGATCAGGATCGGCATGCCCGCGAGCTGCGGTTCCTTCAGGACCGCGATGAGGCGCGGCAGGAAGTCGGCCATCCAGTGGTAGTAGTTCGCCGATCCGCCGAGGGCGATGGCCGGTCCGTCCAGGGTTGCGCACGGCTCGGGCACGAGGACCCGCACGTCGTCGTCCGCGCCATCGACGTGGAAATAGAACGGCATGTGCTGTTGCGGGATGTCGAAGTGCAGGTCGATGTGGATGCGCCCGGCGGCATCCGCCACCCAGGTCTCGCCGCCGAGGAACAGTCCGTCCGCAATCTCCGCGAGGAGGGCGCGCGGCGATTCCCGCCGCCCGAGGGGAGGGACGAAGCCTTCCGCCCGCACCGGCGCGCCGCACCGGGCGGCGATGTCCCAGAGGGCGGCGCGGACGGCGGCGTCGTCCGCTGCGGCCAGGTAGAGGGCGGAACGGCGGAAAGGGACGATGCGGAAGCGCCGCCCGGCGAGGGCGCCGCCCATGCCGAGCGCCGCGCCGCGCAGGGCGACGGCGCGCCCGGCATCGCCGGTGCGGAGCAGCGCGTTGCTGAGGGCGTAGGCGAGGGTGGGGCTTTCCGGCAGCGCGGAGTGGGCCTCCAGCGCCGCGGCGAGGGCGGCGGCGTCCGGCTTTTCGGCGCGCAGGACGTCGAGGTATTCCACGGCGAGAGCGATGCTGCGCGGCGTTTCCGCGAGACCCCGGCCGAAGGCTTCGGCCGCCTCGCCGCGCGCGCCCATGCGGGCCAGCGCCGAGCCGAGCCCCCACCAGGCGTTGCCCCGCGCCTGCGGCGGCAGCTCGCCGAGGGCGCGGCGGTAGGCCTCCGCCGCCGCGTCGTGCAGCCCCTGGCTGAGGTAGAGCTCGCCCAGGCGCAGGGCGGTGGACATGGCGTTTCCTTCCGCGTTCGAGTGCCGCCGGCAACCCCGTGGCCGGCCATGATACAGGGACCGCCGCATCGGCGGCAACGTCACCTTTGCCGCGTCAGCGTCATCCCGGAGAGGATCGAGAACTGGTCGGCGTCGCCGGTTTCGAGACGGACCACGATCCAGGAGCGCCGCGTCACCGCGGTGAAGCGGACCTCCAGCGGCCCGGAGCCGACGCGGCCGCCGGAGGCGAGGGCGTCGGGCGTCCGGGCGCGGGTGTAGAGGGGGTCGTTGCCGTCGGTTTCGGTAAAGCCGGGGCCGCGGTAGCCGCCGGGAAAGACCTGGACCAGGGCCGCGTGGAACGGATCGCCTGCGGTCACCGAGACGGAGAGGGTGTAGGTCTCGCCGATCAGGGTGTCGATCGGCCGGTCGATGCGGGCGCGCAGGCCGGGTGGGCCGTTGACCACCACGCCGTCGGCCAGAGGTTCCATCCACGCGCCGTCGAACGCGGTCCAGCCGTTCAACAGATTGAGGGCGTTCTGCGGGGCTTCGGCGCGCGCGGCGCGGCGCCAGTAATGGGGCGGGAACGGCGGCAGGAAGAAGGTTTCCGGGTCGTAGGCGGGGACCGGCTCGCCTTCCTGCCAGATGGCGGAGGCATCCCAGGCGAACACCGCAAGGCTGTCGAACAGGCCGAGGAAGCGGAAGCGCGCATCCGTCAGGACCAGGCTTTCGATGACGCGGGTGACGCCATCCCAGTGGTCGATGGCGGCGACGTCGTGGAAACAGACGATGGCGGTTTCGCCGAGGTGCGGAACCCAGGCGCGCAGGTCGGCGGAGAGCGCCGCAAAGGTGTGCATGGCGTCGATGAACAGCAGGCGGACCGGCCCGCCGTTCCAGGCCGCCGCGGCGGCCTCGGAGGCGCGGGGAATCGCCTCCACGCGGTCGCGCAACCCGGCCCGTTGCAGCCCCTTTTCGAATATCTCGAAGTGGGAGAGCCCGGAGGTCAGCCACTCCGGCTCGAAACCGCCGCGCGGGGTGAGGCTGCCCCAGGCGGAGGTGTCGAGGTCGAAGCGATCGACGCTGTGGACTTTTTCATCGCCGCCGCGGCGTTTCAGCCCCTCGGCGAGGTAGGCGCTCGAACGTCCGAGGAAGGCCCCGACCTCGACCACCGCGCCGTCGCCGGGCGCGGTGCGCGCCAGATCGAACAGCGTGGCCGATTCCCGCGGGCTGAGATAGCCGACGCACTGGTCGAGTTCGGACAGGCGGTCTTGGAACGTCGCCCATTCCGGCGCGTCGCCGGGGCAAAGCGGGGGTCCGAAAAACCGGTCGTCCATGGTTTCCTCCTGCCGTTGGCCGGCCCGCCGCGTCAGCGCGCCGCGGCGTCGTGGCGGGCGAGGGTGGCGTCGATCTCGCCGATCCGGGTTGCGGCGTCGCGCGCCGCATCGCGGCTCCACGGGCCGTTGGAGCGGAAGTCGAGGGCGGGCGGATCGGCATCCGGGCGCGGCAGGCCGAAGGTGATGCGCGGCCGCCGCCCCCAGCGCGCCGCGGCGCGCTCGGCGACCAGTTCGGCGATCTCGGCCATGCGCGGGTTCCAGTCGCCGCCGAGGTTCCACGCCTCGTGCGACCAGGCGTCGTCGGGGGCGGCCAGCGCGGCGGCGACGGCGCGGCCCACCATCGGCATCGGGATCATGTTGCGGGGTTCGCGGCCATGGCCGCGGATGGCGAGAACGCCGGATGCGGCCTGGGCGCAGAGGTCGTTGACGACGAGGTGGGCGGCGTCGGCGAGGTCGTCGCGCGGCGGGCCGAAGGCGTTGGACAGGCGGATTTCGCCCCAAAGGCCATGGCCGCGGGCGCGCACGACCGCCGCCGCCGCGTGGTGGGTGACGGCATAGGGGTGGACCGGAGCGGGCGGGGTGTCGCGGTCGATCACCCCCGCAAGCGGCGCGCCGTAGACGTGGATCGTCGAGAAGTAGAGCAGGCGCGCGACGCCCCGGCGGTCGCAGGCGTCCGCCAGCCGCCGGGTGCCCTCGACGTTGACCGCATGCGCGCGGGCGGGATCGCGCGCGCAGTCCGCGGCGCCGAGGGCGGCGAGGTGGACGACCGCCCGGATGCCGGTGCAGGCGCGGTCGAGGGATGCGGCGTCGGCGAGGTCGGCGAACCGCACCCGCGACGGCTCCGCCCAGGCGGGCAGCCGCTCGGGCGGACGCCGCACGCCGAGGAACACCGTCCAGCCCGCCGTCTCCAGCGCTTCGGCGAGGCGTCCGCCGAGATAGCCGCAGCCGCCCATCAGCAGGATCGCCCGGGAGGCATCGCCGGTCATCGGAGTCACCACCGGAACGGGATGTCGGGGGTTCCGATCGGCTTTTTTTCGCTCTCCGCCGGGTCGTGGGGCAGGCTCGCGCAGTTGGCGAGCAGCGCCGGTTCGCCGCCGATCGCGGCGAACGACATCCAGATGCCCGGCGGCACGGTGAGCAGCGCGTGGTTGCCGCCGCCGATCGCGAAGGTTGCGGTCTCGCCGTACGTCGGGCCGCCGCTGCGGCCGTCGTGCAGCACGATCTTCATGTCGCCCTCGGGCACTGCGTATTGGCCGGTGGCGCGGGTGTGGCGGGTCCACCCCTTCACCGCGCCGGGAAGCGCGAGGGAGAAATAGATTTCGCCGAAACCGGCGAAGTGGGGGTCGTCGGCGCGCAGCATCTTGAGCACCGCGCCGCGTTCGTCCTGATACCGCCCGAGCGGCGACACGATCACGCCGTCGATCATCGGGGCCTCGCCTCCACGTCGCGCATGTGCCGCGCGATCTGGCCGGTGGTGGTTTCGGCCACGTCGGCGCCGTCGGCGGCGGCGCGGTACCAGGCGACGGTCTCGCGCACCGCGCGGGCGGTGCCCCAGGCGGGGAACCAGCCGAGATCGAGCTTCGCCTTGTCGATCGCGAGTTGCAGCAGGCGGTGCTCCATCGGCGCGTCCGGGTCGCCCTCGATGCGCACCGAGGCATTGCCGCCCCACACCTCGACCGCGAGGTCGGCGATGTCGCGCACGCGGAAGAGGCCGCCGATCTCGGGGCCGAAGTTCCAGCTGCCGCGGTAGCGGGCGGGGTCGGCGAGGAGGCGCGCGCCGAGGGTCAGGTAGCCGCGCAGCGGGTCGAGGACGTGCTGCCAGGGGCGCGTCGCCTCGGGGTTGCGCAGGACGATCGGCCGCCCGGCGCGCAGCGCGCGAATGCAGTCGGGGACGATGCGGTCCTTGGCCCAGTCGCCGCCGCCGATGACGTTGCCCGCGCGCACCGTCGCCGCGCCGAGGTCGGCGCGGGCGTCGAGAAACGAGGCGGCGTAGGCGTGGAAGATCATCTCCGCCGCCGCCTTCGAGGCGCTGTAGGGGTCTTCGCCGCCGAGTTCGTCGGTCTCGCGGTAGCCCCACACCCACTCCTTGTTGCGGTAGCATTTGTCGGAGGTGATGAAGACCAGCGCGCGCAGGCCGGGCGCGCCGCGCGCCGCCTCCAGCAGGTTGACGGCGCCGCCGGCATTGGTGTCGAAGGTTTCCTTCGGGGCCTGGTAGGAGCGCCGCACGATCGCCTGGGCGGCGAGGTGGAACACCGCCTCCGGCCGGGCGCGGGCGAAGACCGCGCGCACCGCCTCGGCATCGCGGATGTCGCCTTCGACGTGGGCGATGCGCCCGGCGAGGCCGAGCGCGGTGAAATGGGCCTCCGGATCCTCCGGCGGCAGGGCGAAGCCGGTGACCTCTGCCCCGAGCAGGGTCAGCCAGTGCGCCAGCCACGACCCCTTGAAACCGGTGTGCCCGGTGACGAGAACCCGCTTGCCGCGATAGGAGGAGAGAAGGTCGGTCATCGTCTACCAGATTTTCCAGGGGGCGCGCCCCGACGCCCAAAGCTCGGTGAGCAGGGTGTTGTCGCGGGGGGTGTCCATGCACTGCCAGAAGCCGTCGTGGGCGTGCACCATCAGTTCGCCGTCCTGCACCAGGCGCTTCATCGGTTCTTCCTCGAGCACCAGGGAGTCGCGGTCGTCGAGGTAGTCGAAGACGCCGGGGCCGAAGACGAAGAAGCCGCCCGAGATGCGGCCCTCGGAGACCTGCGGCTTTTCGTTGAAGCCGGTGGCGCGGCCTTCGGCGGAGAGGGTCAGTTCGCCGAAGCGGCCGGGCGGGCGCACGCCGGTGACGGTGGCGAGCCTGCCGTGGCGGTTGTGGAAGGCGATGAGCGCGCCGATGTCGAGGTCGGTCACGCCGTCGCCGTAGGTGAGGCAGAAGGGCTCGTCCCCGACATAGGGGCGGACCCGCCGCACCCGTCCGCCGGTCATCGTGCCGAGCCCGGTATCGACCAGCGAAATCTTCCAGCCGCTTTCGGCATGGCCGCCGTGCACCGTGATTCCGCCGCCGTCGCCGAGGGTGACGGTGCAGTCGCAGGTGTTGGTCTCGTAGTTGAGGAAGTACTCGCGGATCTTGTGGCCGAGGTGGCCGAGGCAGAGGACGAATTCGGTGATGCCGTGGGCGGCGTAGCCCTTCATGATGTGCCAGAGGATCGGCCTGTCGCCGATCGGCAGCATCGGTTTCGGCAGCGCCTCGGACACGTCGCGGATGCGCGTGCCGTAGCCGCCGCAGAGGATCACCGCTTTCATCGTTTTCCCCTCCTTCTCGGGGGCGGTCAGGCCGGAAGTTTTTCCAGCACGCGGGCGATTTCTTCGTCGCCGATTTCGCAGTTCCATACCGTGAAGTGGTCGAGCAGGCGTTCGATGCCGTGGGTCCAGACCACCGAATAATCCAGGCCGCGCATCTTCGAGATCGGTTCGAAGTAATCGCATTCGAAGAACGGAATGCCGAGTTCGACGACCTTCGTGCCCTTGGCGCAGTAGACGATGTTGGCGAGTCCCGCGCCGCTCAGGCCGACGATGCAGGCCGCCTCCTGGAACAGGCGGATTTCGTCCGGCAGGGCGAGGGTGGCGGTATCGACGATCTCGAAGCCGCGCGCGGCGAGGGCGGCGATCAGCTTGTCCTCGTTGATCAGGCGGCGGTGGCGGGTTTCCCCACGCTTGATGTAGATCCGCCGGGTCCGCTCCCGCGGCTGGTCGGCCTGCGCGAAAACGTCGATGAGGGCGCTGTTGACCTTGAGGAAGTTGGTCTTGGCGAACAGCCGCGTCGGGCCGAGCACCGGCACGATCAGCTTGCGGAAGGTATAGGACGAGGGGTAGGGCATCGGCAGCAGCCGTTCCTCGGGCACCCCCAGCATCGCCAGAGCCTCCTTCTGGAACGGCGCGAGGTCCTGGTTGACGATCAGCGGAAAGCCGTCGAACGCCGGGTTCTGCGCGATCGCCACCAGGCGCGGCAGGAAATCGGTGGTCCAGTGGTAGTAGTTGAAGGAGCCGCCGAGCAGGATCGCGTCCGCCTCGAAGCGGCTGCGCGGCAGCGGCTGGATCAGGCGGGCGCGATGACGGTGGTGGTAGTAGGGGGCGTAGAACGAGAAGTGCGGGCCGTCGGGGCCGTGCGGAATGTCCTTGAAGACGTCCTGATAGACCGCGTCGTCGGGGGTGAGGATCAGCCATTCGCCGCCCAGCACCGTCGCGTTCTCGAACACCGCGATGCAGGCCTTTTCGTCGAAGTCGCTCATCCCCGCCCACGGGATGATCTTCGGCGCGTGGCGGCCGGTATGGACCTCCGGCGGCTTGGCGTCCTCGTCCGGGATCTCCTCCGTGTCCTTTCCGGGCGGCGCGAGATAATGGAAGCTCGAGGTCTTGACCACGTAGCCGTCGATGTTCGCCATGGTTTCCGGCGAAAACCCCATGGGGAGGGAACGGATATCGACGCCTTCGGCAAAGCGCTTGACGCTGATCAGGAGGTTGCCGAGGGCTTCGGAGATCAGGTACGAGGTCCGCGCCTCTTCCGGCAGGGTGGCGTAGAGGCGCAACGCGCCCTCGACGTCGCCGATGCGGATCGCCAGGATCGTCAGCAGGACCGCGAGATCCTCGTCCATGCCGCGTTGCGCCGCGACCTGCGACAGCGCCATGTGGGCGCGGCCGTGCCCGCCGTCGCAGGCGATGGCCCCCGCCATGCGCGACAGCGACGCGGCGACGCCGAGGGCGCGGCGGAAGTGCGGCAGCGCCGCTTCCTGGCGGCCCCTTTCGGCCAGCATCAGCCCGTAGCGGTGGTGGGCGGGAACCTGGCGGAAGTCCTGGGGCGGCTCCTTGCCGTCGCGCACCGGGTCGAGGTAGTCGCCGTCGAGGTATCGCTCATAGAGCGCGAACGCCGCCTCGCGGTCGCCCCGTTCCCACAGGAGGTCGGCGAGGAGCACGCCGCTCTTGCGGTTCGGCGCGATGGCGTAGAGCCGCTCGGCGGCCCGCAGCGAGAGGGTCTTGTCTTCGAGGATGCACAGGACGGCGAGCAGGTATTCCAGGCTCCGCGGATCCTGGGTCTCGGCCTCGATGGCCGCGCCGACGGCGGCGCGGTCGAGGTCGAGCAGAGCCTCCGGCGTCATCCGGACCGACAGCAGATCCGTCGAGAAGTTGACGTAGAACGAGCGTGCCGAGTTGAAGCGCCCGGCGGCATGGGCCTCAAGAGCCAGATTCAGGGCTTCCCAATACATTCTGTAAGTTCCCTCAAGCGCTTCGGTTTTTCCGCCTTCTGGCGGTCAGTCCTTGGACTCCAGGGCCCAATCGTAATCCTGGCACTCGACCACCTTGCGCTGGTGGCGGACGTAGTAGGTGGGATCGGATGTGGGCGCGTGGTCGGTGATCGGGCGGGCCTCGTCGGTGCCGAAGATGTCCGAGTAGTCGCTGTGGAAGCCGTCGCAGATGGCCTTCGCGGCGCAGCGCGCGCACTTCGCCGAGTAGGCGTAGCGGACGTGCTCGGACGCGCGCAGGCGGCCGTGGGCGCGCACCAGTTCGGGGGTGTTCTCGAACGGCTTTTCCTCCCATCCCGGCGCCAGGACGTGCGTCGCCGGAACGTGGCCGATGCCCGGCGAGAAGGTCTGCGTGCGCAGGTCGTAGGGCTCGTCGAGAGGCTGGGTGGAGATGCGCTGGTTGATGCCGAAGCTCCAGCACCACGAGGCGTAGTGGCCCTCGTGCAGGTCGTAGGAGAGCTGCTGGAAGTTGAACATGTTCTTGCGCAGTTCCGGGCGGACGAAGCAGATCGGCATGTAGCGGACGTTCGCCTCGATGTCGTGCGCCTCGAGATGGGCGATGGCGCCGTTGAGGTACCCGGCGACCTCGGAATACGACGGCACGTTCTCGGCGGTGCGCTTGCCCTGCTTCGCCTGGTCCTCGAACGGGTTGAAGGCGATGAAGTTGACGACTCGGACGCGGTGGGCGACCGCGAGTTCGGCGATCTCCATCAACTGCGGCAGGGCGGTCTTGCTGAGCACGCAGTTGAAGCGGATCGGCACGCCGGCCTCGGCGAGGTTCTGCAGCGCCGACGTCTGTTTCTTGTGCCCGCCCGGCACGCCGGCGATCGCGTCGTAGACTTCGCGCAGGCCGTTGACCGAAAGGATGACGTCGTAGAGGCCGCTGTCGCGCAGTTCCTCGACCCGGTGCTTGTGGGCGAGGACCATGCCGTTGGTGATCAGCGTCGGGCGCAGGCCGATCGACGCGCAGTAGCGCACCAGGTCGTTGATCGGCTTGAAGATCGTCGGCTCGCCGCCCTGGATGTCGATGGATTCGCAGCCGTAGTGGAAGCGCATCGTCGCGCACATGTCGCGCGCCTTCTCGAAGCTCATGAAGGCGTGCTCGGGGTGTTCCTTGCTGTTGATCCGGTCGAGGAAGTAGCAGAACGTGCAGCGGATATTGCAGGTCTGCCCGAGCCAGAAAAAGTTCCGCCGGGTGAGGGCCCGATGCGTCGTCTTCACGAACTCGTATTTCCACGAGATCGGTGCGAGGGCCGCGGGTCCGGTAGTCGTGTCTTTGGTGTCGGCGACAGCTTCCATGGCGGTAGGTCCTCCGATTCGTCAAGGGGTGCCGAAAGCCTATGGATCGACCCGTTAAGATTCAATAAAATTAAGATTCGATCGCGCGCCGCCCGGCGTGTGACGCCGGGCATCGCCGCGAAGCCGTCCGCCGGGGCGTCAGGCCTTCGGCGCGAGCAGGAACTCGACCACCGCCTCGGCCTTGTCCGTTCCCTCGCCTTCGGGGTCCATGTTGGCCTTCAGCCAGGTCTTGGCCTCGTCCATGTCCACCGGGTAGGTCTTGACCAGGGCGGCGATGATGGACTGCATGGCCAGAACGTTGGCGGCCACGTCGTCCAGCGCGGACAGGAATGTCTCGTTGTTGCCGAGAGACTGTTCGTACATGCGGTTGACGTCGGCGGAAACCTCCTGCAGCAGCCCCTGGACGCGTTCAATCAATCCTTCACTCATGGCTCCAACCCCTGGTAAAAACGAATGGCTTCGCCACCATAGCGGAAGCTCCCAGGGCTGTCATGGGACAAATCCGGCGGCGGCGGCAGGTTGGGGGAATGGGCATGGCGCGCAGGTTCGGCATCGGCTGGCAGGTCGGCGGCACCACCGGATGGGGGGTTTACGGGCTTGCCCTGATGCTGCGCGGCGCGGCGCGCGGGCTGGCGCCGGTGCCGGTCTACATTTCCCCCACCTTCACCCCCGATCCGTTGCAGGCGCGGCTGATCGCGCCTCTGCGCTCCCGCTGGTTCATCGAACAGGAATTCTTTTCCCTCGGCGAGGGGGCGGTGCAGGCGGACTATCCCTTCCTGCTCGGCCTCGGCAACGACCTCGCCCCGCCCGACGCCATCGACTACATCTCCGGCATGCCGGACATCGGCGTGGTGTTTTTCGAACACCGCGCCATTCCCGCCGCCGACCTGGCGCGGGCGAAGGACCGTTTCGCCGGAATGGTCGCCGGATCCTCATGGAACGCCGAGGTGCTGCGCGATCACGGCTTCGGGAACGTCGTCTTCTGCCCGCAGGGGGTCGATCTCACGCGCTTCCACCCCGCGCCGAAGGACGGGGCGCTTGCCGGACGCTTCGTGGTGTTTTCCGGCGGCAAGCTGGAGTTCCGCAAGGGGCAGGACATCGTGGTGGAGGCGTTCCGCCGCTTCCACGCGCGGCATCCGGAGGCCCTTCTGATGGTCGCCTGGCACAATCATTGGGATGCCTCGGTGGCGAGCCTGGAGAGATCCCCCCATGGCGTCGGCCGTCCCGGGCGCGATGCGGAAACCGGCGCCTGGCGGATCGCCGAGTGGCTGGCCTCCCAGGGGGTGCCGCCGGATGCGGTGATCGACCTGGGCGAGGTGGCGCATGCCGAGATGCCGCGCCTGCTGCGGGAATGCGACGTCGGCCTGTTCCCCAACCGCTGCGAGGGCGGCACCAACCTCGTCGCCATGGAATGCATGGCCTGCGGCGTGCCCGCCATTCTCTCCGCCAACACCGGCCACCGCGACCTGCTCGCCCGGCCCGGCGCGTCTCTCGCGCTGACCGTGCAGGGCACGGTCGCGGGCACCGCCGACGACGCCCCGGACCTCTTTCTCGATTGGGGGGAAAGCGACCCGGACGAGGCCGTCGAACGTCTGGAATGGGTGTTCGCCAACCGTGCCGAGGCGGCGGAAACCGGCGCGCGCGGCGCGGCATTCCTGCGCGAATGGGCCTGGCCGGACAAGATCGACGCCCTGCTCTCCACCCTCGGCTGGCTGTAGGGGCGCGGCTTCCGGCTTTTTCTATGACGGCGGCAATGCGCCGAGGGCGTCGCCCACGGCGGCGGCGACCGGCGGCCAGTCGCCGAGGTCCGCCTGGCGGAACAGGCGGGCGGAGGCGTACCACGGCGTCGCCGCGCCGCGCCGCCCCCACCGCCAGTCGGGTTCCGCAGGCAGGAGAATCCACGTGGCCACGCCGAGGGTGGCGGCGAGGTGCGCGGCGGCGGTATCCACGGAAATCACCAGGTCGAGCCCGGCGGCGAGGCGGGCCGAGGCGAGGAAGTCGGCAAGCTCCGGCTGCGCCACCCCCGGCGGCATGTCCGCGCCGGGATTGAGGGAAATCCACTCCGCGCCGGGCCGCGCCGCGACGATGCGGGCGGTCTCCTCCACGGGCAGGGAGCGCCAGCGGTCGTTGTCGTGCGCCGGGTTGCCCGCCCGCGCCAGGCCGATGCGCGGCCGCCGCCCGGCGGCGGGCGCGGCGGCGGGAAACGGCGCGCGGGCGGCGAGCTCCGGCGCGGCGCCGGGGTCGGGCAGGCCCATGCGGTGCGGCAGGCTGAACAGCGGCGCCCAGGCGTCGGCTTCGGCGGTTTCCGCCATGTCGAGGGGAATCGCCGCCGCCTCCGGCAGCAGGGTGCGGGCGAGCGCCGCGAGAGGCGGGTGCAGGGCCAGGGTGACCGCGCAGCCGCGCGCCGCGAGAAGGGGAACGTAACGCAGGCATTGGATGGTGTCGCCCAGGCCCTGTTCCGCGACGACGAGCAGGCGCGGCGGCGGCGGCCCGCCGCGCCAGTCCGGCAGGCGGGGGCGGAGCGGCGGTCCGAGGCCGAGGGCGAGGCGGTGCTCCCAGGCGGCGAAGCCCTCGGCCCAGCGTCCGGCGAGGAACAGCACGTGCGCGCGGTTCCAGTGCGCGGCATGGTCGTCGGGGTCGTCCAGCAGGGCGCGGCAGTAGCAGGCGTCCGCCTCGTCCAGCCGGTCGAGGCGGCGCAGGGCGCGCCCGGTGTTGAGCAGGACGTCGCGGGGCGGGTTCGCGGCGGCGATGAGGGGGGCGTAGGCGTCCACCGCCTCGGCGGCGCGCCCGAGGCGGAAGAGGAGGTTGCCGAGGTTGAAGCGCCCCGCCGCGTGGTCCGGGTGGAGGGCGACGAGGCGGGAAAGGGCGATCGCCGCGGCGGCGGCGTCGCCGCCTTCGGCGTGGGCCACGGCGAGGTCGTAGAGGGCGGCGGCGAACGCGGCGTCGAGGCGCAGGGTGCGCTTCCACGTGGCGATCGCCGCGGCGCGGTTTCCGGCCAGGGCCTGGGCGACGCCGAGGCGATAGGCGGCGTGCGGGTCGGACGCGCTTTCCGCCGCCGCGGCGAGGCTCTCCGCCGCCGCGGCGAAGCGGGCCGCGGCCAGATCCGCCAGTCCGGCGCGCAGCGCGGGGGAGGCATCCGGCGGCGGGGTCCAGTCCGCGTCGTCGATACGGCCGCCCGGGCCGCTCATCGGCGGGTCTCCGCCGGGCGGGCGAGGGCGGCTTCGAGCAGGGACGCCAGGTCGGCGGCGAAGCGCGCGCCGTCGAGCAGCGGCGAGGCGGCGAAGCGGGCGCGCCGCGCCGCGCGGTCGGCGTCCAGCATCGCCGGGGAATTCGCCCAGGCGATGGCGGTGCGCACGTAGTCGCCGGGGCCGCCCGTCACCTCGCCCGCGAAGCCGCCGAAGGTGAGGTGGCTGGTGGCATGGCGGCTGGCGAAGGTGGCCCCCGGCGCGGTGATCACCGGAATGCCCATCCACAGCGCCTCGACCGTGGTCAGCCCGCCCGCGTAGGGAAAGGAATCGAGCGCGAAGTCGCAGTCGTTGTAGAGGCCGAGCAGGGTTTCGTGCGGTATCCGGCCGCGGATGTGCAGGCGTTCCCCGGCGATGCCGTGGGCCTGGAAGGTGCGCTCCAGGTAGTCGCGCACCAGCGGGTCGTCGAGGCCGCGGAAGGTCATCAGCAGGCGGCTGTCCGGCACCGCGGCGAGAATCTTCGCCCAGGCGGCGATGAGGTCGGGGTTGAGCTTCGACGGGTTGTGGAAGGCGGCGAAGCTGACGTAGCCGTTGCGCCGCGCCGCGCCGCCCTGCGGCGCGGGGGCGTAGTCCGGCGGCGCGTAGCAGACGTAGCCCGCGGGCATGCGCCAGATTTCCTCGACGTAGGCGGCTTCCTCCAACTGCGGCACGTGCACGCGGTCGGCGATCAGGCCGTCGATCTGCGGCAGCCCGGTGGTGCCCACATACCCCATCCAGGTGGCCTGCAACGCCGCGGGGCGCGCCGCGAACACGCCCAGGCGGTTGCGCCCGGTGTGCCCGGCGAGGTCGATCAGCACGTCCGGCGGGTCCTCGCGGATCAGCGCGGCGAGGGCTTCGTCGGAGAGGGGGGCGACGGCGTGCCACGCCGCCGCCGCGTCGCGCAGCGCGTCGGTGAGGGGGTCGTCGTCGCGGTTGCTGGAATAGACGGTGACATCCATCCCCGCGGCGCGGGCGTGCGGCATCCATCCGGCGCAGAAGAAGCCCACCGGGTGGCGGCGCATGTCCTCGGAGACCAGGCCGACGCGCAGGCGCTTGCCCCGTTTCGGCGCCGCCGGGCGCGGCGGCGTGGCGGGGAAGTGCTGGCGCGCCCAGGCGCGGTGCTGCGCCAACAGCGAGGCGGCGCTCTGTCCCGGCAGGTAGTGCAGGGCATGCAGGGCGTTGCCGTGGGCGTGGCGGTAGGCGGGGTCGATGGCGAGCGCGGTCTCGAAGGCGCGCAGCGCCTCCGCCGGATGGGCGGCGTCGGAAAGCGCGTTGCCGAGGTTGCACCAGGCCCGCGCGTGGCGGGGGTCGGCGTCGATGGCGTGGCGGAAGGCCGCGATCGCATCGCTCAGGCGTTGACGGCCGTAGAGCACGGTGCCGAGCGAGAAGGCCACCTCGGCGCGGCTCGGGTGGTGCGGCGGCAGGTTTTCCAGGGCGCGGGCGTAGCGCGCGGCGGCGGTGTCGATGTCGCCCACGGCTTCCGCCGCCTGCGCCATCAGCCGCGCCACCGCCGGATCGGCGGGCCAGCGGCGCTCCGCCGCAAAGGCGTGGGCGAAGGCGTCCGCGCCGTGCCCGGCCATCAGGTCCGCGACGATGAGGTCGCGCCATGCGTCGCGCGCCGCATCGGAGGAGTCCTCGCCGTAGGCCTCCACCGCGTGCAGGAGGTGCGGCAGCGCCGCCGCGGCGTCGTCGCGCAGGAGCGCCGCCACCCCGAGGTGATGGTGGAACACTCCGGCCTCCGGGTCGGTCATCAGACCGAGGCGGCAGAAGGATTCCGCCTCCTCCGGACGGTTGCCGGTGAGCGCGGTCAGGCTGAGCTTGGCGAGGCGCGCGGTCAGGGCGGGCTGCGGCATGAAAACGCGTCCTGGGCAGGGGGAAGGAACGACTTTCCGAGTCGCAGCATGCGGCAACCGCTCCGCCGCGTCAAATCCATGCGTTTCGCCCGTGCGCGACTCGTTAGGTCTTTGGTAACCTTCATGGTGTATGCATGCGAGCATGCCGGGAAGGGCATTCCGGCAATGAAGCTTGATCGCGGACTATCGGGCTGGCATGATGACCCCAACGTTGGGACGAGCGGCGAGAAGCGTCGTGCGCCCAATGCCGATATGTCCGGCCCAACCTAGAATAGGAGCATGAGCCATGGCCAATAGCATCACCTTGTCGTCCGCCACGCGGACGAACCTGCTGTCGCTGCAACGCACCACCGATCTCATCGGGCAGACGCAGGAACGCCTCTCCACCGGCAAGCGGGTCAACAGCGCCATCGACGACGCGCTGTCGTTCTTCACCTCGCGCAACCTGAACGCCCGCGCCTCCGACCTTGCCACCATCAAGTCCGGCATCGACGAAGGCATCGAGGTGCTGACCACCACGACCGACGCCCTGACCAGCGTCGAAGACGTGTTGAAGCAGATGAAGGCTATCGCCTCCTCGGCGAAGTCCACCGCGGCCACCGATACCACCACCCGCAACAAGTTGGTCTCCCAGTTCAACGAGCTGCGCAGCCAGATCGACAATCTGGTGAACGACGCCTCCTACAACGGCATCAACCTGATCCGCGGCAGCTCCAACGAGACCACCACCAAGGCCGACAACCTGACCGTGAAGTTCTCGGAAGACACCACGGCGTCGCCGAAGCGTGAGATCACCATCAATGGCGAAAGCTCGGACGCCAGCTCGTTGAACCTCAACGCGGCTTCCACCGGCTCCTCCGCCTGGGCGATCACCGACGGCACCCATGCGTCGGTCATCGATTCCGCGATCAACGAAATCGATTCCGCGCTGACCACCGTGCGCACCACCTCCCAGACCTTCGGCATCAACGCCTCCCTGCTGCAAATCCGGCAGGAATTCACCGACAACCTGATCAACACCCTGGAGAGCGGCGCCGCCAACCTGGTGAACGCCGACCTCAACGAAGAGTCCGCGAACATGCTGGCGCTGCAAACCCGCCAGTCGCTGGGCACCATCGCCCTGTCGATCGCGCAGCAGTCCGAACAGTCGATCCTGCGTCTGTTCTAAGGCGCCGCAGGATATCGGTAACGGGCGGCGGACTTCGGTCCGCCGCTTCGTTTTCCGGCCTAGGCAGGCCCGGCATCTTTGCGCATAATGCGCTGGCGGGGGGGCCCGCATGCTCAAGGACGGCTCATGCCCCTGAAACTCACCCTGCGGAAAAACGAAAAGATCCTGATCGGCAACGCCGTTCTCCAGAACGGCGACGGCAAGTCGGAGTTCGTCGTTCTCAACCACGTGCCGGTGCTGCGCGAGAAGGACATCATGACGGAGGACGCGGCGGATACCGTCGCGAAAAAAATCTACTACACCATCCTCAACATGTACGTCACGCCCGAGCAGGAGCGGAGTTTCCACAAATTTTACTTTTTACTGCTAAAACAGTTGCTGGTATTGCCTCTGGGGGACGAGGGCCTGGACCTGATGATGGAAACATCCGAGTACATCATCGCTGGAGACCATTATAAGGCACTGAAATCGTGCCGGAAGTTGATCGATTACGAGGCGGAGGTCATGTCACATGGCGAATGAACGGATACGCGCTTACCAGCAGGCTCAGACCGCGAACCTGTCCGGGCGCGAGCTGGAGGCGATGGCTTTCACCAAGGCGGCGCTGAAACTCGAAGACGCGAAGAAGCTGACCGAGAACCCCACGGAATTCGGCAAGGCCCTGCGCTTCAACCACCTGCTGTGGACGATCATCCAGGCGGACATCGTGGAGCCGAGCAACATGCTGCCGCCGGAAATCAAGGCCAACATCATGAGCCTCAGCATCTTCGTCGATAAGCAGACGGCGAAGGCCCTGCGCACCCGCAATGCCGCCGACCTCGAAGTCCTCGTCAACATCAACCGCAACCTCGCCGCCGGTCTGCGGACTGCCCCCGAGAAGCCGGACGCCGACTGACCTCGGGAGGGAGGGGTGGCCCTCGAGGAGCGTTTTTTCGCCACGGACCTTTTCCGCCTGCCCGCCAAACCGGCGGTGAGCGCCGCATGGCGGCGCTTGCAGATGGGAGATCCGGAAGGGGCCGCCTTTCTGCTCGACGGAATCGGCGCGGCGGACGCCGGGGCGGCGTGCCTCGCGCAACTGCGCGCCGCGGTTTCGGTGTCGCGCGGCGATGCCGCGGCGGCGGCGGCGGAGATCGACGCCGTGCTGCCGTGCCTGTCCGACGCCGGGGAGATCGCGGCGCTTTCCTTCCAGAGCGGCATTTGCCATGCCGCCGCAGGCGACGCCGCCGCGGCGCATGCCGCCTTGTCCCGCGCCGCGCATGCCGCGCCGCGGCGGCCCGACACCCGCCTGGCGCAGGCCGAGGCGGCCTGGGACGCGGGCGGCCCCGCCGCCGGGCGCGCCGCCTTCCGCGCCGCATGCGCGGCGGACTGCGGACCGGGGCTGTGGACCGCCTGGGCGCGGCGCGAGCGCGGCGCGGGGGAAACCGCCGCCGCGCGCGCCGTCCTCGATGACGGCCTCGCGCGGCATCCGGACGATCCCGACCTTCTCGCCGTCCTTGCGGCCTGGTTTCTGGGAGAGAAACGCCCGGAGGAGGCTCTGGGCGTTCTCGACCGTCTGCCCGGGGCCTGGCGGAACCACCCCGTCGCCCGGGTCAACCGGGGCAACGCCCTGCTGCAGATGCGCCGTTTCGACGAGGCGGAGGCGTGTTTCGCGGCGGTTCTGGCCGATGCGCCGGATTTCTTCGAGGCGCAGCTCGGCATCGCCACCGTCGCCTTCGACCGGGGGGAGGACGCCGCGGCGCAGGCCGCCTTCGACGCGGCGGCGCGGCTGCGCCCGGGCGACCGGGACATGCGCCTCAAGATCGCCACCCTCTATGCCCGCACCCGCCGCATTTCCGAGGCGGAGGCGGTGTTCGCCGCGCTTCTCGCCGAGAACCCCGACGACTTCGCCGCGCACTATCAGCTGGCGGTGCTGCTGTATGTGGAGAACCGCCACCTCGAGGCGGAGACCCATGCCCTGGCGGCCCTCGCCCTGGACCCCGCGGCGCGCGAGCTTTACGACCTTCTGGGCCTGTTGCAGATCGCGCGCGGCGACATCGACGCGGCGACCGCAAGCTTCGGCCAGGCGATGGCGACGGTGCAGCCCAAGACCGTGGCCTTCGTCTCCAACTGGCTCTACCTCTTGAACTACAGCATCGCGCGGAGCCCGGCGGAAGTCGCCGCCGCGCACCGCGCCTACGGCGCGCGGTTCGGCGGGCGCGGCGCGGACCCGGCGTTCGCCTTCGCCAACGATCCGGACCCGGAGCGTCCCCTGCGGGTCGGCTATGTGTCGCCGGACTTCCGGGCGCATTCCGTCTCCTATTTCATGGCGGCGGTGGTGCGCGGCCACGACCGCGCCAAGGTGCGCGTCTATGCCTACAGCTTCACCCAGCAGCGCGACAGGATGACCGGCTGGCTTTCCGAGACGGCGGACGCATGGCGCGACGTGGCCGCCATGACCTGGGACGAGATCCGCGAGCGGATCCGCGCCGACGGCATCGACATTCTGGTGGACCTCGCCGGGCATACCGGCAACAACCTGCTGCCGGTGCTCGCCCGCCGCGCCGCGCCGGTGCAGGTGAGCTGGCTGGGCTATCCCAACACCACCGGGCTGCCGGCCATGGACTACCGCATCGTCGATGCGGTGACCGACCCGCCGGGAGAGGACGATGCCCTGGCCACCGAGGAACTGGTGCGGCTGCCGCGCCCGTTCGTCTGCTACCGTCCGGTGAACGACCGGCCGGAGGATGCGGCGGGGCCGATGGCGGCGGGCGGGCCGTTCACCTTCGGCTCGTTCAACGCGGCGCTGAAGCTGAACGACCGGGTTTTCGACGCCTGGGCGCGCATTCTCGCGGAAGCGCCGGATGCGCGCCTTCTCCTCAAGGCGAAGCAATACGCCAATGCGCCGACCCGGGATTGGGTTCTGGACGCCTTCGCCGCCCGCGGCATTGCGGCGGAGCGCCTGGTCCTGCGTGCCTTTACGGCGACCCTGGGCGAACACCTGGGGATGTACGGCGAGATCGACCTGGCGCTCGACACCTTTCCCTACAACGGCACCACCACGACGTGCGAGGCGATGTCCATGGGGGTGCCGGTTCTCTCCCTGCGCGGCGACCGCCATGCCGCCCGCGTCGGCGAGACCCTGCTGTCCGCTGTGGGCGTCGATCCGGTTTTCCTCGCCGACGATGTGGACGATTACGTGTTCCGGGCCGTCGGCTGGGCCGCACGGCGGACGGAGCTGGACGCGATGCGCCGGGATATCCGGTGGCGGCTGGAGCATTCCCTCCTCTGCGACGAAGCGGGGCAGGCCGCCGCCATGGAGGACGCCTACCGCGCGATGTGGCGCCGCTGGTGCGCCGCAGGGCCGCGCTGCGGCCTCGGCCCGTCCGAATTCGACGAGGAGCTGCGGGCGGCATGCGCAAAGACCTGATCTTCGCCATGGGGTATCTGGAGGCGGGGCGCCCCGCCGCCGCCGCCGCCGCCGCGCGCGAGGCCCTGGCCGAGGCTCCGGAGTCCCCCGACGCGCACTACGTTCTCGGCAGCGCGCTGCGGGAAATGGACGAGCCGGAGGCGGCGCTGGCGCACCTTGCCCGCGCCGCCGGGCTGGCCCCCGGCGATGCGGCGATCCGCCATGCCCTGGGGCTGGCGCTGCTGCAAGGCGGCGACCCGGCGGCGGCGCGCGAACACCTGGCGTTCGCCGCGGCGCGCCAGGGCGACCTCGGCTTCCGGGAAAGCCTGGGGGCCTGCCTGGCCGCGTTGGGGCTCCCCGCCGAGGCGGAACCGCACTTGCGCGCCGTCGCCGAGGCGCGCTCCGGCTCTCCGTCGTCATGGGCCAATCTCGGCTCCGTTCTCACCGATCTCGGGCGCTGCGGCGAGGCGGCGGCGGCGGCGGAACGGGCGATCGCCCTGGATGCGGACCACGTGGAGGCGCACATGGCCCGCGCCTTCGCCCTGCTGCGCGCCGGGCGCTGGGCCGAGGCGTGGCCGGAGTACGAATGGCGCTGGCGCCGCCGGGTCTTCCGGGAGGCCTATCCTCCCGCCGCCTGCCCGCGTTGGCGCGGCGAGCGGCTGCCGCCCGATGCGCGGCTGTGGGTGCGCGGCGAACAGGGGCTGGGCGACCATGTCCAGTTCGCGCGGTTCGTGCCCCCGGCGGCGGAGCGTGCGGGATGCCCGGTGGTTCTGACCGCGCCCGCGCCGCTGCGGCGGCTGCTGTCCACGGTTCCGGGGGTTGCGGCGTGCCTCGACCGCGGCGCGCCGGACGGATGCGCCGCGGAAATTCCCATGGCGAGCCTGCCCGGGCTGTTGGGCGCGCGCCCGGACGGCCTGCCCGGCGGCGTGCCGTTCCTCCGCGCGCCGGAAGCGCCGCGCCTGCCGCCCCGCCGGGGCGGGCGGGCGCGCATCGGCGTGGTCTGGTCCGACAAGCCGAAACCGCGCAGCCGCGCCGTCGATTTCGACGCCCTGGCCGCCGCCCTCTCCGGCCTGGAGGCGGAGATCTTCAGCCTGCAACTGGGAGAGGGCCACGCCGCCCGGGCGGCGGCGGCGGGCTGGACCGACCTTTCGTTCCTGATTGGGGATTTTGCCGATACCGCCGCCCTGGTGGCGCAGGTGGACGCCCTGGTTTCCGCCGATACCGCCGCCCTGCACGTCGCGGGCGGCCTGGGCGTGCCGGTGTTCGTGCTGTTGCAGGCGATGGGGGATTGGCGCTGGCTACAGCGGCGGACGGACAGCCCGTGGTATCCCTCCGCCCGCCTGTTGCGCCAGGAAACCCAGGGGGACTGGGGCGTCCCCCTGGCGGCGCTGCGCGCTGCGCTTCAGTCCATGTAGTTGAGCAGCGACAGCTGGTTGATCATGCTCATCGCGGCGTAGGAGATCTGCAGCGCGGTGCTCTGGTCGTTGATCATCGTCGCCACCTCGGTGGTGTCGGCGTCTTCCATGTCGCTCATCCGCGTCGCCAGGAAGGTGGAGTAGGTCTGCTGGCTGGTCAGCGCGTTCTTCAGCACCACCTGGTTGCTCGCCAGCAGGTTTTCGAGGCGCGAGAAGTCCTGGCCGTTTTCCGCGGTGTTGCCGACCTCGTGCTGCACCGCGTCGGAGGCGATGGAAAGCGCCTCGTTGAGGCGGCGGGTGAGTTCCTCGCCGTCGATCTCGCCGGTGACGGAATCCGTCGGCAGGCCCTGGATCACCATGCCGATGGCGCGGATCGCCTTTTCGATCGCGCCGTTCTTGGCGTTGACGCCGAGCTCGATGCTGCGGGAGTCGCTCACCCGGTGCTCCACCACCGTTTCGCCGCCCTTGTAGTAGATGTCGTTGCTGAGCGCCGCGTTGCCGGTGGCGGCCACCGCCTCGGTCACCGGCGGCGGCTCCACGGTGAGGGTTCTGCCGTCGGCGGAGATGCCGGTGACGGTGAAGGTGCGGTTGTTGGTGTTGGTGCCGGAGACGGTGATCTGCCCCGGCTGGATCGCCGGAACGCTCACCGTGGCGCCCGCCGCCAGGGTTTCGTCGGTGGTCAGTCCGGGCGCGAGCGTCAGCGTGCTGCCGTCGGCGGAAACGCCGGAGACGGTGTAGAAGCGGTCGTCGGCGGTGCTGCCGGAAAGCTGGATCGTCATTCCCGCCTCGACGTTCGCGAACGCCCCGGCGGTGCCCGCGGTAAGGGTGCCGTTGGTCGCGTCCAGGGTCAGCGGGCCGGTGGCGGCGTTGGTGTAGGTTTGCAGGTTGAACGCCCCGGCGGTGCCCGCGGTGATGGTGCCCGCGCCGTTGTTGAAGGTGAGGGTGCCGGTATCCCCCGAGGTGATCAGCGTGTCGTTCATGTGGGCGAAGCGGCTTTCCGGCGCGGTGATGTCGTTGCCGTCGTAGACCGCCTGGAAGTCCTCCACCGAATCGAAGGGGATGGAGATCGGCAGCACGTCGTTGCGCCCGCCGGAGAACAGGTACTGATCGCCCAGCTTGATGTCGAAGTAGGACTCGATGTCCTTCAGGATGTTGAAGGCGCGGTCCTGTAGCCCCTTGAGGTTCGTCAGTTCCTCGTCGTCCATGTTGGTGAGGTCGTGGTTGAGGTAGGAACTGAGGTCGTCGCGGAAGTTGATCAGCGAGGCCCGCGCGCCGTCCACCGACGAACTCATCGCCGAGAGCCGGGTGTTGGCCACGGTGTTGTTGGTGATGTAGGTCTGGTTGAGCGCGGAGATGTTCTCGAAGCTGACCAGGCGCAACGCGTCGGAGGCGATGCCGGAGTAGGTCTGGGACTTCTTTTCCGTCGAGAGCTGGGTCTGCAGGTCGTAGATCCGCGACTGCGTGCTCATCAGACGGGCCGACATCAGGCTGTGGGCGGCGAGAGTGGGAACCCGGGTCATCGGAATGCCCCCTTATTTTACGATGTTGTTGAGGACGTCGAACAGGCTCTGCGTCGTGCTGATCACCCGTGCGGCCGCGGTGTAGGCCTGCTGATAGATCATCAGCTGGGTGAGTTCTTCGTCCAGGTTGACGCCGCTGATCTGGCCCTGCTTGAGCGCCAGGCTTTCGGTCAGGGTCTGCTGGGTTTCGCTGCGGCTGGCGGCGCGGCTCGCCTCCGACGAGGTCTGCGACAGGATCGACGTGGCATAGGCGGAGAAGCTCTGCGTTCCGGCGGCGATCTTGCCCGCCTCGGCGAAGGAGGCCGCGGAGGTGAAGGCCTCGGCCATGGCGTTGGCGATGGAGTTGTCGGCGGAGGCCAGCCCGTACTGCCCGGTGTCCGTGTTGTATTGCAGGATGCCGGAGGACAGCAGCGAGGAGTCGGAGGTCAGGTCTTCGCGCACTTCGAGGCTCGCCGCCGCGCCGGACTTCGACGGCGCCATGCCGAGGCGGGTGAGCACGCCCTGGGCGGTGGTCTCGCTGACCACCATCTCCTCGCCGTCGTTCTGCAGGATGCGCAGGCGTACGCCCGAGCCTTCCTTGACCACGCTCGCGGTGATGTTGGCGGCGGCGAGCGCGGAGTCCGCGTTGATCTTCGCCGCGATGTCGGAGACCGTGTCGTTCTGGCTGATGTTGACGGTGGAGATCGCGGTGTCGCCCGCGATGCCGAAGCTCATCGCCGAGGCCGTGGACGCCTTCCACGACGTGGAGACGATCTTGCTGTCGTAGAGGCAGTTGGCGGTGGGATCGACGTAGAAGTCGTTGAGCCCGAAGAACGCCGAGAAGCCCTTGCTCACCGATTCGTAGATGCCGTCGCCGCCCGCGGCGTCGAAGCTCACGGTGATGTCGGCGGCCGCGCCGGTGGTGTCCTCGTCGCGCATCGCGAAGCCGACGCTCTCGGTCCCGGGAATTTCGATCGCCAGGTGTCCGTCGGTATCCACCGAGGCCCAGGCGGTCGGCGTGCCGCCCTTGTAGTCGGTGAAGAAGGCGTTGAGCGCATCGACGATGTCGTCGATGCTGCCGCTGCTGGTGGGGGTGCCGCCGTTGAGCGCGGTGAGTTCGTCCTTGATCGAGGACTGCGCCGCCTGGGTGCCGTCGGCGTTGTAGAGCACCAGCTTGACGTCGCCGGGGCCGAAGCCGACCGACTGGCCGGCGGAATCGATGAAGGTGCGCGTGCCGGTGGAGTTCTGCGCCAGGCCGGGGTACGGCGTGCCGCGGTTGTGCACCGCGTTGAGCGTATCCTTGAGCTGGGTCGCGAGTTCGTCCAGTTCCGATTGCAGGGCGGGCAGGGTGGTGTCGCGCATCTGGATGTAGCCCGCCATCTCGCCGCCGGAGATGTCGGCGGTGATGTCGGCGCCGCCCGCGGAGATGCCGTTGAAGTTGCCCGCCTCGTAGGTCAGCCCCGCCGCGGTCTGGGTCACCGCCTGGTGGGTGAGGGGGACCGGGTTCTTGTCCAGCAGGCTGCGCCCCTGGGCGGTGAGCAGGATCACCTCGCCCGAATCCCGCTTGAAGTAGCTGAAGTTCATCAGCGCGGAGAGGTCGGTGAGCGCCTGGTCGCGCTGATCCTCGAGGTCGCCGGTATCCTGGAAGGTGTTCTGGTTGCGCACGATCTCGGCGTTCAGGGTGCTGATGTGCGAGAGCAGGCCGTTGACCGAGTCCACGTCGCTTTCGAGGCCGCGGTCGGCCTCGAGGCGCAGGTTCTGCAGCGCCGTGGTCATGGTGTTGAGCTGCTCGGCGACGTCTGCCGCCGACTGCACGGTGTTGAGCGCCTGGGTGACGCTCGACACATCGACGCCCAGGGTCTCGAACTGGTTGGCCAGGCTTTGGATGGCATGCGCGATCGAGCTGTTGTCCGAGGGCGAGCCGAACAGGTCCTGGATGCGGGAGTAGTAGGTGTTCTGCACCGAGTAGGAGCCCGCCACCGCGGCCTCGCGGCGGATGTCGCGCAGCAGCGCCTCGTCCACCGTGCGCTCCAGGCCCCGCGCCCGCACGCCCACACCCCTTCCGGCCAGCACCTGGCTTTCCTGCACGAAAACCTTGCGGGTGTAGCCGACGGTGTTGACGTTCGCGATGTTGCGCGAGATCGAGTCCAGCCCTTGCTGGGCGGTGCTCAACCCGGACATCGCGGCGCCCAAGGCCAGTGTAATCGACATTGCGTACTCTCCCGTTACGGTGTCGTCGTTCTGACGGCTGCGGGATGGCGGCTCACAATTCCTTGTTGAAGCTCACCGCCAGCGGACGGCCATCCGCGGTGCTGCCCTTGAGCGCGCCGCTCCTGCCGTAGATCGCGTTGCGTTCCTGCGCCTGCTTCACGCCCTCGACCACCGCGTGCATCACGCGGTTGGCCGCTTCGATGTTGGCGGTGAGCAGGCGCTCGTTGCGTTCCGTCGCGGTCTGCAGGCGCTCGCCGAGGGAGCGCAGGGAAGCGCGCTCGTCCTCTTCGAGAATCTGCAGGATGTCCGGCGCATCGACGATCGCCTGCATCTGGTTGCGGTAGTTGCGCGCGAGAGTCCACTTGTTGACCGACAGCGCCTTCACCGTCTCGATGTCGTGGCCGGAAAGCGCCGCGTTCTCTGCGTCGATCAGCTCGGTGAGGCTGCTCATCACGATGCGCAGATCCTCGATGCTGCGGCGGTGCCGGTCCGGCACGGCGCGGGTCTGGGGTGCGGTTTCCTTGCTCATGCGGCGCGGCCCTCCTGTGCCGCAAGCAGGGTGCGGGAGACCGCGTCGGCGATGCCGAGTCCGCCGGTCTTGGCCACCTGCTTGCCGTATTCGTCGATCATCAGCGACCGGTACATCGTCTCCGCCTTGCCGCCGCCGAACTCCGGATCGGCGGACAGGCCCTCGAACATGAACTGGAACATCTGGCTGAGGAACATCGCCTCGAAGTCCTGAGACGCCTGGGCGATCTGCTCGCGGCTCGCGCCCTTGGCGCCCTTCGCCCGCGCCGATGCGGCGGCGGTGGCGGCGGCGTCGCTTTGCGGCAGGGCGGCGGAGGCGAAGGCGTCGATCATCACATCACCTCGATGTCGGCGTTGAGCGCGCCCGCGGCCTTGATCGCCTGCAGGATGCCGATCATGTCGCGCGGGCCGACCCCCAGCGCATTGAGCCCGTCCACCAGTTCCTGCAGGGAGACGCCCTCGTTGACGATGGCGAGGCGCTTGTCCTTGTCCTCCTGCACCTGGATGTCGGTGCGCGGCACCGTGGTGGTGGTGCCGGTGGCGGAGAACGGCGCGGGCTGCGACACCTGCGGCGTCTCGGTGACGCGGATGGTGAGGTTGCCCTGGGCGATCGCCACCTCGTTGATGCGCACGTTGGCGCCGATGACGATGATCCCCGAGCGCTCGTCGATCACCACGCGCGCCACCTGGTCCGGCTCGACGCGCAACTGCTCGACATCGGTGATCAGTTCGACGACGTTGCCGGAATAGTTGGGCGGCACCGACATCTGCACCGTGGTGGGGTCGAGCGCCCGCGCCGCGTGCGTGCCGGTGAAGGCGTTGATCGCCTGCGCGACGCGCCGCGCGGTGGTGAAATCGGGGCTGCGCAGGGCGAGCTTGACGTCCTGCATCGCGTTCAGGGAGAAGGGAATCTCGCGTTCGACGATGGCGCCGTTGGCGATGCGCCCGGCGGTCGGCACGTTCTTCACCACGCTCTGGCCCGCGCCCGAGGCGGCAAACCCGCCGATCGCCACCTGGCCCTGGCTCACCGCGTAGACCTCGCCGTCGGCGCCGATCAGGGGCGTCACCAGGAGGGTGCCGCCCTGCAGGCTCTTCGCCGTGCCCATGGCGGAAACCGTGACGTCGATGCGGCTGCCCTGGCGCGCGAACGGCGGCAGGGTGGCGGTGACCATCACCGCGGCGATGTTGTCCGGGTCCACCTTGTTGTCGCGGGTGTTGACGCCCAGGCGTTCCAACATCGCGATCAGGCTTTCCTTGGTGAAGGTGATGTCGGTGAGGTCGTCGCCGGTGCCGTTCAGCCCGACCACCAGGCCATAGCCGATCAGCACGTTGTCGCGCACGCCCTCGACGCTCGCGATGTCCTTGATGCGCGAGGAGGCGAGCCCGTCCGCGGGCGCCGCGAGGCAGGCGGCGAACGCCAAAGCGGCGGCGCAGCGCCGGCTTGCGGAAAGAAGGCTGATGCTCTTGGTCCACACACCCATGACTCGAACCCGTTGTTGCACACGCGCCGGACGGTCCCTGCGAAGGGAAGAATCCAGGCTCTTTCATGCGAAACCCATGCCACGGTAAATGGCTTTGATAAACAACGATATTTTTTAGGAAAGGCGCGGGCGGGGGCGGGCGTTTCCGGCAATTCCCGCCACCCGCCGGGCAAGAACTGCCGCCCCGGACGCGGCCGCCGCGGGGTGGGCAAATATTGCCCATTTTTGCGCCCCGCCGATCCCGGTAAACTACCACGGTCGGATTCCGTCCGGCGTGGATGGGCTGCCGCGGGAAAGCGTCATGAAGGTCGGTTCTGCCGGATCAACCACCTCCGTCTCGGGAACGCGCAAGAGCGAGTCCCGCCGCAAGGTCGAGGGCGCCGGCTTCGCCGACCTTCTGGATCAGGCGGTCGGCGGCGTGGAGGACGGCGGCGCGGTGGAGGGGCCGGTTTCTCTCTCCGGCGTCGAGGCCATCCTCGCCACCCAGGAGGTGGACCCGGACGGCGGCGCCCGCGCCCGCGCCCGCATGGCCCGCCGCGGCGAAGACATCCTCGGCCGCCTCGATGCGGTGCGGCTCGGCCTGCTCTCCGGCGCGGTGCCGAAGGAGGACCTGGCCGATCTCGCCCGCCTGGTGCGCGGCAAGCGCGAGGCGGGGATCGACCCCCGCCTCGGCGCGATTCTCGACGAAATCGAACTGCGCGCCGAGGTGGAGCTCGCCAAGCTCAGCCGCGGCCTCGGTGCGGTGTGACGGCGCGCACGCCCGCCGCGACGATTTCCCCCGCCTTCCTTCCGTGGTTGCATCGCCGTGCACAGAAGTGTTGCTCAGACGGGCGACCGTCCCTATATTGCGTCGCGCGTGGCTCCTGACGCGAGCCCGGTCCCCGCATGTTGGGGAACGCCGGACTGATGAGGATGAGGCAGGTATGACCGTGATGTTGCCGCCGGATTATCGGCCGTCCGAGGACGAGGAATTCATGAACGAGCGGATGGCGGAGTACTTCCGCCGGAAGTTGCTCGACTGGCGGGCCGATCTTCTCCGGGAGTCCGAGGAAACCCTCGACCACCTGCGGGAAGGACCGGTCAACGAGGCGGATATCGCCGACCGCGCCTCGTCGGAAACCGACCGCGCGCTCGAACTCCGCACCCGCGACCGCGCCCGCAAGCTGATCGCCAAGATCGACGAGGCCCTGGCGCGAGTCGAGGAAGGCACCTACGGCTACTGCCAGGAGACCAACGAGCCGATCGGCATCCGCCGGCTGGAGGCGCGGCCGATCGCCACCCTTTCGCTGGAGGCGCAGGAGCGCCACGAGCGCCTGGAGCGCACCCACCGCGACGAGTGAGCCTCTCCGCAGGCGCAAGCATAAACGCCCCCGCCCATCTTTTGGGCGGGGGCGTTTGCATGGTCCCGCAAGGGGGTGTTACTGCTTCTTGGCGCCGCCTTCGAGCAGGCCTTCGGCGATCTGCAGGTTGGTGTTGACCAGGGCCTCCACCTTTTCCGACAGGCGATCCTTGGAGAGATCGAAGGTGACCTTCGCGGTGTAGTCGGAAAGCCGGGTCAGGCTGGTGCGGATGTCCGCCGGCAGCTTGCAGTCGTCGCGCGCCACCAGGGTCTTGATCGCAGTCCACAGGTTGAGGTTCTCGTCCAGAGCCGCGGCGAGCGCCGTCTGGTCGTTCTTCTCCAGGGCCTGCGACAGGGCCACCGCAGCCTGCGTCAAGGCGAAGGCGTCTTCCTCGAACGTGGACATCGGTGCTTTTTCGGTCGTCATGGCATGTCTCCCAACTGATGCGCCCGCTGCTTTTCCCAGGCAGGCCGATCACACGCCTGAACTCCCCCGCCGTTCGGGCGTTCAAGGAGACGGCGCAGGCTACCTCACGCTTCAACTCGAAATTCTTAAACCAGAATCGCCTCGGCGACGATGCAGTATCGTGCGGGGAAGGTTAAAGAAAAGAAAATACAGGCAAAAAAGGGGCCCGGCAGAGCCGGGCCCATGCGGCAGACGGGATAGCCGCGGAAACGGAGTCGTCAGAACGGCAGGATCACGTCGAGCAGTTGCGAGCCGTAGCGCGGCGTCTGCACGTCGCTGATGGTGCCGCGCCCGCCGTAGGCGACGCGCAGCTCCGCGATGTCGGAGGACGCGATGGTGTTGGTGGAGCCGATGTCCTCGCGCCGGATCACGCCGGAAACCTGGAGCTGCCGCAGTTCGTAGTTGACGCGCACCTCCTGGTTGCCCGCGATCACCAGGTTGCCGTTGGGCAGCACCTGCACCACCACCGCCGCCACCGAGATCCGGATCGTCTCGTTGCGGGCGATCGCGCCGGTGCCGGTGTGGTCGCGCGAGCTGGTGACGCCGGAGACCATGGTCGTCGGGTCCACCGAGTTGGGCAGCACCTTGTTGATGCTGTTCTCGAGGCCGAGCAGGCTGGAGATGCCCATGCTGTCGCCGTCGCCGCCGCGGTTCTGGCTGGTGGAGTTGGAGAGCGAGGCGCTGTCGGTGATCGCCACCGAAACGGTGAGGATGTCGCCCACCTTGGCGGCGCGCTGGTCCTTGAAGAAGGCGCGCGCGCCGGGCCGCCACAGCGAGTTGGCCATCGGCCGCGGCGTGTCCGGGTCGGGCATCGGCATCGTCACCGGGCGGTAGCCGCTCTTCTCCGTCGGGTTGGTGATCGCCGAGAGCTTCGGCTCCTCGCCGATCTCCGAGAGCCGGGTGAGGGTGTTGCAGCCGGAAAGCGCGAGCGCCACGAGCGGCAGCATGGCGATGCGGCGCAACGGATGGATGAACCTGCGGGTCATGTCGGGCCTCCTCCCCTCAGCGCAAGGCGGTCTGGGTGGCGGCGTCCACCACCACCTGGTTGCCCTGAACCACCTTGGCCATCAGGGTGCGGTTGCTCTTCGGGTTGAGCACGCGGATCACGTCGCCCTGGCCGCCGGCGTCCAGCGCCTTGCCCTTGGCGGTCAGGTTCATCGACTTGAGCGCGTAGTAGATGATCACCGGGTCGCCGCGGTTGATCAGCACCGGCGTCTGCACCTGGCTCGCCTTCACCGGCATGCCTTCCTTGATGGTGCGGCGCGCCTGCTTGCCGACCAGGGCGTAGGGGTCGGTGACCGCGCCGCCCTGCAACAGCCCGGTGCGCACGTGGGCGACGGTGACGTCCGCGGCCTGGATGATGTCGCCGCGGTTGACCGTGGCGGCGAGCACCGGCACCGGCTCGGTGGCGTAGGCGCGGCCGCTCACCGGCACCTGGCGGGTGAACACGACGCGCCCGTCCGCCGCGGCGGTGATGTCAACGGAAGCGGCGAAGGCGTGGGTGCGCGGGTCGTACTGCACCTGGCCGATCTCCATCCGCGGTTCCGCCTCGGCGGGGAGCGACACGGCGAGCGAGGCGGTGGCGGTCTGGATGTCCGCATCCTGCGGCGCGCCCGCGGCCTCCAGCGCGGCGCGCAGCGCGGCGAGCACGTCGGCGTGGGAGATCAGGCGGCTTTCGCGCTTCACCACGACGCGGATGTCGCGGGAGGCCGGCTTCCACGCGATGCCGTAGGCCCGCGCGATGCGGGAGAGCAGCTCGGCATCCAGCACGCTGCGCTCGCCCGGCTCCGGCGCGGCGAGGATGGCGCGGTCGCCGCGCGGGATCGGTCCGTCGAAGATGTCGCTGACGCGGATCACCGCGCCGCGCACCGAGACCACCGGGTTGAGGCTGTTGGCCTCCGCCCCCGTGGCGGGCGCGGCCTGCACGCCGCCCGCGGCCGCGGCGGCGGGAAGCGCGGCGGCGGCGAGCGCGAGGGTGCTTGCGAAAAGCCAGGCCATGGGTTGCATCGGGGTCTCCCCTATCCGGACTGCGGTCAGCTCTTCATGTTGCTGACCGTCGCCAGCATGTCGTCGGAGGTCTGCACCACCTTGGAATTCATCTCGTAGGCGCGCTGCGCGCTGATCAGGTCGGTGATCTCGGTGACCACGTTGACGTTCGAGGTTTCCAGGTAGCCCTGGAGGATCGAGCCGAAGCCGGTGGTGTCCGGGGTGCCGGTGGAGGGCGTGCCGGACGCCGTGGTTTCGAGGTAGAGGTTGTCGCCGATCGCCTCCAGCCCCGCCTCGTTGATGAAGGTGGCGGTCTGCAGCGCGCCGACGTTGGATTGCGTCGTCTGGCCGTCGATCTTCACCCACACCTCGCCCGAGGAGTTGACCGTCACTGCGGTGGCGTTGGTGGGAATGGTGATGCCCGGCTGCACCGTGTAGCCGTCGTTGGTGACGATCTGCCCGGTGGAGCTGAGCTGGAAGGAGCCGGCGCGGGTGTAGGCGGTGTCGCCCGAGGGCAGGGTGATCTGGAAGTAGCCCTTGCCCTCGATCGCGAGGTCCAGCGTGTTGTCGGTGCTGGTCAGGCTGCCCTGCTCGGTGATGCGGTAGACCGCCGCGGTGCGCACGCCGAGGCCGATCTGGATGCCCGCCGGAACCACCGTGCCGGTGTCCGAGGTGGCCGAGCCCTGGCGCTTCATGTTCTGGTAGAGGAGGTCGTTGAACTCCGCCCGGCGGCGCGAGTACGCCGTGGTGTTCATGTTGGCGATGTTGTTGGAGATCACTTCGACGTTGGTCTGCTGGGCCTGCATCCCGGTCGCCGCAATGCTGAGAGCGCGCATCGTCGTGGTCCTTTTCTAAGATCAGAACTGCCGGGCGTACGCCTCGATGGCGTCGCTCACGCGTTGGTGTTCGATGTCGATCATCTTCTGCGCCTGCTCGTAGGAGCGCTGCACGTTGATCATCCGGGTGATTTCCGTGATCGGATTGACGTTGGAACCCTCCAGCATGCCCTGCACCAGGTGCGGCGCGGCAAGCGGATTGGGGGTCTGGTCCTGGCGCGCGGCATAGAGCCCGTCGCCCACCTTGTTCAGCGCCCGCTGGTTGTCGAAACCGACCAGGCGCAGGCGGCCGATCTGGCCGTTCTCGGTGGAGATGGTGCCGTCGCGGGCGATGGTGATCTCGCTCTCGTTGGGGGCGAGCACCACCGGCGTGTCGGAATCCGAAATCAGCAGTTCGCCCGAACTGGTGGCCAGCTGGCCGTTGGCGTTGAGCTTGAAGTGGCCGTTGCGGGTGTAGAGGCGGTCGCCGTTCTCCGCCTCGACGGTGAAGTAGCCGTCGCCCTTGATCGCCACGTCGAGCGGGTTGCCGGTGGTCCGCATCGCGCCCTCGGAGAGGTCGCGCGCCGCGCCGAAATCCTCGGTGTAGGCGATCTTGTCGCGGAACAGCGACCGGTCGGTGCGCACCGCCGCCACGTAGTCGGTGAACAGCATCTGCTCGCCCTTGAACCCGGCGGTGTTGACGTTCGCCATGTTGTTGGCGACCTGGTCCATTTGCCGCCATAGGGCGGTCTGGCGGCTGAGCGCGATGTAACCGGCGTTTTCCATGATCGATCCCGTCTTCTGTCGTCTTCGGCCCGCCGTTTGCCGGCGGCGCCACGTATTCGCAAGTCCATGTGCATCCCCCGTGCCAATGGATCATATTATTGAAATTGAATGATAAATTGTGAATTCACGGTGCCGCCGGAGCGGCAGCGGGCGCGTTGCTGCCGGGTGCGGGCGGCAAATTTCGCCGGGTGGGGTGTACGGCGCAGACGCGCGTGGTATGTTTCAACGTCTTTTTAATCAATTCCGGGTACGTTGAAACTTGGCCCGGAAGCGGGCGCGGAACCGGGCAGCGGGTTGGTGCGGGCATGGCCGAAGACTACGAAGAAGACATCGAGGAAGGCGCCGCAGAACAGGAGCCTGCCAAACGCAGTAAGAAGAAACTGATCCTGCTGGTGGTTCTGCCGCTTCTCCTGATCGTCGGCGCGGCGGCGGGCGCCTATTTCACCGGGCTGGCCGACCCGATCGTGGCGATGCTGGGCGGCGGCAAACACGGCGAGGAAGCCGCGGCGGACAAGCCCAAGGGCGTGGCCGCGCCGCCGGTGTTCTACGAACTGCCGGAGATGCTGGTCAACCTCAACCCCGGGAGCGGTCGGCGCGCCTCGCACATGAAGATCAAGGTGCGGCTCGAGCTCTCCTCGGCGGCCGACACCCCGAAGATCGAGGCGATGCTGCCGCGCATCGTGGACAGCTTCCAGGTCTATCTGCGGGAGCTGAGGGTCGAGGACATGCAGGGCGCGGCGGGGATGTACCGGTTGCGCGAGGAATTGATGATGCGCGTCAACCGGGTGGCCGCGCCGGCGAAGATCAACGACGTCCTCTTCCAGGACGTGCTGGTGCAATGACCCCGGAAGCGGGCGTGAAAGGGCGGAAAGTCTGATGGCGGAGGACAAGGCACGCACCGCGACCGACGAGGACGCCCTGATGGCGGAATGGGAAGCCATGGCCGACGACAAGGGCGCCGCCGCCGATGCGCCCGCCGGCGGCGACGCCACCGCCGAATGGGAGGCGATGCTCGACGGCGACGGCAAGGAGGGCGGGTCCGGCGACGAGACCGACCTGATGACCAACGTCTCGGGCCGGGAATCCGCCCGCGTGCTGAACCAGGACGAGATCGACAGCCTCCTCGGCTTCGACGGCGGTGTGGGCGGCGAGGACAACCGCTCCGGCATTCAGGCGATCCTCAATTCCGGCATGGTCTCCTACGAGCGCCTGCCGATGCTCGAGGTGGTGTTCGACCGCCTGGTCCGCATGATGTCCACGAGCCTGCGCAATTTCACCTCCGACAACGTCGAGGTGTCGCTCGACAACCTCGTCTCGCTGCGTTTCGGCGACTATCTCAATTCCATCCCGCTGCCTGCGATGCTCGCGGTGTTCAAGGCCGAGGAGTGGGACAACTACGGCCTTCTGACCGTCGATTCCTCGCTGATCTATTCGATCGTGGACGTGCTGCTCGGCGGCCGCCGCGGCACCGCCGCGATGCGCATCGAGGGCCGCCCCTACACCACCATCGAGCGCAATCTCGTGGAGCGGATGATCCACGTGGTGCTCGCCGACCTCTCCGCGGCGTTCGACCCGCTGTCGCCGGTCGCCTTCCGCTTCGACCGGCTGGAGACCAACCCGCGCTTCGCCACCATCTCGCGCCCCTCCAACGCCGCGATCGTCGCCAAGCTGCGCATCGACATGGAGGACCGCGGCGGCCGCCTCGAACTGCTGCTGCCCTACGCCACCCTGGAGCCGGTGCGCGAGCTGCTGCTGCAGATGTTCATGGGCGAGAAGTTCGGCCGGGACTCGATCTGGGAAATCCACCTCGCCGAGGAGCTGTGGCAGACCGAGGTGGAACTGGAGGCGGTGTTGGACCAGCAGTACCTGCCGCTCTATTCCGTCCTCAACATGGAGGTCGGCACCCGCCTGATGTTCAACGCCACCCCGGAGTCGCGGGTGGTGATGCGCTGCGGCGACGTGCCGATGTGGGGCGGACGCATGGGGCGCAAGGGCAATCACATCGCCATCTGCCTCGACGAGAAGGTCAAGCGCAAGCGCAACTGAGTCACCGGGAAGGATAGTCCGCCATGTCACCCTCCATGCTGCTCGATGTCGTCATCGTCGCGCTTCTGGTGCCGACCATCGTCTATGCGGTGATTCTCAACCGCAAGCTGGAAGGCCTGCGCCGCAACCGCGACGAGCTGACCAAGATGATCGCCGCCTTCCAGGATGCGACGGTGCGCGCCGAGGCGGGCATTCCCAAGATGAAGAAGGCGGTGGAAGAGGTGGGAGCCACCCTGCGGGACTCCATGGAACGGGCGCAGACCCTGCGCGACGACCTCGCCTTCATGAGCGAGCGCGCGGACTCCATGGCCAACCGCCTGGAGGCGCATCTGCGCGAGGCGCGCGGCGCGGCGCGGCCCGGCCTCAACCTGGAGTCCCCGGTGGCGGCCGTTGCCGACCTGCCGGAACCCCTGGGCATGGACCGGGTGCGCGAGATCGGCGAGGGCGCGCGCGTCGTCGGCGGCATCGCGCCGGGGCCGACCCTGCTCTCCGCCCTGCTCGCCGACGAGGCGGCAGGCTTCGACGGGCGCGAGGACGAACGCTCCGAGGCGGAGCGCCAGTTGCTGCGCGCCATCCGCGCGGCGCGCTAGGGCGGGGGAGCAGGCATGGGCCGCAAAACCGCATCCTCCCGTTCGGCCACGCCGCGTTTCCGCCTGTTGCCGTTGTTCATTCTCGCCGGCGCCCTGATGTTCGGCGCGCGCCTCGGCAGCCTGTGGCAGCGCGGCACCGGGCATGCGCCCGTGACGCCCGCCGCGGTGGTCGAGCAGCCGCTCATCGCCCCGGCGCTGGCGCAGGGCGCCACGCCCGAGGCCAAGCCCGCCGCCGAGCCGCTTTCCGGGATGAGCGAGCCCGCAGGCTTCTCGCAGTCGGAGATCGAGGTGTTGCAGAGCCTCGCGGCGCGCCGCGAGGAACTGGACAGGCGCGAGCGCGAACTCGACCAGCGCCTCGCCGTGCTTTCCGCCGCCGAGGCGCAGATCGACGCAAAGATTCAGAAGCTGCGCGAAATCCAGAAGACCATCGAGGGCCTGCTCGACAAACACCAGGAGCAGGAAGACAAGAAGATCGAGAGCCTGGTCAAGATTTACCAGGCGATGAAGCCGAAGGATGCGGCGCGCATCTTCGAGCAGATGGACATGCCGATCCTGATCCGGGTGTTCAAGGGGATGAAGGAACGCACCTCGGCGGCGATTCTGGCGGAAATGACGCCGGACCGCGCCAACGCGGTGACCGCGGAACTCGCCACCCAGACGCAGTTGCCGCCCGATCTGGCCGGCGACGCGGGGGTGAAGAGATAGTGTGGAAGAGGCCCGCCACGCCACGGAAAAGGCTTGCGTCCGTCCTGCCGTTTACTTTATACCCCGACGTTACGTCTTTGTTTTGGTATGATGATTTTCTGGTATCGGCGGAAACCGCCGCCCCCTTCGGGAGAGGGTTCAATGGCCGTTGACATGAACATGCGCATTCTTATCGTCGATGACTACAAGACGATGCTGCGTATTATCCGCAACCTGTTGAAACAATTGGGCTTCAACAATATCGACGAGGCGACGGACGGCAGCATGGCATTGCAGATTCTGCGCTCCGGCAACACCTATGGGCTGGTCATCTCGGACTGGAACATGGAGCCGATGACCGGCTTGCAGCTGCTGCGCGAGGTGCGCGCCGACGCACACCTGAAGAGCCTGCCCTTCATCATGGTCACGGCGGAAAGCAAGACCGAGAACGTCATCGCCGCGAAGCAGGCGGGGGTTTCCAACTACATCGTCAAGCCGTTCAACGCCGAGACCTTGAAGACCAAGATGTCGAGCGTGCTGGGCGACTTCTAAGGGTTTGCCGGTCTCCGTCCGAAGGGAACGCGCGATGAGCCGCGACGACGCCGAAACCGCCTTGCAGAAACGCCTCGACATGATCCGCGCCGCCCGCGGCAACGCGGTGCCGCTGGAGGACGTGGCGGAGGTGGTGCGCGCCATCCTCGACACCATGACCGGCGAGATTTCGGCCGGGGAACTGCGCGTCTACGGCGAGCTCGAGGCGCTTGCCGAGGTGATCCGCAAGACCAAGCAGGAAATCGCCGACATCCGCCCGGACGAGATCAAGGACGACTTCCTGCCCACCGCCGCCGATGAGCTCGACGCCATCGTGCAGTCCACGGAAACCGCCGCCAACGCCATCCTCGACGCGGTGGAGGCGATCGAGGCGGTGATCCCCACGGTCGATGCCGCGGCGGGCGAGGCGCTCTCCAACGCCACGATGCGGATCTACGAAGGCTGCAACTTCCAGGATCTCACCGGCCAGCGCATCTCCAAGGTGGTCAATACCTTGAAGCAGATCGAGGAACGGGTGAACACCCTGGTCGCCGCCTTCGGCGAGGAGATCGAGCAGGTCCTGAAGCAGGAAGATGGCGCGCCCCGGCACGCGGAAGCGGATCTGCTGAACGGGCCGCAACATCCCGATGCGGCATCGAGCCAGGACGAAATCGACGCGCTGCTGGCGAGCTTGGGCTGAATGCCCGCCATCCGGTGCGTCTGACCGGAAATCCGGAGCGTGGGGATCATGCCGGGCGCTGTCTTCGAGGATCGGGAGTGGATGGACAGGCCGCAGGAGCCGCGACGCGACGGCTCGGTGGCGCTGTTCCTGTCGCTCTATCTGCTGCTGCTCGCCTTCTTCATCCTCCTGGTGGCGATCTCTAACGGCGAGAACGTGAAAAGCCGCGAGATCATGCAGGGCGTGAGTTCGCAGTTCGCGGCGCAGCGCACGCCGCGCGAGGCCGCGAGCTTCACCTCCGATATCGGCGCTTTCGTCTCCCCCTCCGCCTTCATGGACCGCATCACCCAGGTCTACGAGACGGCGATCCCCGCCGCCGAGATCACCACGGTCTCCACGGGCCGTCTGATGGAGCTGCGCTTCCACGTCGATTCCCTGTTCGAGCACGATACCGAAACGCTGCGTCCGGCGCAGCGCCGCGCCATCGCGCAGCTCGTCTCCTCGCTGTCGGCGCCGCCGCCCGGCCTGCGCTACGAGGCGGAGGCGATCTTCTCCGTGCCTGCCGGGGCCGCTCTGCCGGTGGCGGAGGACCGCGCGATGCGCCGCGCCGGGGTGATCGCCCGCGCCTTCGTCGAGCAGGGCGCGCCGCGGACGGCGGTTTCCGCGGCGCTGGAGGAGGGCGACCCCACCCAGGCGCGCCTGGTCTTCCGCGTCGCCGAGGAGAAGGCGGGGGAGGGCGCGCAATGACCGACCCCAATGCCCTTCTCGACTGGGAAGGCGGCGTGCCCGAGGCGCAGCCGCCGGAAGGCGCCTCCACCGCCTGGATGCTCACCTTCGCCGACCTCGTCTCCCTGATGCTCACCTTCTTCGTGCTGCTGTTCGCGGTTTCGGGGGTGAAGGTGGACCGCTGGCAGGAGGTGGTGGACACCCTGTCGCGCAGCCTCAATCCGGCGCTCGACGCGGCGAAGAGCGGCTCCGCGCTGAAGAACATCGAACAGGTGGAGGTGCGCCGCGCCACCTCGCTCGCCTATCTCGCCAGCCTGTTCGAGGCGCTCGCCGCCGACACGCCGCAACTCAAGGGTTCCTCGGTGCGCCTGCTCGACGACCGCCTGGTCCTGTCGCTGCCCGCGCCCGCGCTGTTCGCCCAGGGCGGCGCCGCGCTCACCGCCGCGGCGCGCCCGGTGATGGGCTCGATCGGCGAGGTGCTGAACGGCCTCACCAACCGCATCGCGGTGGCCGCCTACGCCGCTCCGGCGGCGGAGACCGAGGCCGCCTACCGCTCGGCGTGGGAGTTCTCGCTGGCGCGCGCCGGCGCGGTGGCCAACTTCCTGAAAAGCGTCGGGGTGACCCAGCCGATCCGCGTCTACGGCATGGGCGAGGCGGTGCATGCGCCGGCCAGCCTCGACATCGTCATCCTGCCGAGTTGGAGGCAGCAACCGTGAGCCGCCTCCGCCCCATGCTGCGCCTGATCCTGCTGGTCTGCGCCGTGCTGTTCGCCGCGCCCGCGGCGTTTGCGCAGAGCGTCGAGATGCGCGCCGGGGTGCACGAGGGCTTCGGCCGCATCGTCTTCGAATGGCCGCAGCGCACCGAATATACCGCCCGCATCGCGGGCGACCAGCTGGTCGTCAGCTTCGGCAGCGCGGTGGCCGCCGACCCCGCCGCCCTGGTGCCGCGCCTGAATGCCTATCTGCGCGCCGCACGCAGCGAAAACGGCGGCCGCCGCCTCGTCTTCGACCTCGCCGGGCGGCACACCCTGCGTTCCAGCCGCTACGGCAATTCCGTGGTGCTCGACCTGCTGCCCGCCCCCGCCGCTTCCGCCTCTTCCGCCGCGGCGCCCGCGCCCGGCGCGGTGCCGGTGCGCGTCGGCGTGCATCCGGGCTTCGTGCGCATCGTCTTCGACTGGCCGCGCCGCCCCGGGGTTTCCACCGGCCTGACGGACGGCCGGGCGTTCATCCGCTTCGACGCGCCGGGCCGCATCGACCTGGCGCGCCTGCGCGGCCTGCTGCCCGAGGCGATGCGCAGCGTCCGCGAGGACGGACGCAACCCGCTGGCGGTGTCGCTGCCCGCCGCCGCCGCGGCCAAATCCTTCCGCACCGGCGCGGGCGGCATCGCGGTGGACGTGCCCACTGCCGCCGCGGCGGAAAAGCCCGCGCCGCGATCGCCCGCCGCCCCTGCCGCGGCGGAGAAGCCCGCTCCGGCCAAGCCCGCCGCCAAGCCCGCGCCGGGCGAGCCGCCGCCGCCCGCCGCCGCGCCGGTGGGCGCGGTTTCCACCGTGCCGCAGACGCCGCCCACCGGCCGCATCGTCAGCCTCAGCTTCGCCTGGGACCAGCCCACCGGGGCGGCGATGTTCCGCCGCGGCGGCTACGTCTGGATGGTGTTCGACCGCCCGCAGACCGCCGACATCTCGCTGATGCGGCGCATGGGCAAGGGCGTGATCGAGGATATCGAGCAGATCCCCAGCGCCCGCGCCACCGTGGTGCGCGCCCTGGCGCCGCCGAACTACAACCCCAGCCCGCGCCGCGAAGGCCTGCTGTGGATCGTCGATTTCATGGTGCAGCCGCTGCGCCCGACGCAGCCGATCGAGGTGATGCCGCAGCTCAAGGCCGAGGGCGGGGCGCGCCTGTTCCTGCCGGTCAACGAGGGCGGCAACCCGATCTCCTTCACCGATCCGGAAATCGGCGACGACATGTGGGTGGTGCCGGTGATCCCGCTCGGCTCCGGCATTGCGCCGGCGCGCCGCTTCGTCGATGCGGAGATGCCCGTCACCGCTCAGGGCGTGGTGGTGATCCCGCGCGCCGACGAGGTCGCCGTCGCCACCAGCCGCAACGGCGTGGAGATCACCCGCAAGGGCGGGCTGCGCCTTTCCGGCGAGGCGGGGGCGGCGGTGGCTCTGGCCGAACCGGCGGGCGGCGGCCTTTCCAAGGCGTTCGATTTCAAGAACTGGATCAAGGGTGGCGAGGATCACTTCGTCGAGGACGAGCGCAAGCTGTTCGACCGGGTGGTCGCCGCCTCCGACGACCGGCGCAACGCCGCGCGCCTCGACCTCGCACGCTTCTATCTGGCGCAGGGGTTCGGCGCCGAGGCGCTCGGCGTGCTCGGCGTGATCGCCAAGGACGACCCCGGCAGCCGCGAGCAGCCGGACTTCCTGGCGGTGCGCGGCGCCGCCCTCTATCTGGCGTACCGTTCCGGGGAGGCGCTCAAGGACCTCGGCCACGAGACCCTGGGCGGCTCCGGCGAGGCGAAGTTCTGGCGCGCGCTCGCCGCCGCCGCCGCCGCGGACAAGGACGCCAGGGCCGAGGCGGTGCTCACCATCCGCGCGGGCGCGCCGCTGTTGAAGGACTATCCGCCCACCCTGCGCGCGCGTATCGCGCTCGCCGCCGCCGAGGCGGTGGCCGACGCGGGCGACGACGTCGGCATCCGCAACTTCCTCGACATCGCCAAGCGCGACGGCGCGACCCCGGCCGAACAGGCGGAGACGCTCTACCTCACCGGACGGATGAACGCCACCTCCGGCGCGCTCGAAACCGCCATCGAGAACTGGCAGAAGGCGGAAGACACGATGGTGCGCCCGTTCCGTGCGCGCGCCGCCTTCGACCGCATCGTCCTGATGCGCAAGATGGGCAAGATCACCGACGCCGAGGCGATCGACGGTCTCGACCGCCTGCGCTTCGCCTGGCGCGGCGACGACTTCGAATACACCCTCTTGAAGACCCTGGCGGAGATGGATCTTTCCGCCAAGCGCTATGGCGAGGGCCTGCGCGTGCTCAAGCAGATGGTCAGCTATTTCCGGGACAAGCCGGGGGCGAAGGACATCACCGAGCTGATGCGCACCACCTTCCGCGAACTCTATCTCAACGACCGCGCCGACGACATGCCGCCGGTGCGCGCCATCGCCCTGTTCGAGGAGTTCCGCGAACTCACCCCGCCCGGGCCGGAAGGCGACGAGATGATCCGCAAGCTCGCCGACCGCCTCGTCGCCGTCGATCTTCTGGACCAGGCCGCGGCGCTGCTCGACCATCAGGTGGAGACCCGGCTCTCGGGCGTGGAGAAGAGCCGCATCGGCGCGCGCCTCGCCCTCGTCCACCTGTTCAACCAGAAGCCCGCGCTCGCGCTTGCCGCCTTGAAGAAGAGCGAAACCCCGGAGACGACGCCGGAGATGAAGCGCCAGCGCGAGCAGTTGCGCGCCCGTGCGCTCGCCGACCTCAACCAGCCGGACAACGCGCTCAAGGGGCTCGCGGAGGACAACAGCGACGACGCCAATCTGCTGAAGGCGGAGATCGAATGGCGGCGCAAGAACTGGGCGGGCGCGGCGGAGGCCCTGGCGCGCACCGTGCACGCGCCGGAGCCGGGCACCCAGATGCAGCCCGCGATGCGCCAGAGGGTGCTGCAATGGGTCACCGCGCTGCGCCTCTCCGAGCAGCGCCGCGAGATCGCCCAGGTGCGCCGCGACTACCTGCCGTTCATGAATGCGACCCCGGAATACGACGCCTTCAACCTCTTGACCAACCGCACCCAGCCGGGGCTGATCGACATGGTGGCGGTGGAGGAGCAGATCAAGCAGGCGGAGAAGTTCCGCTCCTTCATGGGCGAATACAAGACTCGCACCAAGGCCGGAGGTTTGAGCGCAATCAATTGATTGCGGGCGAGGGGCCATCCATGGCCCCCGGGGAAAATGCCCCTACAACGCATGGTGCGGATGATATTTTTCTTGCATTCGCCCCCCCCATGCCTCACAACACCGCTTCCAGAAAAATCTGGTCCATCTGCTGGTTAGGAGTGGGGAATCATGCAACATGCTTCTCTCGCGACCCAACTGGGGATGAACTCGGAAGCGGTTCTGAGAGACTCCCAAAATGGTGCGCGTAACAACACCGCGGCGCGGTCCGCGGCGGCTCGTTTGTGGCCGTCTGTCGATAACGACAACGACTATTTTGTGGAGCGAAACGGCATAAAATTCGCCGGGACGCACTTGATCATCGATCTGTGGGGGGCGACCAACCTCGATCGCCTCGCTCTCATCGAGGAAACGCTGGAAGCCGCGGCGGAAGAGGCCGGGGCGACCATCCTCCACACCCATCTGCACCACTTCACGCCCAACGGCGGCGTGTCCGGTGTGATCGTACTGGCCGAGAGTCACATCTCGATTCATACCTGGCCGGAACGCAACTACGCGGCGCTCGACATCTTCATGTGCGGATCGTGCGATCCGTACCGATGCCTGCCGTTCCTGCGCGAGGCCTTCCATCCCGAACACGTCACGCTGAACGAGCATAAGCGCGGGATGACCACGTGGTAGCGGGTCGCGCCGGCTATGCCGAGACCCTGCACGCCCACTGGCGGCAGGAATTCGGCGACGTGCGGATGCTGCATGCCGAGACCACCCCGTTCCAGAAGCTGGAGGTTTTCGAGACTCCCGGCTTCGGAGCGGTGATGGCGCTCGACGGCGTGATCCAGACCACCACCGCCGACGAGTTCGTCTATCACGAGATGATGGTCCACCCGCCGATGCTCGCCCATGGCGGGGCGAAGCGCGTGCTGATCATCGGCGGCGGCGACGGCGGCTGCCTGCGCGAGGCGCTGAAGCATCCGGTGGAACGCGTCACCCTGGTGGAGATCGACGCCGCGGTGATCGCGGCCTCCAAGCGGTTTCTCCCGACGCTCGCCGCGGGCGGCTTTTCCGACCCGCGGGCGCGCATCGTCGTCGGCGACGGCCTCGCCTTCGTTGCCGCGACCACCGAGACCTTCGACGTCATCCTGGTCGATTCCACCGACCCGGAAGGCCCGGGCGAGGCGCTGTTCACCGAGGCGTTCTATGCCGATTGCGCCCGCGCGCTCGCCCCCCACGGCGTGCTCGCCACGCAGTGTGGCGTGCCCTTCCTCCAGCCCGCGGGCGTCACCGCCAGCTTCCGCCGCCTCTCCGCCGCCTTCTCCGACGTCACCTTCAGCGTCTGCGCGGTGCCCACCTACGTCGGCGGCCTGATGACCCTCGGCTGGGCGTCGAACGACCCCGGCCTGCGCAGGCTGGGCGTCGAAAGCCTGCGCATCCGCGCGCAGGCCGCGGGCCTTTCCACCCGCTATTACACCCCAGAGGTTCATCTGGCGGCTTTCGCGCTGCCGGGGTACATTCAGGAGCTTTTGGTCCCCTGAACCGCGCATCAGACGCGGACAGGCAGGGAGGCATCGTCCCAACAAGAACGCGAAGAAGACTCAAGGAGATTTTTAGATGCTGCACAAATCCATTTTCGGCGGCGCCTTCCTTGCCGCCTGCCTGATCGCGGGCCAGGCGCAGGCGGAAACCCTGGTCGCCATCGCCGGACCGATGAGCGGGCAATACGCCTCCGCCGGAGACCAGATCAAACAGGGCGCGGACCTCGCGCTTGCCGACATCAACGCCAAGGGCGGCGTGCTCGGCCAGAAGCTCAAGCTGGTGGTCGGCGACGACGCCTGCGACCCCAAGCAGGCGGTCGCGGTGGCCAACCGCATGGTCACCTCCGGCATCGTCTTCATGCACGGGCACTGGTGCTCCAGCTCCACCATTCCGGCCTCCGACATCTATAACGAGGCCGCGATCCCGATGGCCACGGTGTCCACCAATCCGCAGGTCACCGAGCGCGGGCTGAAGAACATTTTCCGCATCATGGGCCGCGACGACCAGCAGGGGATGGTCGCGGGCACCTACATCGTCAAGAACTACGGCAAGAGCAAGATCGCCGTGGTGGACGACAAGAGCGCCTACGGCAAGGGCCTGGCCACCGAAATGGCCAAGGCGATCAAGGCCGCGGGGATCAAGCCGGCGATCGAGGAATCCATCACCGCGGGCGAACGCGACTATTCCAGCCTGGTCACCAAGCTCAAGGCCGCCGGCGTCAAGATCATGGCCTACGGCGGCTACCACACCGAGGTCGGGCTGATCGTCCGCCAGGCCAAGGAGGCGGGCCTCGATCTTTTGGTCATGGGCGGCGACACCATGACCAACTCCGAACTCGCCAGCATCGCCGGAGCGGCCGCCAACAACGTGCTGTTCACCTTCTCGCCCGATCCGCGCAAGATTCCCAGCGCCAAGTCCGTGGTCGCGGAGTTCCGCAAGAAGAACATCGAGCCGGAAGGCTACGTGCTCTACGCCTATGCCGCGATGCAGCTGTTCGACCAGGCCGCGACCAAGGCGAAAAGCGTGAAGTACAAGCCGCTGCGCGACGCCATGGCCGCCGGAACCTTCGATACGGTGATCGGCCAGCTCTCCTTCAACGCCAAGGGCGACCTCAAGGTGCCGGGCTTCGTGGTCTATCGCTGGAAGGACGGCAAATACGACACGGTGCAGTAACGCCGCTCGTCAGCCGGGAAAAAGGCCGGATATGCTCCGGCCTTTTTTGTTGAGGGGAATACGAAAACTTTGCGAGGGGACATCTCCGCCTCGGAAACGCCCGCTGGGCGTTTACGCCGCCTTCGGCGATCGGCTACGATCCCCTCGCGCTCCCCATAACCTTGGTTTTTGCGCGAAGCGCGATAGAACCGTGACCGCGGCGTGGCGAAAACCGGTTATGGGGTCAAGGGGCCTCCCGGCCCCTTGCGGGTCCGGGCGGAGCCCGGCCCGGTTTTTACGCCGACAGCAGCGAACAGAAGCGTTCCATATCGACGTTGCCGCCGGAGAGGATGACGCCGATGCGTTTGCCCTCGATCGCGTCGCCGAGTTTGCGCGCGGCGGCGAATCCGAGGCAGCCGGTGGGTTCGACGACGATTTTCATCCGGGCGGCGAAGAATCGCATCGCCTCCACCAGCTCGTCGTCGGCGGCGGTGAGGATGTCCGCGGCTTCGCGTTTCATGATCGCGTAGGTGAGGTCGCCGATATGCTGGGTCTGCGCGCCGTCGGCGATGGTTTTCGGCGTGTCGATGTGGATGATTTTGCCTTCGCGCAGGGAGCGCTGGGCGTCGTTTCCGGCCGCCGGTTCGACGCCGTAGATGGCGCAGGCGGGGGCGAGTTCGCGCGCCGCCAGGGCGCAGCCGGAGAGCAGGCCGCCGCCGCCGACCGGGGCGAACAGCATGTCGATGGGGCCCACCTCTTCGATCAGCTCCTTCGCCGCGGTGCCCTGGCCCGCGATGACGTGGGGATGGTTGTAGGGCGGGATCAGGGTGAGGCCGTCCTTCTCCGCAAGTTTGCGGCCGATCTCCTCGCGGTCTTCGCTATAGCGGTCGTAGGTGACGACGCGCGCGCCGTAGCCCTTGGTCGCCGCCACCTTGGCCGCCGGGGCGTCGGTGGGCATGATGATGGTGGCGGGGATGCCGAGGATGCGCGCCGCCAGCGCCACCGCCTGGGCGTGGTTGCCGGAGGAGAAGGTGATGACGCCCGCCTTCTTCTGCGCCGCGTCGAACTGCGCGAGCGCGTTGAAGCCGCCGCGGAACTTGAAGGCGCCCATGCGCTGCAGGTTCTCGCACTTGAAGAAGAAGGAGGCGCCGGTCGCGGCGTCGGCGGTGCGCGAGGTCATCACCGGGGTGCGGTGGGCGGCGCCATGGATACGGTCCGCCGCCGCGGCGACGTCGGCGTAGGTGGGAAGCGCGAAGGTCATTTTCGGTGTGTCCGTGTTGGGAGGGCCTATGGTGCGAAGCTTTGCACCAGGGAGCCCGCGATCAAGTACCAGCCGTCGATGAGGACGAAAAAGATCAGCTTGAACGGCAGGGCCAGCATGATCGGCGGCAGCATCATCATGCCCATGGACATCAGCACCGAGGCCACCACCATGTCGATGATGATGAACGGCAGGTAGAGCAAAAAGCCGATCTCGAAGGCGCGCTTGAGTTCGCTGATCATGAACGCGGGGATCAGCGCGGAATAGGGGAGCGCGTCGGGTTCGGTGTTTTCCGGCACCTTGGCCATATCGACGAAGAGGGAGAGGTCGCGCTCGCCGACGTTCTTCATCATGAAGTCGTGGAACGGCTTGGCGGCGCGTTCCAGCGCCTCGCCCTCGGTGATCTGCTCGTTGATCAGGGGGCGCACGCCCTCGTTCCAGGAGCGCTCGAAGGTCGGCGTCATGACGAAGAAGGTGAGGAACATCGCCAGCGAGAGCAGCACCATGTTGGGCGGCGTGGTGTTGGTGCCGATCGCCTGGCGCAGCATCGCCAGCACCACGGCGATGCGGGTGAACGACGTGACCATGAGGAGGATGCTGGGCGCAAGCGACAGCACGGTGATCAGCAGGACGAGCTGGATCACCCGCGAGGTGCTGCTGCCGCCGCCCTGGCCGCCGAGGTCGATGTTCACCGATTGCGCCAGCGCGAGCCCGGGCAGCAGCACGAGGAGGAGCGCAAGCGGCAGGGCGCAGGCGAGGATGCGGCGGCGGCTCATGCGTCGTCTCCGGGTTCGTCGATGCGGATGCCGGGGCGGAGGATGCGGGCCTCGCCGCCGCTCTCCGAAACGATGTCGCGGAAGCGCACGCGGGAGAGCGGGTCTTCGGCCTCCGCGGGCGGCGCGATGCCGGTTTCGACGACAAGGTCGTTCTGCCCGCCGATCAGCAGCAGGTGCTGGGTTTCGTCGCGGGAGACGAGAACCAGGCGGCGCTGCGCGTCGATCGGGCGGATTTCGAGGATGGCGAGGCGGCGCGATTTCGCCGCGCCGCGCGCCACCGTCATGCCCACGCCGAGGCGGCGGATCAGCCACGCGGCAAGCAGGATCAGCCCGATGATGAGGATGAGGATGGCCGTCAGGCGGCCGAGGGTTGCGCCGTTGATCAGCGAGTCAGGGGTCAAGAGCGGTCGCTCCCCGGTTGCGTGCGGTGGCGTTGCGCCGGTGGGTGTTGAGGATTTTTGCATAGGCGTCGAGGTCGGCGTCGAGGGCGTTGAGCGCGAGCGCGGCCTGGCGGCGGCGGTCCGGCGGCAGATCGCCCGCCAGCGCGCACAGCGCCGCGACCTCGTCGGCGAGGTCGGGCATCTCGGCGACGATGCCGCGGGAGAGGGTGCGGTTGGCCTCGTCGATGCCGCGGCGCAGCGCCTGGATGCGGATCATCAGGTCGGAATAGGGCGAGGCGGCAAGCGTCATGGCGCGGCCTCCGGCGCGGGCGGCAGGACGCCGTTGGCGCGGTAGACGTAGGCGAGGATTTCCGCCACCGCGGTGAAGGCCTCCAGCGGAATCTCGGTGTCCACCGGGATCGCCGCGAGAATCTCCACCAGGTCCGCGTCCTCGCGCACCTTCACCCCGTTGGCGAAGGCCAGCGCGAGAATCTGCTCCGCCAGCGCGCCGTGGCCGGAGGCGACGATGCGCGGCGCATCGTCGGTGGCGGCGTCGTAGGCAAGCGCCACCGCGACCTGATCGAGGTCGTGGGCGGGCTTCTTGGCGCGGTCGTTCGGGTCGGATGTGCTCATCGCCTATCGATCCCCCAGGGGAGACTCAAGGAATCAGTATCCCGCCCCGCTCTAAAAAATCCCTTAACATCCCCGGCCCGCGGCTTTTACCGAATGTTAAAGGGCCGGGGCGATACTGGGTTCCGGCGGCGAGCGCCCGCAATGCGGCGCGGCCTCCTCCGAGGCAAGGGATCAGGGCGGATGGATCTGCAGAATCTCACCTTCTTCCAGATGGCGCAGGAGCGCATGGACTGGCTGGCGCAGCGGCAGAAAGTGGTGTCGCAGAACCTCGCCAACGCCAACACGCCGGGTTATGCCGCCAAGGACCTGAAGGAGATCGACTTCAAGGACGCCCTGTCGCGCACCCTGGCGAAGGATAGCCAGTCGGTGGCGGTGGCCCGCACCGATCCCAAGCATTTGAGCGGCTCCCTGCCGAAGAGCGGACCCTACCGCGTCGAGACGGTGCGCCGCCCCTACGAATACACCCTGGACAAGAACGGGGTGGATGTGGAGGAACAGATGGCCAAGGCGGCGAACAACCGCACGCAATATGAGGTCGCGGCCAATCTCTTCTCCAAGAACATCAACATGATCAAAACCGCGCTCGGGCGCGGCGGATCGTGACCGCGTGAAGGAGGTGGGCGATGGATGATCTGCTGGTCGGCGCGCAGATTTCGACCTCGGGGATGAAGGCCCAGGCGACGCGGCTGCGCGTCGTCTCGGAAAACATCGCCAATGCCGATTCCGTCGGCACCAAACCGGGTGAGGCGCCCTATCGCCGCAAGACCCTGTCGTTCAAAAGCGAGCTCAACCGCACCACCGGCGCGGAGGAGGTGAAAGTGAACAAGATCGCCACGGACCGTTCGGACTTCGAGAAGCGCTACGACCCCACCCATCCGGCGGCGGGCGCGGACGGCTACGTCAAGCTGCCCAACATCAACCCGCTGGTGGAAATGATGGACATGCGCGAGGCGCAGCGCGGCTATGAGGCCAACCTCAACGCGATGCAGATCAGCCGCCAGATGATCTCCAAGACCGTGGACATGCTGAAGTGATGGCGGGGGAGTACGCGCGATGACGATTCCGATCACCACGGCGCTCAACGCCTACCGCACCGCGGCGCAGGGCGCCGGGGCCGCCACCGGCGAAAGCGCCGCCGCCGCCGTCCAGCCGGGCCAGGCCTTCGCCGACATGATCAAGGACAACCTTACCGAGGCGGTGGACGCGGGCAAGAAGAGCGAGCAGATGAGCCTTCTCGCCCTGCAGGGCAAGGCGGACCTGCGCGAGGTGGTCAACGCCGTGGCCAACGCCGAGACCGCGTTGCAGACCGTCGTCGCGGTGCGCGACAGGGTGTTGTCCGCCTATCAGGAAATCCTCAAGATGTCGATCTGACGATCGGCGGGGATGCGCGATGAACGAGGCGCAGGTTCTGGAGATCGCACGGGAGTCGGTGCTGACCCTGGTGATGGTGGCGGCGCCGGTGCTGCTCGTCGGCATGGCGATCGGCCTTGCCATCTCGCTGTTCCAGACGCTGACCCAGATTCAGGAAATGACCCTCACCTTCGTGCCGAAGGTGCTGGTGGTGTTCGTCTCCCTGATTCTGCTGCTCCCCTTCATGTTCCACGAATTGCAGGTTTTCAGCGAGCATATGTTCGACCTGATGATCGCGCCGCGATAGGAGCCCCCGATGCTGGAGCAGCTCCTCGCGCTGGATATCTACCACCTCGGCATGGTGTTCGCGCGCATCAGCGGCGCCTTCCTGGCGCTGCCGGGATTCGCCGCCTCCTATGTGCAGGTGCGGATCCGCCTGTTCATCGCCATCGGCGTCAGCATCGCCATCCTCCCCCTGGTGATCGACCAGATTCCGCCGCCGCCCGGCGCCGCGGGCGGGCTGGTCCGCCTCATCGCCTACGAGATCACGGTGGGGGTGTTCGTCGGCGTGCTGGCGCAGATGCTGATCACCGCGCTGCACTTCGCGGGCACCGTGGCGGGGCTCACCTCCGGCCTCGCCAACGCCTTCGTCTTCGACCCGGTGAGCGAGTCGCAGGGCGCGCTGATCACCGGCTTCCTCAACCTCGTGGCGCTGGTGCTGATCTTCGTCACCGGCATTCACATGGTGATGCTGGAGGCGGTGGCGGAGACCTTTTCGCTGTTCCCGCCGGGGGGCGTGATCCCTACCGGCGACATGGCCGACTATCTGGCCCACGCGCTGTCGCGCAGCTTCGCCATCGGTCTGCGCCTGGCCTCGCCGTTCATCGTGTTCTCCATCGTCTTCCAGACCGCGATGGGCGTGACCGCGCGCCTGATGCCGCAGATGAACGTGTTCTTCGTCGGCCTGCCGGCGCAGATTCTGCTGGGGCTGTCGCTGTTGATGCTGGTGCTGCCGACCATCATGCTGTGGTTCATGACGCATTACGAGGACAGCCTGCGCGGCCTGTTCGCGCCCGTGGGATAGGGAGAGTTCCGCGCGATGTCGGAAGAAGACGACGCATCAAAAACCGAAGAACCCACGGGAAAACGCCTGGAAAAGGCGCGGGAGGAAGGCAACGTCCCGATTTCCCAGGAAATCAAGAGCCTGATGATGCTGATCGGCGGCATCGTCGCGGTGGGGATGTTCGCGCCCAGGATGGCGCGCGACCTCTCCAACCTGTTGCGGCCCTTCATCGCGCGGCCGCACGAATTGCCCACCGATTTCGAGGGCCTGCGCGGCCTGCTGGCGGGCACGCTTCTCCAGGTCGGGCTGATCCTGCTGTTTCCGATCGCGATTCTGGTGATGCTGGCTTTCCTCTCGGTGGTCGGCCAGGTGGGCTTCGTCTACTCGCCGAAGCGCATCGCCCCCAGCCTCGACAAGCTCAGCATCATCAAGGGGGTCAAGCAGTTCTTCTCCCTCCGCCGCCTGGTGGAGCTGGGCAAGAGCCTGGCCAAGCTGGCGCTCGTCGGCCTGGCGCTCGGCTTCGTGGTGTGGCCGCAGCTCGACTGGATTCTCCGCCTGCCGGAGATGGAGACGGTGGCGATGCTGCTTCAGGTGCGGGTGATCATCATCATCCTCATCGCCACGGTGCTCGGCGTGATGCTGGCGGTGGCCTTCGCCGACATGTTCTTCGTGCGCTACCAGTCCCACAAGAAGCTGAAGATGACCAAGCAGGAGGTCAAGGACGAGCACAAGCAGTCCGAGGGCGACCCGCAGGTCAAGTCGCGCATCCGCTCCATCCGCCTGGAACGCTTCCGCAAGCGGATGATGCAGGCGGTGCCGCACGCCGACGTGGTGATCACCAACCCCACCCACTTCGCCGTGGCGCTCTCCTACAAGATGGAGGACATGGCCGCCCCCAAGGTGGTGGCCAAGGGCGTGGACTTTCTCGCCAAGCGCATCCGCGAACTGGCGGAGGAGAACGACGTGCCGATCGTCGAGAACCCGCCGCTCGCCCGCGCGCTCTATGCCAGCGTCGAGGTGGACCAGTTCATTCCGCCCGAGCACTACCGACCGGTGGCGGAGGTGATCAGCTACGTGATGAAGCTGAAGAAAAAGCGCTGACAGGCGGGGTGCGGCCTGACATGCTTCGAGGCGCGGCAACACCAGCGGCGGTATCGCCGGGGGGATGATGAAGGGTTTCAGCACCTGGGGCGCGTTGATCGTGGTGCTCGGCTTCGGAGTGATCCTCGGCAGCGCGGGCGGCGGCGGCGTTCCGACGTGGACGATGGTGGCGGGCGCGGGCCTCGGCCTCGCGGGCGCGCTTCTGATGCTGCGCGAGGCCTCGGTGTGGCAGGTGCTGCTCTCCCGCGCCGAGGCGCTGGACGCCTTTCTTGCGCGGGACAAGCGGGCGGTGCGCATCGTCGATGCCTCGGGCCGCACCATCGTCGCCAATGCCGAGGGACGGCGCTTCTGGGGCGTCGCCGACCCGCTCGCCGCGCTCGAGGCGCGGCTCTCCGACACCGAGGCGGAGCGCGAGGCGCTCACCCGCCTGCGCGGCGCCTATCAGGCCGGGCTGGACGACGCGCAGGATGTTTCCCCCCGCCCGGCGCGGGACGAGCGCCTGGGCGGCCGCGACTGGCTGCGCGTCGAGGTGCGCGCCCTGCCGCGCCCGGCGGGCGCGCGCCTGCTCATCGCTTCCGACATCTCGGCGCGCCGCGCCGTGGAGAACGTGCTCAAGGCGGAGCGCGAGGCGCTCAGCGATTTCCTCGATTTCCTGCCGGTCGGGGTCTATGCCCTCGATGCGGCGCAGAACTTCCGCTACGTCAACCTGGCGCTCGCCGAGTGGCTGGGCGCGGCGCCGGACGCGCTGCTCGGCGCGCCGTTCGCCGCCATTCTCGCCGAGGGTTCGGCGCGGCCCGAGGTGGACGGCGCGTGGCGCGGCCCGGTGCGCCTGCGCGGCGCGCGCGGCGCGGCGGTGCCCGCGCTGCTGGTGCAGTCCCTCTACGACGAGAACGGCGAAACCCTGACCCGCGCCGTGGTGGCGCGCGACGCCGCCGACGCCGCGGCGGAGCCGGGCGGCAACGCCGCCGGGCCGTTCGGCCGCCTGGTGTTCGACGAAGCGCCGGTGGGCATTGCGGTGGTGGACGTGGCGGGGCTGCCCTACCCGATGCTGGCGGAGGCCAACGAGACCCTGGCGGGCATGCTGGGGCGCGCCCGCGACGACCTGATCGGCCTGGCGCTCGGCGAGATCGTCGAGCCCGCGATGCGCGACGAGGTCGCCGCGGTGTTCTCCCGCGCCGCCGCCGGCCTCTCCGTCGCGCCGATGGAGGTGCGCCTCGACAGCCCGCGCGACCTCACCGCGATGATCCACATGCGCACCCTGCCGGGCGACGCCGCCGAGGCGGCGGAGGTTCCGGCGCGCCTGCTCGTCCACGTGGTGGACACCACCGACCGCCGGGCGCTGCAGATGCAGACCGCCCAGGCGCAGAAGATGCAGGCGATGGGCCAGCTCGCGGGCGGCGTGGCGCACGACTTCAACAACCTGCTCACCGCGATGATCGGCTTCTGCGACCTGCTGTTGCAGCGCCACGGACCGGGCAGCGCCTCGTTCACCGACATCATGCAGATCAAGCAGAACGCCAACCGCGCCGCCAACCTGGTGCGGCAGCTCCTCGCGTTCTCGCGCCGCCAGCCGCGCCAACCTGGTGCGGCAGCTCCTCGCGTTCTCGCGCCGCCAGCCGCTGCTGCCGCGCTTCGTGCGGGTGCCGGATGCGCTGGCCGAGCTCTCCCACCTGCTGCGCCGCCTCCTCGGCGAGACCATCGAGTTCGAGCTGGTGCACGGCCGCGACGTCGGCTACGTGCGGGTCGATCCCGGCCAGTTCGACCAGGTGATCCTCAACCTCGCGGTGAACGCGCGCGACGCCATGGTCGGCGGCGGCAGACTTTCCATCCGCACCGAGGCGCGCCACCTCACCGAGCCCCTGAAGGTCGGCACCGAAACCGTGGCCCCCGGCCATTACGCGGTGATCCGGGTTTCCGATACCGGCACCGGCATCGCCAAGGAGGACCTGGGCCGCATCTTCGAACCCTTCTTCTCCACCAAGGCGGGCTCGGCGGCGGCGGGCACCGGGCTCGGGCTCTCCACCGTCTACGGCATCGTGCGCCAGACCGAGGGCACGGTGACGGTGGAAAGCAGGAAGGGCGAGGGCGCGGCCTTCACCATCTATCTGCCGCGCTTCGACGAGGCGGCGGTGCGCGCCCGCGCCGCCGCGGGCGCGGCGGCGCCCAAACCGCCGGAGGAGGAGCCGCGCCGCGACCTCGCCCTGCCGCAGGGCAAGGTGGTGCTGATCGTCGAGGACGAGGACGCGGTGCGGGTGTTCGGCGCGCGCGCTCTCTCCGCCAAGGGCTACACGGTGCTCGAGGCCGCCGACGGCGAGCAGGCGATCGGGATACTCCAGGACCACGACGAGGTGGACGTGCTGATCACCGACATGGTGATGCCGGGCATGGACGGCGCGACGCTCGCCCGCCTGGTGCGGCAGGAATACCCGGCGATCCGCGTCGTCCTGATGTCCGGCTATTCGGAGGACATCGCCTCCGACGACCTCGCCGATTCCCCCGACGTGCTCTTCCTCGCCAAGCCGTTCTCGCTGGAGGCCCTGGCCGAGAAGGTGGCCGAGGCCCTGGAACGCCGCGACGCGGCCCCATGAGCTTATGCACGTTCTCTTTAAGTTCTTTCTCCTGGACATGAAGAACAAAACATGATCTTCTAGCCCCCACGCCCGGAGCGGTGACGTCCGCCGTGAAATATGGGATAACGAGGCTCGATCATGATGCAAACGGCACTTCGCCTGGTGGATAAGGAAACAATGGACAAGCAGAAGGCTCTGGAAGCGGCGGTGGCGCAGATCGAGCGCAACTTCGGCAAAGGCTCGATCATGCGCCTCGGTCAGCACGAAAACGCCGTGGATATCGAGGCGATCTCCACCGGCTCCCTCGGCCTCGATCTTGCGCTCGGCATCGGCGGCCTGCCGCGCGGCCGCGTCATCGAGATCTACGGCCCGGAAAGCTCGGGCAAGACCACGCTGGCGCTGCACGTCGTCGCCGAGGCGCAGAAGAAGGGCGGCACCTGCGCCTTCGTCGATGCGGAACACGCGCTCGACCCCTCCTATGCCCGCAAGCTCGGCGTCAAACTCGAAGACCTCCTGATCTCCCAGCCCGACACCGGCGAACAGGCGCTGGAAATCACCGACACCCTGGTGCGTTCCGGCGCGGTGGACGTGCTGGTGGTGGACTCGGTCGCCGCGCTCACCCCGCGCGCCGAGCTGGAAGGCGAGATGGGCGATTCCCACGTCGGCCTCCAGGCCCGCCTGATGAGCCAGGCGCTGCGCAAGCTCACCGGTTCGGTGTCGCGCTCCCATACCCTGGTCATCTTCATCAACCAGATCCGCATGAAGATCGGCGTGATGTTCGGCAATCCGGAAACCACCACCGGCGGCAACGCGCTCAAGTTCTACGCCTCGGTACGCCTGGATATCCGCCGCATCGGTCAGATCAAGATCAAGGACGAGGTCACCGGCAACCAGACCCGCGTGCGCGTGGTGAAAAACAAGGTCGCCCCGCCGTTCAAGACCGTCGAATTCGACATCGACTACGGCATCGGCATCTCCAAGACCGGCGAGCTGCTCGACCTCGGCGTGCAGGGCGGCCTGATCGACAAGTCCGGCTCCTGGTTCTCCTACAAGGACCAGCGCATCGGCCAGGGCCGCGACAACGCCAAACAGTTCCTCCGGGACAATCCGGAAATCGCGGCGGAAATCGAAGGCTCGATCCGCTCCAACGCGGGCCTCATCGTCGAGGCGATGCTCACCGACGCCACCGAACCGGTGGACGAGCCGTAAAACCAAAACTTTGCGAGGGGACTCGGTCCCCTCGCGCACCCCTTAAGTTTTTCGCCGCAAAGCGGCAGGCAACATTTCTGTGGCAACCGCCGCAGGTTTATGGCGCTTCGCACAAAAACCGGCGTTATGGGGTCAAGGGGCCTTCCGGCCCCTTGCGGGTCCGGGCGGAGCCCGGCCTGGTTTTCCCGCAGCGGCGGCGAAATTTTTGACTTCCTCCAGGGCGCGCGATACATAAGTCCTTCGCTTCGCGGGTGCCGGAAGGCATTGCGGAGAAGGGTCGAACATTTGCGCCGGTGAAAACGATATGACCACCACCACCAACGATATCCGTTCCGCGTTTCTGAACTTCTTCAAGGACCGCGGGCATCAGGTCGTCGAGTCCTCGCCCCTGGTGCCACGCAACGACCCGACCCTGCTGTTCACCAACGCCGGCATGGTGCAGTTCAAGAACGTCTTCACCGGGGCGGAGCACCGGCCGTACAACCGCGCCGTCACCTCGCAGAAGTGCGTGCGCGCCGGCGGCAAGCACAACGACCTGGACAACGTGGGCTACACCGCGCGCCACCACACCTTCTTCGAGATGCTGGGAAACTTTTCGTTCGGCGACTATTTCAAGGCCGACGCCATCGACTTCGCCTGGACGCTGATCACCAAGGACTTCGGCCTGCCGAAGGACCGCCTGCTCGCCACCGTGTACTCGGAGGACGACGCCGCCTTCGACCTGTGGAAGACCGTGGCCGGGCTGCCGGACTCCCGCATCATCCGCATTCCGACCTCCGACAACTTCTGGTCGATGGGCGATACCGGCCCGTGCGGCCCGTGCTCGGAAATCTTCTATGACCATGGGGAGGGCATTCCCGGCGGCCCGCCCGGCAGCCCGGACGAGGACGGCGACCGCTTCATCGAGATCTGGAACCTGGTGTTCATGCAGTACGAGCAGCAGGCCGACGGCGCCCGCATGGACCTGCCCAAGCCTTCCATCGACACCGGCATGGGCCTGGAGCGCATCGCCGCGGTGCTGCAGGGGCAGCACGACAACTACGATATCGACCTGATGCGCTTCCTCATCGAGGCCTCGGCGCACGCCAGCGGCGTGGACCCCGACGGCCCGCACAAGGTCTCGCACCGCGTCATCGCCGACCACCTGCGTTCCTCGTGCTTCCTCATCGCCGACGGCGTGCTGCCCTCCAACGAGGGCCGCGGCTACGTGCTGCGCCGCATCATGCGCCGCGCCATGCGCCACGCCCACATGATGGGTTGCCGCGAGCCGCTGCTCTACAAGCTGGTGCATGCGCTGGTCGCCAAGATGGGCGGCGCGTACCCGGAACTCGCCCGCGCCGAGGCGCTGATCACCGAGATTCTCAAGCTGGAGGAAAGCCGCTTCAAGCAACTTCTGGAGCGCGGCCTGCGCCTCCTGGACGACGAGACCGCGGACCTTGCCGCGGGCGGCGTGCTCGGCGGCGAGGTGGCCTTCCGCCTCTACGACACCTACGGCTTCCCCCTCGACCTGACGCAGGATGCGCTGCGCACCCGCGGCATGACCGTGGACGAGGCGGGCTTCAACGCCGCCATGGCGAAGCAGCGCGCCGACGCGCGCAAGGCCTGGGCCGGCTCCGGAGAGGCGGCGACCGAGACGGTGTGGTTCGACCTCAAGGAGCGGATCGGCGCCACCGAATTCCTCGGCTACGACACCGAAAGCGCGGAGGGCACGGTGGCCGCCCTGGTGGTGGATGGCCGGCCGGTGCAGACCGCGCAGCCGGGCGCGGTGGCGCTGCTGCTCAACCAGACGCCGTTCTACGGCGAATCCGGCGGCCAGATGGGCGATGCGGGCGAGATCACCTTCGTCAACGGCGCGCGCCTTTCCGTCACCGACACCCAGAAGAAGGTGGGCGCACTGCACGTCCACATGGGCGTGCTGGAGGGCGGGCCGGTCTCCGTGGGCGACGCCGCGCGCTGCGAGGTGGACCACGAGCGCCGCGCCGCGGTGCGGGCGCACCATTCGGCGACGCACCTGCTGCACGCCGCGCTGCGCCACCGCCTGGGCGACCACGTGACGCAGAAGGGTTCTCTCGTCGCGCCCGACCGCCTGCGCTTCGACATCAGCCACCCGAAGCCGCTCACCCACGAGGACCGCGCGGCGGTGGAGGCGGAGATCAACGACCGCATCCGCGCCAACCTGCCCTCCACCACCCGCCTGATGGACCCGGAATCGGCGATCGAGGCGGGGGCGATGGCGCTGTTCGGCGAGAAGTACGGCGAGGAAGTGCGCGTCGTCTCCATGGGCGAGGGCGAGGGCACCTATTCGGTCGAGCTTTGCGGCGGCACCCACGTCAAGCGCACCGGCGACATCGGCCTGTTCAAAATCGTCGCGGAGAGCGCGGTCGCCGCGGGCGTGCGCCGCATCGAGGCGGTGGTCGGCGCGGCCGCCGAGCACTACGTGGCCGAGCACGACGCCATCCTCGCCCAGGCGGCGGAAACCCTGAAGGCCCCGGTCACCGAACTGCCGGACCGCCTCCATCAACTCCTCGAAGACCGCAAGCGCCTGGAACGCGAACTCTCCGACACCCGCAAGAAGCTCGCCATGGGCGGCACTGCCGCCGCCGGGCCGAAGCAGGTGGCGGGGGTCGCCTTCGCCGGAAAGGTGCTGGAAGACGTGCCCGCCAAGGACCTCAAGGGCATGACCGACGAGATCAAGGCGCAGATCGGCAGCGGCGTGGTCGCCCTGATCAGCGTCGTCGAAGGCAAGGCCTCCCTCGTCGTCGGCGTCACCGCCGATGCGGTGGAACGCTTCAACGCCGTGGACCTGGTGCGCGCAGGCTCCGTCGCGCTCGGCGGCAAGGGCGGCGGCGGCCGCCCCGACATGGCCCAGGCGGGCGGCCCGGACGGCAGCAAGGCCGCCGCCGCGCTCGCCGCGATCGAGGCCGCGATGGCCGCCAAGGCGAATTAAAACCAGGCCGGGGCGCTGCCCCGGTCCCCGCCGGAGGGCCTTGGTCCCTCCGGGCCTCCCGGACACGTTCGAAGGAAAAGGGCCCCCCGCAAGGAGGGCCCTTTTTCTTCGAGCATGAATGGGGTCTGGGGACCGAGTCCCCAGCGGGTCCGGGCGGAGCCCGGCCCGGTTGTTCAGCCCATCGCGGTCTTCAGTTCTTCGTCGAGTTTTTCGAGGAACTGGGTGGTGGTGAGCCATGGCTGCTTCGGGCCGATGAGGATGGCGAGGTCCTTGGTCATGAAGCCCGCCTCGACGGTTTCGATGCAGACCTTTTCCAGGGTTTCGGCGAAGCGGGTGACCTCCGGCGTGCCGTCGAACCGGCCGCGGTATTTCAGGCCGCGGGTCCAGGCGAAGATCGAGGCGATGGGGTTGGTGGAGGTCTCCTTGCCCTGCTGGTGCAGGCGGTAGTGGCGGGTGACCGTGCCGTGCGCCGCCTCGGCCTCGATGGTCTTGCCGTCCGGGGTCATCAGCACCGAGGTCATCAGGCCGAGCGAGCCGAAGCCCTGGGCCACCGAGTCCGACTGCACGTCGCCGTCGTAGTTCTTGCAGGCCCAGATGAAGCCGCCGGACCACTTCATGCAGCAGGCGACCATGTCGTCGATCAGGCGGTGTTCGTAGGTGATGCCCGCCTTGGCGAAGGCTTCCGTGAACTCGGCCTCGTAGACCTCGGCGAAGAGGTCCTTGAAGCGCCCGTCGTAGGCCTTGAGGATGGTGTTCTTGGTGGAGAGGTAGAGCGGCCAGCCGCGCCCCAGCGCGTAGTTCATGCAGGCGCGGGCGAAGCCGCGGATCGATTCGTCGAGGTTGTACATGCCCATGGCGACGCCCGCGCCGGGGAAGTCGAAGACCTCGCGCGTCACCGCCGCGCCGCCGCCCGCGGGGGTGAAGGTGATGGTGAGCTTGCCCGCTTCGGGCACCAGGAAGTCGGTGGCCTTGTACTGGTCGCCGAAGGCGTGGCGGCCGATCACCACCGGCTGCGTCCAGCTGGGCACGGTGCGCGGCACGTTCCTGCAGATGATCGGCTCGCGGAACACCGTGCCGTCGAGGATGTTGCGGATGGTGCCGTTGGGCGACTTCCACATCTTCTTGAGGTTGAACTCCTTCACCCGGTCCTCGTCCGGGGTGATGGTGGCGCACTTGACGCCGACGTGGTGCTGCTTGATCGCGTTGGCGGCGTCGATGGTCACCTGGTCGCCGGTGGCGTCGCGGTGTTCCACGCCGAGGTCGAAGTAGAGCAGATCGACGTCGAGATAGGGCAGGATCAGCTTGTCCTTGATGAACGACCAGAGGATGCGCGTCATTTCGTCGCCGTCCAGCTCGACGATGGGGTTGGCGACCTTGATTTTTGTCATGACGAAGGCTCCCGATGAGGTGTGGGTGTTCGTTCAGGGAGTGGACCCTGCCGGGGAGCGCCCCGGGTTCATAGTAGACGCAATGTCTTTGGGGGAAACATAGGTCATCCCCCCACCGATTTGAACATCCGGCGCGCAAGGATTTTCGTCTGCGTCAGCGGCGTTGCGCGGCGCGCGGTTCGGTCGTAGGGTGGCGGGGGCGCGAGCAAGCCGCGAGGGGCGGGCTTTTTCGCGCCGCTTTCTCACGACGGTGTTGGGGTCGAACGTGAAACGCGTTGGAACTTATGGCGTTCTGGTTCTCGGGCTGGTGCTGGTCGGCGCCGCCCTGTGGATGTTGCGCGGCTCCTCCGACGAGGGGACCAAGCCCGCCGCCCCTGCCGCTCCGCCGGCGAAGGTGGAAAACGCGGTGCCGTCCGCGGTGCTGCCGTCGTTCGACATCGTGCGGATCAGCCCCGAGGGCGACACCGTGATCGCCGGGCGCGCCGCGCCGGGCGCCCAGGTGGTGATCTACGACGGCGAGGCGGAACTCGGCCGCGCCAAGGCCGACGAACGCGGCGAGTGGGTGTTCCTGCCCGAAAAGCCGCTGCCCCCCGGCACCCGCCGTCTCAACCTTGCGGTCTTCCCCGATGCCGACCCGGCGCACGCGCTGCGCTCGGAATCCGACGTGGTGCTGGTGGTGCCGCCGCCGGGAACCGGCGCGGTGGTGGCGGTGCAGCTGCCGGGCAAGGGCGGGGTTTCGCGCGTGTTACAGCGCCCCGGCGATGCCGCCGCCGGGCTTTCCATCGCCGCGGTGGACTACGACCGCAAGGGCAGCATCGGCGTTTCCGGCGGGGCGGACCCCGGCGCGATGATCGTGGTCTATCTCGACAACGCCGAACTGGGGCAGACCGCCGCCGCGGCCAACGGCGACTGGCGGCTACAGGCCAACCTCAGCCTCGCCGTGGGCACGCATACGGTGCGCGCCGACCAGTTGGACGCCAAGGGCGGCGTGGCGAAGCGGGTGGAGGTGAACTTCCGCGTCGATGCCGCCGATGCGGCGGTGGACGGCAACGTCATCGTCGTGGTGCAGCCGGGCAACAGCCTGTGGCGCATCGCGCGGCGCATCTATGGCGAGGGCATCGCCTACACCCTGATCTTCGAGGCCAATCGCGGCCAGATCCGCGACCCGGACCTGATCTATCCCGGCCAGAAGTTCGTCGCGCCGAAGAAGTGAAAGCGTGAGGCGGGGGTTCAGGCCCCCGCCGCTTCCTCCTGAACCAGGCGGAGCAGCGGCTTGTGCCAGGCGAGCGCCCGGCAGAGCCCGACCATCAGGCGTTCCGCCGAGACCGGCACGACGAGCGGGGACTCGGCGGCGAAGCGGATCGCCCCGTCGTCGCCGATGGAAAGCCCGTTTCCCACGTCATCCTGCATGATGTCGATCAGCGCGAGCACGCGGTTGCGCCGCGCCTTGTCCGCGCGCGGCGGCAGGGTGGCGATCTCGCCCGTCACCTTGAGCCGCGCCGCCTTGCCGATCTCCAGGTATTGCACGGAAAACCCGGAGTCGAGATAGCGGAAGGAGAAGCTGACCGGCCCGCGATAGGTCATCGGCGGTGCGGGGGGGAGGAGGACGATCTCGCCGTCTTCGACGCCGACCGATTGCAATTGCAGGGGAAGCACCTGCGCACCGATTTTGACCAGACGAGTCACTATGGAACCGCTCGAATAAAGCAAAGAGGCGACCACTCTACACTGCGCCGCAGCGCCCGCCAAGGCGTGAGCGGAGGGCGGCGCGCGAAGCGGCTTCCCCCGCGCGCCGATCCGTCCTACTGTGTGCCCGTCGAAACCTATGGGAATGTGGGATGAACCCGGTCGATCTGTCCTGGCGGCGCTATGTTCTGCCGCCGATGCATCCGGAGGGGCGGCGCTTCGTCGCGATCTTCGCCGTCGTCGCGCTGCTGCTGTTTTGGGCCTGGAAGCCGCTCGGCATCGTCGGCGCGGCGCTGACTTTGTGGTGCTTTTATTTCTTCCGCAATCCGGAGCGGGTGACGCCCGCGGGCGAGCACTGGGTGGTCTCTCCCGCCGACGGCATCGTCTCGGCGGTGGCGGAGGTGGAACCCCCGGCGGAGCTGGGCCTCGGCGATGCGCCGCGCACCCGCATCAGCGTGTTCATGAGCGTCTTCGACGTGCACGTGAACCGCGCGCCGACCGCGGGTGCCGTGGGCGCGGTCGCCTATCATTCCGGCAAGTTCCTCAACGCCACGCTGGACAAGGCGAGCCTGGACAACGAGCGCAACGGCCTGCGCCTCGACCTTGCCGAGCGCGACGGCCTGATCGGCGGCAGCCTCGGCGTGGTGCAGATCGCCGGGCTGATCGCGCGGCGCATCGTCTGTTTCGTGCGCGAGGGCGACGGGCTCGCCGCGGGCGAACGCTTCGGCCTGATCCGCTTCGGCTCGCGGCTCGACGTCTACCTGCCTGTGGGCGTCGCCCCCAAGGTGGCGGTGGGGCAGCGCATGCTGGCGGGCGAGACGGTGCTCGCCGATCTGCGCGCCGACCGCCAGGATGCTCCGGCGGCGGGGGAGATGCGCTGATGGCCCTGATTCCCGGCACGCGCAGGCGGCCGATCCGCAGCCTGCCGTTCAACGTCATCATTCCCAACGTGCTGACCCTGTTCGCGCTGTCCGCCGGGGTCACCGCGATCCGCTTCGGCATCGAGGAACGCTGGGAGCGCGCGGTGATCGCGCTGCTCATCGCCGCCATCCTCGACGGCCTGGACGGGCGCATCGCGCGGCTTCTGCGCGGCACCTCGAAGTTCGGCGCGGAGCTCGATTCGCTTTCCGACATCATCTGCTTCGGCGTCGCCCCCGCGATCATCCTGCACCAGTTCGCGATGCACGGCTCGGCGGGCATCGGCTGGGCCTTGTGCCTGTGCTATGCGGTGTGCTGCGCCCTGCGCCTGGCGCGCTTCAACACCATGATCGGCGATCCGGACCAGCCCGCCTGGGCCTACAACTATTTCACCGGCGTGCCCGCGCCCGCCGCGGCCTTCGTGGTGCTGATCCCGCTCATCCTCTCCAACGAGTTCGACCACAGCATCTTCTCCCACGCCGCGGTGGTGGGCGTCTTCCTCGCCGGGGTGTCGTTCCTCATGGTCAGCCGCATCCCCACCTTCTCGTTCAAGAAGGGGCGGATTCCGGTGCGCGGCGTGCTGCCGCTGCTGCTGCTGATCGGCGCGCTCGCCGCCTTCCTGGTCACCCAGCCGTGGATCACCCTGGCGGGCCTGGGGCTCGCCTACCTCGGCAGCATTCCCTTCAGCGTGCGGGCCTACCGCGCCCGCGCCGCGGCGGAGGCGGAACGCAGCGCCGAGGACGAGGACGACGACTTCGACGTCGGGCTGTAGCGTCAACCTAAAACTTCCCCGAGGGACTCGGTCCCTCCGGACCGCCCATAACTTTGGTTTGCGCGCAGCGCGATAAGACCATCACGCGGATAGCCGCTTAAAAATAAAGGGAGTCTGGGGCATCGCCCCAGGCGGGGCGCGGGGCGGCAGCCCCGTGAATTCAGCTTTTCCGGCGGAAGAGGCGCTTCAGCCCGCCTGACAGCCGCTCGCGCAGCAAGAGCGCGCACGGCGTCACCACCAGGGTCAGCCCGGTGGCGAAGGTGAGCCCGAAGACGATGCCGGTGGAGAGCTGCGTCCACCACTGCATCGACGGCGCGCCGACGGTGAGGTCGCGGTTCACGAAGTCGATGTTGACCATGAACATCATCGGCAACAGGCCGAGAATGGTGGTGCCGGAGGTCAGCATCACCGGGCGCAGGCGCTGTGCCCCGGTGCGCAGGATCGCCTCCCGCGGATCGGGGATCTCGCCCTTCAGGCGGTCGTAGGTGTCGATCAGCACGATGTTGTTGTTGACCACGATGCCCGCCAGCGCCACCACGCCGATGCCGCTCATGATCACGCCGAAGGGCTGGTGGGTGACCAGCAGCCCCAGCATCACGCCGAGGGTGGACATCACCACCGCGGAGAGGATCAGCCCCGCGGCATAGAAGCTGTTGAACTGGGTGACCAGGATCAGCGCGATGAGGAAGAGCGCGATGAGGAAGGCGCGGCCGAGGAAGGCCTGGCTCTTCTTCTGCTCTTCGTCCTGGCCCTTGAACTTGAAGGTGACCTCGCGCGGCAGCGGATTGGCGGCCAGCCAGCCGCGCAGGCGCGTCACCTGGTCGTCCACCAGGAGGCCCGGCTCGACGTCGGCCTTCACCGTCATCACCCGTTTGGCGTCGCTGCGCGTCAGCTTGCCGGTGCGCTGGTGCGGCGTGATCGAGACGAAGCCGGAAACCGGAACGCTGCCGTGCGCGGTGGCCACCCGCAGGCGGCCGAGCTGCTCGACGGTGCGGTACTCCAGGGGATAGCGCACCATGATGTCCACCTCGTCGTCGGCGTCGTCGGGGCGGTAGGTGCCGACCTTGAGGCCCTTGGTGACCATCTGCACCACGTCGCCGACGGCGGAGACGTCCACGCCGAACTTCGCCGCCTGGGCGCGGTCCACCTTGACCTCCCACTCGATGCCGGGGATCGGGCGGTTGTCCTCCACGTCGATGTAGCCGCCGAGTTCCGCCAGGCCGCGGCGCACGTGGTCCACCGCGGCGGGCAGGAGGCCGTGGTCGCGGCTGGCGAGCTGCAACTGGATCGGCCTGCCCACCGGCGGGCCTTCCTCCTTCTTGCGGATTTCCACCTCGATGCCCGCCATGTCGGCGGTGCGGGCGCGGATCGCGGCGAAGATCTCCTTGGCCGGGCGGCGCAGCTGCCAGTCCTTGAATTCGAGAGAGATCGCGCCGATCACGTCTTCCGCCGCCTCGCGGTCGGAGATTTCCCCCGCGCGGGCGTAGACGGTGTCGAAGGCGTCGCGGTATTCCAGCACCCGGCGTTCCACCGCATGCACGATGGCGTCGCGTTCCGCCACCGCCATGTTGCCGCGCGCATGCACATAGACCACCGCCTGTTTCGGCTCGATGTCGGGGAAGAACTCGACGCCGCGGCCGAACGCGCCATAAAGCCCCCAACTGGCGAAGAGCAGCGCCACCGCGCCCGCCACCACCCAGCCGGGACGGCGGAGCGCGCCCGCGAGCAGGCGGGTATAGGCGCCGGTGAAGCCCGAAAGCTGGGTGAGGTCGCCGGTCTCGCTCATCGACAGCGCCTTCAGGGTCTCGGGGTCGGCCTCGCCGGGGCGGCCGAACTGCGCCCCCAGGGTGGGCACGAAGACCAGCGCCATGAGGAGCGAGGCGGTGAGCGTCATCAGCAGGGTGATCGGCAGGTATTTCATGAATTCGCCGACCACCCCGGTCCAGAACACCATGGGCAGGAAGGCGGCGAGCGTGGTGGCGGTGGAGGAGATCACCGGCCAGGCCATGCGCTGCGCCGCGAGCGCATAGGCCTCGCTGCGGTGCACGCCCTCCGCCATCTTGCGGTCGGCGTATTCCACCACGATGATCGCGCCGTCCACCAGCATGCCGGTGGCGAGGATGAGGCTGAACAGCACCACCAGGTTCATGCTCTGGCCCATCGCCGCGAGCGCCAGGATCGCCATCAGGAACGAGCCGGGAATGGCGATGCCCACCAGCATGCCGGAGCGCGGGCCGAGCGCGCCGACGATCACCACCATCACCAGGATCACCGCGGCGATGACGTTGTTCTGCAAATCCGAGAGCATGGAGCGGATGTCGTCGGACTGGTCCTGGGAGAAGGCGGCGGCGACGTTGGCGGGCCAGTAGGCGCGTTCCGCCTCCACCGCCGCGCGCACCCGGTCGATGGTGTCGATGATGTTTTCGCCGGTGCGCTTGGAAACCTCGAGGGTGATCGCGGGCTGGCCGTTGACCCGGGCGATGCTGGTGGGGTCCTTGAAGCTCTTGCGCACCGAGGCGATGTCGGCGAGGCGGATCACCCCGTCGCCCGCCGCCTTCACCGGCATCTCCATGATGTCGCGCACGGTTTCCAGCAGGCCCGGCACCTTGATCGGGAAGCGCCCCTTGCCGGTGTCGAGCGTGCCCGCGGCGACCAGCTTGTTGGAACGGGAAACGAAGCCGGTGACGTCCTGCGCCACCAGGTTGTAGCTCTCCACCCGCGTCGGATCGACCACGATGTCCACCTGTTCCTCGCGGTTGCCGCCGATGTTGACCTCGAGCACCGCGGGGATCGCCTCGATCTCGTCCTTCAGCTCGCGGGCGATCTTGAGCAGGGTGCGCTCCGGCACCGCGCCGGAGAGGGTGACCACCAGCACCGGGAAGAGGCTGACGTTGACCTCGTGGATCGACGGCTCGTCGGTATCCGCGGGCAGGTCGGCCTTGGCGATGTCCACCTTGGCGCGCACGTCGGAGAGCGCCTTGTCGGCGTCGAAGCCCGCGTCGAACTCCAGCACCACGTTGGCGCCGCCCTCGTAGGCGGTGGCGCGCATCTCCTTCACCCCCTCGATGGTGCGCAGTTCGCGCTCCATCGGGCGGATCAGCATGCGCTCCGCATCCTCGGGCGAGATGCCCTGGTGCGTCATCAGCACGTACATGATCGGGATGTTGACGTCGGGCGAGGATTCCTTGGGGATGGTGACGTAGGCGTAGAGCCCGGCGATCAGCGTCAGCGCGAGGCAGAGCAGCACGGTGCGGGTGCGTCCCAGGGCGGCGTCGATCAGGCGGTTCATCGCGCGGCCTCAGGATGCGGCTGCGGCGGGGGCGGCGAGCAGGGTGTCGGGGTGCGCCTCGACGCTCTGGCCCTCGCCCACGAAGTCCTGCCCCACGGTGATCAGGCGGACGGTCTGCGGCAGGCCGCCGATCCACAGGCCGCGGTCGTCCTCGCGCACCAGCTCGGCGGGGTGGAATTCCACCGTGCCCTTCGCGCCGACCGTCTTCACCCCGACGCGGCCGTCGGCGGAGAGGGAGAGCACCGCGGGGGAGACGAGGTGCGCCATCGCCTGGCCGAGGGGCAGCGCCGCCTCCACCGTCATCCCTTCGGAGAATGCGCCGTCGGGGTTGGCGAACTCCACCTCCACGGTGAAGGTGCGCGTCGCCGCCGCCGCCACCGCGCCGACGTAGGTGACGATGCCGTCGCGGCGCGCGCCGCCGGGCAGCGTGAGCTCCGCCACCGCGCCGGACTTGACCTTGGCGATGGCGCTTTCGGTCACTTGCAGCGACACCTTCAGCGGGTCGAGTTCCACCAGGGCGCCGACCAGTCCCTCCACCGCCAGATAGTCGCCGACCTCCACCGGGCGGCTGTCGAGCACCCCGGCGAAGGGGGCGCGGATCTCGGTGCGCGCGATGTCGAGGCGGGCCGCGGCGGCCCCGGCGGCGGCGTCGTCGCGCGCCGCCTTGGCGGTGGCGAGCTGGATGCGGCTGGCGAACGCCTTGTCGGAAAGCTTGGAGGCCGCGGCGTATTCGATCTCGCGCTGCGCCAGCAGGGACTCCGCCTGCTTGAGCCGGGCGGCGCGGTCGTCCATGGCGAGGCGCACGATCGGCGCGCCCGCGGCCAGCCGGTCGCCGCGCGCCGCCAGCACCGCGGCGACGCGGCCCTTGGTCTCGGCGCGGACGGCGACGCTGCGGTTGGACTTGGAAGTGCCGGTCAGCACGATGCGCGCGGTCACCGGCTGTGCCGTCGAGTCGCGCACGCCGACGCGCACCAGGCGCGCCGCGGAGTCCTGCTTTTGGGGCGGCGAGGCATGGCCGCCGATCAGGCCGGAGCCCACCCAGACCACGCAAACCGCGACGATCGCCGCCGCGGCGAGATAGGACGCCTTGATATGCATACGACACCCCGGACCCGGTGCATTCCCTCTCCGCGCGAAGAATACGCACTGTTGCGCATACCCACAAGCGACACCGCCCGCGCCGCGGATGGAAAAACCCATGCGCCGCCGCCGGGAAGGTGTTGACCAAACGCCACGCCTCCGTAAAAGTGGGTCTCGTCCCCGAACGCCGCCGCGGGAGAGAGCGGGCATGCCCGCCGCCGAAGGAGCAACCGCCCCCGGAAACTCTCAGGCAAACCGAACCGCAGCGATCAGGGGGGCCTCTGGAAAGCAGGCAGGCGCGGTTTCCGCGTCCCGCCTCACCGAAGATGTAAGCCGTTGCGTGGGCGTCCCTCGTTCTCGGCGAATCTTTCAGGTTCCGAAGACAGAGGGGGGCCGTCGGACCGGGTTTCCGGTTCATGGCCGATTCGCGCCTGCCACGGCAGGCGCGGACTTCTGAAAGAGGAACCGATGGGCGAAACCCACTCCGAAGCTCTCCGCGTCACGCCGCTCGATGCCCTGCATCGGCAGCTCGGCGCGCGCATGGTGCCGTTCGCGGGCTATGCCATGCCGGTGCAGTACGAGGGCATCCTCGCCGAGCACGCGCATTGCCGCGAGGCCGCCGCGCTGTTCGATGTCTCCCACATGGGGCAGGCGACGGTGCACCACCCCGATGGCGTCGCCGCCGCCGCCGCGGCCTTCGAGGCGCTGGTCCCCGGCGACCTGCAATCCCTCGCGCCGGGCGCGATCCGCTATACCCTGTTCACCAACCCGGCGGGCGGCATTCTCGACGACCTGATGGTCACCAACGCGGGCGACCACCTGTTCGTCGTGGTCAACGCCGCGTGCAAGGAGGCGGATTTCGCCCACATGGCGGCCAACCTCGCGGGCTGCACCCTCGCCGTGCTGCCCGACCGCGCGCTGGTCGCCCTGCAGGGGCCGAAGGCCGCCGCCGTGCTCTCCCGCTTCGCCCCCGAGGCGGCGGAGATGGCCTTCATGTCCGCGCGGGTGCTGGATATCGGCGGCATCGGCGTGTGGGCCTCGCGTTCCGGCTATACCGGCGAGGACGGCTACGAGATCTCGGTTTCCGCCGCCGAGGCCGAGACCCTGGCGCGCCGTCTTCTGGCGGAGCCGGAAGTGGGCCCGGTCGGCCTGGGGGCGCGCGACAGCCTGCGCCTCGAGGCCGGGCTCTGCCTCTACGGCTCGGACATCGATACCGCCACCACCCCGGTGGAGGCCAATCTCAAGTGGACGATCGGCAAGCGCCGCCGCGCCGAAGGGGGCTTCCCCGGCGCGGAGATCGTTCTGCGCCAGCTCGCCGAGGGCGCGCCGCGCGCCCGCGTCGGCCTGCGCCTGGCGGGCCGCCAGCCCGCCCGCGCACACACCGAAATCGTGGACGAAAACGGCGCGAAGATCGGCGAGATCACCTCCGGCGGCTTCGGTCCGACGGTGCAGGCGGCGATCGCCATGGCCTATGTGGACGCCGCGCACGCCGCCCCGGGAACCCGGGTCGCCTGCATGGTGCGCGGCAAGGCGCTGGACGCCGAGGTGGTGACGATGCCGTTCGCGGCGCACCGCTATTTCAAGGGATGACAGGGAACAAAGGTCAAGGGGACGACAACATGGCGAAGATCTATTTTTCCGAAGAGCATGAATGGATTTCGGTGGAAGGCGGCGTGGGCACCGTCGGCATCACCGAGTACGCGCAGGAACAGCTGGGCGACGTGGTGTTCGTCGAACTGCCGGAAATCGGCGGCGCGGTGGACAAGGGCGACGACGTCGCCGTGGTCGAATCGGTGAAGGCGGCGAGCGAGGTCTACTCCCCGGTCTCCGGCGAGATCGTCGAGATCAACGAGGACCTGGCGGAAGCCCCCGGTCTGGTCAACCAGAGCGCCGAGGCCGACGGCTGGTTCTACAAGATTTCCCTCTCCGAGCCGTCGGAGCTGGACGACCTGATGAACCGCCAGGAATACGACGCCTTCGTCGAAGGGCTGGACTGACATGCGCTATTTGCCGTTGAGCGCGGAGGACCGCGCGGCGATGCTGGCCGCGATCGGGGCGGGGTCGGTTGACGACCTGTTCCGGGATATCCCGGCCGAGGTGCGGGCGGGCGGAACCTTCAAACTGCCCTGCCACCAGGACGAAATGGCGGTGGAGCGCGCCTTCCATGCCTTTGCCTGGCGCAACCTCAGCCCCGCCTGCGCACCCACCTTTCTGGGCGCGGGGGCGTATCGCCACCACATCCCCGCGGCGGTGGACGCGCTGATCCAGCGCGGCGAGTTCCTCACCAGCTACACGCCGTATCAGCCGGAAATCTCCCAGGGCACGTTGCAGGCGCTGTTCGAGTTCCAGACCCAGGTGTGCCTGCTCACCGGCATGGAGGTGTCCAACGCCTCGATGTACGACGCGGCCACCGCCTGCGCCGAGGCGGTGCTGATGGCCGCCCGCGTCACCCGCCGCAAGGCGGCCTTGATCTCCGGTGCGGTGCACCCGCACTATGCCGACGTCATCCTCACCCAGACCGGGCACACCGACATCGCCTGCGAGCGCCTCTCCCCCGATCCCCTGGGCATCGAGGACCTGATGGGCCGCATCGACGAGGGGCTGGCCTGCGTCGTGGTGCAGACGCCGAGCTTCTTCGGCCGCCTCGCCGATTTCACCGCGCTCTCCGCGCAGTGCCGGGCGCATGGGGTGCTGCTCGTCGTCGCGGTGCCGGAGCCGGTTTCCCTCGGCGCGCTGATGCCGCCGGGCGAGATGGGCGCGGACATCGTGGCGGTGGACGGCTCCTCTCTCGGCATGCCGCTCTCCTTCGGCGGGCCGGGCGTCGGGCTCTTCGCCACCCGCGAAAAATACGTGCGCAACATGCCGGGCCGCCTCGTCGGCGAAACCTTGGACGTGGACGGCCGCCGCGGCTGGGTGCTCACCCTCTCCACCCGCGAGCAGCACATCCGCCGCGAGAAGGCCACCTCCAACATCTGCACCAACTCCGGGTTGTGCGCGCTCGCCTTCTCCATCCATGTGGCTCTTCTCGGCGACGCAGGGTTCGCCAAGCTTGCCGCGGTCAACCACGCCGCCGCCTGCGCGCTGGCGCGCAAGGTCGGCGCGGTGAAGGGGGTGAAGGTGGTGACGCCCGCCTTCTTCAACGAGTTCGCGGTGATGCTGCCCAAACCCGCCGCGGCGGTGGTGGAAGCCCTGGCGGAGCGGGGCATCCTCGGCGGGGTGCCGGTTTCCCGCTTCTATCCGATGTTCCCGGAGATGGAGAACCTGCTGCTGCTGTCGGCGACCGAACTCAACACCGACGCGGAGATGTCTGTCCTGGCCAAGGCGCTGACGGAGGTGCTGAAATGAGCGACGTGTTTCCGTCGATGCCCGCGGGCACGGTGACCGGCAACCGCGGCCTGGTGGTCGAGGAGCCGCTGTTGTTCGAACAGGGATCGCCCGGCGGTTCCGGCGTCGATCTGCCGGAGCCGCGCGACCTGCCGGATGCGCTCGGCGGGTTCCGCCGCACCGGGCCGATCGGCCTGCCCGGCCTTTCCGAGCCGCAGGTGGTGCGCCACTACACCCGCCTGTCGCAGAAGAACTATTCCATCGACGCCGGGTTCTATCCGCTCGGCTCCTGCACCATGAAGTACAACCCGCGCCTCAACGAGAAGGTGGCGCGGCTCACCGGCCTGGGCGATCTTCACCCGTTTCAGCCGGTCTCCACGGTGCAGGGCGCGCTCGCCGCGATGGACGCGCTCGCCGCCTGGCTGATGGAGCTGACCGGCATGGCCGGGGTGGCGATGTCGCCCGCCGCCGGCGCGCACGGCGAACTCTGCGGCCTGATGACCATCCGCGCCGCGCAGGAGGCCAAGGGCAACCCGCGCAAGATCATCCTGGTGCCGGAATCCGCGCACGGCACCAACCCGGCCAGCGCCGCTCTCTGCGGCTATTCCGTCGTCGCCATTCCGGCGACGGAGGACGGCCGGGTGGACATCGCGGCGCTGCAGGAGAAGCTCTCCGAGGACGTCGCGGGGATCATGCTCACCAACCCCAACACCTGCGGCCTGTTCGAGCGCGACGTGCGGCAGATCGCCGAGATGGTGCACGCGGCGGGGGCCTTCTTCTACATGGACGGCGCCAACTTCAATGCCCTGATCGGCCGGGTGAAGATCGCCGACCTCGGCGTCGATGCGATGCACATCAACCTGCACAAGACCTTCTCCACGCCGCACGGCGGCGGCGGGCCGGGCGCGGGGCCGACGGTGCTCTCCCCGGCGCTCGCCGCGTTCGCGCCGCTGCCCTTCGTGCGCAAGTCGGGCGATGCCTACGAACTGGTGGAAACCCGCGCCCAGGCGGGGAAGAAGGCGCAGCCCTTCGGCCGGATGAAGGGCTTCCACGGCCAGTTCGGGGTGATGCTGCGGGCGCTCGCCTATGCCATGAGCCTGGGGGCCGACGGCCTGCGCCAGACCTCCGGCGACGCGGTGCTCAACGCCAACTACCTGCTCGCCCGGCTCAAGGACGTGCTTACCGCGCCGTTCGAAGGCCCGTGCATGCACGAGGCGCTGTTCGACGACGGCTTCCTCAAGGATACCGGCGTCACCACGCTGGACTTCGCCAAGGCGCTGATCGACGAGGGCTACCATCCGATGACCATGTACTTCCCCCTGGTGGTGCATGGCGCGCTTCTGATGGAACCCACCGAAAGCGAGAGCAAGCAGACCCTCGACCTGTTCGTCGAGACCGTCCGCGCGCTCGCCGCCAAAGCCCGGGCGGGGGAGGCCGACTTCTTCCACGCCGCGCCCCGGCTGACGCCGCGCCGCCGCCTCGACGAAACCCTCGCCGCCCGCAAGCCGGTGCTGCGCTGGAAGCCGCAGGAAAACTGAAACGTTGCGAGGATCGAAGCCGACCGCCAAAGGCGGTGGGAACGCCCAGTGGGCGTTCCCAAGGCGGAGATCGGACCCCTCGCGCTCCCCCTAACTTTTTCGCCGCACGGACTTATGGCGCTACGCGCAAAAACCAAAAGTTAGGGGAGGGGTGGAGGGTCCGCGACCCTCCACGAAGTTTTATTTTTCGACCCCCATGAAACGAAAAACCCCCGGCTTCGGGGGTTTTTCGTTGCCGGGCGCGGCGGCTCAGTGCGGCGGGCCGGCTTGCGGGTCTTCCAGTTTGCCGAAGCAGAGGCTGACGATGCCCGCGAGCGCGAGGACGGTGAACAGCAGCGCGAGATAGATGACGAACGACACCTGGAACAGCACCGAGCCGACGACGGCGGCGAGGCCGATCACCGCGACCAGCAGAATTCCCAGGGTTTGCAGAACCACGCGCACCATGACCTCCTTCGGCAATGCATCGCCTAGAACATAGTGGCGCGCGCCGGAGGAAAAAAGGGGGAGTTCTCGCTCAGACCTTGAAGTAGGCGCGGTACCACTCGACGAAGCGGGCGATGCCCACCGACACCGGGGTGGACGGCGCATAGCCCACCGCCTCGCGCAGGGCGGTGGTGTCCGCCGCGGTGGCGGGCACGTCGCCCGGCTGCATCGGCAGCAGGTTGAGCGTCGCTTTCTTGCCGAGGCAGGTTTCCAGGGTGTTGATGTAGGTCATCAGCGGCACCGGCGTGCCGCCGCCGATGTTGAAGATGCGGTAGGGGGCGATGCCGCTTCTCGACGGGTCGGGGTTGGCGGTGTCGGCGCGCCAGGCCGGGTCCGCCGCGGCGGGCTGGGCGGCGACGCGCACCACGCCTTCCACGATGTCGTCGATGTAGGTGAAGTCGCGGGTCATCTCGCCGCGGTTGAACACGTCGATGGGTTCGTCCGCGAGGATCGCCTTGGTGAACTTGAACAGCGCCATGTCCGGGCGGCCCCACGGGCCGTAGACGGTGAAGAAGCGTAAGCCCGTGGTCGGCAGGCCGAAGAGGTGGCTGTAGGAGTGCGCCATCACCTCGTTGGACTTCTTGGTGGCGGCGTAGAGGCTCATCTGGTGCGCCGTGCCCTGGCTCTCGGCGAAGGGCATTTCGGCGTTGGCGCCGAATACCGAGCTGGTGGAGGCGTAGACCAGATGCTTCACCCCGCCGTGGCGGCAGCATTCCAGGATGTTGACGAAGCCGACGAGATTGCTGCTGACGTAGGAGAAGGGGTTCTCCACCGAATAGCGCACCCCCGCCTGGGCGGCGAGGTTGATCACCACTTCCGGCGCGTGCTCGGCGAACACCGACTTCAGCATGTCGAGGTTGGCGATGTTGCCGATGACGTCGGTGTAGCCCTCGCGCGCGGCCAGGATGTCGGCGCGCGCCTGCTTCAGGGCCGGGTCGTAATAGGCGTTGCGGTTGTCGATGCCCACCACCTGACGCCCCGCTTCGAGCAGGCGCAAGCAGGTGTGGAAGCCGATGAATCCGGCGGCGCCGGTGACGAGGACGGTCATGCCCTGAACAACCTCTGACGGAAAAAAACGGTGAGGGGCATTAGTGCGGCAGGCGGGGCGAAAAAGCAACCCAATCCTGGGCCAAGCCGCGGCGCGCACGGCCCGGCGGGAGAGGCAGAAAAAGCTACACACGCCCGTCACGCTGTGCTATACAGCCGCCCTTGCCGATGTTTCCGGCCATGCCGGGACCCCTGGTGGGGGATAGTTTAACGGTAGAACCGCGGACTCTGACTCCGTTAGTCGAGGTTCGAATCCTCGTCCCCCAGCCACTAAGTCCGGGCTCATTTTGCGAAAACCCGAGACGCAGATCCAACCGCCGGAAAGCCGCCGCTTTCCGGCGGTTCTGCGTCTGGGGAGCCCCGCCAAGCGAAGCGGAGACGCGGAACAGCGGTGGTTTTCCGGCGACCGCTCTCCGCCATTCTCCGCTCGCTAGATGCGGGGTCCGAAAGGATGGGGCCACCTCTCACGGCCGGATAGGTAAACCTGCCTCGTGCGATGCCAAATCCGGGCGATGCTGGGTTCAACGGGCCTTGATCAACTCGCCGAGCCGCAGTTTCTCAGCCAGGGTGGCCGCTATCCGGTTCATTGTGGCGATGCGTTCGGGTAGGAGGTCGTTGATGATCCGCTGGATCGGGCCGGTAATGCCGAGCGAATGGATCACTAGGCCACCTTCCTGGCGAATTGGCACTGCGATGGCCGCGAGTCCGTCGTCGATCTCGCCGATGCAGGTGGCGTAGCCCCGCGTGTGCACCTTCTCGAACTCGCTGAAAACCCAGGCGCGGTCGGTGCGGGTGTTGATGGCGAGCTTCGGCAGACTGCCTTGCAGAATCGCCTCGATCATGTCCGCTTCCTGGAAGGCGAGTATCGCCTTGGCGGTCGCTGCGGCGTGCGGCGCCATTTCGATGCCGGGCTGAACATAGCTGCGCCAGCGCACCTCCGGCGCCTGGGAGGCGACGACGATGACGCGCGTTCCCTGCAACTTGGTGAGATAGCACGCCTCGTGGGTTTCCTCGGCGAGGGCGGTGAGGTGCGGCCGTGCCAGGGTGGCGTAGTGCCCGCCGTCGGTGCTGGCGTAGAGCAGGCGGGTCAGCCGGTCGCCGGGCACATAGGCGCGCCCCGCGGCCCCGCTTTTCGCCAAGTCGGCGCGAATCAGGCCACGCAACAGGCGGTGCACCGTGGTCTTGGGCAGGTCGAGAAGTCCGGCGATATCGCTGAGAGTCAGACTGCCGGGGAAGCCGACAATCAATTCCAGCACCGCCATGTAGCGTTCGAGAGGGCCTTCGGAGCCGGCATGCGGGGAGGGCTCAGGTTTGTTTTCCGTCATGACGTTTGTTTCGGGAATCGCACTTCCCCACGCGGGCAGCATTGACAAGGTCCTGCGCCGGGGATAGTGTCGTTGCGTTAAACGACAAAATGTTCCGAAAAACGGAACTAGTCAAGAAAAATTTTTTGGGTGGAACAGGAAAGGAAGCAACAACACAGAACATGCAGAGGCAAACCCAATGAGCATGACCAGGCAGGCGTTTCTTGCCGCCGCGTTCGGCGCGGTTTTGGCGTTCCCAGTGCTTCCGGCCGCAGCGCAATCCGGCGGCCCGATCCTAATCGGCGCGACGGTGCCGATTACCGGCCCGCTCTCCCTGACCGGTAAGCAATATTACAACTCCCTGAAAATGGCTGAAGAAGACATCAACGCCGCGGGCGGTATCAGCGGCCGCAAGATTTCGATTGCCTTCGAGGACACCCAGGCTTCCAACAGCACGGCAGTCAACGCCTTCGTCAAGCTGGCGCAGGAGACCAAACCGGCCTTCTTCTTCCTGTCGAGCTATTCCACTCAGAACCTTGCGGTTTCCCCCGAGGTCGCCAAGGTCGGCGTTCCGGCGGTTTATGCGGGCGGCGCTGATGTGGTGTCGGCGGCGGGCAACCCGTGGATGTTCCGCATCCGCCCGGCCGACAGCGTCGCCGCACGGGCCATGGTGCTGTGCGCGCAAACCGTGCTGAAGGTATCGAAGCCCGGCATCATCTACATCCAGAACGACTTCGGCCAGGGCGGCGCCAACGTCGCGGTGAAGCAGTTCGAGGCGGCGGGCATCAAACCCGTGGGGGTGGAGGCCTATGGCCAAAACGACAAGGACTTCTCGGCCCAGATGTTGAGCCTGCGCTCCAAGGGCGCCGATGTGATTCTGCTGTTCAACTACCCGCAGGACGGCGCCATGCTGCTGCGCCAGGCCAAGATGCTCGGCCTCAAGATGCCGGTCATCACCTCCTCGGCGGCGTTGGTTCCGGCCGCGATGCAGTTGCTCACCCCGGCCGATCTCGACAATGTCTGGGGCGTCGTGGATGCCTTCATCGACCCCAGCGTCGGCCCCCGCATGAAGGACTTCATGACGCGATACAAGGCCAAGTTCGGCGTCGATGCCGACCCCTACGGCCTCGCCTATTACGATGCCGCCCTGCTTGTGGCGGAAGGCATGCGCAAGGCCGGCCTTGAGCCCAAGGCGCTGCGCGACTGGATCGCCGTGACCAAGGATTGGCCCGGTATCGGACATACGTTCTCCTACGATGCGCACGGGAACGGCATCTTCGACTTGGCAATCGTCAAGGCGAAGCCCGGCACCAAGACCCTGCAACTCGTCCAGCATGTCAGCGTGAAGTGACGCGTACGCCCCGGTCGGGGCCGTGCGCGGCTTCCGACCGGGCTTGCCGTGACCGGGGCGTTCCGCAGACGTGGGGCGTCCAGAAAGGGTGAACATGTCCGATCTCATTCAATTGTTCGTCAACGGACTTGCGCTCGGCAGCGTCTACGCACTGGCCGCAATCGGGTTCGTCATCGTCTACTCCGCCACCGGCGTGGTGAATTTCGCCTCCGGGCAGTTCGTCATGTTCGGCACCTTTGCCGGGGTTTCCATGCTGCTCGATGCCGGCTTGCCGTGGGCGGTGGGGTATCTTGCCGTGTTCGTGGTGATGGCGGTGTTCGGCGCAGGATTCTTCGCCTGTCTCTATCTGCCGCTACGCAAGAGTCCGGTAGCAACGATGATCATCGGTACCGTGGCGATCGGCATTCTGATGCAGAATGTCGCCCTGCTCGCTTTCGGCTCCTGGCCGTTCCGCCTGCCGTCGCCGCTGGACGGACTGTCGGTGCACATGTTCGGGGCTGTGATCTCGGCACATGCACTGATGGTGGTGGCGGTCACCGCGCTGCTCGTCGGGCTGCTGTGGTTCCTGCTGCACCGTACTCCAGTGGGCATCGGCATGCGTGCCGTGGCGCAGGATATGCGCGCGGCGCGCCTGATGGGGCTGGAGGTCAACCGCCTGCTTGCCTTGTCGTGGATTCTCGCAGCGCTGCTTGCCGGGCTGGCTGGCCTTCTGCTCGGACCGATGTGGTTCGCCGACGTCAACATGGGCGATCCGATCGCGCTCAAAGCGTTTGCCGCCTCGATCATCGGCGGCTTCGGCAGCCTGCCGGGGGCGATCGCCGGAGGAATCTTCGTCGGGCTCACCGAGGTCCTCGGCGCCTCCTACATCTCCTCCGCCTACAAGGACCTGATCGCCTTCGGCATCATGATCCTGTTTCTGCTGGTGCGGCCCCAGGGGCTGTTCGGCGAACGCATTCAGGACCGGGGGTAGGCGATGGCGACGCGTCGTTCCCCGCTTCTGCTCGCCGCGGCCATCCTCGCGGTCGGCCTGGCGCTGTCGGTGGTGCTCTCCGAGTACAACCTGCGTCTGCTCAACCTCTCGGTGATCACCGCGATCGCGGTGATCGGCTTCAATTTCGCCTTCGGCCTGGCGGGGCTGATCTCGCTCGGGCATGCCGCCTTTGTCGGGATGAGCGCCTATACCGTCGCCATCCTCACCACCGCCACAGGCTGGTCGCCCTGGGCCGCGATCCCCATGGCGGTGGCGGGTACCGTGCTGTTCTCCGCGCTGATCGGCTATCCGCTGCTGCGCCTCAAGGGGCACTACCTCGCCCTGGCGACTCTCGGGCTCAACGTCAGTTTCTTCATTATCACCGCCAACTGGCTGTCCCTTACCGGGGGCACCAACGGTATTCCCGGCATTCCACAGCTGCGCCTGCACGGCTATTTCATCTCCGGCGAACGCTACTTCCTGCGTTTCGGCCTGGTTTTCCTGGCGGCGGTGGCCGCCGCCGCTCTCGCCTTCCAGCGCTCGCGGCACGGGCGGGCGATGATCGCGGCGCGCGACGACGAGATCGCCGCGGCAATGTCGGGCATCGACGTCACCCGGGTGCGGGTGGCCGCCTTCGCCCTGTCGGCGGCCTGCGCCGCGGTGGCGGGCGCCCTGTTCGCCGAACACGTCCGCTTCATCGCGCCGGAGGACTTCGGCTACGTCCACTCCATCACCTACCTCGCCATGCTCATCGTCGGCGGCGAGGGCTCGGTGGTGGGAGCGATCCTCGGGGCGGTTCTGCTTACGTTTCTGCCGGAGTGGCTGCGCTTTCTTGGCAACGCCTATCTCGCCTTCTTCGCGGCGATGATGCTCGCCATTCTGATCTTTCTGCCGCGGGGGCTGGTCAGTCTGTTCCGGCGTCGGGCGCCGCGGCGCATCGCGGAGGGCCGGTCATGAAGCTGTTGCAGGCCTGCGGCGTGACCAAGGTGTATGGCGGTCTCCAGGCGCTCACCGACGTAGACCTCACGGTGATGCCGGGCGAATCGGTTGCGGTGATCGGCCCTAACGGCGCCGGAAAGTCCACCTTCCTCAACGTGCTCACCGGCCTCACCCCGCCGACCACGGGGCGGGTGCTGTTCGACGGCACCGACGTGACGAAGCTAGCCACCCACAAACGGGTGCGCCTCGGCATCGGTCGCACCTTCCAGCACGGACGCCTGTTCTCCCGCATGTCGGTTCTGGAGAACGTGATGACCGCGGCGGAGACCTGCCGCCGCGGCGGCGATGGAGCGCCGCGCGAAACGGCGATGCGAGTGCTCGAGCGCATGGGGCTCGCCGCCCAGGCGGCGGAGGCGGTGGGGTCTCTCTCCTACGGCCAGCGCCGCATGGTGGAGATGTGCCGCGTTCTCGCTGGGAAGCCGCGTGTCCTGCTACTCGACGAACCGGCGGCGGGCCTCAACTCCGGCGAGGTGGAGCAGCTGGTGGAACGGCTCGCCGCCCTGCGCGAGGAGCACAGCGTCGCGGTGGTGCTGATCGAGCACAACATGGGCATGGTGATGCGCTTCGCCGAGCGGATCCTGGTGCTTAACTTCGGCAGCACGATCGCCGAGGGCACGCCGGAGGAGATTCAATCCGATCCGGCGGTTCTCACCGCTTACCTGGGCGAGGGGTATTCCCATGCTGACCTGTAAGGACCTCACCGTCGCCTATGGCGAGATCGTCGCGCTGCACGGTCTCTCCCTGACCGTCGGTACGGGCGAGACGGTCGCCCTGATCGGCGCCAACGGGGCGGGTAAAACCACCCTGCTCAACGCGATCTCCGGGTTGCAGCCGGTGCTCTCGGGCGACATCCGCTTCGAGGACGAGTCCCTCGCCGGTGTGGCAGCGGCCCACCGCGTGCGCAAGGGCATTGCCCAGGCACCGGAGGGACGCCGCATCTTTCCCGGTCTCACCGTGGAGGAGAACCTTGCCGTCGCCACCGCACCGTGGCGGCGCTGGGGGGAAAAGATCGCCCTCGACCTGGAGCGCGTCTACGACCTCTTCCCCCGCCTCAAGGAGCGCCGCATCCAGCTCGGTTGGTCGCTCTCCGGCGGCGAGCAGCAGATGCTGGCGATCGGCAGGGCGCTGATGGCGCGGCCGAAGCTGCTGCTGCTCGACGAACCGTCGCTCGGCCTGGCGCCACGGCTGGCGGAAGACGTCTACGAGCAGGTCCGCCGCATCGGCGAGTCCGGCCTGACCATCCTTGTCGTCGAACAGAACACCGTGCTGGCGCTGGCCGTCGCGGACCGCGGCTACGTGCTGGAGAACGGCCGCGTCATCCTCGACGGCCCTGCCGCGGAACTGAAACGCAATGCCCTCGTACGCGAGGCCTACCTCGGCCGCTAGAGCGGCCCCGGCGGACGCATCCGGTCACAGGAGAACGACCATGAGCTACCCCGACCCCAACTCCCGCTCCCAGGCGCTCTACGCCCGCGCACGGCGGAGCCTGCCCGGCGGGAACACCCGCACCACGGTGTTCATGAAGCCCTATCCGATCTACGCTGCGCGCGGCGAGGGCTGCCGTATCGTCGATGTCGACGGGGTGTCGCGCATCGACTGCATCAACAATTTCACCTCGCTGATCCACGGCCACGCCCACCCCGCCCTGGTCGAGGCGGCATGCCGCCAGGCGGCGCTCGGCACCTGCTTCGGCATGCCGACGGAATCGGAGATCGACCTCGCCGAACTGATCGTCGGGCGCGTCGCCGCGGTAGACCAGGTGCGCTTCACCAATTCCGGCACCGAGGCGGTGATGATGGCGCTCAAGGCCGCCCGTGCCTACACCGACCGCCCTCGCATCGCGAAGTGCGAAGGCGCCTACCACGGCTCCTACGACTATGCGGAGGTCAGCCTCGACCCGACCCCCGAGGTGTGGGGCGCTAACGTCCCGGTCTCGGTGGCCTATGCGCAGGGCACGCCCCAGGGAGTGCTCGACGACGTTCTCACTCTGCCGTTCAACGATCCCGACGCCGCGGCCGGTCTGCTGCGCGAGCACGGCAGCGGGCTGGCGTGCGTGCTGGTCGACCCGATGCCCAACCGCGCCGGTCTGGTCCCCGCGGATCCGGCCTATCTGCAGATGCTGCGCGAGGTGACGCGGGAGATCGGCGCGCTCCTTGTCTTCGACGAGGTGATCTCCTTCCGCCTCGGCTACCACGGCGCGCAGGGCCTGTGGAACATCGCGCCGGACCTCACCACCTTCGGCAAGATCATCGGCGGCGGCTTCCCGGTCGGGGCGGTCGGCGGCGGCGCGGAATTCATGCAGGTGTTCGATCCGAGCGCGGGCAAGCCCGCACTGCCGCACGGCGGTACCTTCTCCGCCAATCCGGTGACGATGCGTGCCGGGTGCGCGGCGATGGAGCTGCTCGACGAAGCGGCGTTCGCGCGTCTAGACGCCATCGGCGAGGCGGTGCGCACGGGCATCGACGCGGCGTTCCGGCGGCACGGCGTGCCCGGCCGCACCACAGGCCTCGGCTCCCTGCTCAAAGTGCACTTCGCCGACCAGCCGGTGCGCGACTACCGCTCCGCCTATGGCGGCGCCGAGGAGGCGCGCCGTCTCGCGCTGTTTCACCGCGGCCTGCTCGACCGTGGGGTAGTCGCCGCGGGCTACGGGCTGATGGCATTCTCGACACCGATGACCGATGCCGACGTCGCGGCGGTGATCGCCGCTGCCGATGGCGCCCTCTCCGAGGTGGCGAAAACAGTATAACTATATGTTATTACGCCATTTTTTAATGTGCCGCAGGAGCGGCGCAGCGGGGAGTGGCGGCCCGATTCACAGTCAGGAGACCTGAAATGCCGCATGAGATCGACCCCATCACGCGTTCCGTCGTACAGCACCGGCTGTCGTCGATCGTGACGGAGGTGGGCGAGGCGATGCTGCGCACGTCGTATTCGCAGATCCTCAATTCCAGCCGCGATTTCTCGATCGCCATCTGCGACACCCAATGCCGCCTGATCGCACAGGCGGACCACATTCCGGTGCATGTGGGCGCGATGCCGTGGGCGGCGCGGGCCATCGAGGAGCGCTTCGACGACATCGTTCCCGGCGATGTGATGCTGCTTAACGATCCCTACCACGGCGGCAGCCATCTGCCCGATCTCACGGTGTTCGTGCCGGTGTTCGACGGGGAGGTGCGACTGTTTTGGATCATCGTGCGCGCGCATCAGAGCGACATCGGCGGCACCGCCCACGGCGGCTACAATCCGGACGCCACCGAGATCTGGCAGGAGGGCCTGCGGGTGCCGCCGATCCGCCTCTACGAGGCGGGACGTCTGCGTGAAGATCTGCTCGACATGCTGGCGCTCAACGTTCGCAACGCCCGCGATTTCCGTGGCGATCTCGCGGCGATGGTCGGTGCCGCCAACCTTGGCCGCCGCCGCATGGAGAAGCTGTTTTCCGAGTTCGGCAGCCCGGTGGTGGCGGGCGCTGTGGATTCGATCCTCGACGCCACCGAGCGGCAGACCCGCGACGTGGTGGCCACCTGGGCGGACGGGGTCTATTACGGCGAGGCCTTCCTCGACGACGACGGGCGCGGACGCAGCGACATCCGTATCGCCGCAACGGTGACCAAGCGCGGCAGCGACGTGGAGGTGGACCTCAGCGGCTCCGATCCGCAGACCGACAGCTTCGTCAACTCCTCCTATGCCAACACCCAGGCGGCGGTGGTGATGGCCTTCGCCTACCTGATCGACCCCGAAATTCCGAAGAACGCAGGTGCCCTGCGGCCGCTCAAGGTGGTGCTGAAGCCGGGCAGCATCGTTTGGGCCGATCCCGGACGTCCGGTGACCCTGTGTACCAGCCACCCCTCCAATGAGATCGTGGAGGCGGTGGTGAAGGCCATGGCCGGCGCCTGCCCGCGCCGTGCCATGGCCGGATGGGGCCGGCGCTTCCGCATGGCGATTCAAGGCGAGGATCCGCGCACCGGGCGCAGCTTCATCTGGCACATGTTCCAGGCGCGGCCCGGCGGCGGCGGCTCTTCGGGCGGCGACGGCTGGTCGTCCATTGGCGAGTGGCATTCGGTGGGTGGCATCAAGTTCGGCAGCATCGAGGTCACCGAAGCGCGCTTCCCGCTGCATTTCCGTACCCACGAGTTCCTCCCCGGCTCGGGTGGCGACGGGGAGTTCCGCGGCGGTCTCGGCGGCAGCCTCGACCTCGTCTTTGAGATCGACAAGCCCGCCTTCGCCAATACCGCGGGCGAGGGCGTGCGCCATGGCGCCTGCGGCATGCTGGGCGGTGCCGACGGTGCACCTCACGACTACCGCCTAGTCTCCCCCGACGGCGAGGTGCGCCGCCTGAAGACCAAGGAGACGGGCATCGAAATCCGCCCCGGCGACGTGCTGGAGGTGCGCTCCGGCGGCGGCGGCGGCTGGGGCCCGCCGTCGCGGCGCACCGCAGTGGCGCGGCGGCGCGATCGCGAACTCGGACTGGTGGACCCCACGACCGGCGGGGAGGTGTGATCATGTTGACCATAGGCATCGACGTCGGGGGCACCTTCACGGACCTCGTCGCCATCGACGAAGCCGGGCGTACCGTCTTCGTCAAGTCGCCCTCCACCCCGGCGGACCAGTCGGTCGGCGTGATGACCGGCCTGGAAGAACTGGCGGCACGCCTGGAGATGAGCCGTGCCGACATGCTGGCGGCGACCGGCCGCCTGGTGCACGGCACCACCGTTGCCACCAATGCCCTTCTGGAGCGCAAGGGTGCGGTGGTGGCGCTGCTCACCACCGAGGGCCACCGCGACGTTCTGGAGATGCGCGAAGGCCTGAAGGGCGACCGCTACGACCTGCGCACCCCGCCGCCCGACCCCCTGGTGCCGCGCAATCTGCGCTTCGGCGTGCGCGAACGCCTGCGCGCCGACGGCACGGTCGAAACACCGCTCGACCCCGCTTCCCTCGACCGGGCGGTGGCGGGCGTCCGTGCCGCCGGTGTCACCGCGGTGGCGGTGTGCTATCTGCACTCCTACCGCAATCCGGCGCACGAGATCGCCACGGTGGAGCGCCTGCAGAAAGAGTTCCCCGATCTCTACGTCACGCGCTCCAGCGACGTCTGGCCGCAGATCAAGGAATACGAGCGGGTCTCCACCACCGTGGTCAACGCCTACGTCGGGCCGGTGGTGCGCCGCTATTTCGGCAATCTCGAGCGGCGCCTCGCCGAGGCGGGATTCGGCGGTTCGCTGTTCATCATTCTGTCGCACGGCGGCATGGCGCCGGTGGAAGAGGCGGCCCGCCTCGCCGCGGGCACCGTGCTCTCCGGCCCCGCGGGCGGAATTTCCGGCTGCTGCCGTTGCGCCGAGTGGCTGGGCGTCTCCGACCTAGTGGCGTTCGACATGGGCGGCACCAGCACCGACATCTCCCTGGTTGCCGACGGCCAGGCGACGCTCTCCGCCGACGGTGGCCTCGCCGGGCAGCGCATCGCCCTGCGCAGCCTCGACATCGCCAGTATCGCCGCAGGCGGCGGCTCCATCGCCCATGTCGATGCCGGCGGGATTTTGCACGTCGGGCCGGAAAGCGCCGGGTCGGTGCCCGGACCCGCCTGCTACGGCAACGGTGGCGAGGCGGCGGCGGTGACCGATGCCAACGTCGTCCTCGGCTATCTCGACGCCGATGCCTTCCTCGGCGGCAAAAGCCGCCTCGACCGCGTCGCCGCCGACGCGGCGGTGGATCGCGTCGCCGCCGGGCTGGCGCTGCCGCGCGCCGAAACCGCGGCGGGCATCCACCGCCTGGTGAGCCTCAAGATGGCCGACGGCATCCGTCTGATGACCCTGCGCCGCGGCATCGATCCGCGCCGCTTCGCCATGCTGAGCTTCGGCGGCGCTGCCGGGCTGCACGCCGTGGAGGTGGCGCGCGAGCTGGAGGTCCGGCGCATCGTCGTGCCGGTCACCGCCTCCGTCCTCTCCGCCTGGGGAATGCTGTCGAGCAACCTGCGTTACGAGGTCGGCCGCACCTCCATCGGCATCGACGGCCCGGCGGGAGAGGAGAATATCCGTACCGTCTTCAACGACCTGGAGGCCCAGGCGCGGACCCGCCTTTCCGCTTGGTTCGACGGCTCGGTGGAGATGGAGCGTTCCGCCGAAATGCGCTACGGCGAGCAGATCTTCGAAATCGACGTGCCGCTGGACGATATCGACTGGGAAGCGCCGGGCCTCATCGCCCGCATCGAGGAGCAGTTCCACCGTCGTCATGAAGACCTCTACACCTATGCCCTGCACGACCAGGAAGTGGTGTTCGTCAACGCCCGCGTCGCCGCGGTGGGCCGCGTGCCGAAGCTGTGCCACGAACGCCTGAGCGGCCGGGCGGAAGCCGCACCGCTGCCCCGAACCCACCGCCGTGCCTGGTTCGGCGGCTGGTGGGAGGTGCCGGTCTACGATCTCCCTGCCCTGCGCTTTGGGCAGGAGATCGCGGGTCCGGCGATCATCGAGGCGGAAACCACCACGGTGGTAATCGGCGAGAAGGACAGGATGACGGTCAACGACCTCGGCTGGCTCGACATCTCTGTGGGCGGCACTTCGGCCTGATTGCCCAGCATCAGGGCCCGGCCTCTGTGGGAGGCCGGGCCCTGTGGCAATTCTCTGGAGATGGTTCAAGTTGGTGCGTCTTTTGGGAAAGGGCGCTCCGAGCATCTTGTCGAACATACTTGATGCCCCATAGTTGACGGGCGCTTTTCGGCCCTTTTTGCTCCCTCCGCCATGCGCCCATTACCGTCGTCCTTGGCCAAGCTGTGGCGTCTCACAACGGACATTGTCTTTACGCAAAGCGATGGGGATGCCGATAATCGGCCCTGGCGTCGAAACATGATTGCTGCTCCCACTTTCCGAGATATTTTATGTCGGAATCCGAAAATGGAGTGTCATCGTGGATGATTCTGCGCCTCAAGCGGCCAATCGCGAAACCCCTCTCGATCGTGCGTTCGCCGTGCTTGAATTCGTGGCAAGTCAGCTGAAGGCCGTTTCCTCTGCAGAAATCGCCAAGGGGCTCGAATTGCCTCTTCCGACGGCGCACAGGCTGATCGGCAATCTCGAGGTACGCGGTTTTCTGCAACGCGCACCCGGAACGAAGCGATTCGTTGTCGGCAATGGCCTCGTTACCTTGGCAGGCAAGACCATCGGCTCGGCGTTCCGAACCGCCCGCAGACATGCGGTGTTGCAGGCGGTTGCCGAAGAAATCGGCGAACAATGCGAAATCGGTATCGTGCGCGATAATGCGGTCGTCTACGTCGATAGCGTGCGCGTGGCGATGCCGCTGGGATTGCAGTTCGATCCGGGCAGCGGTGCGCCGCTCTATTGCACCTCTACCGGCAAGATCTACATGAGCCTGCTGCCGCTGCGGGCGCGCGAGAAGCTGGTGCATGCGTTGGTGAGGCACCAGCACACCGAACGCACCTTGACCGATGCGGATGCGTTGCTTGCGGTCCTTGCGGAGACCAAGTGTGCGGGCTGGGCAAAGACCAATGAGGAATTCGTGCGTGGGGTCGTCGGCTGCGCGGTGCCGATCATGGCGCCCGACGGCACGCTGATCGCCTGTCTCGGCGTCTCGGTGCCGGTGGCGCGTGTGAGCTTCGTGGAGCTCGATCGTTTCCGGGAGCCGCTGATGCGGGCGGCCCGACTCCTCTCGGAAACCATTCTTCAGCAGGACGACGATTTCACGGCCTCGAAGCCGGTCTGACCCCTCCCTGCCAGTTCCGTTCCTTATCCGGTGACTTTATCTGGCCGTGCCACGGCCGGAATGACGTATTTTTCTCAAAAATCGGAATAAATATACCTCATAAAACGGAATTATTGTGGACGTCGCCGAGGCCAGGCCTATCATTTAGGCAGATATGGTTTTGATGAATTGTTATGCACTTTTGAAGCGCCGGTGCGTTTCGAGAAACATGTCCGCCGAACGAAGTGCGCGCCACCGCGAACGTCGAGCCGGCGATGGAGAGGATGATGACGCAGTACTTTGATGTGGGTGCCATACGGAAGCTGTTCCCCGCCGCTGAGAAGATCGTCTACCTCGATTCCGGCTTCCAGACTCCCATGTCCCAGCCGGTGAAGGCCGCACTCGAAAGCTTCGTCGCGGAGAGTTATGAGAGCGCCGGTCCGAAGTCACTCTGGATCGAACGGATGGAACGGGCGCGGGCCAAGGCCGCCGCGCTGTTCAATGCCGCCGCCACGGAGATCGCGTTCACCAAGAACACCTCCGAGAGCATGAACATCGCCGCCAACGCACTGCCGCTGAAGTCCGGCGACAACGTGTTGATGATCCACGGCGACCACCCGAACAACACCTACGCCTTCCTGAACCTGAAGCGGAAGGGGGTGGAAGTGCGATTCATCCCGATGGCCGAAGCGGTCACTGCGGAGAGTTTCCTGCCTCACATCGATGCGCGAACTCGGGCAATTTCGATGTCCTGCGTGACTTTCCATGCCGGGCACCGTTTCGATATCGAGGGGATCGGGCGTCTCTGCCGGGAGAAGAATCTCTACTACGTTCTCGACGCGATGCAGGCGATCGGCGTCACTCCGATTGACGCGAAGAAGCTGGGGGCCGCATTCATCGGCTGCGGCACCCACAAGGGGCTCCTGGTGCCGCAGGGGCTCGGGCTGTTGTATTGGAATTCGAAACTGACCGAACTCGAGCCCGCCTATCTGGCGGCGATCAGTCTCGCCGATCCGCCCGCCGACTTGGTCGCGCGCCCCAACGACATGGCGTTCGCTCCGACCGCCATCCGATTCGAGATTGGCAATTACAACCTTCCCGCGACACAAGCCCTCGGCGCGGCGCTCGACCTGATTGAGTCCGTCGGCGTCGGCAACATCGAGGCGCACTGCTTCGGCCTCGGGGACCGGCTGATCGCCGGACTGGACGAGCTCGGCATCGGTCTGGTCGGACCGCGCGCCCGTCACCTTCGCGCGCCGCACATCTACGTCGCGGCGATCGCCGCTGCCGAATGGGTTGCGTATTTCGAATCCCGGAACATCCGGGTTTCGCCGGAGCGGGACGGGGTCCGCATTTCTCTCGGGATGTTCAATACCGAGGCGGACATCGACGCCTTGCTCGCGGCGATCCGGGCGCACGGTCGGGCGGCACGCGCCTCCTGACCGGTGCCGATACGAAGGAATGAGGTTCATCCGCTACATACAGAGAGGGTTGTCATGTCTAGATTGCGTGTATTGTGTTCCGCCACCGCTATAGCGGCGTTCGCTTTTACCGCGACGGCCCACGCCGGGCCGACGCTCGACCGCATCAAGAGCAACAAGGCGATCTCGATCGGCTACCGCGAGGCATCGATTCCGTTCTCCTACCTCGAGACAGGCCAAAAGCCGGTTGGCTTCTCGCTGGATCTCTGTGCGGATATCGTCAACCGTCTGGAGTCCGATCTCGGAACCAAGCTCGCGGTCAATCTGGTGCCGGTGAACTCGTCGAACCGCATTCCCCTTATCCAGAACGGCACCGTAGACATCGAATGCGGCGGCACCTCCAGCAGCAAGAAGCGCCTAGAACAGGTGATGTTCAGCGTCTCCACCTTCGCCAGCCAGTCCGCATGGCTCGCTTTGAGCGCGAGCGGCCTGAAGTCGCCCGCGGCCCTCAAAGGCAAGGTGGTGGTGGTCACCCAGGGCTCGAACGCGGTCGGCGTGGCGCAGGAGATCTCGCGCAAGGAGAAGCTCGATCTCAACATCGCCCAGGCGAAGGATCACGCCGAATCCTTCCTGATGCTGACCTCCGGACGCGCTGCGGCGTTCCTGGAGGATGACATCCTCCTCGCCGGTTTGAAGGCGCAGTACGCCAAGCCGGAGACCCTGGCGTTCATCCCCAGCCAGTACCCCAAGGTCTATTACGGCCTGATGTTCTCGAAGGACGATCCGGAGTTCAAAAAGACCGTCGATGGCGTTCTCTCCGGCATGATGGCCTCCGGCAAGTTCACCAAGGTTTACGATAAGTGGTTCATGTCGCCGATTCCGCCGAAGAACATCAACCTGAACTTCCCGATGAGCGCCGCGTTGAAAGAACGGGTGGCACACCCGAGCGACGTCGTCGATTATTGATCGCTCCCACGCGGCGCCGTGCGATCGGCGCCGCGTCATCGCAGTTTGAAGGATAACGCGATGTTCGGCGTACTTTTCGAGAGGGGCTTCGATGGGCGGACCTACCTTGAATGGCTGCTTTCAGGGCTCGGCTGGACCCTTGCCCTGGCGGTTTTCGGGTGGTGCTTCGCGTTCGCCATCGGCATTACGGTCGGCGTCGGCCGCACCGTCCGCAACCGCTTCGTCCGCGCTGTAGCACGCCTCTACGTCGAGGTTTTTCGGAACATTCCGGTGCTAGTGCAGATGTTCGTGTGGTACTTCGTGCTGCCCGAATTGCTCCCGCCGGATATCGGAAACCGGATCAAGCAATTGCCGCCGCCGTGGGGCGCGTTCTTCCCCGCCTTGATTTGCCTTTCCACCTATACCGGCGCGCGCGTCGCCGAGCAGGTGAGGACCGGCATTGAAGCCTTACCCGCGGGTCAGCGCGAGGCTGCGGCCGCGCTCGGCCTGAACGGCGTGAAAATTTACCGGTTGGTTCTCGTCCCCCAGGCGCTGCGCCTGATCATCCCGAGCCTGACCAGCGAGGTGATGGGCATCTACAAGAACACCTCGGTGGCGCTGACCATCGGCCTGCTGGAACTCACCGCCCAGGCGCGCCAGATCAGCGAGGAGACCTTCCAGACCTTCGCCGCATTCGGCGCGGCGACCCTGATCTACCTCGGCCTCGCGCTTGCCGCCTATCGCTTGATGTCGTGGCTCGACGAGGCTTTCAGAATCCCCGGGATGACGCACGACCGGATACGGCGGATCCGTCTTCGCCGCCCGGCCCGGGAGAGTACGCCATGAACGGTCTCGACTTCGGTATCGTCTACGAAAGCCTGCCCTATCTGATGCAGGGGCTGCGCTTTTCGCTGCTGTTGACCGTCTGCGCGTTCGCTACCGGAATGGCCCTCGGTATCGGACTAGCGCTGGTGCAGCACCTCGAAATCCCCGTGGCAGCGCAGCTCGCGCGCGGTTACGTCGCCTTGATTCGCTCCGTCCCGTTGATCCTTGTGCTGTTCTGGTTCTTCTTTCTCGTCCCCTTGGTTGTCGGTGCACTGGTGAACGGCGGGCGCCCGGTGCCGATCGGTGGCGTGTGGACCGCGTTCATCACCTTCTCGATGTTCGAGGCGGCCTATTACTCCGAAATCATCCGGGTCGGCCTGCGCTCCCTGGGGCGCGGCCAATACGAGGCGGCTAAGGCGCTTTCGCTCTCGACTTACAAGACCTACCGCTACGTGATCCTGCCTCAGGTGGTGCGGATCGCTAGCCCGATCATTCTCAGCCAGACGATCATTCTGTTTCAGGACACATCGCTCGTCTACGTCCTCTCCCTTACGGATCTGGTCGGCGCGGCATCGAAGATCGCACAGCTCAACGGGCGGCTCGTCGAGATGTATCTGACGGTGGCGGCGATCTATCTGGCGATCTGCTGTGCCGCTTCGCAACTGGTCGCTTGGTTGCGTCGCAGCCACCAAGCGGCGATCAACCGGTAGCCGGGAAAAGGAGATGCGTATGAATCCCGTTCCTTCTGGGCTTCCCGGCGAGGCTTCGCACGAAAAAGTGATCGAGTTGGATGCGGTGTGCAAAAATTACGGCCGGTTCCGCGCCCTCGACGGCATCGATCTCGACGTCCGCAGGGGAGAGCGGATCATCATTTGCGGTCCTTCCGGTTCGGGCAAGTCCACGCTAATCCGCTGCATCAACCGGATCGAGACGCATGACGAAGGGCGCATCATCGTCAACGGCCAGATCCTGACCGAGCAGTTGAAAGACATCGCCACGGTGCGCCGCGACGTCGGCATGGTTTTCCAGAGTTTCAACCTGTTTCCGCATCTGACCATTCTCGAGAACTGCATGCTGGCACCTGTACAAGCCCGCGGTATCACCAAGGCGGAGGCGCGTGAAATCGCGATGCATTTCCTCTCCAAAGTCCATATTCCCGATCAGGTGCACAAGTATCCGGGACAGCTTTCGGGCGGGCAGCAACAGCGCGTCGCTATTGCGCGGGCGTTGTGCATGAAGCCGCAGATCATGTTGTTCGATGAGCCGACCTCCGCCCTCGATCCGGAGATGGTTAAGGAAGTTCTGGACACGATGGTGCAACTAGCCGCGGAGGGAATGACCATGCTCTGCGTCACGCACGAGATGGGCTTCGCGCGCGAGGTCGCCGACCGGGTAGTGTTCATGGACAAGGGCACCGTCGTTGAATGCGCTGCGCCGTCCACGTTCTTTACGGCCCCCCAAAGCGAACGGGCGCAGGATTTCCTGAACCAGATCATCCACTGAAGCCGCGGAGACGCTGTGACCTGAGTTGGGGGTTTTTACCCACCTAGGTTCTGTACCCATAAAGGGGATTCTCCTGGCGGGCGGACTGTGATTCAAATTTCCTAGCAATAGGGAGTTTGATCATGGCCCGCTTTAATCTCACTGACGCCGGATGGTCGATCATTTCGCCGCTGCTGCCGAACAAGCCGCGCGGCGTACCGCGCCAGGACGACCGGCGCGTACTCAATGACCTGCCCTGGAACTTTCAGCCGGATGAAAGTTCCAGGGCAGGTCAAGGTGTACCTTTACGACGGTGGGGAAGGCTGTGCCGAAACGCCGTGCCGCCGCGACGAGTTCCTCGTTCCCGGCAACGAGTTGGTGGCTTCCCATGTGACCGACGGCTGGGTCTGCGCCTTTTACGTTGCCCCGGATATGGCAAAGAACGGTCGTGTCGCCAGGCAAAGCGTCGGCTGGGTTGCAGCGCAATCCTTGGATATCGGGGAGCCGATTCGTAGCACCACATTGCAGAACTGGTTCGGTAAATGGTCCTACAGAACCAAGTGGGTCGATGAGAATGCCGATATCGAATTGCGGGCAGGGAAGGTCGCCGGCAGCCTTGCTGCGACAGGATATGCTCTCGGATATGGTGGAAATGTTCCCCATACAGGCTCATTCGAAGCGTCCGCCTCTCCCAAAGGGAACAGGATTCTTTTCAAGTACAAAGGAGGATGCCAGATTCACATAATATTGGTTGGGGACTGGCTGGTCGCAGGCGATAACCTGAAGTGCGGGGGCATGAACGTCACGTTCGGTGGACTCTATAGGCGGGTTCCAGAGTGATTGTGTCGAAGGGCCGGTCACCCCTAGCCTCATCGGCCCGGGGAGTTGATGTTATGAGCCGAGAAAGCATGAAAATTCCCTGTTCTGTCGGATCGGTTCCCTGTTTTCCCGAATAGGGAGATACTCCCGAAAGTGAGCGGGGCCGTGGTGTTACGAGCCCATATCGTGGTCTGCTGAGCGGGGTGGCTGGCCCATTCCCTGTATTTTTCCCTGTTTGCAGGGAAAGGAATGCGGAGACGGGTTCGCTGCGGACTGGGTGCACAGCCAATGAAAAAGGCCTCCCATAGGGAGGCCTTTTTCATTGGCTTGAGGAACAGTGGCAAGAACCTCCGGTTCGATACGGCAGGACGAAAACATGCCATGAGCATGTTTTCGCCAATCCTCGTCCTCCACGTCCAAGCCCTCCACCGCGTCATCCCGTCGTCTGCGCCAGCGCCTTCAGCACGTGGTTGGCGAAGTGCTTGTCGATGCGGGTGCTGTGGCTGATCAGCCAGTCGTAGAGGAACAGGTTGATGTGGAAGAGGGCGAGCAGCTTGTCCTCCGGATGCGACAGGATTTTCCGTTTGGCAGTGGTGAAGCCGCGGATGAAGGCCTCGTGCTCCTGGATGTGTTCCTGCAGGAAGGGGTAGTCGTAACGCCGCATGTATTCCTCCTCGGTGGAGAAATGCTCGACGCTGTACGCACCGAGGAAGGCGAACACCTCTTCCGTTGCCGCCGTGTCGTTGCCCTGGATGGCGGCGGAGAGCTTGTTGATGTTGTCGAGGAGTCCGTGGTGCTGCCGGTCCACATCGGCGATACCGGTCTCGTAGGCGGAGCACCATTCCAGGCGGTTGTGGAATTCGTGGGGGCCTTCGAGCACGCCGGTCTCGATGCAGGTGAGGCAGCGCTTCAGGTAGATATCCGCCACCGGGTCGAGATCGGTCTTTTCCCGGCACAGGTGGAACAGCGGTAGGGCCAGATCGGCCTCGCCCAGGTGGTAGTAGGCGACCGCCTTTTCGAAGATGTCGAGGGTGGAGAGCTTGGCCTCGGCGGTGGCGCGTTCGTCGCCGTCGAAGACCTCGTAGACGGAGATCGGTCGCAGGCGGCCCTTCACCACCACTCGGTCGATGAAGCGGATAAGGTGTTTCCCGGCGCCGTCGAGGCAGGCCAGCGTGTCCTCGCTGATCAGGATGCCGACATGATACTGCTTGGTCAGGGATTCGAGGCGCGAGGCGACGTTGACCGCGTCGCCGATGATCGTCGCCTCCATGCGGCCCATGTGGCCGATAACGCCCAGGGTGGTCAGCCCGGTGTTGAGGCCGATCCCCATGGCGATCGGTTCCTGCCCCGCATTGCGGCGTTGCCCGTTGAGGTGGGAGAGGGCGTCGCGCATCGCGAAGGCGGCTTCGAGCGCATGGGCCGCCCGCTCGGGGAAGAAGGCCATCACCGCATCGCCGATGAACTTGTCGATGATGCCGCCGTGCGTCTGCACTGCGGGTTCCATGAGGGCGAGATAGCCGTTGATGAACTCGAAGGTCTGGTGGGAGGTCATCGCCTCGGACAGCGTGGTGAAGTTGCGGATGTCCGAGAACATGATGGTGATCTTTTTCTCGATCTCATGGCCCAGGCGGACGTCGAGAATGTCTTCCGTGCCGAGGATATGGAGGAACCCCTTCGGCACGAAGTGGCCGTAGGCCTCCTGGGTTTGCCGCAGCAGGTAGAGGGTGCGGCGGTGCTCCGAACGCAGGTTCAGGAGCTCCTCGTTGGAGATGACGACGGTGTCCGCCGCCGGGGCGGCGGAGGGGCGGGGCGCGTCGGGGGAGAGATCTTCCATACCGTTGTCATCCGGTCGCTGGGGCTCCGAGGCGAAACGCGGAAACCGCAAGTCGAGGTATCGCCGCATGAAAATGCAGGTGGTCCTCCCGGTATTGATTTGCAAGGCGAAAAGCGCGGAAAGCATACGGCTCGGCATACCGTGGTATGTCGAGTTTCAACTTGGTATTATTCAAAATTTTGTTGTGGGGAACTTCGCGGTTTTCTTGCCGCTTCCGCCCTACTTCTTCCCCGCGGCGGCGAGGTGGTGGTGGATCACCTCGGTGATCACGAAGTTGAGGAACTTCTCGGCGAATTCCGGGTCGAGGTCCGCCTCGTGCGCCAGCGCGCGCAGGCGCGCGATCTGTTCCTTCTCCCGCCCCGGATCGGAGGCGGGGAGCGCGTGCTCCGCCTTCAGCGCGCCCACCCGCTTGGTGCACTTGAAACGCTCGGAGAGCAGGTAGATCAGCGCCGCGTCGATGTTGTCGATGCTGGCGCGCAGGCGCTTGAGTTCGGGCAGGATCGGGTCGGAGGTCATGGGGCGTTGCGTCCGTCGGCGGTGAAACAGCCTCCGAATGTCCGGCCTCGCGGCCCCGGTTGCAAGCGTTTTTCCGCGCCTTACGGGTGAAGCGGGTTGCCGCCGGAGGCCCCGAGCAGCGACATGAACTCCTTGCGCGTCGTCGGGTTGGAGCGGAACACGCCGAGCATGTGGCTGGTGATCATCGAAACTCCGGGCTTGTGCACGCCGCGGGTGGTCATGCACTGGTGGCTCGCCTCGATCACCACGGCGACGCCCATGGGCTCCAGCACGTCGTTGATCGTGCTGGCGATCTGCACCGTCAGCTTTTCCTGAATTTGCAGGCGCTTGGCATAGGCCTCGACGACGCGGGCGAGCTTGCTGATGCCGACGACGCGGCGGTGCGGCATGTAGGCCACATGCGCCCGGCCGATGATCGGCACCATGTGGTGCTCGCAATAGCTCTCGACGCGGATGTCGCGCAGCACCACCATCTCGTCGTAGCCCTCCACCTCCTCGAAGGTGCGGCGGAGATAGGCCTCCGGGTCGGTGGCGTAGCCCGCGAAGAATTCCTCGTAGGCGCGGGCGACGCGCGCCGGGGTGTCCACCAGGCCCTCGCGCGACGGGTCGTCGCCCGCCCAGCGCAGGAGCGTGCGCACAGCCTCTTCGGCTTCCTCGCGGCTGGGGCGGGTGGGGGCGGCGTTGGCGGCGGGGGCGGGGGTGGATGTCGGCACGGGCTTGTTCACGGGAGGTCTCCTCGGTCTTTTCCGCCCTAGGATGTTGGCCTTTGACGCTGCGGATGCAACCCGGAATTTCCGGATACGGCGATCGGGGAATTGCCCCCTTGCCAGGAAAAACCGCCTAGCCTAATATCCGGCCTCCAAGCCAGCCGTGCCGCGCACGGCCGGATGCGGGTGTAGCTCAATGGCAGAGCAGAAGCTTCCCAAGCTTACGACGAGGGTTCGATTCCCTTCACCCGCTCCAATTTTTCCAATGCATTCGGGATGATGAAGCGCCTTCAGCCGAGTTGGCTGTAGAGGGCGTGGCGGTCGCGGCCCAGGGCCTTGGCGCGGTACATCGCGTCGTCGGCCATTTCGATCAGCCGCAGGGGGGAGAGATTCGGGTCCGGCAGCATCGAGGCGACGCCGAGGCTGATCGTCACGTGCAATTCGGTCGGTGAGGCGGGGTGCGCGATGTTGAGCGCCTTCACCGCATTGCGCATCCTCGTCACCACCGCCACCGCGCCGCTTTCGTCGGTTTCCGGCAGGATCGCGGCGAACTCCTCGCCGCCGTAGCGGGCGATGGTGTCCACGTGGCGCATCAGCGCGGCGGAGAGCGCCCAGGCCACCTGCTTCAGGCAGTGGTCGCCCGCGATGTGGCCGAGGCGGTCGTTGTAGGCCTTGAAGTGGTCGATATCGGCCATGATCAGGGTGAGCGGCTTGCCGCCGCGGTCGCAGCGCCGCCACTCGTAGTCCAGCGTTTCGTCGAAGGAGAGGCGGTTGAAGATGCCGGTGAGGCGGTCGGTGCGCGACAACACCCGCAGTTGCTCGTTGCGCTCCTGCAACAGGTTTTGCAGGCGCTCCATTTCGGAGATCTTGGCGTCGAGTTCGCGGGTCTTCTCCTCCAGCGCGCGGCGCTGACGGTGCAGCTCGAGGAAGACGTTGACCTTGCTTTTCAGGATGTTGACGTCGAGCGGCTTGGCGAGATAGTCCACCGCGCCGGAATCGTAGCCGCGGAACACGTATTCGCGCTCGCTGCGGTTGGCGGTGACGAAGATGATCGGGATGTGGCGGGTGCGCGAGTTGCCGCGCATCAGTTCCGCGGTTTCGAAGCCGTCCATCTCCGGCATCTGCACGTCCAGGAGCGCGATGGCGAATTCGTGGGAGAGCGTCTTGGCCAGCGCCTCGTTGCCCGAGCCCGCGGTGATGATGTTGAGGTCGGGCGCCGCCAGAAGGTTTTCCAGCGCGAACAGGTTGTTGGGGTTGTCGTCTACGATCAGGATATCGGCGGGCATGGTGCCTCCGATTCCGGGATGAGGCGGGCGAGAAAGGCGCCGATGGCGGCCAGCGGCAGCACGCGGGCGCCGGCGCAGGCGGCAAGCGCCGCGCGCGGCATCACGTCCACTTCGGCCGTTTCGGGGGACTGCACCACGCCGGTTCCTCCCATTGCTGCGATCTTCGCCAGGCCCGTCGCGCCGTCGGCACTGGCGCCGGTCAAAATAACACCGACCAAGCGGTTGCAGAAGGCTTCCGCCGCGGTTTCGAACAAGATGTCGATCGAGGGGCGGGAAAAGTTGACGCGTTCTTCTCTAGATAAGCTGAACCTGCGGTCGGGTTCAATCATAAGATGATAATCCGCCGGAGCGATAAAGACTATGCCGGGTTCCACCGTGTCCTTGTCCTCCGCTTCGCGCACCGGCAGGCGGCAATGCCGCTGGAAGCGCCGCACCAGGGTGTCCGCCGCGTCGGCCGGAATGTGCTGCACCACCACCACCGCGAGCGGGTAGGCGGCGGGCAGGGCGGAAAGCAGCGCGCCGATGGCGGCGAGCCCCCCGGCCGAGGCGCCGATCACCACCGCATCCGTTGCGGGCGGGGAGGTCATTCCGCCTCCGCTTCCGGAGTGGGCAGGGCGGGCCGCTTGCGGTAGATCTTCTCCCGCGCGTCCACCACCTCGAAGGCGTCCGCATGCTCGGAGAAGCGCAGGCTCTCCTTGGTGCCGAGGCAGAGGAAGCCGCCGTTGCACAGGCTGTCGAGGAACAGCTTGATCACCTTGTTCTGCAAGTCGTCGCCGAAATAGATCAGCACGTTGCGGCAGAAGATCACGTGCATCTCGCCGAAGATGCCGTCGGTGACCAGGTTGTGCGGCGAGAACAGCACGTTCTGCTTCAGCGCCGTCTTCACCGCCACCGAATCGTAGTCCGCCGTGTAGTATTCGGAGAACGACGAGGCGCCCCCCGCCTTCTGGTAGTTGGCGGTGTAGTGGCGCACCGCGTCCAGCGGGTAGATGCCGCGCCGCGCGATCTCCAGCACCGGCGGGTTGATGTCGGTGGCGTAGATCTGGGCGCGGTCCTTCATTCCCTCCTCGGCGAGCACGATCGCCATGGAGTAGACCTCCTGCCCGGCGGCGCAGCCGGCGTGCCAGACCTTGATGAACGGATAGGTCTTGAGCACCGGCAGCACCTGTTCGCGCACCGCGCGGTAGAAGCCGGGGTCGCGGAACATCTCGGTGACGTTGATCGAGAGCGCCGAAAGCACGGAATCGAAGAACTCGGCATCCCAGATCAGGCGGTGCGTCACCTCGCAGAAGGTGGCGAGCCCGGCGCGGTTGCGCACATGCTCCAGCCGCCGCTTGATGTGGGCGGAGGCGTAGCCGCGGAAGTCGTAGCCGGACTTCTGGTAGATCGCCTCCAGCAGCAGGCGCATCTCCAGGCGTTCGTTTTCCATCCGGACGAGATCCGTCGTCATCGATAGAGCCATACCCTCAGCAGCGACAGAAGCTTCTCCGTATCCACCGGCTTCGCCAGGTAGTCGCTGGCGCCCGCCTCCACGCACTTGTTGCGGTCGCCCTTCATCGCCTTGGCGGTGAGCGCGATGATCGGCAACTTGGCGTAGGCGCGGTTCTTGCGGATTTCGCGCATCGCCTCGTAGCCGTCCATCTCCGGCATCATGATGTCCATGAGGACGAGGTCGATGCCGGGGTTGTCCGCCAGGCGCGCCAGGCATTCCTTGCCGTCGCGGGCGATCACCACGGCGATCCCCTTGTCCTCCAGCACGCTCGAAAGCGCGAACACGTTGCGCATGTCGTCGTCCACCAGAAGCACCGTGCGCTCCTTCAGCGCCGCGTCGCGGTCGTGCACCATGCGGATCATCGCGCGCTGGCGTTCCGGCAGCGCCGCCTCCACCCGGTGGAGGAAGAGCGCGCTCTCGTCCACCAGGCGCTCGGGCGAGCGCACTCCCTTGATGATGATGCTGTCGGCGTGGCGCTGCAATTGTTCCTCTTCCTCGCGGGTGAGGTCGCGCCCGGTATAGATGATGATCGGCATCTGCGCGCAGTGGGGAATTTCGCCCAGATGCGCCAGAAGGTCGAAGCCGGTCATGTCCTTGAGGCCGAGGTCGAGGATCATGCAGTCGAAGGGCCGCTCGGAAAGCGCTTCGAGCGCCGCCGCGCCGTCGCCCGCGATCGTCGTCACCACGTCGCCGTTGCCGATGAGCTGGCGGATCGCCTCCGCCTGGGCGGGGTCGTCTTCGACCACCAGCAGCGCGCTCACCGGCTTGTCGATGATCTCCTCGATCCTGCCGAAGGCGGCGTCCAGATGCTCGATGCCGATCGGCTTGGTGAGGAAGCCCACCGCGCCCATGCGCAGGCCGTTCAACGCGTTGTCCACGCCGGAGATGAAGTGCACCGGGATGTGCCGCGTCTCCGGGCTGTCCTTGAGGCGGCTCATCACCTCCCAGCCGTCGATGCCGGGCAGGCCGATGTCGAGGATGATCGCGCTCGGGCGGTAGTAGTCGGCGAAGTGCAGGCCGGTTTCGCCGTCCGCGGCGATCAGGCACTTGAAGCTGCGCTCGTGCGCGAGGTCGCGCAGGATCGCGGCGAAGGCCGGGTCGTCCTCGACGATGAGGAGGATGCGGTCGCCTTCATCGAGGTCGCGGCGGTCGTCCGGCACGTCCTCCGCGGCCGCTTCGGGCAGGGTGGGCGGCAGGCGTGCGGGTTGCGGCGGGGGCGTGCGCCGCGCCGCGGGAACCGGGCCGGGCGCCGGCTTCGGCGGTTCGGCGGCCGGCGCCGGGGCTTCCTCCGCCGCGGGTTCGGGCTGTGCGGTAGGCAGGATGACGGTGAACACGCTGCCCTTGCCGGCTTCGCTCGTCAGCGTGATGGTGCCCCCCAGCGCCTCCGCCAGCCGCCGCGAGATGGAAAGCCCGAGCCCGGTGCCGCCGTACTTGCGGCTGGTGCCGCCGTCGGCCTGGCGGAACGCCTCGAAGATGTCCGCCTGGCGTTCCGCGGGGATGCCGATGCCGTCGTCGCTGACCGCGAAAGCCACCGCGTTCTCCGGGGTGAGCGCGCTGCCCGCGGGCAGGTCCGCCGCCTCCGGCCGGGCGATGGCGAGGCCGACGCGCCCGCCCGCCTCGGTGAACTTGAAGGCGTTGGACAGGAGGTTGCGCACCACCTGCTGTAGGCGGTGGGAATCCGTCACCAGGGCGGCGGGCGCGTCGTCGGCGACCGCGATGTCGAAGGGAATGCCGCGGATATCGGAAACCGGGCGGAACACCCGCTCGATATCGGCGAGGAAACCGGCGATCGGCATCGGATCCATCGTCATCTCGATCTTGCCCGCCTCCACCTTGGAGAGGTCGAGAATGTCGTTGATCAGCTTCAGGAGGTCGCTGCCCGCGGCGTTGATGGTGCGCGCCGATTCCGTCTGCCGCTCCGAGAGGTTGCCGTTGCGGTTGTCCGCCATCAGCTGCGACAGGATGAGGATGCTGTTCAGCGGCGTGCGCAGTTCGTGGCTCATGTTCGCCAGGAACTCCGACTTGTAGCGGTTGGCGGTTTCCAGTTCCTGGATCTTCTGGCGGATCTCGTCGCGCGCCGCGGTCAGCTCGTCGTTCTTCGCCTGGATCGCGCGGCTGCGCAGCTCCAGCTCCTGGGTGCGCTCCTCCAGCTCCTCGTTGGTGACGCGCAGTTCCTCCTGCTGGGTCTGCAACTCGTTCTCCGACTTGCGCAGGGCGCGGGTCTGCTCCTCCAGTTCCTCGTTGATGACCCGCAGTTCCTCCTGCTGGGTTTGCAGTTCGCGCTCGGATTCGATCAGGGCCTGGGCCTGGCGCTTCAGTTCGGCGTTGGAGGCGCGCAGGTCGTTCTCCTGCTCGCGCGAGCGGGCGAGCAGCGCCTCGATGGTCTGGTGGCTCTGCGCCGCGGCGAGCAGCACCCCGGCATTGCCCGCATGCTCGGCGAGGAAGCGGCGGCCGACGGCGGAAAACGGCGTGAAGCCGCCGAGCAGCAGCACCCCGATCGCAACCCCCTCGAACACCAGAGGCACCGCGGCGAAGCGGCTGGGCCGCACCTCCCCCGCGCCGTAGTCGAGCACCGGCGCATCGGTGGGCGCGGTGTCGAAATAAAGCGGCGCCTGGGAAACCGCCGCCTGGCCGATCATGCCGTCGCCGAGGGGGATGTTGCTGCGGCGCTCCGCATCCGCATCGGACACGCCGTGGCGCGCCGCGAGCCGCAGCACCGCCGCATCCTCCCGCGCCAGATAGAGCGCGCCGAGCGGCACCTGGAAGTGCGCGGTCATGAAGGCGAGGAGGCGCTCGCTCAGTTTGTCCGGGTCGTGCTCGCCGCGCAGCGTGTCGTTGAGGGTGGAGGCGCCGCTCATCAGCCAGTCGTGCTCGCGCAGGCGGTGCGCCATGGAATCGAGGGCACGGGAAAGCAGCCCCAGTTCGTCCTTGCGCGCGGCGTCGATGGAGACGTCGAGCCGGCCCTCGGCGATCGCCTGAGCCATCTGCGTCGCCTTGAGCACCGGCGAGGTGAAGGTGTCGGCGAAGATCAACGCGCCGATGCCGACGAACAGCACAAGAATGCCGCCGAGGGCGAGAATCTCGATCCCCAGGTCGCGGATCGGCGCCACTACTTCGGCGCGGGCGACCTTCGACACCAGGGTCCAGGCGACGTCGGGAATCGCCAGCTCCGTCGCCGCCACCAGCACCGGCTCGCCCTCGCTGTCCTTGAACTCCCCGATGACCGGCTGGCCGCTTGCGGTGCGGCTTTGCTTCCAATAGGGGAGTTCCGGCATCGTCGCGCCCATCACCCAGCGCCCGCCGCCGGAGGTGTGCACCGTGGTGCGGAACTCATAGCGCGACCGTCTCGGGTCGAAGGCGACGATGTAGGACTCGCCGCTCTTGCCCATGCCGTCGCGCGAGGTGACGATGGTGTCGATCAGTTCCGGCCCGAGGCGCAGCGCGATGACGCCGCGCATCTGCCCGTCCGGCCCGAAGAACGGCTGGCCGATGAACGCGGCGTGATCGCCGCGCTCGCTGCCGTAGAGGGAGAAATCGACGATCGCCGCCTGCCGCGTCTCGCCGATGCGCCGCCACAGCCGCGTCAGGCCGGAATCGTGCAGCGGGCCGGATTCCACCAGACGCCCGGCGTTGGGGTCTTGCTTCAGCGAATAGAGCAGCCGCCCATCGACGGAGAGCAGCAGCAGGTCGCGGTAGGCGTAGGTGGCGAGGTAGTGCCGCAACGACGGCGAATAGCGGTTGGCGATGGCGCGGTAGCCGGGGTCGGTGACGTCGAGACGGTTCGCCGCGTCGAGGCCGTGGACGTGCTGGAAGGCGCCGATCTCGGTGAACAGGTTGATGATGTCGTTGCGCTGGTTCAGCCGGTGCACCGAGTCCAGGCGGATCGAGAAATCGTGCTCGATGCGCGCCTTGCGCAGACTCTGCACCGTGACCAGCTGGCTGAACGACTTGTCGAGCAGCGCCTTCGAGGCGAAGTTCAAGCCCAGGAAGGAGATCAGGGAGAGCGGCAGGATGCCGGCGAGCAGGTAGAACAGGAACAGCTTGCTCCTGATCGAAGCGTCGGCAAGGCGCATGATGGACTCCTGGGTGTTCTGCCGCCCGGTCTCTCGGGGTTTTCTTGTTGTAAGAGCGCAACATACTCCGACACGCGGGAAGGCGGCAACAGTCGAACGGCAGGCCATGGTTTTGCCCCTCCGGTTGCCGCGGCAGGGGAGGTGCGGCGAAGGGAAAAATCCGCTATGCCCTAAGGGGAAAAGGAGCCCGCAAAGATGAGCGACACGACCGGAACGAACCTCACCCAACTCGGCCGCGCCGCGCGCGCCGCCGCCACCCCGGAAGAGGCGGTGCTGGAACGCGTGCCCTGGCAGGGCGAGGCCGAAGCCCGCACCGTGGTGCGCTTCACCTGCCCGGAATTCACCTCGCTCTGCCCGGTCACCGGGCAGCCCGACTTCGCGCACCTCGTCATCGACTACGTGCCGGACCGCTGGCTGGTGGAATCCAAGTCGCTGAAGCTCTTCTTCCACGCCTTCCGCAACCACGGCGCCTTCCACGAAACCTGCACCGTGACGATCGCCAAGCGCCTGGTGGAAACCCTCGCCCCGGTGTGGCTGCGCATCGGCGGCTATTGGTACCCGCGCGGCGGCATGCCGATCGACGTGTTCTGGCAAAGCGGCGAACCGCCCAAAGGCATCTGGCTGCCCGACCAGGGCGTGCCGCCTTACCGCGGGCGGGGGTAGGGGAAAACCAGGCCGGGGGCGCCGCCCCTGGACCCCGTTGGGGCCTTGGGCCCCAAACCCCATAACTGGTTTTTCGCCGTGCAGCGGCCATCAACCGTCACGCCGCGTGATGGCTTTCTCGCGCTGCGCGCAAAAACCAAAAGTTATGGGGGGAGCGGGGGGACCGAGTCCCCCCGCGAAGTTTTGGTGTTCCGCGTCCCTCAGAGTTTCGGTTCGTCGGGGATGGCGTGGAGGATCTTGTCCTTGAGCTTGGTGATGCCCAGCGCCTTGAGGACGTATTTCTCGTAGATCGGCTCCGAGGTTCCGGCGCGGATCTTGTGCATGAAGTATTTTTCGAAGGCGATCTTGGCGGCGTGGACCCACCATCCGGTGGAGAACCAGTTGACGTTGCGCGGCGGGATTTGCGGCAGCGCGACGAAGGCCGCGCCGGAATCGCCGAAGTCGGCGAGGCAGATGGCGTTCCAGGTGGCCTCGCGGTCCGGTTCTTCGCCGTTCAGCAGGTTGGCGATGTTGTGCGCCGTGGCGGTGACCATGGATTCGATCATGTAGCCGGTTTTCGGCACGCCCACCGGCACCGGGGTCTTGCCCACCGGCGGGATGGCGACGCACACCCCGATCGAGAAGACGTTGGGGTAGGCGGGGTTGCGCTGATGCTTATCGACGATGACGAAGCCGCGCGGGTTGACCAGGCCGGGCACGCCCATCACCGCGGGGATGCCGCGGAAGGACGGCAGCATCATGGAAAAGGAGAAGGGCACGGTGTGGCGCTTCTTCTCGTTGCCGTCGTCGTCCACCTCGATGACGTGGGCCGCGCCGTCGGCGAACTTCTCGATCTTGGCGTTGCAGATCCAGTCGATGTGGCGGCTGCGCAGGATGCTTTCCATCATTCCCCTGGAATCGCCGACGCCGCCCAGGCCGAGGTGGCCGATATAGGGTTCGGCGGTGACGAAGGTCATCGGCACCTTGTCGCGGATCTTGCGGCGGCGCAGGTCGGTATCCATGATCGCCGCGAACTCGTAGGCCGGGCCGTAGCACGAGGCGCCCTGCACCGCGCCGACGACGATCGGGCCGGGGTCGGCGCAGAAGGCCTCCCACGCCTCGGCGGCGTGCGCCGCGTGATCGACGTGGCAGACCGACTGGGTGAGGCCGCCATGCGGGCCGAAGCCCTCGATCTCGTCGAAGGCGAGCGCCGGGCCGGTGGCGATGACCAGGTAGTCGTAGATGATCTCCTGGCCGTCGAGGAGTTCCAGGCGGTTCTCCTCCGGGTAGACCTTGGCCACCCCGGCCGGGGAGAATTCGATGCCGCGCTTGGCGAGCACCGGGGCGAGTTCGATCTCGATGTCCTCGCGCTTGCGCCAGTTGACCGCGACCCAGGGGTTGGACGGCGTGAAGTGGAAGGTGGGCGTGTTGCTGACCACCGTGACGGTGTCTTCCTTGCGCGCCGCGTCCCGCATTTCATAAGCCATCGGCACGCCGCCGATCCCCGCACCCATGACTACGATATGCGCCATCCTGCCGTCCTCCGCTGTCACGGCTGTGCCGTGGTTGTCGCAAGCTCGACCCTCATGCTCACTTGGAGGCCGCGGCCTCACTTTTTGATGTCGGCGTTCCGGTCGGGCAATACAATCCCGCCAGGGTGTCGATGACACGCATCGCGCGATCATCCCTGATGGTGTAGAATACGTTTTGGCGAAACCGCCGGGTCTGGACCAGGCCCTTGCGCCGCAGCACCGCCAGTTGTTGCGACAGCGCGGACTGCGACAGGCCGATCGCGCGTTCCAGTTCGCCGACCGTCTTTTCCCCGCCGGAGAGCAGGCAGAGAATCGTCAGCCGACCCGGGTTCGAGAGGGCGCGGAGAAGGTCGGCGGCCTGTCTGGCGTTGTCGGCGACGTCCATGGTATTCATACTTGCTAAATTAGCAACTATGCATATTATGTCAACAAGGCTTTTCTCCGCCCCATTTCCGGGGCACGACCACGAAGGGGGTTCCTCCATGCGCAGCACGATCCGGACAGTCCTGGCAATCGCGTCGGCGGCCCTGGTCTCCGCCTCTCTGGCGCAGGCGGCCGACGGCGGCCTGACGGTGCGGCGGCAATCCATCGAGGACCGCAAGACCATCTACGCCACGGTGGAAAGCGCCCATGTGCAGCAGGCGCGCGCCCGCAACGGCGGCACCGTCGCCATGCTTCTGATCGACGAGGGCGACGCGGTGAAGGCCGGGCAGAAGGTGGCGACCATCGGCGACCCCAAGCTGGTGCTGCAGATGCGCTCGCTGGAGGCGAAGACCCAGTCCCTGCGCGCCGAACGCGCCCAGGCGGAACTCGACTTCAACCGCGCGCAGCAGCTCTACAAGCAGGGCGTGGTCTCCAAGGCGCGGCTGGATACGGCGCGCACCGCGCTTGCCGTGGCGGACCGCGGGCTGGCCTCCCAGGCTGCGGCGCGCCAGGTGGTGGAACAGCAGATGAAGGAGGGCGAGGTGCTCGCCCCCGGCGACGGCCGCGTCCTGGTGGTGCATGTCACCGACGGCGCGGTGGTGATGCCGGGCGAGCCGATCGCCACCATCGCCACCGGCGCCTACCTGCTGCGCATCGAGGTGCCGGAGCGCCACGCCCGCTTCATCCGCGAGGGCGACCCGGTGCGCATCGGGCCGCGCGGCATGGCCCCGGACGAAGACCCGGGCCGCACCCGCGAGGGCAAGGTGGTGAAGGTCTATCCCAAGCTGTCCAACGGCCGGGTGATGGCCGACGTGGAGGTGGCGGACCTCGGCGGCTATTTCGTCGGCGAGCGCACCCTGGTGACGGTGAAGACCGGCAGCCGCGAAGGTTTTCTGGTGCCGGAGGGCTATCTCGCCACGCGCTTCGGCGTCACCTTCGCCCGCCTCGCCGACGGCACCGCCGTGGTGGTGCAGACCGGAAGCCGCCATGCGGAGGGCATCGAGGTGCTCTCCGGCCTGCATGACGGCGACGTGATCCTGCCCCAGGACGCTCCGAAGGCGGGGGGCCGGTCATGAAACTGGGGATTTCCGGCCATCTGACGCGCACCTTCCTGCGCAGTCCGCTGACGCCCTTGCTGCTGCTCTCCGCGCTGGCGGTGGGGCTGATCGCCCTGATCCAGCTGCCGCGCGAGGAGGAACCGCAGATCTCGGTGCCGATGGTGGACATCATGGTCTCCGCCGACGGCCTGAGGGCGGTGGACGCGGTGGAACTGGTGACCAAGCCGCTGGAGAACATCGTCAAGGGCATCGACGGCGTGGAGCACGTCTATTCCCAGACCGTGGACGACCAGGCGATGGTCACCGCGCGCTTCTTCGTCGGCACCGACCGCGACGCCGCGCTGCTGCGCGTGCACGACACCATCCGCGCCCACTACGGCGAAATCCCCATCGGCATTCCCGAGCCCCTGATCGTCGGGCGCAGCATCAACGACGTGCCGGTGGTGGTGCTCACCCTCACCCCCAAGCCGGGCAAGGAGGACCGCTGGAACGACAACGCCCTGCACGCCATCGCCGACGAGCTGCAAAGCGAACTGGTGAAGGTGGAGGACGTGGGGCTGACCTTCATCGCGGGCGGCCACCCGGACCAGATCCGCGTCGAGCCCGACCCGGAGCGCCTGAGCCTCTACGGCGTCACCCTCAACCAGCTGGTGGACAAGGTGAAGAACGCCAACCGCGCGTTCTCGCTGGGCCGCGTGCGCGAGGCGGGGGCACAGCCCCCGGTGGTCGCCGGGCATACCTTGCAGGGGCCGGGCGACATCGGCAACCTCCTGATCACCACCGGCGACGGGCGGCCGGTCTACGTCAAGGACGTGGCGAAGATCGTCGTCGGCGCGGCCACCGGGGACACCCGCGTCTGGCAACTGGAAAAACTCAAGGACGGCAGCCTCAAGCCCGCGCCCGCGGTGAGCATCGCGCTGGCCAAACGCAAGGGCGCCAACGCGGTGGACGTGGCGCACAATATCCTCACCCGCCTCGACACCCTGAAGGGCCGCCTCGTCCCCGCCGACATCGAGGTCAAGGTCACCCGCGACTACGGCGAGACGGCGCTGGAGAAATCCGACGAACTGCTGTTCCACCTTGCGCTCGCCACCATCTCCATCGTCGGTCTGATCACCCTGGCGATCGGCTGGCGCGAGGGGGTGGTGGTCGCCGTGGTCATCCCCACCACCATCCTCTTGACCCTCTTCGCCTCGCACCTGATGGGCTACACGATCAACCGCGTCAGCCTGTTCGCGCTGATCTTCTCCATCGGCATCCTGGTGGACGACGCCATCGTCATCGTCGAGAACATCGCCCGCCACTGGGGGATGAAGGACGGCAAGTCGATCGCCGACAAGGCGATCGAGGCGGTGGCCGAGGTCGGCAACCCCACCATCGTCGCCACCCTGACCATCGTCGCCGCGCTGCTGCCGATGATGTTCGTCTCCGGCATGATGGGCCCCTACATGAGCCCGATCCCGGTCAACGCCTCGGCGGCGATGATCTTCTCGTTCTTCGTCGCGGTGACGATCACCCCCTGGCTGCTCTACCGCATCGCCGGGCGCAAGGCGGAGCGGGAAGGCGAGGGCCACCACGACGACGAAGGCCGCCTCGGCGCGTTCTACCGCCGCATCGCGGTGCCGCTCTTGACCGGGCGCGGCCGCTCCAAGCGCTTCCTCCTCGGCGTCGGGGTGGCCACCCTTGCGGTGTGCGGCCTCTTCGCCACCAAGAGCGTCACCGTCAAGCTCTTGCCCTTCGACAACAAGTCCGAGTTCCAGGTGCAGATCGACCTGCCGGAGGGCTCCTCGCTGGAGGAGACCAGCCGCGTGCTGCGCGCCGCGGCGGACCGGCTCGCCTCCCTGCCGGAGTTGGTGGACATCCAGGCCTATGTCGGCACCGCCGCGCCGTTCAACTTCAACGGCCTGGTGCGGCACTCCTACCTGCGGTCCTCGCCGGAACTGGGCGAGTTGCAGGTCAACCTGCTGCCCAAGGGCGACCGCAGCCGCGAAAGCCACGGCATCGCGCTGGAGGCGCGCCGCCGCCTCGCCGACCTGCCGGTGCCGGACGGCACCGCGGTCAAGGTGACCGAGGTGCCGCCCGGCCCGCCGGTGATGGCGACCCTGCTCGCCGAGGTCTACGGCCCCACCGCCGAGGCCCGCCGCGCCGCCGCCGAGCGGGTGCGCCAGGCGTTCCGCGCCGTGCCCTTCGTCGTCGATATCGACAATTCCATGGGGCATCCGGCGAAGCGCCTGCGCCTCGTCATCGACCAGGAGGCGCTGGAATTCCACGGCGTCGAGGAACAGGCGGTGTTCGACACCCTGCGCGCGCTGTTCTCCGGGGTTTCGGTGGGCTATTCCCACCGCGGCCACGGCACCAACCCGATCGAGATCGCGGTGAAGCTGCCGCCCTCGGACCTCGCCATCGGCGAGCGCCTGCTCACCACCCCGGTGCCCGGCGCGAAGGGCGTGGTCGAACTCGGCGACGTGGTGCGGGTGGTGGCCGAGAAGACCTCCGAAACCGTCTATCGCCGCGACGGCCGCTTCAACGACATGGTCACGGCGGAACTCGCCGGAGCCTTCGAGGCGCCGATCTACGGCATGTCCGCGGTGGAGAACGCCCTGGCGAAGATGCAGGCGGAACATCCGGACCTGCCGCCGATCGCCATCGGCTACCACGGCCAGCCGCTCGACGAGGCGGGGCTCACCCTCCTCTGGGACGGCGAGTGGGAGGTCACCTACGTCACCTTCCGCGACATGGGGGCGGCCTTCATCGTCGCGCTCCTGGCGATCTATCTGCTCGTCGTCGCACAGTTCGGGTCGTTCAAGGTGCCGCTGGTGATCCTGGTGCCGGTGCCGCTCACCCTCATCGGCATCGTGCTCGGACACTGGATGTTCGGCGCGCCGTTCTCCGCCACCTCGATGATCGGCTTCATCGCGCTCGCCGGGATCATCGTGCGCAACTCCATCCTGCTGGTGGATTTCATCCGCCACCTCAAGGCCGCGCACCCGGACCACACCCTGCGTGACGTGCTGGTGGAGGCGGGCGCCATCCGCTTCAAGCCGATCCTGCTCACCGCGCTCGCCGCGATCATCGGCGCGGCGTTCATCCTCGCTGACCCGATCTTCCAGGGCCTCGCCATCAGTCTGGTGTTCGGCCTCGCCAGTTCCACCGCGCTCACCCTGCTCGCCATCCCGGCGATCTACGTCTGGCTGCGCGACGACGGCAAGGGGTTCGGGGGGGAACACTAAAACTTCGTGGGGGGACATTTCCGCCTTGGGAACGCCCACTGGGCGTTCCCACCGCCTCCGGCGGTCGGCTCCAATCCCCCCACACTCCCCATAACTTTGGTTTTTGCGCGCAGCGCCATAGGCTCATCACGCGGCGTGACGGTTGATGGCCGCTTGCGCGGCGAAAAACAGTTATGGGGTCTGGGACCCGCGGCCCCAGCGGGCCCGGGCAGGGCCCGGCCTTGTTTTTTCCCGAGGCGAAGGGCATCGTGGCGGGATGATGACTTTCTCCGATGCGATCAGGGTCTGCTTCGCCAAATACGCCGCTTTCGCCGGGCGCGCCGCGCGGGCGGAGTTCTGGTGGTGGGTGGGGTTCTACCTGCTGGGCTCGGCGGTGGTGGTGATCTTCGATGCCGCGACCTTTCCGCTTTCCGGCGGGTTGTTTTCCCTGCTGTTCCCCCTGGCGATCTTTCTGCCGACCCTGGCGGTGGCGGCGCGGCGGCTGCACGATATCGGCAAGTCCGGCTGGTGGCTGCTGCTGTGGCTGGTGCCGCTGATCGGACCGCTGATCCTGATCTACTGGTGGGCGAGCCGCGGCGAGGCGGGGCCCAACGACCACGGCCCCGACCCGTTGAATCCGGACTTCGTCCCCGACGCGCCGTTCGTCGAGGGCTGACCGCCAAGTTGCATCGCTCCGGTTTGTCTCCCATGTCATGAAAACATGGGAGAAAACCGGAGTCATCATGCAGGACTTAGCACATCGGCAGCAGGCGCGGACCGTGGGGCTCACCGACACCATGGCGCGCCCGGGGCTGTTGGCGCGGGGCGTGATGCGCCTCGTCGCCGCGGCCGAGCGCCTGAATCTGGCCTATGCGGAGGGGGGCAGCCCCCCGGTCTACGACACCGACGCCTTCCCCTGGGCGCGCCGGGTGGAGGCGGAGTGGCGGGCGATCCGCGCGGAACTGGAGGCGGTTCTGGCGCGCAAGGGGGAGCTGCCCGCGTTCCACGAGATTTCTGCCGAGGTGCGGTCGATTTCCGCCGACCGCGACTGGAAGACCTTCTTCCTCTGCGGCTACGGCATCGTCTCGGAAGAGGCGGTCCGCCAGTGTCCGGAGACCTGGCGCATCCTCCAGAACATTCCGGGACTGAAGTCGGCGATGTTCTCGATCTTCGAGCCGGGCAAGCACCTGCCGCCGCACCGCGGGCCGTACAACGGGGTGTTGCGCTTCCACCTCGGCCTGATCGTGCCCGATGCGCCGGAAAAGATCGGCATCCGCGTGGCGGACCGCGTCTGCCACTGGCGGGAGGGCGAGGCGCTGATCTTCGACGACGCCTACGAGCACGAGGCGTGGAACCATTCCGACGCGGTGCGCGTGGTGCTGTTCGTCGATTTCGAGAAGCCGACGCGCTTCCCCGCCAGCCTGACCAACAAGCTGGTGCTGCGGCTGGCGCTGTTCACGCCGTTCATCCGCGAGGGCTACGAGGCGCACAAGGCCTGGGAGAAGCTGTTCTACGGCGCGGGAGCGGCGCGGCATTGAGCCGCGCCGGATGCGTCAGAAGCGGATGATGTCGCCGGTGGCGATGGGTTTGACCCGGTCGCCGAGCAGCCCGCGCAGGTAGGCGATCGCCGCCGCGCCGGTGCAGTGGCCGGGGGCGACGAAGCCGACGTTCCAATCCATCAGCACGCGCGCGGTTTCGCGCAGGCGGTGTTCCGACGCGGCGTTGAGGTGGAAGCCGCCGATCAGCCCGGCGACGCGGTGTTCGCCGGTGATGCGCCGCGCCTGGTGCACGGTGTTGACCATGCCGGAATGGGCGCAGCCGCAGATCACCACCAGGCCCTTGGGGGTGAGAATCCAGATCGACTGGTCGTCGGGGATGGAGTCGGGAACCTTGCTCTCGGTGTCGAGGAAAAGCGGGCCGCCCACGTCCTCGAAGGTGTTGGCGCGCGGCACCTCGCCGGTGGTTCCGACGTCGGGGACCAGCTCCACCGGGCCGCGGCTGGCGCAGATGCGCTGCGGCGGCAGGGCGCGGATCGCGGCGGCGATGGCGGGCGGGATGGAGACGTCGCGCGGCGCTTCGCCGGGGCGGATGCTGTAGCGGGTGAGGAAGATGTCCGGGTGGTGCACCAGCATCAGGGAGTCGTTTTTCGCCAGCACCTGATCCACCGCGCCGGTATGGTCGTAGTGGCCGTGGCTCAACACCAGGAAGTGGGCCTGCGCGAGGTCGATGTTGAGGCGTTCGGCGTTGGGAATCAGGGCCTTGCCCTGCCCGCTGTCGAACAGGATGGGGCCGTGGGGAGTCTCGATCCACAGGGAGAGGCCGTGCTCCGACACGAAGCCTTCTCTCTCGGCGTTTTCGACCACGGCGGTGACGGAAAAGCGTGTCTCTGACATAGCCAAGGCCTCCCGGTTCGGGCTTGTTATGGGGGCATGGGACCACGATTGCATGCACCGGCACGCAGTCATGTAGTCCAAATCCTACATGCAGGAAAGCATGTGCCGGGCGGTCACGTCCAGGGGTTTCCGAAGGATGCGCCGGTTTCGGTTTGACAGGGCGGCGGCTTGCCGCCACCCTGGGCGGCGAACCCAAGGGGGGCTCCGGCAAGGGGCTGAGATACCGACGGCGCACGCGGCGCGGTGACCCTTTGAACCTGATCCGGGTCATACCGGCGAAGGGATGGGATCGTGCGCCGGGCCTCTCCTTCCTGCCGGTGCCCCCCTTGCCTCGCTCCCGGGTCTTTTCCGTCGATGCGAGGAGACCTGTTCCATGTCCACCGACTCCGTTGTCTGCCCGGTCGCCGCCTGCCGCCGGGGGCACCTGCGCGGCACCCTGTTCCCCGAGGTCGCGGTGCCGTTCCGCGAGGTGACGCCCGAGGGCGAGGCGTCGCTGCGGCTCTACGACACCGCGGGCGGCGGGGCCGCGCCGCGGCCCTGGCTCGCCGCGGGGAAAGGGGAGCCGCGCACCCAGCTCGCCCGGGCGCGGGCGGGGGAGATCACCCCGGAGATGGAGTTCGTGGCGATCCGCGAGAGCCTGGGCTGCCCCGAGGGCGAAGGGGTGACGCCGGAGTTCGTGCGCGCCGAGGTGGCGCGCGGCGCGGCGATCATCCCGGCCAACCGCAACCATCCGGAACTGGAGCCGATGGCGATCGGCCGCGCCTTCCGGGTCAAGGTCAACGCCAACATCGGCACCTCGGGCGTCGCCTCCGACCCGGCGCGCGAGGTGGAAAAGATGCGCGACGCCGTGGCCTGGGGCGCGGACACGGTGATGGACCTTTCCACCGGCGCGGAGATCATGACGACGCGGGAGGCGATCGTGCGCGGCTCTCCGGCGCCGGTGGGCACGGTGCCGCTCTACGAGGCGCTGGTGCGCGCCGGCGGCCGGGCGGAGGACCTCTCCTGGGAAATCTTCGCCGAGACCCTCCTCGATCACGCGCGGCAGGGGGTGGACTACGTGACCATCCACGCCGGGCTGCGCCGCGCGCACGTGCCGCTCGCCCTGGGGCGGGTCACCGGCATCGTCAGCCGCGGCGGCGCGATCATGGCGCGCTGGTGCGCCGCGCACGATGCGGAGAACTTCCTCTACACCCGCTTCGCCGAGATCTGCGGCATCCTCGCCTCCTGCGACGTCGCGGTGTCGCTGGGCGACGGGTTGCGCCCCGGCTGCACCGCCGACGCCAACGACGCGGCGCAGTTCGCCGAGCTCGCCACCCTGGGCGAGCTGGCGCGCATCGCCTCCGGCCACGACGTGCAGACGATGATCGAGGGGCCGGGCCACGTGCCGCTGCACAAGATCGCGGAGAACATGGCCCGCCATGCGGAGTTCTGCGGCGAGGCGCCGCTCTACACCCTGGGGCCGCTGGTGACCGATTCCGCCCCCGGTTTCGACCACATCACCGGGGCGATCGGCGGCGCGATGATCGCGGCGATGGGCACCGCGATGCTGTGCGTGGTGACGCCGAAGGAGCACCTCGCCCTGCCGGAGCGCGACGACGTGCGCCTGGGCGTCACCGCCTTCAAGATCGCGGCGCACGCCGCCGACCTCGCCAAGGGGCACCCGGCGGCGCGGGCGCGCGACGATGCGCTCTCCCGCGCGCGCTTCGACTTCCGCTGGGACGACCAGATCGCGCTTGCCCTCGACCCGGCGACGGCGGCGGCCTACCGCGGCGCGGCGGAGGATTCCCACGCCTGCACGATGTGCGGCAAGGCGTTCTGCTCGATGCGCGGCTTCCGCGAGGTGGCGGCGGCGCTATAGCTCTTCGATCATCGCGGCGGTGACCAGGATGACGCCGCCCTCGGAGCGGTAGAAGCGCTTGGCGTCCAGGTCCGGGTCCTCGCCGATGACCAGGCCGGGCGGGATGCGGGTGTCCTGCGCGATGATCGCGCGGTTGATCCGCGCGTGGCGGCCGATGTCGCAGTTGGGCAGGACCACCGTGTCCTCCACCACCGAATGGGAATTCACCCGCACGTTGTTGGAGAGCAGCGAACGCCGCACCCGGCCGCCGGAGACGATGCATCCGGCGCCGACCACCGAGTCCAGGGCGATGCCGCGGCGGTCGTCGTCGTCGAACACGAACTTCGCCGGGGGGCGCTGCTCCTGCGTCGTCCAGATCGGCCAGTCGGGGTCGTAGAGGTCGAGCGCGGGGGTCACCGAGGTGAGGTCGATGTTGGCCTCCCAATAGGCGTCCACGGTGCCGACGTCGCGCCAGTAGGGTTCGATCTCCTCCGCGCTGCGCACGCAGCTGTCGGCGAAGCGGTGGGCGAACAGGCTGGAGCGGCCGACCAGGTTGGGCAGCATGTCCTTGCCGAAGTCGCGGCTGGAGCCCTGGGTTCCGGCGTCGCGGATGAGCTGCGCGAACAAAAAATCGGTGTTGAAGATGTAGATGCCCATGCTGGCGAAGGCGAGGTCCGGCTTGCCGGGGATCGGCGCGGGATGCACGGGCTTTTCCATGAATTCGACGATCTGGTCGTGCTCGTCCACTTTCACCACGCCGAAGCCCGAGGCGCGGTCGAGCGGCACCTCGACGCAACCCACCGTCGCCTCGGCGCGGCGCTCGATGTGCTGCGCCAGCATCAGCGAGTAGTCCTGCTTGTAGACGTGGTCCCCGGCGAGCACCAGGATGTAGGTGGGGGCGATGGCGCGGATGAAGTCGAGGTTCTGGTACACCGCGTCCGCGGTGCCGCGGTACCAGCTTTCGTCCGCGGTCTGCTGCTGCGCCGGCCAGATCTCGATGAATTCCTGGAGTTCGGACTTGAGGAAGCCCCAGCCGCGCTGCACGTGCTGGATCAGCTGGTGGGAGCGGTACTGGGTGGGCACCGCGACCTTGCGGATGCCGGAGTGGATGCAGTTGGACAGCGGGAAATCGATGATGCGGAACTTCCCGGCGAACGGGATGGCGGGCTTGGCCAGGCTGTCGGTGAGGTCCATCAGACGGCTGCCGCGTCCGCCCGCCAGCACCAGGGCGAGCGTATTTTTCAAGGAGGTGTTGAGATCGTACGGACTGGCATTCATCACCGTTCCTCCCCCAGTGGTTCACCCACAGGTTATGCCAAGGCGGATGCGGCGCAAAGGCAAAACCGAGGGTTAAAATTTGCGTCACCGCATCTTCAAGAAAGCCTTGCGCCATATCTTCGGGTGCGGTTTGGACTACTGCCCGGCATCTGCCTGTGCCATAGTCGACTCCGGGATCGAGAGCCGGGATCACTCACCAAATGCGTATTTTGTTTGTCGCCGGGGAAGTCTTTCCGCTGGTCAAAACCGGGGGACTTGCCGACGTTGTGGGCGCTTTGCCGAAGGCCTTCCGTTCCCTGGGCGACGAGGTGCGGGTGCTGGTGCCGGGGTACCCCGAGGCGATGGCCCGCGTCGCCGACCCGAAGCCGCCGCTCGAACTGGGGGAATCCCTCGGCTATGGCCCGGCGCGCCTGATCCCCGCGCGTATGCCCGACAGCACGCTCGACGTGCTGCTGCTCGATTGCCCGGAGGCCTTCGCCCGCCCCGGCGGCCCCTACCTCGACCCGCAGGGGCGCGACTGGGGCGACAACTTCCGCCGCTTCGCCCTGCTTTCCCGCGTCGCCGCGCTGATCGGCGTGGGGGGAGGGCTGATGGGCTGGCAGCCCGACATCGTGCACGCCCACGACTGGCAGACCGGGCTGATCCCCGCGTATCTGAAGCAGTGGCGCAGCCGCACCCCGGGCTGCGTGTTCACCATCCACAACCTGCATTACCAGGGGGTGTTCGGCGCCGACGTGCTGCCCGAGGTGGCGGTGGACCCGGCGTTGGCCACCATCGACGGCATGGAGTTCTACGGCAACCTCAGCTTCCTCAAGGCGGGGCTGGTGTTTTCCGACTTTCTGAGCACGGTGAGCCCCACCTACGCGCGGGAGATCCAGACGCCGCTCTACGGCTGCAACCTCGAGGGCGTGGTCGCGGCGCGGGGCGCGCGCCTGCGCGGCATCCTGAACGGCATCGACCACGACATCTGGAACCCGGAGACCGACCCCCTGATCGCCGCGCCCTATTCGGCGGCGGATGTCTCCGGCAAGGCGGCGTGCAAGGCGGCGTTGCAGGCCGCCTCCGGCCTCGACCCCGACCCCAGCGTGCCGCTTTTGGGGCTGCTCGGCCGCCTGGTGTGGCAGAAGGGCATCGACATCGTGCTCGAGGCGCTGCCGGGAATTCTCGACATGGGCTTCCAGGTGGTGATCCAGGGTTCGGGCGATGCCGACCTGGAACGCCGCTGCCGCGAGGCGGCGGAGGCTTTTCCCCGGCGCGTCGCCGCCCATATCGGGTATGACGAGGCCTTCGCCCACGCCATCGAGGCGGGGGCCGACGTCTTCACCGTGCCGTCGCGCTTCGAACCCTGCGGTCTGACGCAGATGTATGCCCTGCGCTATGGTACACTGCCGGTGGTGCGCCGCACCGGAGGCCTCGCCGACAGCGTCGCCGACGTGGGGGAAAGCCCCGTCGGCACCGGCTTCGTCTTCGACGGCGAGGGGGAGGCGGACCTGCTGGCCGCATTGTCGCGCGCCCGCGGCCTCTACGACCGCCCGGCCGCCTGGCGCGAGGTGCAGACCCGCGCCATGGAGAAGGATTTCTCCTGGCGGGCCGCCGCGGTGCGCTACCGCGAAATCTACGAGATGGTGCTCAAGTCCAAGACGTAGGAGCCACGATGTCCATTAGAATGCAGGTCGTTGACGACCCGAAGGACCGCCTGTTCAACGTGTTCGAGGACACCGAGACCCTGAAGAAGGCGCTGATGCGCTCGATGATCCAGTCGGTCGGGCGCTCCCCCGACGGCGCGGAGCTGCGCGACTGGTTTCTCGCGCTGGCGCACCTTCTGCGCTTCGTCCTTTCCGAGCGCAACGTCCGCACCTCGGGGCAGAGCTACGCCCAGGACAAGAAGCTCGTCTACTACCTCTCGATGGAATACCTGATCGGCCGCTCGCTGAAGAAGGTGCTGATCGACTTGGGCGTGATGGACGTGACGCTGCGCACCCTCGACGACCTCGGGCTGGATTTCGAGGCGGTGCAGGGCTTCGAATACGACGCGGCGCTCGGCAACGGCGGCCTCGGGCGGCTCGCCGCGTGCTTCCTCGACAGCCTGTTCACCCACGACTATCCGGGCATCGGCTACGGCATCCGCTACGAATACGGCATGTTCACCCAGCGCATCGAAGAGGGCCAGCAGCTGGAACAGCCGGAAAACTGGCTGCGCTACGGCAACCCGTGGGAGGTGGCCCGCCCCTCGGTGCTCTACAAGGTGCGCCTCGGCGGGCGCAACCTCTGCTTCCGCAACGCCAACGGCGAGGACATCTGCCAGTGGGTGGACGCGGAGGAGGTGATGGCCATGGCCTTCGACTCCCCGGTTTCCGGCTTCGACACCGAAACCGTGGGCAACCTGCGCCTGTGGTCCGCCCGCTCCACCCGCGAGTTCGACCTGCAATACTTCAACCAGGGCAACTACATCGAGGCGGTGCGCAGCAAGACCATCTCGGAAACCCTGTCCAAGGTGCTCTACCCCAACGACAAAAGCCAGGACGGCCAGGAACTGCGGCTGAAGCAGGAGTACTTCTTCGTCTCCGCCTCGTTGCAGGACATCCTGCACCGCTACCTGCGCACCCACGAGAACTTCACCCATTTCGCCGAGAAGGTGGCGATCCAGCTCAACGACACCCACCCGGCGATGGCGGTGGCGGAGCTGATGCGCCTGCTCATCGACGACCACGGGATGAGCTTCGAGGCGGCCTGGGCGGTCACCCGCAAGACCTTCGCCTATACCAACCACACGCTGCTGCCCGAAGCGCTGGAAACCTGGGCCATCGACATGGTCCAGGCGATCCTGCCGCGCCACCTGGAAATCATCTACCAGATCAACGATCTGTTCCTGCGCGAGGTGCGGCGCACCTTCCCCGGCGATCCGGGCATCCTGTCCCGCGTCTCCCTGGTGGACGACGCCACCCACCGCATCCGCATGGCGCACCTCGCGGTGGTGGGCAGCCACAAGGTCAACGGCGTCGCCGCCCTGCACACTCAGCTTCTGCGCGAGGGCCTGTTCGCCGACTTCGCCCGCATCTGGCCGGAGAAGTTCGTCAACATGACCAACGGCATCACGCCGCGCCGCTGGCTGCGCCAGTCCAACCCCGAACTCTCCGCCCTGATCACCGAGGCGATCGGCAAGGGCTGGGAAAAGGACCTCGACCGCCTGCACGCGCTTGCGCCGATGGCGGGCGACGCCTTCTTCCAGAAACGCTTCCAGGAGATCAAGTTCGCCAACAAACAGCGCCTGGCGAAGCTCATCTCCTCCGCCTGCCATGTCGAGGTGAACCCGGAAAGCCTGTTCGACACCCAGGTCAAGCGCTTCCACGAATACAAGCGCCAGCTCCTCAACGTGCTGCAGGTGATCTCCCGCTACAACCGCCTGAAGGACGACCCGAAAAGCGTGACCGTGCCGCGCACCGTGATCTTCGCGGGCAAGGCCGCGCCGGGCTACGACATGGCCAAGCTGATCATCCGCCTGGTGCTCGACGTGGCGGAAACCGTCAACCACGACCGCGCCACCCGCGACATGCTCAAGGTGGTGTTCATCCCCGACTACAAGGTCTCCAGCGCCGAGACGATCATCCCCGGTTCCGAGCTTTCCGAGCAGATCTCCACCGCGGGCACCGAGGCCTCGGGCACCGGCAACATGAAGTTCGCCCTCAACGGCGCGCTCACCATCGGCACCATGGACGGCGCCAACATCGAAATCCACGACGAGGTGGGGGCGGACAACATCTTCATCTTCGGCCTCGACACGAAGGAGGCGAAGGAGCTGCGCTCCGGCGGCTACGACCCGTGGGAATACTACAACGCCAACGAGGAACTGCGCCGCACCCTCGACATGGTGCGCAACGGCTACTTCTCGCCCAACGACCCGGTGCGCTACAAGCCCCTGATCGACAGCCTGCTGCGCGGCGGCGACCACTTCCTGCTGCTCGCCGACTATGCCGACTACGTGGCCTGCCAGGAGGAGGTGGACAAAACCTACCTGGACCGCGCGGAATGGACGCGCCGCGCCATCCTCAACGTCGCCAACATGGGCAAGTTCTCCTCCGACCGCACCATCCACGAGTACGCGAAGGGGATCTGGGGGATCAAACCCCTCGACGCGTAAAAAACCCGCAAAAAACCCAGGTGGTCGGACCACCTGGGGCGCGGTTTTGCGTTATAGTCCTCGGCGGGGACACCTATCGCCGAGGAGACCGACATGGCCGAAGATCACGAACTCAGCTGCGGCGATTGCCGCCAGCTCAATTGCTACCGCCACGACAAGAGCTATCCCAAGTTCTGCCTCACCGAGGCGCTGGACCCCAGCCTCCGTGCCGAAATGCTGGAAACCTACCGCGGAGACGAACTGGACGGCAGAATGGCCCGCGCCGCCGCCGAGATCGAAGGCACCTACTACGGCAAACTCACCCGCGTCGAGGAAACCCTGGTCTTCGCCCGCCGCATCGGCGCGAAGAAAATCGGCATCGCCACCTGCATCGGCATGATCGAGGAATCCCGCACCTTCGCCAGGTTCCTGCAAATGGGCGGCATGGATACCTACGTCGTGCTGTGCAAGGTCGGCTCCATCGACAAACTCGAAATCGGCATCCCCGACGAGATCAAGGTCAAACCCGGCCTCGACGAATCCTGCTGCAACCCCATCCTCCAGGCGCTGCTGCTCAACGAACGGAAAACCGACCTCAACGTCGCCGTCGGCCTGTGCGTCGGCCACGACAGCCTGTTTATCCGCCACTCGGAGGCGCCCGTCACCGTGCTGGTGGCGAAAGACCGCGTCCTCGCCCACAACCCGGTCGCCGCGCTCTATACCTCCCACAGCTATTGCCGCCGCATCTTCGACAAAGAGCGCGTGGACGGCTTGGTGTGAGCCCCAGATAGCTAAAGCGGGCGCATTGCGCCCGCTGGGGAAGTGAAAAACGCGCGGGCTCCGCCCGCACCCGCGAGGGGACTCGGTCCCCTCGACCCCATACTTACTCCATGCCTCCAACCGGAAACGCGCTGTCGCTTCCGGCAGGTTTCCTCGTGGAATTAAAAGGAGTTAGAGTCATGCCTCGGCCAAGCGCTTCTGAAATGTTTCCAGAAGGGGTTTGTCGATTTGAACAGACGATAGGTCGTCGCCGGAGAATTCAGAGCCATCCGGGAATATGAACGTGTATTTGTGATTGTCTTTATTCTCAAGAAATTCAAATAACCTTCCTTTTCGTTCTTTCTTGTAAAACACTATGAATTTACCGAGATAGTCTCTGTATTGTATTTCGCTGATTTTACTGAACATATCTTCGTCTCTCACCAGGAAGGCAAGGCGCTCTTTTGCGTAATGAAAAGCCTCTATCTCTGTTTCTGTGGTTATAATTCCGCTGGATGGGGCAGAATCTGCCGGTAATTCTGGTGTTGTTGTGGGTGGTGTGGAAGTTTTCTCGGATTCTTTAGTAGATATGTCAAGGCGCTGAAGGATGCGAAGATTTATGAATTCGCGGAAAGCGACTTTCACAATGTCTTGATATTCGGACAGATTTTTTGTTCGAATATGACTCAGTCCAGCATTCTGGAGCAGCATCCGCGTGAAAGCTTCACTTGGTGCATTTGCTAGGCCGTCAAGTTGGTGCACGATACTTTGGAAAATTATTTTCTTTTTTGCCTCGGCTCCAATGTTCTCTGGGTCGAACGTTGATTTTTTGAGGCCGGAAAGGCCATCTATGGCAGAATCTTCAATTTTTCCCCTCGATATGTCTATTAGATCAATTGATAAAAAAGCGGTTTGATCCATCATGTTCGGTTCGTCGGAATCTGCATAGAACTCATAAACTGTGCCGTTTGTAAGTATTCCTAGTTTTATGGTTTTTACAGCATTAAAATAACTACGCAATTGCCCTCTATCATCACGTATATCTGAGCCTACACATTTGCATTCAACAGCGATGACGGGTTCTTCATTTCGAAGAATTGCATAATCGACACGATTTTTATATTTATCAGAAAAATCAGCCGAGCATTCTGGGCAAACCTCGGATGGATTTTTGCAGTCATATCCAAGAAATTCGAGGAAAGGAAGAACTAGGAACTGCTTTGTTCCTTCTTCTGTGGAACATTTACCGGAGATTGAGGAAATTCTATTGGAAAAGTTGACCAGCTCCTGTTGGAATTCTGTTGTCATGACCCGTCCCCCAAAAGAATCGGTAAGAAGTTTTATGGTTCAGTCACCGCACACCGCCTTGGAAACAGAGATGAAATTCTCCATTTAATGGACCCGCAAGTCAACTATCGGTTTTAAAATACGTGTCCCTCCCTATTTGGGCATCATTAAGCCTGCCCATGTTTTCGCGCGAAGCGCTGTAGGGCTTGCTTGCCGTGGTCAGGGCGTTGGGGGAGTTGTCGAGAGGAAAAGTTATGGGGTCCGGGGTCCGCGACCCCGGCGGGTGCGGGCGGGGCCCGCGTTTTTTTATGTCTTCATCGTAAGTTCACACGGTTTCGGGGCAATCTGTCGGCTAGGGTGGTTTTTTGGCTGAGTGGAGGGCGTTGCTATGCCGTTGAGCGTGCGGGGTGCCGAGGCGGGGGATGAGGCGGCGGTGGTGGCGTTGTGGCGCGCCTGCGGGTTGGTGGTGGCGTACAACGACCCTGCTGTGGATTTCCGCTTCGCCGTGGCGGGGGCGTGTTCCGGGGTTCTGGTGGGGGTGGATGAAGGCGGGCGGGTGCGGGCGAGCGTGCTGGTGGGGCACGATGGGCACCGCGGCTGGCTGTATTACGTGGCGTCCGATCCGGCGTGCCGCGGCCTGGGGTATGGACGGCGCATGGTGGCGGCGGCGGAGGATTGGTTGCGGGAACGCGGCGTGGTGAAGGCGCAACTGCTGGTGCGGGAGACCAACGCCCCGGTGGTGGCGTTCTACGAGGGGCTGGGGTTCGAGGTTGCGCCGCGGGTGGTGATGGGCAAGTGGCTGTGAGGCACGGCGCGGCGTTCCGGCTGATACGGTTTGCGACAGTTTTCCGGGTTTCTCGGCACAGGCGTGCGACATCTCGGGGCTAGGGTGGAGGCATCGATAAGCCCTTTGAGATGGAGGATGCGATGTGGGGTTACGGCGGCCATGGCGGTTGGATGATGGGCGGGCAGGGCGACTGGTCCTGGCCGTTTTTTGCGTTTCACGGGATCGCGCACCTGCTGTTCTGGGGGCTGGTGGTCTATGCGGTGGTCGCGGCGGTGCGCGGCCGCGCGGGGCGGCGGCAGGGCGACCCGGCGCTGGAGCTTCTGGGCAAGCGCTATGTCGAGGGCGAGATCTCCCAGGCGGATTATCAGCGCATGAAGAAGGACCTGGGCGGCTGAGGCGAGCCGGTCACGAGACTTTCACCCAGGAGTGTCTGTCGCCGCCGCGGGTTCGGTGCTAGTCTCCGCCGGAAGAGCCGCCGGTTCATTGCCCGCGGCCGCCGTTGGGGGGCACGGCCGGCATGTCCGCATCCTGTTACACCCGTTCCGAGATTTTGGCCGATGGGGTGATCCACGCCCTCGGCGTGCCGTTGGCCGTGGTGGCCGCGGTGGTTCTGCTGGTCCGCGCGGCTGCGGCGGGCGATGCGCTGCCGGTGGTCGCGGCGGCGGTGTACGGCCTGGGGCTGATCTGCACCTTCGGCTTTTCCGCCGCGTACAACTTGGCCCCGGAGTCGCGCTGCAAGGAGATTCTGCGGCGCGGCGACCATGCGGCGATCTATGTGATGATCGCGGGCACCTACACGCCGTTCACCCTGGTCAACATCGGCGGCTGGGCGGGTTACGGCCTGCTCGCCATGGTGTGGTCGATGGCGGCCTTCGGCCTGGCGCTCAAGATGTTCCGGCCGGACCGCCTGGCGCGGCTGTCGGTGGCTCTGTATCTGGCGCTGGGGTGGGTCGGCCTGGTGGCGGGGGGGCCGTTGTTCGCCGCGCTGCCCGGTTTTGCGCTGGGGTTTCTCATCGCCGGGGGCGTGCTTTATACCGTCGGCGTCGCCTTCTATGCGTGGCGGCGGCTTTCCTTCCAGAATGCGATCTGGCACGGCTTCGTGCTGGCGGCGGCGTGCTGCCACTATGTGGCGGTGTTCGACGCGATCATTCCGGGCTGAGGCGGCGGGCCGCGCCGCCGGGAAACGTCAATCTTTTTCAAAGATGCGCAGTTCGGTCTTCGGGGAAAGCTTCCCGCGGAATTCGTCGGGGATGCCGTCGGTGATCAGGAGGTCGCACTGGTCGAAGCGGATGCCGGTGACGAAGCCGATGCTGGAGAACTTGCTGGCGTCCGCGACGACGATGACCTTCTCCGCGAGGGGGGCGATTTTCTTCCGCAGCTCCGTGGCCTGCAGATTGTAGTACATGAAGCCCTCGTCCGGGTGGATGCAGCCGGCGCTGGTGAACATCTTGGTGAAACGCAGGCCGGAGAGGTTGCGCACCGCGAACTCGCCGTTGAGCGTGTGGGTGCCGTGGCGGATCGTGCCGCCGAGGACGATGGTGTTGATCTGGGGGCGCTTTTCCAGTTCCAGGGCGATGCTGAGGTCGTTCGTCACCACGGTGAGCGACTTGTCGTAGCCGATGGCGCAGGCCAGGTGGAACATGGTGACGCCGGTATCGATGAAGATGACGTCCTTGTCCAGGACGAGCGCGGACGCCTTTTCCGCGAGGAATTTCTTGGTGCCCACGTTCTGCGACTGGCGGTAGTAGACCTTTTCCAGGTGGCTCTTGTCGGGCTGGTTCCAGATGATCAGCCCCTGGTCGCGGAAGAGCAGGTTCTTCCTTTCCATGTCGTCGATGTCGCGGCGGATCGTCGATTCCGAGACCCCGATGGCCGCGACGAGGTCCGCGATGGAGATGTAATCGCGGACCTTGGAGAGACTCTCGATCATGTGGCGGCGTTCAATTTTTTTCATTCTGGCGCGATCGCAAGTCTGGGGGTCGGGGTCCGTTCACGATGAAACGGCCGTCCGGCATCATGCGGTCTGTTGCACGGCGGCATGCTGAGAATACGTTTCCGCGATGTCCTTGTACAGTTTCATGAAGATCGGATAGTACGCGTCGTAGGCGTGCGCATTCTCGGGTACGGGCATGTATTTGCGTCCTTTTTTCACCAGCCTGTCGACGAAGGGCAAGGGGTCGGGAATCAGGCCGACGCCGTGCCCGGCGATCAGGGCCGCGCCCAGGGTCTCGGTCTCCCCCGCCTCCAGTTGGATGAGCGGGTGGCGCAGCATGTCGGCGATGATCTGGCACCACAGCGGACTGCGCGCGACGCCGCCGCTGATGGCGATGGTCGACGCCGGATCGGGATGGGTCATGACGATCTCCACCAGCTGCCGCACCGAGTAGGAGACGCCCTCCATGACCGCGCGCACCATGTCGGCATAGGTGGTGGGAAGGCCGATGCCGAAGAATACGCCCTTCGCATCCGGGTTCCACAGCGGGCTGCGTTCGCCCGCCATGTAGGGAAGAAAGATCACGCCGCCCGCCCCGGGGGGGGAGGCCGCCGCAGCCGCGTCCAGTTGTGCGTAGGTGACCTTTTCGCCGGAGGAACCGGCCCCTCCCAGGGTGTCCCGGAACCAGCGGAGCGAGGCGCCCGCGGTGTTGGTCGCCCCGATTTCGAGCCAGGTATCGCCGAAGACGTTGGCGGTGTTCATCAGGCGCTTGTCGAAGCGGGCGACGGTCGTGGTGTGGCAGAGTCTGACGGTGGTGCCGATGGTGAGGAAGACCGTGTTCTCCCGCGCCGCGCCGGAGGCGAAGGAGGCGGCCACCGTATCCATGGCGCCCGCGACCACCGGGGTGCCGGCGCGCAGTCCGGTGGCGTTCGCCGCGCCCGGCGTGACGCAACCGACGGCGGCGGAGGCCGCGTACGGGTCCGGCAGTATGGAAAGCGGGACGCCCGCATCGCGAGCGAGGTCCGCATCCCACGCGCCCTTGCGCAGGTCGGCGAGCAGGGTAAAGCTCATCCGCGAGCGGTTGATCGAGAAGACGTCGGTCAGCCGCTGCACGATGAAGCCGCTGGGAACGAGGACCTTCCACGCCCGCTTCATCACATCCGGCCTGTTGCGCATCAGCCAGAGGATGGTCGGCAGCGAATAGGTGCCGCGCGCGATGCGGTTCCCGGTGATGCGGTAGATGCGGTCCTCGCCGATTTCGTCCTTCACCCACTGCACTTCCTTGCCCGTCCGCTGGTCGAACAGCAGGATGGCGTTGTGCAGGACGTTGCCGTCCCGGTCCACCGGGACGATGGTGTTGGAGCAGCTGACGCCGACGGCGGCGACGGCGGACGCGTCGACTCCCTGCCGGTCGATGCAGTCCCGGATGTTCGCCGTCACGGCCTTCCACCAGTGATCGGGGTTCTGCTCCGCCCATCCCGGATGGGGGGACGTGGTGGGGTATTCCGCATGACTTCCGGCTACGGGGCGTCCCTTGTCGGAATAGAAGGTGCACTTCGCCCCGGAGAGGCCGATGTCAATGCCGAGGAGTAAGGTTTCCGGCTTGGTCATGGTGCAGCACCTCAGGGTTGATGATATTCGACGGTTGCCTGTTCTGGAGGAAGGCGATGAGGCCCGTGCCCAGGATTTTCGACTGGCGCTCGGTGATGTCGGCCGAGGCGCCGCCGATGTGCGGCGTGATGACGATGTTCGGCAGCGATAGGAACGGGTGGTCGTGCGGGATCGGCTCGTCGATCAGGACGTCGAGTCCGGCACCCGCGATCGCGCCGTCGCGCAATGCCGCATGGAGCGCGGCCTCGTCCACCAGCGCGCCGCGCGCGACGTTGACGAAGTAGGACCCGGGCTTCATCAGGGCGATGCGCCCGGCATCGATCATGCCGTGGGTCTTGTCGTTCAGCGCGCAGGCCATGACGACGAAATCCGCCTGGCGCATCAGGTCGTCGAGGGAGACGCTCTGCACGCCGGGAAGCGCGGCGAACGGCGTGAAGAACGGGTCGTGGGTGAGGATGCGCATGCCGAAGCCGTTGGCGCGCAAGGCGATCTTGCGCCCCACCTCGCCGAAGCCGACGATGCCGATGGTCTTGTCTTCCAGTTCGGGGCCGCTGAAGCGTTTTTCCGCGGTGTTGCCGTCCATGTCCCAGGTGGCGTTTTCCCAGTCGCGCATGCGGATGTAATGGTTGGTCAGCGCGATGTTGCGCGCCGCGGCCAGCATCAGGCCGAGGGCGATGTCCGCCACCGCCCCGGCGTTGCGTCCGGGGGTGTAGAGCACGGGGATGCCCGCCCGCGTCGCGGCGTCGACATCGACGCTGGCGCGCACGCCGCCGCGGCTGCAGCAGATCACCTTCAGCCGGGTGAGCCGGGAGATCACCTCCGCATCCACGTGTTCGTAGCAGACGATCAGCACCTCCGGGTTCCCCGCCTGGGCGATCAGCTCCGCGGGAGCCAGCTTGACGCCGGTGTGCCCCCAGCCGCCGAAGGCCATGTCCATGTATTGGCCCAGCGCCGCAATGCTTGCGTGGTTCAATTGCGCCGTGACAAACGCTCTCATAGAAATCTCCTACCGATTCGTTCCGCGCGCTGCGGAACAACAGGGATATCCCGCGGCTATCCGATGAGGACGGACGGCAACCAGGTGACCGTCCACGGGACGTACGTGATGAGGAAGAGAAGGGCGATCATCACCAGGAGGAACGGGAAGATCTCCTTGACGATCTCGACGATGGAGATGTTCGCGATCTTTCCGGCGACGAACAGGCAGGTCCCGACCGGCGGGGTCACCAGACCGATGCCCAGGTTGAGGATCATCACCACCCCGAAGTGCACGAAATCGATGCCGACGCTCTTCAGCAGCGGCGTCAGCACGGGCATGAGCAGGATGATCGCCGGCGTGCAGTCCATGAACATGCCGACGATGAGCAGCATGACGTTCAGGAGCAGCAGGATCACCAGCGGGTTGGTGGAAATGTTGAGGAAGGACTTGACGATGAAGGCGGGCAGGCCCTCGGCCGTCAGAATCCATCCGAAAAGCGAGGCCACGGCGACGAGGAACATCACGATGGTGGTGATCTGCACCCCGTGCTCCATCACGCGGTAGAGGTCCTTCAGCTTGATTTCCTTGTAGAAGAACGCGCCGAGGATGAAAGCATAGACGCAGGCGACGGCACCCGCCTCGGTCGGTGTGAAGATGCCGAGCAGAATGCCGCCGATGATGACGAACGGCATGAACAGCGACAGCAGCGCATCGGCGGTGCAGGTGCCGATTTCCCGCAGGCTGATCCGCTCGTTGGTTTTCGGATAGTTGCGCTTCTTTGCGATGAGGTAGGCGACGATCATCAGCCCCAGGCCGATCAGGATGCCCGGGATGTAGCCGCCGACGAAGAGGCGCCCGATCGAGGCGCCGGTGATGGAGCCGTAGATCACCATCGGGATGCTGGGCGGAATGATCGGCCCGATGGTGCCGGCCGTGGCGACGACGGACGCGGAATAGCCCTTGCCGTATTTCTTTTCCTCCATCGCCGGCACCAGGATGGAGCCCATGGCCGCCGCAGTGGCCACCGCCGAGCCCGACACCCCGGCGAAGATCATGCTGCCGAGCACGCAGGCCATGGCGAGGCCGCCGGTGATCCAGCCGACGAACGCGTTGGCGAAGTTGACGATGCGCCGGGAGATGCCGCCCACCTCCATCAGCTCGCCGGCGAGCATGAAGAAGGGGATGGCCATCAAGGAGAACGAGTTGATCGAGGTGAACATGCGCTGCACGATCACCGTCAGGTCGTAGGTGCCGAGGTTGAGCAGCGCCGCGACGGATGCAAGGGCCAGGGCGAACGAAATCGGCATGCCGAAGACGAGAAGGACGAGAAAAACGCCGAACAGGATGAGCAGAATCGTGGTCATTGGGGAGTCCCCTCCTGTCGCAGCAGAATGACGACGGCATAGAACAGCATCAGCACGCCGCCGACGGGAATGGCGAGGTAGACGTAGTGCATGGGGATGAGGAGGGCGCTCGACGTCTGTCTGGCGCCGTAGGTCATGAATTCGATGCCGTAGCGGACGATCATGCAGGAAAAGACGATCAGCAGGACGCTGTTGGCCTTGTCGATGCGCAGACGCCATTGCGGGCTGAGCTGGCTCGTCAGGATGTCGATGTTGGAGTGCCCTCGCTTGCCCACGACGTAGCCCGTGGCCAGGAAGGTCATCCAGATCATCATGTATCTGGTCAGCTCTTCCGACCAGCTGAGGGAGTCTTCCAGCACGTAGCGGAAGATCACCTGGATGAAAATGATGATGGCGAGAGAGAACAGCAGAGTTCCCGTGAAGAGGACGATCGTCCTGTTGAGAATACGCTCCATGGCGTCCAGGACATGACGCGCTCGCTCGCTCATGGCCGTGCCTCCCTGATGTGGCGGTTATCCGGTTTTTTGCGCCTCGATACGGACGCACAGGCTCGGACATGGGGGCGGCCATGATCCGCAAGTAAACCCGCCTGTGCGTCCGAAGATGAGCGGGGACGCCTCAGCGCGCCGCCGCCTGCACCTGATCGTACAGATCCTGGCCGTATTTCTTTGCGAAACCGGCATGGATGGTCTGGGCGCGCTCCTGGAATCCCTTCAGGTCGGGCTCGGTGAAGACGATGCCCTTCTTCTCGAAGGCGGCCTTGGTCTTGGCGTCATCCTCCCAGGCCAGCTTGTTCTGGTATTCCCGGGCTTCCTTGGCGGCTTCCTTGATGATTTTCCGGTCCGCCGGGGAAAGCTTGGCCCAGGTCTTGCCGCTCATGATGTGCTGGGGGGTGCCGAACACATGGTTGGTGAGCGCGATGTGGGTCTGCACCTCCTCCACCTTGGCGGAGGCGATGGTCGCCAGGGGGTTCTCCTGGGCGTCGATGATCTTCTGCTGCAGGGCCGTGTAGACCTCGGCCCAGGGCATCGGCGTGGGGTTCGCGCCCATGGCCTTCCAGGCGGCGACGGTCGCCGGAATTTCCGGGGTGCGCAGCTTGAGGCCCTGGATGTCGTCGATGGTATTGACCGGCTTGTTGCTGCTCAGCACGCGCGGGCAGCGTTCCCAGAATTCGAGGGAGACCAGGCCGGATTTTTCGAAGACGTCCTGTTTGATCTTCTCGCCGATCGGGCCGTAGATCACCTTGCGGACATGTTTGATATCCTTGAAGAAGTAGGGGATCTCGAACAGCTGGATCGGTTTGTAGAAGTTCCCCATGATGCCGCCGATGATCACCATGTCCACGGTGCCCATCTGAGCGCCTTCCGCCATGTCGCGCTCGTCCCCGAGCTGGGAGTTGGGGAAGACCTGGACCTTGATCCGACCGGCGGTCTTTTTCTCGACGATGTCGGCGAACAGGAGGCTGGCCTTGTGCCAGGAATTCTCCCCGCCCATGACATGACCGAGTTTCATCGTCATCGTGCCGTCGGCCGCCGCCGCGGGGGCGGAGGCGGAACCGAGCGCAAGAGCCGCACCTAACAACAATCCTGGGATACCGTGCCTCCTCATAAGCTGATCCTCCTTTGTGTTTATCGGTTGTTATTCGACGGTTATCGCCTTGATTCTATGCGCGCATGCCGGACTTGGCCTCGTCGAGGGAACGGCCCTGCTCCCGCAGGATGAAGAAGAGCTGGGCGTTGGCTTCGACCTCCTCGACCAGATTCAGGGCCTGTTCGTAGGAAGAGCCCACCGTCAGAAGGCCGTGATTCGCCAGAAGCACGGAATTCCGCTGCGCGATGACCTGTTTCACCCCGTCCGCCAGGGCGGCGGAACCGGATTCGAAATAGGGGAGCGTCGTGAGGTTGCCGATGCGTCCCGCATATCCCGCCGTGTAGACGGGGGCGGCGCACGCATAGTCCAGGTCTTTCAGACAGGCTAGGGCGACGCTGTAGACCGAATGCACGTGCAGCACGACGCGTACATCGTTGCGCACGGCATAGCAGTTGCGATGCAGGGCGTGCTCCTTCGACGGCTTGAGCTTGTGCGCCGAGCGCCCGTCGATGTCCATGACGACGACGTCTTCCTCGGTGAGGGACTCGAGGGACCTCCCGGTGGGGGTGATCATGATGTTCCGATCGTCGGCGCGGCAGCTGCAATTGCCGCCGGGCCCACTGACGAGGCCTTTTTCCTGCACCAAATGACAGAAATTGACGAATTCCAGTACCTGCTCCCTGCTCACCACAGTCGGCCTCCTTTCGTGGCAAGGGTGTCGTTGCCGTCGACTGTAGTAGTCACTTTATTTCACATCAAGGTAAAAATTGTCATTTTAAATTTATATTTTTTCAAATTTTGTCATCATGTTCCACGCTTCCGGCTTCTCTAGGGGAATCAAGGCGGTGCAGATGGGACACGGAGGGTTCCGCGCGGCATACCATGATACGCTTCCGAGGGAGGGAAGGGGAAAACCATCGGCGCCGTGCGTCCCACGGCGGAACGGGCGAACCGAGACTCCGTCAGGCGGCGGGCATGCGGACATGCGAAACGGGACCCCCAAGGGGTCCCGTTCGGCATTCCGGCGGTGCTTCGCGCGTCAGGCGGCGGCGGGTTCCTCCGCCGCTGCGTGGCGGATCAGGTAGTCGAAGGCGGAGAGCGCCGCCTTCGCGCCGTCGCCCATGGAGATGACGATCTGCTTGTAGGGCGCGGTGGTGGCGTCGCCCGCGGCGAACACGCCGGGGAGAGAGGTCGCGCCGCGCGCATCCACCTCGATTTCGCCGCGCGGGGTCAGCGCCAGCGTATCCTTCAGCCACTCGGTGTTGGGCACCAGGCCGATCTGCACGAAGATGCCGTCGAGGTCGAGGCGGAAAAGCTCGTTGCGGCTGCGGTCCTGGTAGGTGAGGCCGGTGACCTTGTCGCCGTCGCCGTGCACTTCCGTCGTCATCGCCGAGGTGATCACCGAGACGTTGGGCAGGCTGGTGAGTTTGTCCTGGAGCACCGCATCGGCGCGGAGCTTGTTGTCGAACTCGATGAGGGTGACGTGGGCGACGATGCCCGCAAGGTCGATCGCCGCCTCGACGCCGGAGTTGCCGCCGCCGATCACCGCGACGCGCTTGCCCTTGAACAGCGGGCCGTCGCAGTGGGGGCAGAAGGCGACGCCCTTGTTGCGGTATTCCGCCTCGCCCGGCACGTTCATCAGCCGCCAGCGCGCGCCGGTGGAGAGGATGACCGTGCGTGCCTTCACCGATGCGCCGCCCGCGAGCCGCACCTCGACGAGGCCGCCCTCGGTCTTGGCGGGGATGAGCCTTTCCGCGCGTTGCAGGTTCATGATGTCCACGTCGTAGGCGCGCACGTGGGCTTCCAGCGCCGCGGCGAGCTTGGGGCCTTCGGTGTGCGGCACCGAGATCAGGTTCTCGATCGCCAGGGTGTCGTGCACCTGGCCGCCGAAGCGCTCCGCCACCACGCCGGTGCGGATGCCCTTGCGCGCCGCATAGACCGCCGCCGCCGCGCCCGCCGGGCCGCCGCCGACGACGAGCACGTCGAAGGCTTCCTTGCCCCTGATCTTTTCCGTCTCGCGCGCCGCCGCGCCGGTATCCAGCAGGGCGAGAATCTGCTCCAGGGTCATCCGTCCCTGGGAGAACGGCTTGCCGTTGAGGAAGATCGCGGGCACCGCCATCACCTGGCGGGTTTCCACCTCGGCGGGGAACAGCGCGCCGTCGATGGCGACATGGCGGATGCGCGGGTTGAGGATGCTCATCAGGTTGAGCGCCTGCACCACGTCCGGGCAGTTCTGGCAGGACAGCGAGAAGTAGGTCTCGAAGCGGAAGTCGCCTTCCAGCGCTTGGATCTGCGCCGCCACGTCCGGGTCGGTCTTGGCAGGGTGGCCGCCGGCGTGCAGAAGCGCCAGCACCAGGGAGTTGAACTCGTGCCCCATCGGGATGCCCGCGAACTCCACGCCGATATCGGTTCCGGCGCGGCGGATGGCGAACGAGGGCGCGCGGTCGGCGCGGCCGGTCTCGACGAGGGTGAGGGCGTCCGAAAGCGGCTGGATTTCGCGCAGCAGTTCCCGCAACTCGGCGGACTTTTCGCTGTCGTCGAGGGTGGCGACGATCTCCACCGGCTGCGCGATGTGCGCGAGGTAGCCCTTGAGCTGTTCCTTCAGGCTGGCATCCAACACGGCGGGGCTCCTTGTTTTTCAGGATTTTTTGGGTGGGCGCGATCCCGGGAGGATGGGATCGCGCGCTCTCTCAGGGAAGGGGTCCGGGCGGCGGGGTCGCCGCCCGTTGGGGGAGATCAGATCTTGCCGACGAGGTCGAGCGACGGGGCGAGGGTCTTTTCGCCCTCGTGCCACTTCGCGGGGCAGACCTCGCCCGGGTGGGCGGCGACGTACTGCGCCGCCTTGACCTTGCGCAGCAGTTCCTTGGCGTCGCGGCCGATGCCGCCGGCGTTGATCTCGACGATCTGAATCTTGCCGTCCGGATCGATGACGAAGGTGCCGCGGTCGGCCAGCCCGGCGTCCTCGATCATCACGTCGAAGTTGCGGGAGACCGCGCCGGTCGGGTCGCCGACCATGGTGTAGCGGATCTTCTTCACCGCATCCGAGGTGTCGTGCCAGGCCTTGTGGGAGAAGTGGGTGTCGGTGGAGACGCTGTAGATCTCCACGCCCAGCTTCTGGAATTCGGCGTAGTTGTCGGCCAGGTCCTCGAGCTCGGTCGGGCAGACGAAGGTGAAGTCGGCGGGATAGAAGAACACCACGGACCACTTGCCCTTGAGGTGGGAGTCATCGACCTCGACGAACTTGCCGTTCTTGAAGGCCTGAGCCTTGAAAGGCTTCACGGGGGTGTTGATCAGGGACATGTCGTTTCTCCAGGGGTTGGACTGAAATCTGCGCCATCCTGGATCGGCGGTTTGATCTATGAAATCCGGTTTTCTATGTATTTCCGATCTAGAAAACCGATCCTTGGCGGCGCGGAAAGAACCCAGGAAAATCAGGGGTTTGGGGGTGCGGCGAGGTCATGAATGAATATAACGTAAGTTATAAGTTATTGCAAAACAGCAATAATTCATGGGTGTGGCAGGGCTGCTGCCCTTTCCCGGCGGCGCCGCGCCGGAGCGAATCGCTCCGGTTCAGAAGTCGAGGGCGGCGTTGTCCACCACCTCCTTCATCACGAAGAAGGTGCGGGTCTGGCGCACCCCGGGCAGGGCGATCAGCTGCTGGCCGTGGATGCGGTTGAAGTCCGCCATGTCGCCGACGCGGATTTTCAGGAAGTAGTCGAAATCCCCCGCCACCAGGTGGCAGTCGAGGATGAAGGGCAGGGCGGCCACGGCTTTTTCGAACTCCGCGAAGCTGTCCGGCGTCGAGCGGTCGAGCACCACGCCGACCACCACCAGCGCGCCGCGATCCACCTTCTGCGGCGTCACCATGGCGCGCACCTGGCGGATGTAGCCCTCGGCGAACAGGCGCTGGGTGCGGCGATGGCAGGTGGCGGGGCTTGCCCCCACGGCCTGCGCCAGATCGGCGTTGGAGAGGCGGCCGTTCTTCTGTAGCAGGCGCAGCATTTTCAGGTCGATCGGGTCGAGGTCGTGAGGCATGAGAGAATCTTCCGTTAGAAGCAGAAAAATCGGGATTTTAATCCAACTTCAGTGAGATAAAATAAAATATCATCCGAGTTCATGGCCGCATTCGAGAGCACCTTCCGCGCGATAGATGCTAGCTTCCGGGCATCGCAACGGCAAGCGGAAGGGAGCCCCCATGCTGGAAAAATTCGAGCGCTACCCGCTCACCTTCGGTCCCACCCACATCGAAAAGCTCGCCCGCCTCGGAGGCCATCTCGGCGGCGGCGTGGAGATCTACGCCAAGCGCGAGGACTGCAACTCCGGCCTCGCCTTCGGCGGCAACAAGCTGCGCAAGATGGAATACATCATCCCCGACGCCATCGCCTCGGGCGCGGACACCCTGGTCTCGATCGGCGGCGTGCAGTCCAACCATACCCGCATGGTCGCCGCGGTGGCCGCCAAGATCGGCATGAAGTGCCGCCTGGTGCAGGAAAGCTGGGTGCCGCACGAGGACGCGGTGTACGACCGCGTCGGCAACATCCAGCTGAGCCGCATTCTCGGCGCGGACGTGCGCCTGGTCGATCGGGGCTTCGACATCGGCATCCGCGCCAGCTGGGAAGCCGCGCTGGAAGACGTGAAGGCCAAGGGCGGCAAGCCCTATGCGATTCCCGCCGGAGCCTCGGTGCACAAGTACGGCGGTTTGGGCTACGTCGGCTTCGCCGAGGAAGTGCGCGCCCAGGAAAAGGACCTGGGCTTCGCCTTCGACTATATCGTGGTGTGCACGGTCACCGGCTCCACCCACGCAGGCATGCTGGTGGGCTTCGCCGCCGATGGGCGCGAACGCAGGGTGATCGGCATCGACGCCTCGGCGACGCCGCGGCAGACCCGCGAGCAGGTGCTGGAAATCGCCACCCGCACCGCCGGGCTGGTGGAACTGGACAAGACACTCACCCTCGACGACGTGGTGCTGATCGAAGACTACGCCTACCCGCACTACGGCGTGCCGTCGGAGGAAACCAAGGAGGCGATCCGCCTCACCGCCCGCCTCGAAGGGATGATCACCGACCCGGTCTACGAGGGCAAATCCATGCAGGGCCTGATCGACCTGGTGAAGAAAGGCTACTTCCCCAAGGGCGCGAAAATCCTCTACGCCCACCTCGGCGGCGCACCGGCGCTCAGCGGCTATGGCTACGCCTTCCGCAACGGCTGACGCCCGGCCGAAACCCCAAAACTTTGCGAGGGGACACGGCCCCCTCGCGCACCCCGTAACTTCAATTTTTGCGCGTAGCGCGATAGGCCTGCGGCGGTTGCCGCAAAGATGTTGTCTGCCGCTGAGCGGCGAAAAACCAGTTATGGGGGGGCGGGGGGGCCGAGTCTCTCCGCAAAGTTTTTTCTTTTTCTTCAACCGCCTAACGCTCGCGGCGGATTGCCGCCACGGCGGTGCGCACCGCCGGGTTGGCGGCGATCTTGTTCGCGGCGAGTTTCATCCGGCGGCTCCAGTTGGGGTGTTCGGCCACCGTGCCCGGCAGGTTGATCTGGGTATCCTCGGCCAGCATGTCGCCGACGTTGACCATGAGCAGCGCCGAGGGGGGGCGCGCGGCGAAGCGCAGCACCGAGGCGGTGAGCGCGGCGAGCGCCTCCGGCGTCGCCTGCGCCGGGTCGGCGGCGGGCGGCGGCTCGGGGGAGAGGCCCTGGTCCGCCAGCGCGCCTGCGAGCGCGGCGCGCTCTTCCGCGCGGTTGCGGCTTTCGGTTTCCGCCTCTTCCGGCCCGCCGAACAGCCCGATCTCCGCGCGCAGGGCGACGTCGCGCCCCTGCCAGTGCCCGGCGATGGTGGGCATGTCGTGGGTGGTGGGGGTGACCAGCGCCAGCGGCGGATAGGCCTCCGGCCGCTTGAACAGGCCGGACGGCCACTTCTCGAAATAGAGCACGCGGTAGGAGAGCAGGCGTTCCGCCGCCATGCGGGCGCGGCAGGCGTCCGGCACCGTGCCCAGGTCCTCGCCGATCACCACGCAGCGGTTGCGCACGCTTTCCAGCGCGACGATGGCGAGGAGATCGTCGAACGGATAGGAGACGTAGGCGCCTTCGGCCACCCCGGTGCCGTTGGGAATCCAGAACAGCCGCATCAGCCCCATCACGTGGTCGAGGCGCAAGGCCGCGGCGTGGCGCATGTTGGCGCGCAGGAGCGCGGCGAACCCGGCATAGGCGTCGTCGCGCATGCGGTGCGGGTGCGGCGGCGGCAGGCCCCAGTCCTGGCCCACCGCGCTGAAGGCGTCCGGCGGCGCGCCGAAGGAGGCGCCGGTGACCAGGCCGCCCTGGTTCGCCCAGGCGTCCGCGCCGTCGGCGCTCGCCCCGATGGCGAGGTCGCGGTAGAGACCGACGCCGGGATTGCGCCGCGCCGCCGCGGCGAGCTGGCCTTCCGCCAGCCATTGCAGGAAGGCGTGGAAGGTGACGCGCCCGGCATTGGCCAGCGCATAGGCCGCCACCTCGGGGCTGTCCGGGTCCTGGAAGGGGGCGGGCCAGGTGTTCCACGGCAGGCCGCCCATGGTCTCGTGCAGGGCGGAGAACTCGGCGAAGCGGCGCAGCGAATCTCCACCCTCGACGCAGAACGCCTCGAACGCCGCGGTCTTTTCCGCCGGCATTTCCAGGAAGTCGGCATAGAGCGCGGCAAGCGCCTTGAACTTCGCGTCGCTCACCGCCGGATAGTCGATGAGGCCGCGCCGCTTGGCCGCGCGCAGGGTCTTTTTCACACAGTCGCGGGCGGTGAAGGCGTCGAGGCCGGGGCTCGCGATGCCGATTTCGTCCACCGCGATCATCAGCGGGTTGAGGAACACCCGGCTCGACGGCGAGTACGGGCTGCACGCATCCGGCCAGGGCGGAAACAGGGCGTGCAGCGGGTTGATGCCGAGCATCGCCGCGCCGAGCTTTCCGGCCTCCGCCATCGCCTCTTCGAGCGCCGCGAAATCGCCGACGCCCCAGTCCTTGGCGCGCTTGAGGCCGTAGAGCTGGCAGGCCAGTCCCCAGCGCCGTTCACCCGCCGCCATCCAGCCGGGCACATAGGCGGCGGGCGGCGCGACGATGACGCGGGTGCGCGCATTCCGCCCGGCGAAACGGACGCTGAGGGTGTGGTAGCCCTCGGGCAGGGGGGTGGGCAGGTCGAGGCGGCGGCGCGCCACGGTGCGTCCGCCGATATCGGCCATCGCCACCACCGGCAGGGCGCAGGCGGGCGGCGCGTCTTCGTGCACGTCGCCGTTTTCCACCTCGAGCCGCCAGCCGAGGCGGGAGAAGGCGAGTTCGTCGGGCACCGCCACCTCCACCGAAACCGGGGTGTCCGGTGCGAAGCGGCGCACCACCACCACCGGCGGCAGCAGGTCGCGCCACGGGCGCTCGCGCCAGGCGGTGAGGCTTTGCGCCGCTTCGGCGTCGGTGGCGGCGGAAATCCCCATGGCGGCGAGGATGGCGCGTTTGGTCGCATCCGAGGTGACGTGCAGGGTGCCCGCGATGTCCCAGTAGTCGCGGTGAATCCCCGCCTCTTCGGCCAGTTGGCCGAGGGCTTGCACGGGCTCCACGGGGGAAAGCGGACGGGACAAAGGGGTCAATCCTTCCTGGCGGCGGGTTTCTCTATGGGTTCGGCGTGGATGAGAATGGCGAGCGCCCGGCCCTGTAGCGGGTAGACCTCGCCCGCGCGGAAGAGCGGCCGGGCGTTCTTCGCGAAGGGGCGGGCATTGGAGGTGTCGATCAGCGCGCGCCAGCTGCGCCCGAGTTCGGTTCCGGGCAGGCGGAACGGCACGGTGCCGTAGTGCGCGTTCATCAGCACGATGAACTGCTCGTCGTCGAGGCTGGCGCCATGGCGGGAGAAGTAGGCGCCGCTCTCGCCGCCCAAATGGAAGCCGAGGCAGCGCGCATACGACAGCCCCCAGTCTTCGGGCGCGAGTTCGCCGCCGCGCGGGGAAAGCCAGGTGATGTCCTTGAGCGGCCCCTTGCCGAGCTTGCGCCCGTGGAAGAAGCGCGGCCGCCGGAACACCGGGTGGTCGCGCCGGAGCTTGGCGACGGTGCGCACGAAGTCGAGGAAGTCGCGGTCGTCGTCGTCCATCTCGGTCCAGGAGAGCCAGCTGATCTCGTTGTCCTGGCAATAGGCGTTGTTGTTGCCTTTCTGGGTGCGGCCGATCTCGTCGCCCGCGGTCAGCATCGGGATCCCCTGGGAGAGCAGCAGCGTGGCGATGACGTTGCGCTTCTGGCGCATGCGCATGGCGCGGATTTCCGGGTCGTCGGTGGGGCCCTCGACGCCGCAGTTCCAGGAGAGGTTGTAGTCGCTGCCGTCGCGGTTGTCTTCCTGGTTGGCCTCGTTGTGCTTGCGCTCGTAGCTGACGAGGTCGGCGAGGGTGAAGCCGTCGTGCGCGGTGACGAAGTTGACCGAGGCGCGGGGGCGGCGGCCCTGGTGTTCGAACAGGGAGGAGGAGCCGGTGATGCTGGAGGCGAAATCGCCCATCAGGCCGGAATCGCCGCGCCAGAACTGCCGCACCTTGTTGCGGTAGATGTCGTTCCACTCCGACCAGCCGGGCGGGAACTGCCCGAGCTGGTAGCCGTTGGGGCCGAGATCCCACGGCTCGGCGATCATCTTGATCTTGGAGAGCACCGGGTCCTGGCGCACCGCGGCGAGGAAGGGACTCTCCTGCGAATAGGCGTCCGGCGCGCGGGCGAGCGAGGTGGCGAGGTCGAAACGGAAGCCGTCCACCTGCATCACCTCCACCCAATAGCGCAGGGAGTCCATCACCATCTGCAGCACGCGGGGGTGCGCCAGGTTGAAGGTGTTGCCGCAGCCGGTGAAATCGGTGTAGTAGCGCCGGTCGTCGCGGTTGAGGCGGTAGTAGCTGGCGTTGTCGATGCCGCGGAAGGACAGCGTCGGTCCGAGGTGGTTGCCCTCGCCCGAGTGGTTGAACACCACGTCGAGAATCACCTGGATGCCCGCATCGTGCAGCAGGTTCACCATGGTGCGGAACTCGGCGATGTTGCGGCCCGAGAGGTAGCGCGGCGACGGCGCGAAGAAGTTGAGCGGGTTGTAGCCCCAATAGTTGCGCAGGCCGCGCTCCACCAGGTGCTGCTCATCGACGCTGGGGTGGATCGGCAGAAGCTCCACCACGTTGACGCCGAGCGACTTCAGGTGCGCGACGATGGGGGCGGAGCCCAGGCCCGCGAAGGTGCCGCGGCGCGGCAGCGGCAGGTTGGGGTGGCGGATCGTCATGCCGCGGACGTGCAGTTCGTAGAACAGGGAGTCCTGCCACGGCACGTCCGGCGATGCGGTGAGGTGGCGGCCCTGCGGCGTCTCCACGACGATGCCCTTGGGCACGGTGCGCGCGTTGTCCTGGCGGTTGTAGGAGAGGTCGCCGCGCGGATGGTCGAGGCGGTAGCCGTAGTTGTTGCGGTGCCAGATGATCTCGCCCGACAGCGACTTGGCGTAGGGATCGACCAGCAGCTTGTTGGGGTTGAAACGGTGCCCGGCGGAGGGCTCGTAGGGGCCGTGGACGCGGTAGCCGTAGAGCTGGCCCGGCTTCACCTCGGGGAGGAAGCCGTGCCACACCTGATCGGTGTATTCCGGCAGGGTGATGCGCTCCAGCTCCTTCTTGCCCGCGGCGTCGAACAGGCACAGCTCCACCGCCTCGGCATTGACCGAGAAGAGGGCGAAGTTGGTGCCCTTGCCGTCCCATGTGGCGCCCAGGGGAGAGGGCCTGCCGGGCCAGACGACGGTTGCCATGCTCAGCTCCCGTCTGCGCTGCCGGGCGTGAGGATAAGCGCGGCCAAGGGCGGCAGGGTGACGACGACGGAGCAGGGCTGGCCGTGGGCGGGCGTCGCCGCCGCCGCGACGCCGCCGCCGTTGCCGACGTTGCCGCCGCCGTAGAGGGCGGAATCGGTGTTGATCGCCTCGACATAGAAGCCGGGAGCGGGCACGCCGACGCGGTAGGTTTCGCGCACCACCGGGGTGAAGTTGATCACCACCACCGCCACCGCGCCGCTCTTCGGGTCGCGGCGCAGATAGGCGAGCACGCTCTGCTCCGGGTTGCAGCTGTCGATCCAGGCGAAGCCCGCGGGCTCGAAGTCGGCGGTGAAGAGGGCGGGGGTGCGGCGGTAGAGCGCGTTCAAGTCGCGCACCACGGCGCGCACGCCGGCGTGCAGCGGGTCCGTGTCGAGGTGCCAGTCCAGGCTCTTGTCGTGGTCCCACTCCGACAACTGGGCGAATTCGCCGCCCATGAACAGGAGCTTCTTGCCCGGGTGGGTCCACATGAAGGCGAAGTAGGCGCGCAGGTTGGCGAACTTCTGCCAGTGGTCGCCGGGCATGCGGCCGATCAGCGAGCCCTTGCCGTGCACCACCTCGTCGTGGGACAGCGGCAGCACGAAGTTCTCGTGATAGGCGTAGAGCAGGCCGAAGGTGAGGTCGTTGTGGTGGTAGGCGCGGTGCACCGGGTCCTTGCTGATGTAGCGCAGGGTGTCGTGCATCCAGCCCATGTTCCACTTGAAGCCGAAGCCCAGGCCGCCGAGGTAGGTGGGCCGCGAGACCATCGGCCAGGCGGTGGATTCCTCGGCGACGGTGAAGGCGCCGGGGTGCTCCTCGTAGACCACCTCGTTCAAGCGCTTGAGGAAGGCGATCGCCTCGAGGTTTTCGTGGCCGCCGAAGGCGTTGGGAATCCACTGGCCGTCCTTGCGGCTGTAGTTGAGGTAGAGCATCGAGGCCACCGCATCCACCCGGAGGCCGTCGATGTGGAAGTCCTCCAGCCAGAACAGCGCGTTGGCGATGAGGAAGTTGCAAACCTCGGCGCGGCCGAAGTTGTAGATCAGGGTGCCCCAGTCCATGTGGCGGCCCTGGCGCGGGTCGGCGTGCTCGTAGAGGTGGGTGCCGTCGAACATCGCCAGCCCGTGCGCATCGTCGGGGAAGTGGCCGGGCACCCAGTCGAGGATCACCCCGATGCCCGCGGCATGGCAGGCATCGACGAAGGCGCGGAAGTCGTCCGGCCCGCCGAAGCGGCTGGTCGGCGCGAACAGGCCGATCGGCTGATACCCCCAGGAACCGTCGAAGGGGTATTCGTTGACCGGCAGAAGCTCGATGTGGGTGAAGCCGAGGTCGCGCACGTAGGGGACCAGGCGCTCCGCCATTTCGCGGTAGGTGAGGTAGCGGTTGCCCTCCTCCGGGCAGCGCTGCCAGGAACCGAGGTGCGCCTCGTAGATCGCCATCGGCGCATCGAAGGCGTTGGCGTCCTTGCGGCGGGCCATCCACGCGGCGTCGCCCCAGGCGTAGACGCCGCGGCGGATCACCCGGCTGGCGGTGTGGGGCGGGGTTTCGCAGGCGAAGGCGAGGGGGTCGGCCTTGAGCGGCAGGAGCTTGCCGTTGGGGCCGAGCAGTTCGAACTTGTAGACCGCGCCTTCGGTCACGCCGGGGAGGAATATCTCCCACACGCCGCAGCCGGGGTGCAGGCGCATCGGGTGGCGGCGGCCGTCCCAGGCGTTGAAGTCGCCGACGACGCTGACGCGCCGCGCGTTCGGCGCCCATACCGCGAAGGTGACGCCCGCAATCCCCTCCACCACCGCCGGGTGCGCGCCCAGCTTGTCGAACAGGCGGCGATGGCGGCCCTCGGCCATGAGGTGGCGGTCGAGGTCGCCGAGGACGGCGGGGAAGCGGTAGGGGTCGTCGATCTCCCAGGTGTCCTCGCCCGCGGACAGGCGCAGGCGGTAGGGGGTCTCCGTGCCCGCGGGGGCGGGCAGCAGCGCGGTGAAACCGCCCTTGCCGCAGCTCTCCATGGCGGCGAGCGGCGCGCCGTCGGGCGCGACGACGAAAGCGCGTTCCGCATCGGGCAGAAAGGCGCGGACGATCACGCCGCCGTCAACGGCATGCGGCCCCAGAAATCCGAAAGGATCGTTGTGGGTGGCGTGAAATATCCGGGCGAATCCGGCGGATTCGCCGGGGATGCGGGGATTTCCCATGTCCATCCTTCATGCTGGCAGGGGCCGCGCGCGCGCCGGGTGCGGGCCTCCGCGCGCGCCGGGGCGGAGGCACCGTGCGGGTGGGTCTACTTCGCCGGGGTCTTGGCCTTGGCCGGAGCCTTCGGCTTCGCGGCAGCCTTGGCAGGAGCCTTCGGTTTTGCCGCGGCCTTGGCCGGAGCCTTCGGTTTTGCGGCGGGTTCCGGCGCAGCCGATGGCGCAAAGTCCAGAATCTCGCGCTCGGCCTGCAACCAGAAGTCCATATCCTTGCCGGGCTCGCAGCCGTGCTCCTGCCACAAGGCGTAGGCCCGGTTGCGGATCTTGAGTTCGGTATGTTCGGTCATGGCGGGCTGGTCCTTGTCTGGAATGGATAAACCAAAACACTCTGGTGCGCCCGGGAGATACCCCCACACAAACCCCCGTCGTCCCGGAAGGCGCCGCCGCGGGCGGGGGCCGTGAAGACCCCCGCCCGCTCCGCAATCATCCGTCGTGCGCGGAAAAAAATCCAGTCGTTCCTGCCCGCAGCGGTTTATCGCCGCGGGTCAGGTGATGACGTCCGGCGTCTCGCGTCCGGTCCGCGCCGCAAGCCCGGCGATTTCCCGCGACAGGCCGATCAGTTCGGCGAGCGCCGCCTGGGTGTCCTGCCCCTGGGCCGTGGGAGCGGATTCGAACCGTTCCAGGTAGACTCGCAGGGTCGCGCCGCTGGTGCCGGTGCCCGACAGGCGGTAGACGATGCGCGCGCCGTCGTCGAAGACGACGCGGATGCCCTGGCCCGAGGTCTCCTCGCCGTTCACCGGGTCGGTGTAGGAGAAGTCGTCGTGCAGGGTGACGGTGCGCCCGCCGAAGCTCTTGCCCTTGAGCGAAGCGGCCCGCAGGCCCTTGATCAGCTTGGCCGCCGCGTCGGCGTCCAGGCCCTCGTAATCGTGGCGGGAATAGTAGTCGCGGCCGTATTTCGCCCAATGCTCGGCGAGGATGTCCGCCACCGGGCGGCGGGTCTTGGCGAGGATGTTGAGCCAGTAGAGCACCGCCCACAGGCCGTCCTTCTCGCGCACATGGTCCGAGCCGGTGCCGAAGCTCTCCTCGCCGCAGAAGGTGGCCTTGCCCGCATCCAGCAGGCTGCCGAAGAACTTCCAGCCGGTGGGGGCCTCGTAGCAGGGTACGCCGAGGGCGGCGGCGACGCGGTCGGCGGCGCGGCTGGTCGGCATCGAGCGCGCGATGCCCGCAACCCGCCCGGCATAGCCCGGCACCAGGTGCGCCTGCGCGGCGATGATCGCCAGGCTGTCGCTCGGGGTGACGTAGGCGTTGGCGCCGAGAATCATGTTGCGGTCGCCGTCGCCGTCGGAGGCCGCGCCGAAGGCAAGCGCGTCCGGCCCCTTCATCGCGGCGCAGAGGTCGGCGGCGTAGACCGGGTTGGGGTCGGGGTGGAGGCCGCCGAAGTCGGGCAGCGGCACGCCGTTGACCACGGTGCCCGCGGGCGCGCCCAGGCGGTCTTCGAGAATCGCCTTGGCGTAGGGGCCGGTCACCGCGTTCATCGCGTCGAAGCGCATGCGGAAGTCCGGGGATTTCAGGAGGCCGGAAATCGCGTCGAAATCGAACAGGCTTTCCATCAGGGCGGCGTAGTCGGCCACCGGGTCCACCACCTCCACCGCGGTGGCGTTCAAGCGGCAGGAGCCGATGCGCCCGAGGTCGCAGTGCGGCGCCGCGACGATGCGGAAGCGGCTGACCGTGCGACTCGCCGCGAAGATCGTCTCGGTGAGGGATTCCGGCGCCGGGCCGCCGTTGCCGATGTTGTACTTGATGCCGAAGTCGCCGTGCGCGCCGCCGGGGTTGTGGCTGGCCGACAGCACGAAGCCGCCATAGGCCTTATGCTTGCGGATCAGGCAGGAGACCGCGGGCGTGGACAAGAGGCCGCCCTTGCCCACCAGCATGCGGGCGATGCCGTTGGCGCAGGCCATGCGCAGGATGATCTGCACCGCCTCGGCGTTGAAGAAGCGGCCGTCGCCGCCGATCACCAGGGTCTTGCCCTCGTGGTCGGGCAGGGAGTCGAAGACCGCCTGGATGAAGTTTTCCAGGTAGCGCGGCTGCTGGAACACCGAGACCGGTTTTCGCAGGCCGGAGGTGCCCGGCTTCTGATCCGGGAAAGGTGTGGTCGGAATCACTGTCGGAACGCGGCTCTCGTGCATGAAACCCCCCTTTCAGCCCCGATTTGGGTGGAGCCATTTTATCCACCGAGAATAATCGATTCGCAGGCATCCGTCCATGCCGCCCCGGCGCGGCGTCTCAACCCAGGCGCGCAGCGGCGGCGGCCCCGGCGGCACGGCCGAGGGAAAGGCAGGCGGTGAGCAGGTAGCCGCCGGTGGGAGCCTCCCAGTCCAGCATCTCGCCGGCGCAGAAAACGCCGGGGAGCGCGGTGAGCATCAGGCCGCCGTCCACCTCGGTCAGCGCCACGCCGCCCGCGGAACTGATCGCCTCCGCCAGCGGGCGGGGCCGCAGGCAGGTCAGAGGCAGCGCCTTGGCGAGGCGCGCCAGCGCGGCGGGGGAGAGCGCCGCGGCGTCGCGGCGGATTTCGCGCAAGAGCGCGCCGCGCACGCCGCCAAGGCCGCAGCGCGCGAGGTGGGTGGACAGCGACTTCGCGCCGCGCGGCGCGGCGAGCGCGCGGGCGAGCGCCGCCTCGGCGCGGTCGGGGGCGAGGTCGAGGGTGAGTTCCGCCGTGCCGCCGTTTGCGATGGCGTCGCGCAGCGGCGCGGAGAGGGCATAGACCGCGCCGCCCTCGATGCCGGTGGCGGTGATCACCGCGGCGCCGCGCACCGCCCGGCCGCAGCAGGAGAAGGTCGCGGTCGGCAGCGGCGTTCCGGCGAACTTGTCGCGGAAGGGATCGCTCCAGGCGACGTCGAAGCCGCAGTTGGCGGGCCGCCACGGCGAGAACGCGACGCCGCGCGCGGCGAGCAGGCCGGTCCAGGAGCCGTCGCCGCCGAGGCGCGGCCAGCTTGCGCCGCCGAGCGCCAGCACCACCGCGTCCGCCGCCTTGCGCGCCGGGCCTTGCGGCGTGGCGAAGGCGGGCGCGCCGGTTTCGTCCCATCCGGTCCAGCGGCAGCGCGGCGAGAACGCCACGCCCAGCCCGGAAAGCCGCGCGAGCCAGGCGCGCAGCAAGGGCGCGGCCTTCATCGCGCGGGGGAAGACGCGGCGCGAACTGCCGGTGAAGGTGTCCGCCCCCAGGCCGTCGGCCCAGGCGCGCGCCTCGCCCGGTCCGAAGGCGGCAAGGTAGGGGGCGATCCACGCCCGCGCCGCGCCGTAATGGCCGAGGAAGCTGTCCAGGTCCTCGTCGCGGGTGAGGTTGAGGCCGCCGATCCCGGCGCGCAGGAACTTGCGCCCCGGCGTCGGCATCGCCTCGCACACCTCCACCGCCGCGCCCGCCGCGGCGAGGGTTTCGGCGGCCATCAATCCGGCGGGGCCGCCGCCGACGATGAGGGCGCTCCGGGTCATTCTGCGGGGGCGGCCCCCGTCCGGCGGACCGGCAGCAGGCGCAGCCACGCGAAACCGAGCGCTGCGGAGGCGAAGCTGCCGCCGAGCACCCCCATGCGCACCGCACCGGCGTGCGCCGGGTCGGCGAAGGCGAGCATGCCGATGAACAGGCTCATGGTGAAGCCGATGCCGGTGATCAGCGAGACGCCGTACATGGCGCGCCAGGTCACCCCCTCCGGCAGTCCGGCGAGGCCGGTGCGCACCGCCAGCCACGATGCGCCCATCACCCCCGCCTGCTTGCCGAGGAAGAGGCCGAGGCCGATGCCGAGGGTGAGCGGCGAGAGGAGATCGGCCAGGCCGACGCCGGCAAGCGGCACTCCGGCGTTGGCGAAGGCGAACACCGGCATGATGAAGAAGTTGACCCAGCCGTGCAGCCGGTGCTCCAGGCGTTCGAGGGGGGAGGGGTCCTCCGGCGCGTGGCCGCGCGCCGGAATCGCCAGCGCGACGACGACGCCCGCAAGCGTGGCGTGCACGCCGGACTTCAGCACCGCCACCCACAGCACCGCGCCGACCAGGGCATAGGGGGTGAGGCGGGTGACGTGCAGGCGGTTCAAGGCGGCGAGCAGGACGATGCACGCCGCGGCGACGGAAAGCGCCACGGTGGAGAGACCGGCGGTGTAGAACAGCGCGATGATGACGATCGCGCCCAAGTCGTCGATCACCGCGAGCGCCATCAGGAAGATCTTCAGCCCCGGCGGCACCCGCGGCCCGAGGAGGGCGAGCACGCCGATGGCGAAGGCGATGTCGGTGGCGGTGGGGATCGCCCAGCCCCCGAGGTTTTCCGGCGAGCCCAGGTTGAACAGGACGAACACCAGGGCGGGCGCGCCCATGCCGCCCACCGCGGCGATGACGGGCAGCGCCGCGCGCCGCGGCGAGGAGAGGCGGCCGACCAGGATCTCCCGCTTGATCTCCAGCCCGACGAGCACGAAGAACAGCGCCATCAGGCCGTCGTTGATCCACAGCAGCAGCGGCTTGTCCAGCCCGGCCTCGCCCAGGCGCACCGAGAACGGCGTGGCGAGCAGCGCATCGTAGAGCGGCGCGAAGGCCGAATTGTCGAGGAAAATCGCAAGCGCGGCGGCAAGCAGCAGCAACAGGCCCCCGGCGGCGTCGGGGTCGAGGGAGAAAATGCGGCGGGACATGGCGGCGGTCCTTCTGGGCGAGGGTCGGGAAAGGGCACGCGTCGCGGGTGCGGCGGGAAAAACCGGTGCCTTCCATATAGGGGAAAGGCCCGGTTTTTCACCAGGGGATTCGGCGGATCAGGAGGCGCGGCAGCGCCGCCGGAAGGGCAGGCGGGCGAAGAGCTCCTTGGGCAGCGACAGCGAGGCGACGCCGCCGATGGTCACGGCGAAGCCTGCGGCCTGGATCGGCGAGAGGGTCTCGCCGAGAATCGCCCAGGCGGCGATGGCGGTGACCACCGGGCCGGACAGGGTGAGCAGCGAGGCGCGCACCGCGCCGACGCGGCGGATGCCCTCGAACAGCAGGAAGAACGGAATCACCGTGCAGGCGATGGCGTTGACCACGCCCCAGACCACGCCCTCCGCCGGATAGGTGAGGGCGGAAAAGCCCGGCGTGACGCCGATCAGGGTGACCATGGCGGCAAGCGTGATGGTGTTGGAGGAGGCGGTGAAGCGCGCCGAGCCGATCTCCTTCATGATCCGCTGGCTGGCGGTGAGGTAGATCGCATAGGTGACGGCGGAGGCGAACGCCCAGCACATCCCGTGCACCTGCGTCGGCGTGAGCGCGGCGAACCCCTTGGGCAGCGCCACCATCGCCACCCCGGCATAGGTGACGGCGAAGGTGAGGATGTCGCGCAGGCCCGGCGGCCGGCGTTCCAGCGCCGCGTTGAGCAGGATCACCACCACCGGGAAGGTGAACAGCACCAGGCGCGAGGTGCCCGCCGGGATCAGCGAGATCGCGGTGAGGTCGGTGTAGGCGGCCATGAAGAAGGCGAGTCCGGTCATGCAGCTCTTCAGCCACTGGGCGCGGGTGAGGCCGAGGCCGCCCTTCACCAGCCAGTGCGCCCCCAGCCAGAACAGCGGCACCGCCACGGCGAAGCGGATCACCAGGAAGGCGGAAACCCCCATGCCGGTGGCGTAGGCGAGCTTGGCGACGATGCCCTTGAAGGAGAAGGCCAGGGTGGCGGCGAGAACCGCAGCCGTGGCGCCGGAGGCATCGTCGTCATCGGCGGAAGGCGACAGGAAAAACGACACGGATCGTATACTCCCAACAACGACCGTTCCGATGTAGCGCGTTTTCCGCTATCCATCGATGCATAATTCGTTCTATCAGATATCAGGAAAACTGATATCGGAGCCGCCCATGGACCTCCGCCAGTTGCGCAGCTTCGTGCACGTCGTGGAAACCGGCAGCCTCAGCCGCGCCGCGGCGCGGGTGCATCTCTCCCAACCCGCCCTGACGCGGCAGATCCGCCTGCTGGAAGAGGAAGTGGGCTCCGCGCTGCTGTTGCGCACCGGGCGCGGCGTGCGGCCCACCCCGGCGGGGCTGGAACTGGAGTCCCGGGCGCGCCGCCTGCTCGCCGATTTCGAGGCGCTGCGCGCCGACATGCTGGCGCGCGCCGCCGAGGTTGCGGGCACCGTGCGCCTGGCGTTCGCGCCGAGCATCGGCGCGGCCTACGGCGGCGCGATCCTCGAACGCTTCCTCGCGGCGCACCCGGCGGTGAAGGTGGAGGCGATCACCGTGTTGAGCGTCACCGCGCGCGATGCGCTGCTGCGCGGCCGCCTCGACCTCGGGGTGATCTTCCCCGACATGACCGGGCCGAGCCTGCGCACCGAACCCCTGTGGTCCGAGACCCTCTCCTTCGTCGCGCCCAACCGCCCGCCGTGGAGCGGCCGTACCGAAATCACTCTCGCCGAGGCGCTGGAGCAGCCCCTGGTGCTGCCCTCCGCCGGGCACGGTCTGCGCGCCGCGGTGGAGAACGCGGCGGTGGCGCAGGGGCTCTCCGTCCGCGTGCCGGTGGAGCTCGCCTCGATGAACCTGCAACTCGACCTGGTGGCGCGCGGCATGGGCTGCTCGGTGTTCCCGCGCCCCGCCTGCCACCTCGGCGAGGCGGCGGGCGCGCTCAAGGTGCTGCGCTTCTCCGATGCGGAGATGCGCCGCCAGGCGGTGCTCGCCTGGGCGCGCGACTACCCGCTCTCCCGCGCCGCCCTGGCGCTTGCCGACGTGGTGCGCGGCTGGGCCGACTGGCTCCCCGGGGCGGGGGTGAAAAGCTAAAACTTCGCGGGGGACCTTGGGCCCCCCGCACCCCCCATAACTTTTTTCGCCGCGCAGCGGCTATCAACCGTCACGCAGCGTGATGGTTCTCTCGCGCTACGCGCAAAAACCCAAAGTTATGGGGTGCGCGAGGGGACCGAGTCCCCTCGCGAAGTTGTTTCTTTCGCGGGGCCTAGACGGAACCGTGTTCGCCGGGGAAGGCGGGGACGTCCGGCTCCACCAGATGCCAGGGCGGCGCGGAGCGCATCCAGATGTGGAGCCGGCGTTGGAACGCCGCGGGGTCGTCGAAGCTGCCCGCCATCACGAACAGCAGGTCCGGGCTGCTCTCGCTGCCGGAGAACAGCGGTGCGCCGCACACCGGGCAGAAGGCGCGCCAGATCGCCGCGCCGGAATCGGCGGTGGAGCGGTAGACGGTCTCGGCGCCGGAGAGTTTGGTGAAGGCGGCGGCGGGAACCACCACGAAGTCGGCCTCCGCGCCGCCGCTCACGTGCCGGCAGTCGCGGCAGTGGCAGGCGACGCCGGAGAGCGGGTCGGCATCGATGCGGAAGCGCACCGCGCCGCACAGGCAGCCTCCGGTCCAGGCGGGCATGGCGGTTCCTCCCTCAGTGGATCAGGCAGTAGCGGTCGGCCATGACGCGCCGCAGGATCGGCGTGATGATCAGCTCCATGGCCAGCCGGGTCTTGCCGCCGGGCACCACGATGGTGTTGCGCCGCGTCATCCACGAGCCTTGCAGCATTTGCAGCAGATAGGGGAAATCGACGCGGATGAGGTCCGGCTGGCGGAAGCGGATCACCGTCAGGGTTTCGTCGGTATCCGGGATGTCGCGGGCGATCAGCGGGTTCGAGGTATCGACGACCGGCACCCGCTGGAAGTTGATGTCGGTGAGTTCGAACTGCGGGACGACGTAGCGCACGTAGTCGTCCATGCGGCGCAGGATGGTGTCCACCACCGCCTCCTCGGAATAGCCGCGGATGCAGGTGTCGCGGTGGATCTTCTGAATCCATTCGAGGTTGATCACCGGCGCGACGCCGACCTTGAGGTCCACGTACTGGGTGAAGTCGAGGCCGTCGGTGCGCAGGCAGCCGTGCAGGCCCTCGTAGAGCAGCACCTCGGTATCGGGCGCGACATCGACCCAGGGGGAGAAGTCTCCCGCCTTCAGCCCGGCGTCGGCGAAGGGCCGCGCCTCGCGCTCGTTGTGGAGATAGCGGCGGTAGCGCCCCTTGCCTTCTTTCGCATAGTCGGAGAACAGGGCCTCGAGTTCCGGCCAGAGGTTGCCGTGCGGGCCGAAGTGGCTGATGCGCTTGCCTGCGGCGTCCGCCTCGCGGATGCGCAGGCGCATCTCGGCGCGGGTGTAGCGGTGGAAGCCGTCGCCCTCGACGATCGTCGCGGTGATGCTCTCGCGGCGGAACATGTGCTCGAAGGCCTCGCGCACCGTGCTGGTCCCCGCGCCCGAGGACCCGGTGACGGCGATGATCGGAAATCTGCGCGACATGATCTTCTGCCTTCCTGCTGCCTACCCGGCGAGGACCTCCCTCCAGCCGGGATAAAGGGCGTCCGCGTCTCCGGGAAACGAGGCGAAAGCGCGGGCAAGCTCGCGGTGGCTGAGCGCATAGCGTACCGGATCGACCCCCTCACGCCAGGCCCCCACCGCCTGCCGCAGCGACCGGGCCCCGGCGGCAGGTCCGTCGAGGTGCCCGAACACCCCGCCGCCGCAGGTCTGAATCACGTTGGCATGTCCCAAACTGGCGAAAAAAACCGGCAAGCGCAAGGCGTTCATGCCGCCGGAGATGATCGGGGTGGTCGCTTTCATGCCGCCCCACTCCTGCCGGAAGAACGGCCCCTCGGCCACCGGCTGGTCCAGCATCATCGCGGCGGCGCGGTCCGTGGGGCCGCCTTCCATCTTGCCGACGCCGAAGGTGCCGACGTGAATCCCCGAGGCCCCGGCCATGCGCGCGAGCTTGGCCAGCACCAGCGCGGTGTAGCCGCGCTGCGACTGCGGCGAGGTGATCGCCCCGTGCCCGGCGCGGTGATAGTGCAAAAACTGGCCGGGAAAAGTGCGGCGCACGCAGGTCACCGCGGTGGGCCCGGCGAGGAATCCGTCCACCAGGAAGGCGATGTGGGAGGCGTTCTCGCCGAAGATCTTCAAGACCGCCTCGCCGCGCGCGACGATCTCCGCCGGGTCGTCGGCGGTGACGTTGGCGGAAAACAGTTTCGCCTCGCCGGTCTCGTCCTGGGCGCGGGCCATGGCGTCGGCCACCGCGCGCATCGTCTCCAGCATCGGCGCGAAGGGCTGGTTGCCCTGCGGTTCGTCGTTCTTCACGAAGTCGCCGGAAAGCCAGAAGGCGTGGCACGCATCGGCGAAGAGCTGCGGCCTCAGGCCCAGCTTCGGCTTGACGATGGTGCCGACCACCGGCTCGGCGTCGCCCGCCGGGCGGCGCAGCACGCGGCGCATGTCGTCGATGTTCGCCGCCGGGCCGTCGAACAGGCCGAGGTAGCCGGGCGGCGCATAGAAATCCAGCAGCTTGGCGTAGGCGATGTCGCCCATGCCCTGGTTGTTGCCGACCAGCAGGGTGAGCAGCGAGGAGAGGATCGCCTTGCCGTCGGTGATGTTGCGGTCGAAGAGGGCGAGGGGGAAGGCGAGCTTCATCACCCCCGCGTCTTCATCCGCCGCATAGACCAGGGCATCGACGCCGCGGGTGAAGTCGTCGGTGGTGCCGACCTCCACGTTGGTGCCGGTGGAAGACTCCGCCGCGAAGTGCGCCGCCGCCGCCAGGTAGTCCCCGCTCTTCGGCCGCATCGCATAGGCGGCCAGAACGTGCCGCCCCTCGGCGATCAGCCGGGCTTCGGGGAGGTCGAGGGCCGCATACCGCGACGACTGGTCCATGGAGCGCTTCTCCGCGCGAGGGTGGGGGAACCAAAGAGGGTAGGCGAGCGCGCGGCTTTCGGCAAGGCCCCTCTGAGGTTCGGGAGAGCGGTACAGCCATGGGATTGAGTCATGATGTCAATATATAGATTGACGTAAATGAGTATTTTATATAGTTATTTACATACTAATTATATGACTAAGTCAACTTAGAGATTGACATATGGGCCTGAGACAGCTTGTGCAGAGGCAATACCGGATGCTCGTCGAGGCGGCCGCGGAGCGGGCGTCCGGTGTCGAGACTCCGCCGGAGGGGTGGCTGCGTACCGTGCGCAAGGCGCTCGGCATGTCCGGCGCGCAAATGGCCGCACGCCTCGGCGTGACGCGTGCCCGTGTTGCGCAGGCCGAAGCGGCGGAGGTTTCGGGGCGCGTCACCCTGCGCACCATGTGGGAAATGGCGGATGCCCTGGACTGTCGGCTGGTTTATGCGCTGGTGCCGCGTCAGCCGATCGATCAGATCATTCTTGTCCAGGCGCGCCGCAAAGCGCGATCCCTGGTGAAGAACGCCGGGTTGCATATGGCGCTGGAAAGCCAGGGCCTGTCATCGCGCCAGTCCTCCGATGAAGAGGAACGTCTGGCCCGGGAACTGGCGATCGCCATGCCGTCCGATTTTTGGAAGGATGATCCGCATGGATGAGCCGGACGGCGCGACGCCCCTCGATCCCGACGAATTGGCGGGACTGAGGCATCGGCATGTGACGACGCGGGGCCAACTGGACCGCCTGGAGCAGGCGAACATTCAAGAGGCGCTGGCTTGGCTGCCGCGGCGGCGGAAGGGAGGCGTGCTGACCCGGGATTTCGTCGCGGCGTTGCACCGGCGAATGTTCGGCCAGGTCTGGCGCTGGGCGGGATCCTTCCGCCGTTCCGACAAGAACACCGGCGTTGCGCACGAGCAGATCGAGGAACAGTTGCGGATGCTTCTGGGCGATGTTCTCTATTGGGTCGAAAACGGAACCTTTTCCCCGATGGAGATCGCCGTCCGGTTCCATCATCGGCTGGTCTCGATTCATCCGTTCCCCAACGGCAACGGGCGGCATGCCCGCATCATCGCCGACGTTTTGTTGACGGAATGCTTCGGCCTGCCGGGGATCGATTGGGCGGGAGGGCAAGGCCTGCAAGCCATGACCGGGCGCCGCACGCAGTACATAACCGCTTTGCGTGCGGCGGATCTCGGCGATTACGCGCCGCTGCTGGCGTTCGCCGGCGTTCCGGATGCCGGCTGATCGATTCGGGGCTTCGGTCCCCGGTCTGCCGCCCCGCCAGATTCCCTGTTGCTTTCACCGCGCGAGTCCGTAGAGTCTCGCCGCGAAGTCCACCAAGCGGAGAGCCCGATGGCCGCCTACCAGTACATCTACGTGATGAAGCACCTGACCAAGATCTATCCCGGCGGGAAGGAGATTCTGAAGGGGTTGTCCCTGTCGTTCTTCCCCGGCGCGAAGATCGGCGTGCTGGGCGCCAACGGCGCGGGCAAATCCACCCTCTTGAAGATCATGGCCGGTCTCGACACCGAGTTCGGCGGCGAGGCCTGGTCCGCCGAGGGCGCCAAGGTCGGCTATCTGGAACAGGAGCCGCATCTCGACCCGGAGAAGGACGTGCTCGGCAACGTCATGGACGGCGTCGCCGAGGTGAAGGGCCTCTTGGACCGCTTCGAGGCGGTCTCCGCCCGCTTCGCCGAGGAGATGACCGACGACGAGATGAACGATCTCATCGCCGAGCAGGCGGAGTTGCAGGAGAAGATCGACGCCGCCAACGCCTGGGACCTCCAGCGCACCGTGGAGATCGCCATGGATGCGCTGCGCTGCCCGCCGGGCGACGCCGACGTTTCCGTGCTCTCCGGCGGCGAGCGCCGTCGCGTCGCGCTGTGCCGCCTTTTGCTCGCCAAGCCCGACCTCCTGCTCCTCGACGAACCGACCAACCACCTGGACGCGGAATCGGTGCAGTGGCTGGAACAGCACCTGCGCGAATACGCGGGCACCGTGGTGGTGGTCACCCACGACCGCTACTTCCTCGACAACGTCACCGGCTGGATTCTCGAACTCGACCGCGGCCAGGGCATTCCCTACGAGGGCAACTACACCTCGTGGCTGGAGCAGAAGCAGAAGCGCCTGGAACAGGAATCCCGCGAGGAGAGCGCCCGCCAGCGCACCATCCGCCAGGAGTTGGAGTGGATCCGCCAGTCGCCGAAGGCGCGCCAGGCCAAGTCCAAGGCCCGTATCTCCGCCTTCGACGATCTGGTCGAACGCGCGCAGAAGCGCGGCCTCGACGAGGCGCAGATCGTCATCCCGCCCGGCCCGCGCCTGGGCGGCCTGGTGATCGAGGCGGAAAACCTCGCCAAGGGCTATGCCGACCGCCTGCTCTTCGACAACCTCTCCTTCAAGCTGCCGCCCGGCGGCATCGTCGGGGTGATCGGCGCCAACGGCGCGGGCAAGTCCACGATGTTCCGCCTGATCACCGGCCAGGAGAAGCCCGACGCCGGAACCTTCCGCGTCGGCGACACGGTGAAGCTCGGCTACGTCGATCAGTCGCGCGACTCGCTGCATGCCGGCAAGACGGTGTGGGAGGAAATCTCCGACGGCGAGGCGGAGGTCAACCTCGGCTCCCGCAAGATGCCGTCCCGCGCCTATGTCGGGCAGTTCAACTTCAAGGGCGCCGACCAGCAGAAGAAGGTCGGCCAGCTCTCCGGCGGCGAACGCAACCGCGTCCACCTCGCCAAGATGCTGAAATCCGGCGTCAACGTGCTGCTCCTCGACGAACCGACCAACGACCTCGACGTGGAAACCCTGCGCGCGCTGGAAGACTCGCTGGTGGATTTCCCCGGCTGTGCGGTGGTGATCTCCCACGACCGCTGGTTCCTCGACCGGCTGGCCACCCATATCCTCGCCTTCGAGGGCGACAGCCATGTGGAATGGTTCGAGGGCAACTTCCAGGACTACGAGGCCGACAAGCACCGCCGTCTCGGCGCGGATGCCGACCAGCCGCACCGCCTGAAGTTCAAGCCCCTGACGCGGGGGTAAAACTTTCCGGAGGGACTCGGTCCCTCCGGGCCTCCCATAACTTTTGGTTTTTGCGCGCAGCGCTATAAAGCCTCTGCCCGATGCGGCAGGGGTTGATTGCCGCTTCGCGGCGAAAACGAGTCATGGGGTCGAGTCCCCTCGCGGGTCCAGGGCACGGAGAACGCCGAAGGCGTTCGCAGGGACGTTGCCGTAGGCAACGGTCCGAGGCGAAGCCGAGGATGAGGAAAATGCTTAACGCATTTTCCGAACTGCAGCCCTGGCCTGGTTCTACTGCTTCGGCAGCGGTTCCGGGGTTTTGCCGGAGCGCAGGTCGGCGCGCATTTTTTCCAGCGAGGCCATGAGACCGGCGAGGCCGCCGTCGCGTTTCATCACCGAGGCGTACTGCTTGCGGGTGTTGATCAGCATGGAGTTGGCTTCGATCACCACGTCGATCAGCTTGATCCGGCTGCCCGGGCGTTCCTGCACCCGCCAGACGATCGGGATCGGCTTGCCGTCGGTGGCGGCCACCTGGCTTTCGACGAACACGTCGGACTTGTCGGCATAGGCGCCGGTGACCTCGATCTTGACGTTCTTGTATTCCTCGAGGTGGGAGATCCAGGTGAGGATGGAGACGTCCTCGAACAGGTCGATGAACCGGGTCTTCTGTTCCGGCGTGGCGGAGCGCCATTCGCGGCCGATGACGAAGGCGGCGATGCCGGGGATGTCGGCGGCCTCGACGAAGAGCTTGCGGAAGCGTTCTTCCTTCTGCGCCTGCGGAAGGGGCGCGCCGATCACGTCGTTGACCGCGGTGTCCACCAGTTTGGTGACGAAGCGGGTGGCGTCGTCGGTGGAGAGCGCCTGCGCCGGGGCGGAAAACAGCAGCAGAAAAGCGCAGGCCAGCCCCTGGACCGCAAGGGCGGCACGGCGGCGGAGATGGGTCATCGACGAGTCCTCACGTCTGGCGGAAAAGCGGTCACGACTGCGGCGTGAAGCTGAAGCGGTAGCCTTCGCCCTCGCCGGGACGGTCGGCGGAGGAGCGGTTCATGATGTCGAGCATGCGCTGCTGCCGCACGAAGTCGCGCACCGCGACGTAGAAGTCCACCGAGGTGCGTTCCAGTTCTTCCAGCGGGTCGAGCAGCGGCACGCGGTTGTCGATCACGGTCATGCCGAAGCGGGTCCACATCAACGGCTCCGCGAGGTCCCAGTCGGACCCCATGCCCAGCCAGAACAGCGGGTCGGAGGCGACATCGACGATGCCGCCGACGCTGTCGCGCGGGTTCGACGGGCCGAGCAGCGGCCACACCACATAGGGGTTGCCGCCCGCGCCCCACACCGCCAGCGTCTGGCCGAAGTCTTCCTTCTGGCGGGTGTCGCCGGTCTCCGCCGCGACGTCCATCAGGCCGCCGATGCCGGCGGTGGAGTTCACCACGAAGCGCTTGACGACGATCAGCGAGCGGTCGAAGTCGCCCTGCAGCAGCGTGTTGAGGAAGTCGATCGGGGCGCGCAGGTTGACCAGGAAGTTGTGGATGCCCTTCTGCAGCGGGTCCGGCGTGTAGTCGCGGTAGCCGCGGGCCACCGGCGCCAGGAAGACGTTGTCGAGGCCCATGTTGAAGGAGAACATCGCCCGGTTGAACGATTCGAGCGGGTCTTTGGTTTCGTCCGGGGTATCCGCGAACGCGGGCGCCGAGGCCAGGGCGACGGAGCACAGGGAGGCCAAGGCGAGGCGGCGGAAACTGTTGCGGAGAAAGGCGAAGCCGGGCATGTCGGTCTCTTATCTCTTGTGGCCGGAAGGGCGAATAACCAGCAAAAAACGGTCCGTGACACATGTCCGAACACCTTCTCCCATACCATACGGGGGGTCCGCGCGGCTAGTCCATTCGCTTGCATTGCCAGAGCTTTTCGGTCTCCTGTGGCAAAAATCGTACACTCCGCGGCACCGGGTGTGACGTGCGCCACGCCCGGTCGATATTGACATATGAACATTCGTGTATATCTTCAGGGGGCGTTTTCGGAGAAATCCCCGCATGTCCGCCGTTCTCGCCTGCCTGAAAGCCCTTGCCGAGCCGACGCGCCTGCGCCTGGCGCGGCTGTGCGCGCGCGACGACCTGACGGTTTCCGACCTCACCGCGCTTCTGGGCGGCAGCCAGCCGGGGATATCCCGGCATCTCAAGCTGCTGGTGGAGGGCGGCGTGCTCGACCGCTTCCGCGAGGGGAGCTGGGTGTTCTACCGCCTGGCGCGGCGCGGCGCGGCGGCGGCGGTGGTGGAGGCGGCGCTGGCCGCGCTGCCCGAGGACGATCCGGCGCTCGCCGCCGATCTCGCCCGCCTGAAACGCCTGGAGGAGGTGCGTTCCGCCCGGGCGCGCGGGTATTTCGCCGCGGTGGCGGCGGACTGGGACCGCCTGCGGGCGCTTCAAGCCGACGAGGCGGTGGTGGATGCGGCGATCCGCGCGCTGGTGTGCGATCGCCCGGTGCGCAGCCTCTTGGACATCGGCACCGGCACCGCCCACATGTTGACTCTGCTGGGGCCCGAGGTGGCGCACGGGCAGGGCATCGACCTGTCGCCCGAGATGCTGGCCCTGGCGCGGGAGAATCTCGCCGCCGCCGGGCTGCGCCACTGCCTGGTGCGCCAGGCCGACATGGAGCGCCTGCCGGGCGATCTCGCGGGCTTCGACATGGTGGTTTTCCACCAGGTGCTGCATTATGCGCGGCGGCCCGCCGCCGCGGTGGCCGAGGCGGCGCGCGTGCTCGCGCCCGGCGGCCGGGTGATGGTGGTGGACTTTCTGCCGCACGGGCTGGACGAGCTGCGCACCGAGCACAATCATGCGCGGCTGGGGTTTCCGGCGGCGGAGGTGGCGTCCTGGTTTTCCGCCGCGGAGCTTGCGCCGGTGGCGGAGCGGCGCGTTCCCGGCGATCCGCTGACCGTCGGCATCTGGATGGGAGAGAAGAGAGCATGAGCGAGGGGAAGGCCAAGGAGATGGGCGGACACGTGGAAGATGACGGCGGCCTGCCGATCGTCGCCGCGGCGCGCAATGCGGTGCGGGTATCCTTCGAATTCTTCCCGCCGAAGACGGAGAAGATGGCGGAATCCCTGTGGGAGGCGGTGAAGCGCCTGGAGCCGCTGGCCCCGAGCTTCGTTTCCGTCACCTACGGCGCGGGCGGCTCGACGCGCGAACGCACCCACGAAACCGTGGTGCGCATCGCCCGCGAAACCGCGATGAAGCCTGCCGCCCATCTCACCTGCGTCGCCGCGACGCAGGGCGAGATCGACGCGGTGGCGCGCGCCTATTGGCAGGCGGGCATCCGCCATGTGGTGGCGCTGCGCGGCGACCCGCCGGACGGCCAGAGCGACTACGTGCCGCACCCCGGCGGCTATGCCTACGCCTCCGACCTGGTGGCCGGGCTGAAGCGCCTCGCCGATTTCGAAATCTCCGTCGCCGCCTACCCGGAGGGGCACCCGCAGTCGCCGTCCCTCGCCGCCGACATCGATAATTTGAAGCGCAAGATCGACGCGGGCGCCACCCGCGCGATTTCCCAGTATTTCTTCGGCGCGGACGTGTTCCGCCGCTTCCGCGACCGCGTCGCCGCCGCGGGGATCGTCATTCCGGTGGTGCCGGGCATCCTGCCGGTGACCAACTTCGGTCAGGTGGTGAAGTTCTCCGCCGCGTGCGGCGCGACGGTTCCCGGCTGGATGCACCGCGCCTTCGACGGCCTGGACGACGACCCGGACACCCGCCGCCTGGTCGCCGCGACGCTCGCCTACGAGCAGGTGCAGGCGCTGGAGGCGGACGGCATCCGCGACTTCCACTTCTACACCCTCAACCGCGCCGATCTCACCTTTGCGATCTGCCACCTGCTGGGGGTGCGCCCGGCGAAGTGACGCGCCGCGGAGAGCCGCCCGGCAGAGGCGGCGCGCGGCGATGGTTTGGCTCGAAAAACCGAAAGACGAGGCCGATGAGTGATTTTTTGAATGCGCTGTCCGATCGCGTGCTCCTGTGCGACGGCGGCATGGGCAGCCTGGTGCAGGCCCTGGACCTTTCCGTGGAGACCGACTTCATGGGCAAGGAGAACTGCACCGAGGCGCTGGTGCTGGCGCGGCCGGACGTGATCCGCGACATCCATGCGCAGTATTACGCCGCGGGCGCGGACTGCGTGGAGACCGACACCTTCGGCGGTTCGCCGATCACGCTGGGCGAATTCGGCCTTGCCGGCCGCGCGCACGAAATCAACAAGCGCGCCGTGGAACTCGCGCGCGAGGCGGCGGAAGGCTTTGCCGACGGGCGGCGGCGGTTCGTCCTCGGCGGGGTCGGGCCGGGCACCAAGCTGCCGAGCCTCGGCCACATCGGCTACGACTCCCTGGTCGCCGCCTACGCCGTGCAGTGCGCCGGTCTGGTCGCGGGCGGGGCGGACGCCATTCTCATCGAGACCTGCCAGGACCCGTTGCAGATCAAGGCGGCGGTGAACGGCGCCAAGGCGGCGTTCGCCGAGGCGAAGACCTTCCTGCCGATTCTCGTGCAGGTGACGGTGGAGACCACCGGCACCCTGCTGGTGGGGGCCGACATCGCCGCCGCGGCCACCGCGGTGCAGGCGCTCGGCGTCGATTCGTTCGGCCTCAACTGCGCCACCGGCCCGGCGGAGATGGCCAAGCACGTGAAGTGGATTTCCGAGAACTGGCCGGGAATGATCTCGGTGCAGCCCAACGCCGGGCTGCCGGAACTGGTGGACGGGCAGACCTTCTATCCGCTCAGCCCTGCCGAGCTCGCCTCGTGGCACCAGCGCTTCGTCACCGAGGACGGGGTGAACATGGTCGGCGGCTGCTGCGGCACCCGGCCGGAGCACATCGCCGCGGTGGACGCGATGCTGCGCCGCCTCTCCGGCGGCAAGGCGCGGCCCGCGCCGGTGGCGCGCTCGGTGCACTGGGCGCCCGCGGTCGCCTCGCTCTACGGCGCCGTGGCGCTGCGCCAGGAGAATGCGGTGTTCTCCATCGGCGAGCGCTGCAACGCCAACGGCTCCAAGAAGTTCCGCGACTTCCAGGATGCGGAGAACTGGGACGGCATCGTCGGCATGGCGCGCGAGCAGGTGAAGGAGGGCTCGCACGCGCTCGACGTGTGCACCGCCTTCGTCGGGCGGCCCGAGATTTCCGACATGACCGAGGTGCTGACGCGGCTGCGCGGCTCCGTCGATGCGCCGCTGGTGATCGATTCCACCGACACCAAGGTGATCGCCGCGGCGCTCAAGCTCTATGGCGGCAAGGCGATCATCAACTCGATCAATTTCGAGGACGGCGAGGCGGAGGCGGCGGAGCGCCTGGCGCTCGCCCGCGAGCACGGCGCGGCGGTGGTGGCGCTGACCATCGACGAGGAGGGCATGGCCAAGGACGCGGCGGGCAAGCTCGCCATCGCCAAGCGGCTCTACGAGTTCGCCTGCGTTACGCACGGCCTGCCGCCGTCGGACCTGATGTTCGACCCGCTCACCTTCACCATCTGCACCGGCAACCCGGACGACCGCCGCCTCGCGCTGGAAACCCTGGAGGCGATCCGCCGAATCCGCGCCGAGATGCCGGAATGCCAGGTGGTGCTCGGCCTTTCCAACGTCTCCTTCGGGCTGAAGCCCGCGGCGCGCCACGCGCTCAATTCGGTGTTCCTCGACCACGCGATGAAAGCGGGGATGACCGGGGCGATCCTCCACGTTTCCAAGATCATGCCGCTGCACGCGATTCCGGAAGCGGAGGCCAAGGCGGCGGAGGACCTCATCCTCGACCGCCGGAGCGAGGGCTACGACCCGCTCTCGGCGTTCATCGCGCTGTTCGAGAACAAGGCCGAGGCGGCGGAGGAAACCCGCGCCGAGCCCGCGACGGTGGAGGAACGGCTGGTCCGCCGCATCGTGGACGGCAACCGCGTCGGCATCGAGGACGACCTCAAGACGGCGATGGAAACCTATTCGCCCCTCGACATCATCAACACCCTGCTGCTCGACGGCATGAAGACGGTGGGCGAGCTGTTCGGCTCCGGCAAGATGCAGCTGCCCTTCGTGCTGCAATCGGCGGAGACGATGAAGACCGCGGTGGCGTTCCTCGAGCCGTTCATGGAGCGCGCCGAGGGCAGCCACAAGGGCACCATGGTGCTCGCCACGGTGAAGGGCGACGTCCACGACATCGGCAAGAACCTGGTGGACATCATCCTCACCAACAACGGCTACAAGGTGGTCAACCTCGGCATCAAGCAGCCGGTGGAGGACATCCTGAAGGCCGCGGCGGAACATAACGCCGACGTCATCGGCCTGTCCGGCCTGCTGGTGAAGTCCACGGTGATCATGCGCGAAAACCTCATCGAGATGGCGAAGCGCGGCCTCGCCACGCCGGTGATCCTCGGCGGCGCGGCGTTGACCCGCAAGTACGTGGAGGAGGACTGCGTCGCCGCCTACGAAACCTGCGGCCGCGTCGCCTATGCGCGCGACGCCTTCGACGGCCTGGACCTGATGGGCAAGGTGATGGCGGGCGGCTTCGACTCCTACCTCGCCGGACAGCAGGAGAAGCGGGCGGGCCGCCCCTCCAACACCCGGCGCGAACTCGGCCGCGCGATGCGCCCGGCGGAGCGCCCGCTGGACCTCGCGGAGCTGCATCTCCGCCGCGCCGAACTGGCGAAGACCGCGCCGGTGCCGACGCCGCCGTTCTGGGGCGCGCGCATCGTCGAAGGCGTGGCGGTGAAGAGCCTGATCCCCTTCGTCAACGAGCGCATGCTCTATCAGTTCCAGTGGGGCTTCAAGAAGCAGGGCCGCGGCCTCGCGGAATGGACGGCCTATGCGGCCAAGGAGATCCGCCCGATCTTCCACGGCCTCGTCGCCCGCTGCGAGGCGGAGAGCATTCTCGCGCCGCGCGCCGTCTACGGCTATTGGCCGTGCGTCTCCGAGGGCGACGCGGTGGTCCTCTTCGACCCGGAAAACGCAAGCGAGGAGGTGGCGCGCTTCGCCTTTCCGCGGCAGAGCGGCGAGGGCGGGCTGTGCATCGCCGACTTCTTCCGCGATGCGGCCTCCGGCGAGCGCGACGTCATCGGCCTGCAGGTGGTGACGGTGGGGGCCAGGGCCTCGGAAGTGGCGCGGCAGTGGTTCGCCGCCGACAAGTACCAGGACTACCTCTACCTGCACGGCGCGTCGGTGGAACTGGCGGAAGCCCTGGCCGAGCACACCCACAAGCGCATCCGCGCCGAGCTCGGCTTCGCGGCGGAGGACGCGCGGGATATCGAGGCGATGCTCAACCAGGGCTACCGCGGCTCGCGCTATTCCTTCGGCTATCCGGCCTGCCCGAACCTCGAGGACCAGACGCAGATTCTCGCGCTCCTGGGGGCGGAGCGCATCGGCGTGACTCTCTCCGACGAGTTCCAGCTGGAGCCGGAGCAGTCCACCTCGGCGATCGTCCTTCACCACCCGCAGGCGAAGTACTTCGGTGTGTAAAGAAAGAGTCAGGGGGGCTTGATCCGGGGTGCGGCAGGCCGCACCATGGACCGTGCGACACTTCTGGGTGGGCGGGCGATGGACTTCACCGAAACACCGGAACAGGCCCTGGCGACGGCGCGGCGCGCCGCCGACGCCATGACGCTGCACGGCGTGGTGCCGCACCCGCGCAATTATGCCCTGTGGTATGCCTACTGCGCCGGAGTTCCGCCCGAACTGGTGCGTGCGGTGGATGCGGCGGTCGCCGCGGGCCGGCCCTTCACCGAGGCGCGCTGCGCCAGCTTCCACGCCCGCTTCCTCGCCGAGCCCGCCGCCGACCCGACCTGGGAGGCGGCGAGCGAAAGCGTGCGCCGGAGCGTGCTGCGCGCCATGGAATACGTCGGCGCGGCGCACCGCGGCGCTTCCGACTACGGCCGCACCATCGAAGAGGTCTCCGGCCGCCTCGACGCCGCGGCGGAGCAGGACGAGTTCGCCCTGGTGCTCACCCAGGCGGCGGAGGAGACGCGGCGCTTCGTCAGCTTCAACCGCGCCCTGGAGGAGAACCTGGCGCAGAGCTCGCGCGAGATCGCCGAGGTGCGCGAGCACCTGGAGGCGCTGCGCCGCGAGGGCCGCACCGATGCGGTGACCGGGCTGGCCAACCGCCGGGTGTTCGACATCGCGCTGAAGGAAAGCGTGGTGCTGGCGGAGCACGACAAGCGGCCGCTCTCCGTCATCGTCATGGATGTGGACAACTTCCAGACCTTCCGCGGCAGCTTCGGCGAGCGGGTGGGCGACCAGGTGCTGCGCCTGATCGGCCGCTCGGTGACCGAGGCGGTGCGCGGCCAGGACACCGTGGCGCGCTACGGCGAGCAGAGCTTCGCCGCGATCCTGCCCGACACCGGGTTGCCCCAGGCGGAGGCGACGGCGGAGAGCATCCGCGTCGGCCTCGCGGCGAGAAGCGTGGTCAACCGCCGCACCCAGACCAGCCTGGGGCAGGTGACGCTGTCGCTCGGGATCGCCGAGTGGCGTTCCGGCGAGGCCCCGGCGGACGTGATCCGCCGCGCCGGTACCGCCCTGCACGAAGCCAAGGCGCAGGGCCGCAACCGCGCGGTCGCAGCCTCCTGAGACTTTGCTATTCCGCGGCGGTGCGCGGCGGGAGGGGGTTGACCTCGTCGCTCAGGTCGGTGCGCACCGGCTGCGGGCTGCCGCTGCTCTTGTGCGCGAGGAAGCGCACCGCCAGCGCCTTGTAGAGCGGGTGCGGGCAGACCAGCCGCGACGCGCCGAAGGCGACGAACGAGGCGGCCATCAGCGGCACGGTGAGTTCGCGGTTGTCGGTCATCTCCATGACGATCACCGCCGCGGTGATCGGCGACTGCACCACGCCGGTGAAGTAGGCCGCCATGCCGAGCAGGATGCACGCCTTCGCCGGGGTGTCGGGCAGAAGGTGCGCCATCGTCGCCCCCAGGCCCGCACCGGCGGAAAGCGACGGCGAGAACAGGCCGCCCGGAATGCCGCTGAGGTAGGAGAACACCGTGGCGAGAATCTTCAGCGGGAAGAACGCCCACGGCAGGGTCTCGCCTTCCAGCAGCGCCCGGCCTTCCTGATAGCCGGTGCCGTAGGTGGTGTGGCTGGAGAGGATGCCGATGAGCGCGATGGCCAGCCCGCACGCGGCGGCGAAGACGATCGGCCGCTGCCGCGCCAGCCGCCCGATCGGGCCGGGCAGGCCGCGCTGCGAGGCGACGACGAGCAGTTGCGAGAACAGCCCGCCGAGGATGCCGCCGCACAGGCCGATCAGGCCGACGGCGAACCAGCCCTTGCCGAGTTCGAGGATCACGCTGGCGTGGCCGAAATAGGGGGAGTTGCCGACCAGGGCGAGCGAGGTGATGCCCGCGAGGATCACCGCGGTGAGCACCGTGCCGCTGGTCCGCGCCTCGTAGGAGCGGGACAACTCCTCGATGGCGAAGACGACGCCCGCCAGCGGCGTATTGAACGCCGCGGCGATGCCCGCCGCGCCGCCCGCGAGCGTCAGGCTGCGTTCGTTCAGCGTGCCCTGTAGGCGGAAGAGCTTGCCCAGGCGCAGCATCAGCGACGCGCCCACTTGCACCGAGGGGCCTTCGCGCCCCACCGAGGCGCCCGCGGCGAGCCCGATCGAGGTGAGGGCGACCTTGGCGAAGGCGATGCGCAGCGACAGCACCCCCTTGCGCTGCGCGGGCGTCATCGTCAGCGCCGCGATGGTCTGCGGAATGCCGCTGCCCTGCGCGCCGGGGACGAAGCGCAGCGTCAGCCACGCCACCAGCACCAGACCCACCGGCGCGATGATGCAGGCGGTGGCGGAATGCCAGGCGATCGCCCGCTGGAACAGTTCGAAGGCGCGGTCCGTCGCCATGGCGAAAACGATGGCGCAGAGCGCCACGCCGATGCCGCCGAGCCACACGGAAATGCGCTGCGGCCAGTGCTCGACGACGCGCCACGGATAGGCGTGCTTGATCTTGGCGAATCGGTGCCCCAGGTGGGGGCGGTGCAGGAAGGTGTTCATGAGTGCTCTGTCGGCCCGTGCTCGAAGGGGCATCGCCGGGCGCATCCGCGAGAAAGACGATATCCCGATGGGCGCAGGCAGGCCGCGAACCCTGGCGGTCCGCGCCTCGCGCCCATGGCGGAAAGCGTTTCTGGTCGATGGTGCCTGCCGGCGGGGCGTATACTTAGAACGTACAATCGTTCGCGTCCAGATTTTTTCGCGGTTTTTGCATGCAGTTTCGGCATGGCCGACAAGACCTTGCCACGCCGCTCCGGAATGGGGCACAACAGGGGGCCTTGCGCTGCCCCGGAACCGTTGCCATGACCGACCCTTTCGCCCTCGATGACCGCGATGCGGCCCCGCCGCCCGCCGGACCCTCGCCCGAAGCCCTGCTCGCCGGGCTGAATCCGCAGCAGGCGGAGGCGGTGCGCGCCACCGAGGGGCCGGTGCTGGTGCTCTCCGGCGCGGGCACCGGCAAGACCCGGGTGCTCACCGCGCGGCTCGCCTATCTGCTCGCGGGCGGCTTCGCCCAGCCGTGGCAGTGCCTGGCGGTCACCTTCACCAACCGCGCGGCGCGCGAGATGCGCGAGCGCGTCACCGCGATGATCGGCGACGAGGCCGCCTCGGTGGCGCTCGGCACCTTCCATGCCCTCGGCGCGCGCATGCTGCGCCGCGACGGCGAGCGCATCGGGCTCTCGCGCGACTTCACCATCCTCGACGCCGACGACCAGCTGCGCCTGGTCAAGCAGGTGGCGGCGGGCATGGACCTCGACCCCAAGCGCTGGCCGCCGCAGGCGATCCTCGCGGTGATCCAGCGCTGGAAGGACCGCGGCGTGCCGCCGGAACGCGTCGGCGCGGACCCGGGGGCGGAATACGCGGCCGGCCGCGCCGTGGCGCTCTACCGCGCCTACCAGGCGGAACTCGCCCGCCTTGCCGCCTGCGACTTCGGCGACCTTCTGCTGAAGTGCCTGGAACTCTTCCAGGCCGCGCCCGACGTGCTGGAACGCTACCAGCGGCGCTTCCGCTATATCCTGGTGGACGAATACCAGGACACCAACGTCGCCCAGTCGCTGTGGCTCAAGGCGCTGGCGATGGGGCACCGCAACCTCTGCTGCGTCGGCGACGACGACCAGTCGATCTATTCCTGGCGCGGCGCGGAGGTCGGCAACATCCTGCGCTTCAGCCACGACTTTCCCGGTGCGCGGATCATCCGGCTGGAGACCAACTACCGCTCCACCGGCCACATCCTCGCCGCCGCGGCGCACCTGATTTCGCGCAACGCCGACCGCCTCGGCAAGACCCTGCGCCCGGCCTCCGGCGAGGCGGGGGAGAAGGTGAAGGTGCGCGCGGTGTGGACCGGCGACGACGAGGCCCGCGCCGTGGTGGAGGAGGCGGAGGCGCTGCAACGCCGCGGAGTGCCGCTCGCCGAGATCGCCATCCTGGTGCGCGCCGGATACCAGACCCGCGCCTTCGAAGAGCGCCTGATGAGCACGGGCGTGCCCTACCGCGTGGTCGGCGGCCCGCGCTTCTACGAACGGCAGGAAATCCGCGATGCGGTGGCCTATCTCCGCCTCATCCGCCAGCCCGCCGACGACCTCGCCTTCGAGCGCATCGTCAACCTGCCGCGCCGCGGCATCGGCGGCGCCACGGTGGACCAGGTGCGCGCCGCCGCGCGCGCCGCGGGCGCGCCGATGAGCCGCGCCGCGGCGCGGATGATCGAACAGAACGCCCTGCCCGCGCGGGCGCGCGGCGCGCTGTCCCGCTTTCTTTCCGACCTCGAGGGCTGGCGCGCCCTGGCGGCGGGCGCGGACCCGCGCACCCTGCTTTCCGAGGTGCTGGAGGCCGCGGGCTACCTCGAGATGTGGCGGCAGGACAAATCCCCCGACGCGCCGGGGCGGGTCGAAAACCTCAAGGAACTGATCGCCGCGCTCGACGAGTTCGCCGACCTCGCGGAGTTCCTGGAATACGTCAGCCTGGTGATGGAGAACCAGACCGGAGACGACGCGGACCGCCTCTCGGTGATGACCCTGCACGCCGCCAAGGGCCTGGAGTTCGATCACATCTTCCTGCCCGGATGGGAGGACGGGGTGTTCCCCAACCAGCGCGCGCTCGACGAAACCGGGGCCAAGGGCCTGGAGGAGGAGCGCCGCCTCGCCCACGTCGGCCTCACCCGCGCGCGCAAGGGCGTGGTCATCACCTTCGCCGCGGCGCGGCGCATCTATGGCCAGTGGCAGAACAACATGCCCAGCCGCTTCCTCGACGACCTGCCGGAGGCGCACATCGAGCGCATCTCGGAATCCGGCATCGGCGGCTATGCCGCGCCGCGCGCCGGGGCGCAGCGCGCCGAGGACGCCCCGTTCGGCGGCGCGGGCGGCGACGAAAGCGGCTACAAGCGCGGCGACAGAATATTCCACGACAAGTTCGGCTATGGCGAGATCCGCGCCGTGGACGGCAACAAACTCGACATCGCCTTCGACAAGGCGGGACTGAAAAAGGTGATGGCGCGCTTCGTCGCGCCCGCCTGAAACGGAGACGCATATGGAAAACCGGCAATGGCGGCTGGCGCTGACCGACTACAAGGCGGCGGTGCAGGCCTATGAGGCGGCGCTGGAAGACTTCGCCCCGGCGCTGCTCGCCTTCGAGGCGGACGAGGCCAAGGGCATCTGGACGCTGGAAGCCATCGGCGAGGACGAACCGGACCGCGACGGCATCGCCGCCGCGCTGGCCCGCACCGCCGCGGCGCTCGGGCGCGAGGCCCCGGCCTATACCCTGGAAGACCTGGAACAACGCGACTGGCTGCGCGAGAACCTGATCAGCTTCCCGCCGCTCCCCATCGGCCGCTTCTTCGTCCACGGCGGCCATATCGCCGCGCCCTGCCGCTCCGGCCGCGTCGCCATCCTGGTGGACGCCGCCACCGCCTTCGGCTCCGGCGAACACCCCACCACCATGGGCTGCCTCTTGGCCCTCGACGCGCTCAAGCGCCTCGATGCGCGCCCCGCCAAGGTGCTCGACATGGGCTGCGGCTCCGGCATCCTCTCCATCGGCGCGGCGAAGATCTGGCCGAGCCGCATCGACGCGGTGGATATCGACCCGGAATCGGTGCGCGTCACCCGTTTCAACGCGGTGCGCAACCGCGTCGCCCACGCGCTCGCCGCCGAGGCGGGCGACGGCTACCGCACGCCGCTGGCGCGCCGCGGCAGGCCCTATGCCCTCATCCTTTCCAACATCCTCGCCAGGCCGTTGATGAACATGGCTCCCGCCCTCGACCGCGCCCTCGCGCCGGGCGGCATCGCGGTGCTCTCCGGCCTGCTCTGCAAACAGGAGGCGATGGTGCTTGCCGCCCACCGCGCCCAGGGCCTCGCCAAGGTCGCCTCGTTCCGCCACCGCGGCTGGAGCACCCTGATCCTGCGCAAATCCGGCCCCGGAACCCCCGGCCGCATCCGCCTGCCGCGCTTCACCCCGCGCGGCCCGGTGACGATCTAGGGCGGGGAAAAACCAAAGCTTTGCGAGGGGTCTCGGACCCCTCGCGCACCCCATAACTTGTTTCTCCGCGAAGCGGGATAAATCCTATCCCTGCCCCCGCATGGCTTTATGGCGCTACGCGCAAAAACCGAGGTTATGGGGTCAAGGGGACCGAGTCCCCTTGCAGGTGCGGGCGGAGCCCGCGTGTTTTTCCTGTCTTTTCCGGCGCGGCAAAGCGGGCATAATGGCGCGCGGCGTATTATCTGGTGGCCATGATGGACGTTTCCCCGGTTTCTTCCCCCGTTTCGCTTCTGCCTTTGGACCTGTTGCGCGGCGAGTTGCGCGCGCGGGGTTTGGACGGCTTCGTGGTGCCGCGGGCGGACGAGCATCAGGGGGAATACGTGCCCGCCGCGGCGAAGCGGCTGGCCTGGCTCACCGGGTTCACCGGCTCGGCGGGGACGGCGGTGGTGCTGCCGGACTGCGCGGCGGTGTTTTCCGACGGGCGCTATACGTTGCAGATGCGCGACGAGGTGGATACGGCGCGTTTCGAAACCCGCCACATCACCGACGACCCGCCCGCGGCGTGGCTGCGCGCCCGCGCGAAGCCGGGGCAGCGCATCGGCTATGACCCGTGGCTGCACGTTCCCGAGGATGTGAAGCGCCTGGACGAGGCGGCGCGCGCCGCGGGGGCGATGCTGGTCGCCTGCGAGAACAACCCCCTGGACGCGGCGTGGCGCGACCGCCCGCCGCCGCCCGGCGCGCCTGCCGAGGTCTATCCGGTGGAGTTTTCCGGTCGGGTCAGCCTCGACAAGCGGCGCGAGGTCGCGGCCTCCCTGGAGCGCGACGGCGCGGACGCGGCGGTGCTGACGCTGCCGGATTCCATCGCCTGGCTGCTCAACATCCGCGGCCGCGACCTGCCCGCGACGCCGGTGGTTCTTTCCTTCGCGGTGGTGCACCGCGACGCGCGGGTGGAGTGGTTCGTCGATGCGGCGAAGGTGGACGGCGCGGTGCGCGCGCACCTGGGCGACGGCGTGACGGTGCGTCCGCGCGACGAGTTCCGCATCGCCCTGTGCGCGCTGGCGGCGGTGAAGGCCGCGGTGCGGGTGGACGGCGCGAGCATTCCGGCGGCGGTGGTGGACCTGCTGAAGACCGCGGGGGCGCGCATCGTGCCCGCGCCGGACCCGTGCCTCTTGCCCAAGGCGTGCAAGAACGCGGTGGAGCTGGACGGCTTCCGCCGCGCCCACCGCCGCGACGCGGCGGCGATGGCGCGCTTCCTCGCGTGGTACGACGCGCACGCCGAGGGGATGAACGAGAAGCAGGTGGCGAATGCGCTGCTGGACTTCCGCAAGGAGCAGGACCTGTTCGTCTGCCCGAGCTTCCCCACCATCGCCGGGGCGGGGCCGAACGGCGCGGTCGTGCACTACCACGTGCGCGCGGCGACGGCGCGCACCCTGGAGGCGGGGCAGCTCTTCCTGCTCGATTCCGGCGCGCACTACCGCGACGGCACCACCGACATCACCCGCACCCTGCCGGTGGGAGAGGTGGCGGAGCCGCTGCGCCACCACTTCACCCGCGTGCTGCAGGGGCACATCGACCTCGCCTGCGCGGTGTTCCCCGCCGGGACCACGGGCACCCAGCTCGATTCCCTGGCGCGGCGGCCGTTGTGGGCGGAGGGTCTGGACTACGACCACGGCACCGGCCACGGCGTCGGCGCGTTCCTTTCGGTGCACGAAGGGCCGCAGCGCATCAGCAAGCTGCCGAACGCGGTGGCGCTGAAGCCCGGCATGGTGCTCTCCAACGAGCCCGGCTACTACAAGGCCGGGGCCTACGGCATCCGCATCGAGAACCTGCTGGCGGTGCGAGCGGAGGAAGGCGGGGAGAGGCCGATGCTCGGCTTCGAAATTCTCACCCTGGTGCCGATCGACCGTCGCCTGATCGTGACGGAACTGCTCACCCTGGAGCAGCGGGAGTGGATCGACGCCTACCACGCCCGCGTGGCGGAGGTGATCTCCCCCTTGCTCGACGCCGAAACCGCGATCTGGCTCGCCGCCGCCGCCGCGCCGCTCTGACTCAGCCTTCCCCCATCGCCAGGAAGCCGTCCTCGGTGAGGGTTTCTACGCCGAGTTCGGCGGCCTTCTTCGCCTTCGACCCGGCATCCGCGCCGACGATCAGGTAGTCGGTCTTGGCCGAGACCGAGGAGGCGACCTTGGCCCCCATCGCCTCGGCGCGGGCCTTCGCCTCGTTGCGCGACAGGCGGGTGAGGGCGCCGGTGAAGACCACGGTCTTGCCGGTGAGCGGGCTCGCCTGGGCCGCCGCCTCGGCGAACGGCTCGGCGGCAATCTCCTCCGCCAGGCGGGCGAGTTCCGCGGTGTTGTGGTCCTCGCCGAAGAATTCCGCCAGCGCATCCGCCACCGCATCGCCCAGGCCGTCGCGGTCCAGCAACTCGGCGCGCGCCGCCTCGTTTCCCGCGGCGAGGCGGGCCATCGCCTCGGTCCAGGCGGGCAGGGTGCGGTAGAGGCGCGCCAGTTCCCTGGCCGTGGTCTCGCCGATGTGGCGGATGCCGAGCGCGAAGATCAGCCGCGGCAGCGGCACGGCGCGCCGCGCGTCGATGGCGGCGAACAGATTGGCGATGGAAGTGGCTCCCCAGCCCTTGCGCCCGGCGAAGGAGATCTCCCCCGCCGTAGCGCGGCGCTGCAGGGAGAAAATGTCGGACGGGCGCTTCACCCAGCCGAGGTCGAAGAACTCCTCCGCCGCCTTGTCGCCCAGGCCGTCGATGTTCATCGCATTGCGGGAGACGAAGTGCTTGAGCCGCTCCACCGCCTGCGCCGGGCAGGTCAGCCCGCCGGTGCAGCGGCGGATCGCCTCGCCGTCGGGCCGTTGCGCGTGGCTGCCGCACACCGGGCAGGTCTCGGGGAAGACGTAGGGCGCGGGGCCGCGCGGCGCATCCGCCGCCACCGCCACCACCTGGGGGATGACGTCGCCCGCGCGCTGCACGATCACCGTATCGCCGACGCGCACGTCCTTGCGGCGGATCTCGTCCTCGTTGTGCAGGGTGGCGTTGGAAACCACGACGCCGCCCACGGTGACCGGCGCGAGACGGGCCACCGGGGTGAGCGCGCCGGTGCGCCCCACCTGGATGTCGATCGCCTCCACCGTGGTGCGCGCCTGTTCGGCGGCGAACTTGTGGGCGATCGCCCAGCGCGGCGCGCGGGAGACGAAGCCGAGGCGGCGCTGCCAGTCCAGGCGGTCCACCTTGTAGACCACGCCGTCGATGTCGTAGGGCAGGCTGGCGCGGTCGCGGTCCAGGTCGTCGAAGGCGGTGAGCGCCTCCGCCAGGCCGGCGCAGCGCCGCGAGCGCGGGTTGACCGGGAAGCCCCAGGCTTTCAGCGTCTCCAGGAACTCCCAGTGGCTCGCCCAGGAGACCTCGGAAACCTCGCCCCAGGCATAGGCGAAGGCGGACAGCGGCCGCGCCGCGGTGATCTGCGGGTCGAGCTGGCGCAGCGAGCCCGCCGCGGCGTTGCGCGGGTTGGCGAAGGTTTTCTCTCCGGCTTCCGCCTGGCGGCGGTTGAGCGCGGCGAAACCCGCCTTGCCCATGAACACCTCGCCGCGCACCTCGAACACCGCGGGGGCGGAGGCGGGCAGCGCGTGCGGCAAATCGGCGATGGTCATCAGGTTGGCGGTGATGTCCTCGCCCTCCGCGCCGTCGCCGCGCGTCACCCCGCGCACCAGGCGGCGATCCTCGTAGCGGGCGGAGAAGGAGAGCCCGTCGATCTTCGGCTCGGCGATCAGGTCCACCGCCTCGCTTTCCGGCAGCTTGAGGAAGCGCCGGACCGAGCCGACGAACTCCGCCATGTCCTCGGCGGAAAACGCGTTGTCCAGCGACAGCATCGGCGCCGCGTGGCGCACCTTGCGGAAGCCCTCCGCCGGGGCCGCGCCGACGCGGCGGCTCGGGCTGTCGGTGCGCGCAAGCTCGGGGAAGCGCGCCTCGATCGCGGCGTTGCGCCGCCGCAGCGCGTCGTAGTCCGCATCGGTGAGGTCCGGAGCGTCCTTCTGGTAGTAGGCGGCGTCCGCCGCGGCGATCAGCCTGGCGAGGCGGGCGAGCTCCGCCGCCGCTTCGAGCGGGGAGAGGGCCTCCACCGGGGTTTGCGTGTTCATCTACGGCTTCCGTGCAACAGGGCGGCGGCGGCCTGCCGCGCCTCCTCGGTCAGGGTCGCGCCCGCCAGCATGCGGGCGATCTCTTCCAGGCGCGCGGCGGCGGAGAGCGGCTCCACCGTGGTCGCCACCGCGTCCGCGCCATCCTTCTTCACCTTGAGGTGCTGCGCGCCCTGCGCCGCCACCTGCGGCGAATGGGTGACCACCAGCACCTGCGCCTCGCGGGCGAGACGGCCCAGGCGCTCGCCCACCGCGGCGGCGGTGGCGCCGCCGATGCCCGCGTCCACCTCGTCGAAGACCAGGGTCGGCACCGGGTCGGCATGGGCCAGCACCACCTTGAGCGCCAGCATGAAGCGCGCCAGTTCGCCGCCGGAGGCGATCTTCGCCAGAGGTCCGGGCGGCGTGCCGGGGTTGGTGGAAATCAGGAAGCGCACCGCGTCGATGCCGTGCGCCGCCGCATTGGCGGGGTCGGCGGCAACCTCGGTGACGAAGCGTGCCTTCTCCAGCTTGAGCGGCGGCAACTCGGCGGCGACCTGCGCGTCCAGCGCCCCGGCCGCCGCGGCGCGGGCCTGGGACAGCGCGCGCGCCGCCTCCGCATAGGCCCGGTGCGCCTGCGCCTCGGCGCGGGCGAGCTTGGCCAGCACCGAAGCCCCGTCGTCCAGCGCCTGCAACCGCGCCGCCATCTCCGCGGCGAGCGCGGGCAGGCCGTCCACCGCCACGCCGTGCTTGCGCGCCAGCGCGCGCAGGGCGAACAGGCGCTCCTCGATGGCGTCGGCCTGCGCCGGGTCGAGGTCGATGTCCGCGGCCAGCGGCGCAAGCTGCGCCAGGGCTTCGTCGGCCTCGATGCGGGCGCGCTCGATGCCTTCCAGCACCGCGGCGAACATCGCCTCCCCCGCCGCATCGCGGGCGCGCTCCAGCGCGCGCGCGGCGGCGGAGAGCGGCGCCTCGGCGCGGCCGAGCTCCGCCTGCGCCGCCTCGATCGCCTCGATCAGCCTGCCGCCGTGCTGCAGCACGCGGCGGCGCTCCGCCAGGGTTTCCTCCTCGCCGGGAACCGGGGCCAGCGCCGCCATCTCGTCGCAGGCGTGGCGCAGGAACTCTTCCTCCGCCTTCGCCCTGGCGAGGCGGCCCGAAGCCGCCGCCTTCGCCTGCTTCGCTTCGCCCCAGGCGGCGTGCGCCGCGGCGGTGGCGGAAAGCAGGCCGGGGGAGACGCCGAAGGCGTCCAGCAGGGCGCGGTGGGTGGCGGGGTTCAACAGGCCCTGGGCCTCGAACTGGCCGTGCACCTCCACCAGCAGGTCGCCGAGGCCGCGCAGCAGCGCCACCCCCACCGGCTGGTCGTTTATAAAGGCCTTGCCGCGGCCGTCGCGCGAGAGCACGCGGCGCAGCACCAGGGGCTCGTTCGCCGCGGCGTCGAGGCCCTGCTCGGCGAGCATCGCCCAGGCGGGGTGCGCCGCGGACGGCGCGAAGGCGGCGGAAACGGCCAGGCGCTCCGCCCCGGCGCGGATCATCCCGGCGTCGCCGCGCGCGCCGAGCGCCAGGCCCAAGGCATCGAGGAGGATCGACTTGCCCGCGCCGGTCTCGCCGGTGAGCACGGAAAGCCCCGCCTCGAAATGCAGGTCCAGGCGTTCGATCAACACCACATCGCGGATCGACAGGGAAACCAGCATGGCGGCGGCGGATGCCCCCCTCGGTTCAGAACGGCCAGAGCTTGTCGGTCCAGGACGAACCGGAGTCCTTCTCCGGCTTCGTCTGCGGCGGCGCGGGCGCGCGTTCGCCCGACGAGAACGGCCAGAGATAGTCCGTCACCGACTTGGCGTCCGGCTCCGGCTTCGGCGTCGGCGCGGGCGCGCCCGGCTTGAGCAGGCGGAAGGCCATGACGTACCAGTCGGAGCCGGGGTAGTTGTAGCCCAGAACCGCGCCCGCCTTCTCCGCCTGGTCGGTAAGGCCGAGCGTGGTGTAGACCTCGATCAGGCGATAGAGCGCCTCCGGCACGTGGCTGGTGGTCTGGAACTTTTCCGCCACCGTCTGGAAACGGTTGATCGCCGAGAGCCAGTCGCCGCGCTTCAGGTAGTAGCGCCCGATCTCCATCTCCTTGCCCGCCAGGTGGTCGGTGGTGAGGTCGAGCTTGAGCCGCGCGTCGCGGGCGTATTCGCTGTCGGGGAAGCGCTTGATCACTTCCTGCAGGGTGTCGCGGGCGAGCAGCGTCATCTTCTGGTCGCGGGCGACGTCGCTGATCTGCTCGTAGTAGCAGAGCGCCCGCAGGTAATAGGCATAGGGCACGTCGGAATTGGCGGGGTAGAGCTCGATGAAGCGGTCGGCGGCGACGATGGCGTCGTCGAACTTCGCCCCCTGGTAATAGGCGTAGGCGGCCATCAGCTGCGCCTTCACCGCCCAGGTGGAATAGGGGTGCTGCCGCTCCACCTCCTCGAAGGCCTTGGCGGCGAGCTTGTAGTCCTTCTCCGCCATTTTCCCCATCGCCTCGTCGTAGAGGGTGGAGATCGGCTTTTCGACGTAGTCGTCCTTCTTCGCATCGCCGGCGCACCCGGCAAGCCCCAGAGCCACGGCGAGGGCGAACGGTGCAAGCAGCCAAGCGGCGCGGGAGCGGAGGGAACGGGAGGGCGGAATCACGATGGGGATATCCTTTGGCGGCACGCGGCGGAGGAACGAGGAGGCGACTATAAAACAAAGCGGGAGGCTTTGTCAGCCTCCCGCAGCGTCGGACGAAAATGTGCCTCGGAATTCAGGCGGAGACCGCCTCGCGCCGCCAGCCGGACTGGTGCGCGAGGGCGTAGTCGTCGATCTCGACGAAGGCCCACGCCGCCGGGTTGGCGAAGAGGGCGCGCAGCAGCTGGTTGGAGTGCGCGTGGCCGGACTTGCTGCCGGAGAAGCGGCCGATGATCGGCGCGCCCGCGAGGTAGAGGTCGCCCACCGCATCCAGCGCCTTGTGGCGCACGCATTCGTCGTCGAAGCGCAGGCCTTCCTCGTTCAGCACCTTGTTGCCGGAGATCACCACCGCGTTGTCGAGCGAGCCGCCGAGCGCCAGGCCCATCTTGTTGAGGCGCTCCACGTCCTCGAGGAAGCCGAAGGTGCGCGCGGAGGAAACCTCGGCGCGGTAGGGGCCGGCCGCGGCGTCGGCGACCGGGAAGGTGATGTCCAGGGTCTGGCGGCCGATCAGCGGGTTGGAGAACGCGATCTCGAAGGACACCGAGAAGTCCGACTCCGCCGGGTCGAGGCGGGCGAGGATGCCGCCGTCGGTGACCGAGACCGCCTCCAGCACCTTGATCGCGCGGCGCGGCGCGGCCTGTTCGGCGGTGCCCGCGCACTCGATGAGGAAGACGAAGGGCGCGGCCGAGCCGTCCATCACCGGGACCTCGGGGCCGTCGATGTCGATGATCAGGTTGTCGATCCCCATGCCCGCCAACGCCGACATCAGGTGCTCGATGGTGCCGACCGAAAGCCCGGCGTCGTTGCCGACGCAGGTGCACAGGCGGGTATCGACCACCGCGTCGTAGCGCGCGGGGATGTCGGGGTTCCGTCCGGGAGCCGCGTCGGTGCGATGAAACACGATGCCGTTGCCGATCGGCGCGGGCTTCAGCGTCATCGAAATCTTTTTGCCGGAATGCAGGCCGACCCCGGAACAGCCGATCGCCGACTTCAGGGTCTTCTGCTTGAAGGTCACTTCGCGGGCCGTTGCGGCCTCTGCGGGAAGTGCCTCGGTGGCGTGGGTGGCATCGAACATGGTGCGCGGACTTTCCGATCAAGAGACAACCGGCCCTTCCGGGCGGTCACCGGCGCAGAAGCTACAAAAGCGCCGTTCAGCGTGGCCGCGAGGGTTCCGATTTGCAGGGGCGGGGCCGTTCGCACCTTCACTTGGAACCATGAGGGTTGTAGCAGCGGTCCGTCACCTCCTCAAATCAATGATTGTTACCGATTGTTACACCTGAAATGCCCGAAAAACCCTGACGAATCATTGGGATATGGGGCTCCATCGACCGCCGCGCAAGGCATCGCGCCGCTCCGTGAGATGCGGTATCTGGTGGCTGCGGAAGAGTGCGGACACAACATGTTGTGCCGGAGGGGCGCTCCCGCGGCTGCGGAAACGCCCCGGTTTTTCAGTTGGCCTGGCGGCGCAGGAACGCCGGAATGTTGTCGATCTGCGGGTCGAGCGCGCCGGTGAGGTCCGGGCGGTCGGCCGGCTCGGCGGCGAGGCGCTTTTCCCCCTCGTCGCGCGGCGCGAGGGTCGGCGCGCCGAACAGCGGCGTCTCGACGGAACGCTCCGGCGCGGCGGGACCGAACAGGCGGAAGCGGCGCTGCGGACGCACCACGTTGTCCTCCGGTTCGGGCTGCGGCTCCGCGGTTTCCGCTTCCGGCTTCTCCGCCTTTGCGGGCGCGGCGGGGGCGATGTCTTCCGGCGTCACCGGCGCGGCGGGGATGAAGGCGTCGGCGGGCGGCGCGGCGGGCGCGGCGGCGGGACGGTCGAACAGCGACAGGCCGAGCGGGTCGAAGGCCGGGCCTTCCACCGTCGGGGCCGGGCCCTTGGGGCCGCCCGAGGGCGGCGTCGGCGGCAGCGGAGCGGGGGTGACCGGCGCGGCGATGCGCACCGCCGGTTCCTCCGGCCGGTGGGCGGCGGCGGCGCCGCCGATGCCGGTGGCGACCACCGAGACGCGGATCTTGCCCGCCAGGCGCTCGTCGAAGCAGGAGCCGAAGATGATGTTGGCGTCCTCGTCCACCTCCGAGCGGATGCGGTTGGCGGCCTCGTCCGCCTCGTAGAGGCCGAGGTCCGGGCCGCCGGTGATGTTGATCAGCACCCCCTTGGCGCCCGCCATCGAGGTGTCGTCGAGGAGCGGGTTGGAGATCGCCATCTCGGCGGCGCGCACGCCGCGGTCGTCGCCTTCCGCCTCGCCGGTGCCCATCATCGCCTTGCCCATGCCGTCCATCACGGTGCGCACGTCGGCGAAGTCGAGGTTGATCAGGCCGGGCATGATCATCAGGTCGGTGACGCTGCGCACGCCGGAGTGCAGCACGTCGTCGGCCATCTTGAAGGCGTCGGCGAAGGTGGTCTTTTCCGTCGCCACGCGGAAGAGGTTCTGGTTGGGGATGATGATCAGGGTATCGACGTACTGCGCCAGTTCCTCGATGCCCTTCTCCGCGAGGCGGCGGCGGTGGATGCCCTCGAAGTCGAAGGGCTTGGTGATCACGCCGACGGTGAGGATGCCGAGCTCGCGCGCGGCGGAGGCGATCACCGGCGCGGCGCCGGTGCCGGTGCCGCCGCCCATGCCCGCGGTGATGAAGGCCATGTTGGCGCCCTGCATCGCCTTCACGATCTCCTCCAGGCTTTCCTCGGCGGCGCGGCGGCCGACCTCGGGGCGCGCGCCCGCGCCCAGGCCCTGGGTCACCGACACGCCGAGCTGGATGGTGTGCGGACTCTTCGAGGTGGAGAGCGCCTGCGCGTCGGTGTTGGCGACCAGGAACTCGACGCCTTCGAGGTCCGAGCTGATCATGTTGTTCACCGCGTTGCCGCCGGCTCCGCCGACGCCGACCACGAGAATCCGGGGTTTCATCAAGGGGGCTTCTCCCTGGGGCAGTCCGAGGTTGATCGCCATGCTGGTCTCCGCGTCTGTGCTTGCTGGTGAGGGGCTTGCGTGAAAGGGGGTTGCGGGCGGCGCGCCGTCCGCGGCGGCGTCGAAAAGCGTCCGGGAACCGGAGATGGCCCCGGATTCTTCCGGCGGCGGGTTCAGAAATTCTGTCGAAACCATTGTCCCAATCTCCCTAGACGGCTGGCGGGGCGGGCCGCGCGGGGCGACCCGGACTCGCCGGTGGCGAAGGGCTTGCGGAAACGCTCAAGCCCGCGGTCGAACGGCAAACTCGTCATGCCGTAACGCAACAATCCGGCGCATGCCGCGAAGCCGGGCCCGGCGGCGGCGTCCGCCATGCCCTTGAGGCCCATCGGGCGGCCGAGGCGCACCTGGCGCTGCAGCACTTCCGCGGCGACGTCGCGCGCGCCGTTCAACTGGCTCGCGCCGCCGGTCAGCACCACGCGGCGTCCGGCGGCGGCGAAGAGACCGGCGGTCTCCAGGTGTTCGCGCGCCAGTTCGAAGGTCTCCTCCAAACGCGGACGGATGATCTGGGTGAGCATGGAGCGCGGCACCTGGTTGCTCTGCCCGTCCTCATCCTCGCCGATCAGCGGCACCTCCAGCATCTCGCGGTCGGCGGCGGGCGCGTGCAGGGCGTGGCCGTAGAGGGTTTTCAGCCGTTCGGCGGAGGCGACCGGAGTGGAAAGCCCACGGGCGATATCGTTGGTGACGTGCTGGCCGCCGATCGGCAGCACCCCCACGTGCACCACGTAGCCTTCCAGGAACACCGCCACCGAGGTGGTGCCGCCGCCCATGTCGATCACCGTGACGCCGAGGTCCCGCTCGTCGTCCACCAGGCACGACAGCCCGGAGGCATAGGCCGACACCACCAGGGACTCCACTCCCAGGTGGCACCGCTCGATCGCGGTTTCCAGGTTGCGCACCGGCCCCGGCGCGGCGGTGGCGAGCAGCACGTCCACCGAGAGGGTCTCGCCGAACATGCCGGTGGGGTCCTTCACCCCCGCGCCGCCGTCCACCGCGAATCCCACCGGGATGCGGTGCACCGGCACGCTTTCCACCTCCGCCTTGTCCTCGGCGTCGCGCAGCGCGGAGGAGGCGCTGTCGATCACCCGCACCACGTCGGCGGCCTGGATGGCGTGGCCCGCTACCGAGACCTCGGCCTTCACCCGGTGCGAGCGGATCTGCGCCCCGGAAACCCCGAGGATGACCCGCTCGATGCGGGTGCCCGCCATCTGCTCCGCCGCGTCCACCGCGTTGCCCACCGCGGCCTCGGTGGCGTCCATGTCCACCACCACGCCGTGGCGCAGGCCGGTGGAGCGGTAGGTGCCGATGCCCAAGAGGCGCATCTCCGCGCCCTCGCCCTGGGCGATGAAGCAGGTCACCTTGGTGGAGCCGACGTCGAGGGCGGCGAGGATGTCGCGGCGTGCGGATTCGCTCATGCGCTGCGCCCTCCCTTGCGCGGTTGCCCGAGGTCCGGCGGCGGCAGGGTCTTGCCGTTGGCGAGGCGCACCACCATGCGGTCCGGCAGGCGCAGGTCGATCAGCGCCACGTCGCGGGAGAGCAGGCGATGCTTGCGGTCGAGTTCGGCGAGGCGGCCCCACGCGGCGGCGGAGCCGGTTTCCGGCAGGCGCACCTCGATGCCGCCTTCCACCGCGTCGAGCTTGAGGTCCCAGCGCCGGTCGCCGACCCGCACCGCCGCCTTGACGCGGGCGGCGATCTCGGGGAAGGGGGCGATCTCGGCGAGCAGGGCGGCCACCGCCTGCGGCGCGCCGCGGCCGGTGACGATGGGCAACCCGGCGGCCTGGGCGGCGACCGCCACGATCTCGGTGCCGGTGGCGTCGATCAGCACCGAGCGCCCGCCGTTCTGCGAGATCGCCACCGGCACGCGCTCGGAAATCACGATGCGCAGGGTGTGCGGCAGCAGGCGCTCCACCTCCGCATGCGCCACCCAGGGCAGGGATTCGACGCGGCGCTTGGCATCCACCAGATCGAGGCCGAGGATCGGCGTGTCGCGGCCGACGCCGAGCGCGCGCAAGAGGTCTTCGCCGCCGGTGCGTTGGCGGCCCACCGCCTGGATGTCGGAAATCACCAGGCCGCGCCGCGCCGTCCAGGCCAGCGCCCCGGCCTCGGCGGCGCGCCAGGCGCGCACCGGCCTGTCGGAAACGGCGACGAAGGCGGCGAGACTCAAGCCCGCGGACAGGGCCGCCGCCAGCCCCGCGGCGGAAAGCCGCTTGCGCCACGAGATGCGCGCGTTGCGCGCCGCCGCCCGCTTGGCGGGGGCGGAGCGCGGCGGCTTCTCCGGCAGGAAGGGGATCAAGCGTCGCATCGGGCGTTCTCCACCATCCAGGACACCAGGTCCTCGAAGCTCATGCCGACGTGGCGGGCGAGCTCGGGCACCAGGGAGAGCGGCGTCATGCCGGGCTGGGTGTTGACCTCGAGAATCACCACCCGCGGCTTCGCCGGGTCGGTCTCGTCGATGCGGAAGTCGGCGCGCGACGCGCCGCGGCACCCCAGCACCGCGTGCGCGCGCACCGCGAGGTCGCAGATGTGGGCGGTGAGCGCGGGCGGCAGCGGCGCGGGGCAGATGTGCACCGCCTTGCCCTCGGTGTACTTCGCCGCGTAGTCGTAGAACCCCTGGGCCGGGCGGATCTCGGTGACGCCGAGCGCGCGGTCGCCGAGCACCGCCACGGTGACCTCGCGGCCGGGGATGTATTCCTCCACCATCGCCTTCTCGCCGTAGGGCCAGGCGGCGGCGGTGTAGAGCTCGGTGTTGTCGCCGGGGCGGACGATGCGCACGCCGACGCTGGAGCCTTCGTTGAACGGCTTCACCACGTAGGGGCGCGGCATCGGGTCGCCCGCGTTGAGGGTTTCGCGGTCGGCCAGCAGGTCGGCGGCCACCGGAATCCCCGCGGCGGAAAACGCGTGCTTGGCCATCGGCTTGTCCATGGCGAGCGCAGAGGCGAGGCGGCCGGAGTGGGTGTAGGGAATGCCCATGATGTCGAGAATGCCCTGGATGCAGCCGTCCTCGCCGAAGCGGCCGTGCAGGGCGTTGAACACCACGTCGGTATCCTTGGGGATGCCCGCGATCAGCGCCGCGGCGTCGCGCCGCACGTCGAGGGTGGTGACGCGGTAGCCCGCGGCCGCGAGCGCCGCGGCGCAGGCCGCGCCGGAGGTCAGGCTGACCTCGCGCTCGGCGGAGAAGCCGCCCATCAAAACGGTGACGTGCTTGGCCTTGGCGCTCATCGGGCGGTCTCCTCGGGCAGGGGTTCGCCGATGCGGCGGATTTCCCAGGCGAGATCGACGCCGGTCGCGGCCTTGACGCGGCGGCGCACTTCCTCGCCCAGGGTTTCGATGTCGCGGGCCGTGGCCGACCCGGTGTTGATCAGGAAATTGCAGTGCTTCTCCGAGACCATCGCGCCGCCGACGGCAAGCCCGCGGCAGCCCGCGCGGTCCACCAGCTCCCACGCCTTCGCGCCGGGCGGATTGGCGAAGGTGGAGCCGCCGGTGCGCACCCGCTGCGGCTGGGCATCCGCCCGCGCGGCGCGGATCGCCTCCATCTTTTCGGCGATCGCCGCCGCGTCGCCGGGCCGCGCCGCGAAGCTCGCCTCCAGCACCACCCAGCCTTCGGGGATGTCGGAATGGCGGTAGGAAAGCCCGAGGTCGTCGGGGTTGAGCACGTGGCGGAAGCCGAAGGGGTCCATCAGCGTCGCCTTGACCAGCACCTCCCTGACCTCGCCGCCGAAAGCGCCCGCGTTCATCGCCACCGCGCCGCCGACGGCGCCGGGAATGCCGGAGAGGAATTCCAGCCCGGTAAGCCCCGCCTTCTGCGCCGCGCGGGCGGCGGCGGTGTCGAGCGCGGCGGCGCCGCAGCGCACCGTCTCGCCCTCCACCGCGACCTTGGCGAAGGCCGAACCGAGGCGGATCACCACGCCGCGCACGCCGCCGTCGCGCACCAGCAGGTTGGAGCCGACGCCGAGCACGGTGACCGGCACCTCGTCGGGCAGCCGCGCCAGGAAGGCGGCGAGATCGGCGAAGTCCGCGGGCTTGAACAGCGCATCGGCGCAGCCGCCGACGCCGAACCAGGTGATCGGCGCGAGCGGCGCGTCCAGGGCGATGCGGCCGCGCACCCGCGGCAGGATGTCGGCCAGGGACTCGAGGCGGCGGATCGCGGCGGTCATGGGTTGCCTCCCTCGGGCAGGGCGGCGAGCTGCGCCGGCAGGGCGTTGGCCCACTGGCTGATGCTGCCCGCGCCGAGGCAGACCACCAGGTCGCCCGGCTGCGTCACCGCGCGCACCGCCGTGGCCAGGGCTTCCGGGCCGGGCAGGGGTTCGGCGTGGCGGTGGCCGCGGGCGCGCAGCCCCTCGACCAGCGCATCGCGGGAGACGCCTTCGATCGGCGCTTCGCCCGCCGCGTAGACGTCGGCGACGAACACCCGGTCGGCGGCGGCGAGGCAGGTGCAGAAATCCTCGAACAGGTCGTGCAGGCGGGAGTAGCGGTGCGGCTGCACCACCGCCACCACCTGGTGTTCGCCCGCCACCTGGCGCGCCGCCTTGAGGACGGCGGCGATCTCCACCGGGTGGTGGCCGTAGTCGTCGATCACCGCGACGCCGTGCGCCTCGCCGGTCCTGGTGAAGCGCCGTTTCACCCCGCTGAAGGAGGAAAGCGCGGCGCGGATGCAGTCGGGGCCGAAGCGCAGCATGTGGCCCACCGCGACGGCGGCCAGCGCGTTCTGCACGTTGTGCTCGCCGTGCATGCCGACGGAAAGACCCTCGCAGGCGGTGACCTTGCCGCTGCGGCGGCTGGTGATCGTCACGTCGAAGTGCGCGCCCGCCGCATCGAAGAACAGGTTGACCGCGCGCACGTCCGCCTGCGGACTGAAGCCGTAGGTGATGAGGCGGCGGTCGGAGACCTTGGGGATCAGCGCCTGCACCTCCGGATGGTCGATGCACAGGACCGCGAAGCCGTAGAACGGGACGTTCTCGACGAAGGTCTTGAACGCCGCCTTCACCGCCTCGAAGTCGCCGTAGAAGTCCAGGTGCTCGGGGTCGATGTTGGTGACCACGGCGACGGTGGCGGGCAGCTTGGTGAAGGTGCCGTCGCTCTCGTCGGCCTCCACCACCGTCCAGTCGCCGGCGCCGAGGCGGGCGTTGGTGCCGTAGGCGTTGATGATGCCGCCGTTGATGATCGTCGGGTCCAGCCCGGCGGAAACGAACAGGTTGGCGATCAGGCTGGTGGTGGTGGTCTTGCCGTGGGTGCCGCCCACCGCCACCGCCCACTTGAGGCGCATCAACTCGGCCAGCATCTCGGCGCGGCGCACCACCGGGACGAGGCGGGCGCGCGCCGCCTGGACCTCGGGATTGCTCGGCTTGACCGCGGAGGAGATCACCACGACGCGGGCGTCGCCGAGGTTTTCTGCGGTATGCCCGAGGCGCACCGGAATGCCGAGGCCGCGCAGGCGCTGCACGTTTGCGCCGTCGGAGAGGTCGGAGCCCTGCACGGTGTAGCCGAGGTTGTGCAGCACCTCGGCGATGCCGCTCATGCCGATGCCGCCGATGCCGACGAAGTGCAGAACCCCGATGTCGAGCGGGAGGGATCTCATCGCTTCGTCTCCTCGGTTTCGGGCGGCAGCGCGGCGACCAGGTCGGCCAGGCGCGCCGCGGCGTCCGGCGTTCCGGCGGCGCGGGCGCAGGCGGCGGCGCTTTCCAGGGTGCGCGGCTGCGCGAACAGGGTTTCCAGGCGCGCCGCCAGGGACTCGGCGGTGAAGGCGTCCTGCGGCATCAGCCAGGCGCCGCCCTTTTCGGCGATCGCCTGGGCGTTGGCGGTCTGGTGGTCGTCGATGGCGTGCGGATAGGGCACGAGGATCGCCGGGCGTCCGGCGGCGGTGAACTCCGCCACCGTGGAGGCCCCGGCGCGCGCGATGGCGAGATGCGCCCGGGCGAGGCGCTGCGGCACGTCGTCGAAGAAGGTGGCGAGCTCCACCGCAAGGCCGCTGTCCGCATAGGCGGCGCGCGCCGCCTCGATGTCCGCCGGGCGGCACTGCTGGCTGAGGCGGATGCGCGCCTTCATCGCGGCGGGCAGGGCGGTCATTGCGGCGGGCACCACCTGGGAGAGCACGGTCGCGCCCTGCGAGCCGCCGATCACCAGGATTTCGATCAGGCCGTCTTCGCTCAAGGCCGGGAAGGGCGCATCGGCGAGCGCGGCGATCGCCGGGCGCACCGGCATGCCCACCAGTTCCACCCGCGCGGCGCGCGGCAGCGCCGCGACCTCGGCGAACGAGGTGGCGATGCGGCTGACGTGCGGCGCGAGCAGGCGGTTGGCGCGGCCGAGCACCGCGTTCTGTTCGTGGATCACCGTGGGCACGCCGCGGCGGATCGCCGCGACCATGCCGGGAATCGAGGCATAGCCGCCGAAGCCGACCACCACCGCGGGTTTCAGCTCCGCCAGCAGGCGGCGCGCCTGCAGCACGCCGACGCCGAGGTCGGCCACCGCCTTGATGCGGCGCAGCACGCCGCGCCCGGCGATGCCGCCGGCGCGCAGCGGATAGGTGGGCAGGCGGCCGAGCGCGCCGCCGTAGGCCTGGCCGCGCGCATCGGTGAGCAGCGCGAGGTCGTAGCCGCGCCCGAGCAGCGCCTCGGCCATCGCCTCGGCGGGGAAGACGTGGCCGCCGGTGCCCCCGGCGGCGAGAACGATGCGTTTCGGATCGATTGCGGCGCTCATGCGTCCCCCCGTCCCGGATGTCTGCGGGTCAGCGCGAGGACCGCGCCCATGGATACGGCGATGCCGATCAGCGACGAGCCGCCGTAGGAAATGAACGGCAGGGTCATCCCCTTGGTCGGGATCAGATGCAGGCTGGAACCCATGTTGATGAACGCCTGCATGCCGAACTCGGCGAGCAGACCGGCCACCGCCAGCAGCACGAAGAGGTTGTCGTCCTTCATCGCGAGGAAGAAGCCGCGCAGCACGATGAAGGCGAACAGCACGATGAGGAACAGGCAGAGGATCATGCCGAATTCCTCCCCCGCCACCGCGAAGATGAAGTCGGTGTGCGCGTCGGGCAGCACCTCCTTGACCCGGCCCTCGCCGGGGCCGCGGCCGAACAGGTTGCCGTTCTGGAAGGCCTGTAGCGCCTTGGTGATCTGGTAGGTGTCGCCGGCGGCGGGGTCGAGGAAGCGATCGACGCGGCTCTGCACGTGGCTGAGGCCGAAGTAGGCGCCGACGCCGCCGGAGACCGCAAGCAGCGCCAGCCCGGCGATCCACAGAATCGGCAGCCCGGCGAGGAACAGCTGGCCGCACCAGATGGCGGCGACGACCACGCTCATGCCGAAATCCGGCTGGAGAATCAACAGGCCGAGCACTATGCCCAAGAGGCCGATGGCGATGTGCATGCCGGGGAAGGTGGGGTCCTCGCGGTGGGCGGAGAGCATCCACGCGGTGACCACGACGAAGCAGGGCTTCATCATCTCCGAGGGTTGCAGCGAGAACCCGGCGATGCGGATCCAGCGGGTGGCGCCCTTGACCTCGTGCCCGGCGAGCAGGGTGAGCGCCATCAGGCCGAGCGCGACGGCGAAGCCGACCACCGCGACGCGGCGCACCGTCTTCGGGCTTTGCAGCGACAGCCAGAAGATCAGGGCCAGCGCGAGGGGCACGAACATTCCCTGGCGCATCACGAAGTGGAAGGCGTCCGCCCCCTTCTTCATCGGCGCGGCGGCGACGATCAGCATCATCCCCACGGTGATCAGAATGGCGAGCGCGCCCAGCGTCCAGCGGTCCACCGTCCACCACCAGCGGCCGAGGATGCTGGTATCCGCGCGGGTGAAGCCGCGGGCGCTCATGATGCGCCTCCCGCCGCGGCGGCGATGTCGCGCACCATGGCGCGGAAGGCGTCGCCGCGGGCCTCGAAACTGGCGAACTGGTCCCAGCTCGCGCAGGCGGGGGAGAGCATCACCACCGGGCGGCTGCCGGGGTGCGCGGCGGCGAAAGCCTCGGCCTCGGCGCGGGCGCGCGCGGTCGCCACATCGAGGGTGCCGCAGTGTTCGCAGGGGATGGCGTCGCCGATGGTGCGGGCGAACTGCCCCGCCGCTTCGCCGATCAGGTAGGCCTTGACGATGCGCGGGAAATGGCGGCGCAACGGCGCGATGCCGCCCGCCTTGGCCTGACCGCCGAGAATCCAGAACAGGGTGTCGTAGGCGGTGAGCGCCTTTTCCGCCGCGTCGGCGTTGGTCGCCTTGCTGTCGTTGACGTAGAGCACGCCGTTCGCCTCGCCGACCCGCTCCTGGCGGTGGGCGAGGCCGGGGTAGGTGCGCAGGCCCGCCACCGCCGCGGCGACGGAAACCCCGGCGGCGCGCGCCGCGGCATAGGCGGCGGCGGCGTTCTGGTGGTTGTGGCGGCCGGTCAGCACCGGCACCTCGGCGAGGTCGAGAATGTGCTCCGGCGTGCCTTCGGCCGCGTCGATGAGGTGCCCGGCCTGCACGTAGACGCCGCCCTTGGCCACCGCCTCGGTCGCCACCGGCAGGAAGCGCCAGTCCGCCCGCGCCTGCACCGCGGCGGCGATGCCGCGGGAGTCCGCGTCGTCGGTGGCGACGATGGCGACGCCGCCCGCGGCGGGGTGGTCGAACAGCCGGGCCTTCGCCGCGACGTAGCCCGCGAGGTTGCCGTGGCGCTCCAGGTGGTCGGGGCTGATGTTGAGGTGCACCGCGATGTCGGGCCGCAGGGACGGCACCAGTTCCAGCTGGTAGGAGGACAGCTCCAGCACGTAGACGCCGCCCGCGGGCAGGTCCGGCAGGTCGAGGGCCGCGGTGCCGAGGTTGCCGCCCGCGGCGCAGGGCCGCCCGGAAGACGCGATGACGTGGGCGATCAGGCTGGTGACGGTGGACTTGCCGTTGGTGCCGGTGACGCCGATGAAGACGCAGTCCGGCTTGGCGCGGGCCAGGAGGTCCGCGTCGCAGACGAGCGGCACGCCCGCGGCGCGCGCCGCGGCGGCGAGCGGGTGCGGCTTCGGCAGGGTGTGGGCGATGCCGGGGCTCCAGATCACCGCGTCGATGCCGCTCCAGTCGATGGCGGCGATGGCGGGGAGCGCGTGCGCCCCGGCGCGGGCGCGGGACTCGGCGTCGTCGTCCCAGGCGAACGCCTTCGCCCCCGCCGCGGAAAGCGCGGCGAGCGCGCCACGGCCGGACTTGCCGAGTCCGGCGATGACGAAGGTCCGTCCCTGGAATGCGCCGAGCGGAATCATCGCCGCGCTTTCTCCCTTACCGCAGTTTCAGCGTGGTCAGGCCGATCACGCCGAGGATCATCGCGATGATCCAGAAGCGGATCACCACCGTGGGCTCGGCCCAGCCCTTCTTCTCGAAGTGATGGTGCAGGGGCGCCATGCGGAACACCCGCTTGCCGGTGAGCTTGAAGCTCGCCACCTGCACGATCACCGAAACCGTCTCCAGCACGAACAGTCCGCCGACGATGGCGAGCACCAGCTCGTGCTTGGTCACCACCGAAATCGCCCCGAGCGCGCCGCCGAGCGCCAGCGAGCCGGTGTCGCCCATGAACACCTGCGCGGGCGGCGCGTTGAACCAGAGGAAACCCATCGCCGCGCCGACCATCGCGCCGCAGAACACCGCCAGCTCGCCGGTGCCCGGGGTGTGGTGGATTTGCAGATAGTTGGCGAACACCGCGTGGCCGGAGAGGTAGGAAATGATCATGAACACCGCGGAGGCGATCATCACCGGCACGATGGCGAGGCCGTCCAGGCCGTCGGTGAGGTTGACCGCGTTGCCCGCGCCGACCATCACCACCATGGCGAAGGGCACGTAGAACAGCCCGAGATCGACCATCACGTCCTTGAGGAACGGCACGGCGAGGCCGGTGCGCACGTCGTCGGCGGAGAGGTAGACCATCCACAGCGCGGCGAACAGGGTGACGCCGAACTCGGCGGCGAGCTTCTTCCTGCCCGAGAACCCGGCGGAGCTGCGCTTCGTCACCTTCATGTAGTCGTCGTAGAAGCCGATGGCGCCGAAGCCGATGGTGACCAGCAGCACCGACCACATGTAGCCGTTGTCCCACTTCGCCCACAGCAGGGTGGAAAGCCCGGCCCCCATCAGGATCATGATGCCGCCCATGGTCGGCGTGCCCTGCTTGGTCAGCAGGTGGGTTTCCGGCCCGTCGGTGCGGATCGGCTGGCCGCGCCCCTGCTTGCGGCGCAGGGTGCGGATGATCGCCGGGCCGAAGACGAAGGCGAAGAGCAGCGCGGTGAGCACCGCGCCCGCGGTGCGGAAGGTGACGTAGCGGAACAGATTGAAGATCTGGTACTGGTCGGCCAGGGGATAGAGCAGGTGGTAGAGCATGGCGCGATCCCCTTCACTCGGCTTTTCGGGTGGGGTTCTTGAGGGCGGCGGCGATGCGGTCCATGCGCATGCCGTGCGACCCCTTGACCATCACCACGTCGCCCGCGCGGATCTCCGCCAGCAGCGGCGCGATCAGCGCGTCGGCGGTTTCGGCATGGGCGGCGCGCATCTTTTCCGGCACGGCGTCGAAGGCGGCCTTCATCAGGCCGCCCGCGGCGAACAGGCGGTCGATCTCCTTGGCCTTCAATTGCGCGGCGACGGCGGCGTGCAGCGCCTTGGCGGTGGGGCCGAGCTCGAACATGTCGCCGAGCACCGCGAAGGCGCGCCCGGTGCCGAAGAGCTGGCGCATCGTGGCGACCGCGGCGAGCGCGTCGATCGCCGCGGTCATCGACTGCGGATTGGCGTTGTAGCTCTCGTCGATCAGCACGAAGTCGCCGTCGGCGCAGGGAACCTCGGAAAGCGCGCCGCGCCCGGCGGGAACCTCGATGTGCTCCAGGGCATCCAGCGCGGCCGCGATGTCCGCTCCCGCGCCGATCGCGCCGCCGATCGCGGCGAGCGCGTTCATCCCCCAGTGCGCGCCGACGAAGGGCAGCGAGAAGGCGACCGCCTGGCCGCCGATCTCCGCCTCGACCTCGGTGCGCAGCGCGATGACGCGCGCGGAGAGAAGGCGCAGGTCCGCGCCTTCCTTGACGCCGAAGGTGATGACGTTGCCCGCGCCTGCGGCCTTCGCCGCGCGCTCCATGTCGCCGAAGAAGCCGTGGTCGAGCGGCAGCACCGCGGCGCCGCCCGGCGTCAGGCCCTCGAAGATTTCGCACTTCGCGGCGACGATGGCGGCGAGGTCGGCGAAGTATTCCAGATGCGCCGGGCCGACGGTGGTGATCACCGCCACGTCGGGGCGTGCGATGCGGGTCAGCGCGGCAAGCTCGCCCGCGTGGTTCATCCCGATTTCCTGCACCGCGAAGGCGGCGTCGGCGGGGAGGCGGGAGAGGGTGAGCGGCACCCCCCAATGGTTGTTGTGGCTGCCCTGGCTGACGTGGGCCTTGCCCTGCGCGGCGAGGATCGCGCCCAGCATCTCCTTGGTGCCGGTCTTGCCGACGCTGCCGGTGACGCCGATGACGCGCGCCGCCTTGGCGCGGACGCGCCCGGCGGCGCCGAGGGCGGTGAGCGCCGCCATGGTGTCGGGCACGCGGATCACCGGGCCGGGATATTTGCCGCTCTTGTGCACCACCGCGCCCGCCGCCCCGGCCTTGAAGGCGTCGGCGACGAAGGCGTGGCCGTCGTGCGACGGCCCGGCAAGCGCGATGAAGAGGTCGCCGGGGGCGACGCTGCGGCTGTCGATGGATACGCCGGCCGCGGCGAAGCCGGCCGAGGACTTGCCGCCCAGGGCCTTTTCCAGCGCCGCCGATGTCCACAACGATTTCACCATCACCACAGCTCCCCAGCCAATGCATCGACTACCGCACGGTCGTCGAAGGGCAGCACCGTCGTTCCGACGATCTGCCCGGTTTCATGTCCCTTGCCCGCGACCAGCAGCAGGTCGCCGGTTTTCATTTCCGCCATCGCGGCCTCGATCGCCGCGGCGCGGTCGCCGATTTCCTCCGCCTGCGGGCACCCGGCGAGAATCTCCGCGCGGATCGCCGCGGCGGTCTCGGAGCGCGGGTTGTCGTCGGTGACGATCACCCGGTCGGCGAGGCGGGCGGCGATCCCGCCCATCACCGGGCGCTTGCCGCGGTCGCGGTCGCCGCCGCAGCCGAACACCACGATCAGGCGGCTCGCCGCATGCGGGCGCAGCGCCATCAGCACCGTCTCCAGCGCGTCCGGGGTGTGGGCGTAGTCCACATAGACCGCCGCGCCGTCGCCGCGCAGGGCGCGGCGCTCCAGGCGGCCGGGCGCGCCCTTCAGTTCGGCGAGGCCCGCCAGCGCCGCCGCCTCTTCGGTGCCGCAGGCGAGGACGAGGCCGAGCGCGGCAAGCGCGTTCATCGCCTGGAAGGCCCCGGCGAGCGGCAGCGCGATGCGCGTGACCCGGCCGGACAGCGCAACCTCCAGCGACTGGCCCTCGGGCGTGGCGAAGCTGCGCACCAGGCGCAGGGTCTGCGCCGTGGTGCCGTAATCCGTCACCTTGAGATGGCGGCGGCGGGCGATGGCGCGCAAGGCCGCGGCCTGCGGCGCGTCGGCGTTGATCACCGCGGTCGCGCCCTCGGGCAGAATGGTGTCGAACAGCCGCGCCTTGGCCTGGAAGTAGGCCTCCTCGGTGCCGTGGTAGTCCATGTGGTCGCGCGTCAGGTTGGTGAACGCGGCGGCGGCGAGCGTCAGGCCGTCGAGGCGGCGCTGGTCGAGGCCGTGGCTCGAGGCCTCCAGCGCCACGTGGTCCACGCCTGCGGCGGCCAGCCCGGAGAGCCCGGCGTAAAGCGAGACCACGTCCGGCGTGGTGAGCCTGCCCGGGGTGTGCCCGGCGGGCGAGATCAGCCCGAGGGTGCCGAGGCTCGCCGCGGCGCAGCCGTCGGCGGCCCAGATCTGGCGGGTGAACTCGGCGATCGAGGTCTTGCCGTTGGTGCCGGTGACCGCGGCGAGAACCTTGGGCAGCGGCGCGAAGAAGGCGGCGGCGAGGTGCGCCAGCACGCGGCGCGGGTTGGCGCTCGCCAGCACGGTGACGCCCTCGGGCAGGCGGTAGGAGGGCGTGTCGATCGGCGCCAGGATGGCGGATGCGCCCGCGGCCACCGCCTGGGGGATGAAGTCGCGGCCGTCGGCGGCGGCGCCCTTGACCGCGGCGAACAGGGACCCCGGCGCGACGGCGCGGGAATCGAGCGCGATGGCGGAAATCTCGCGGGCGGTCTCGCCGCGGATGGAAAGCGCGGGGTCGGTGGCGCGGCCGGCGGCGATGAGGCGGCTCAGGCGCATCGGCTCACTCCTTGCCCATCGCGGCCACCATCAGCGGCCCGTTCTTCGGGTCGCCGCCGGAGAACGGGTCGGCGGCAGGTTCGACCCCGAGCATCGGCGCGATGGCGGCGACGATCTTTCCGGCGGTGGGCGCGGCGTTCCAGCCCGCGGTGGTGAAGTTGGCGGTGGCGGGGGTGCCCTTGGGGGTGTCCAGGGCGACGAGCACGGTGTAGCGCGGCGCATCGGCGGGGAAGGTGGCGAGGAAGCTCGCCAGCACCGCGGTGTGGGAGTAGCGGCCGTTCACCACCTTCTCGGCGGTGCCGGTCTTGCCCGCGACGCGGTAGCCGAGCACGTCCGCCTTCCTGCCCGAGCCGTCGGTGACCACCAGGCGCATCAGGCGGCGCATCATCCGCGAGGTGCGCTCGGAGATCGCGCGGGTGCCGGGCGCCGCGTCCTCGGCGGCGCGGGCGACCAGGGTGGCGGGGTGGAAGACGCCGCCGTTGACCACCGCCGAGGCGGCGGTCGCCACCTGTAGCGGCGAAACCGAGATGCCGTGGCCGAAGGCGACGGTGGCCACGGTGATCTGGCCCCACGGCGCGGGCGGCACCTGCGGCCCGCCGACCTCCGGCAACTCGACGGCGGAAGCGGAAAGCAGGCCGAACCTGCCGAGGAAGGCGCGCTGCGTTTCCGCGCCGAAGTCGAGCGCCATGCGCGCCGAGCCGATGTTGGAGGAGTGCACCAGGATTTCCGGCACCGAGAGCCAGCGCTTCTGCGGGTGGAGATCGTGGATGGTGTAGCGCGCGATCTGTACCGGCGCGGTGGCGTCGAAGCGGTCGGAAACGTGGATCTTGCCGCTTTCCAGCGCGATCGCGGTGTTGAAGATCTTGAACACCGAGCCGATCTCGTAGACCCCGAGGGTGGCGCGGTTGAACATCGCGTCGGGGGTCATGGTTTCCGGGCGGTTGGGGTCGAAGTCGGGCAGGGAGGTGAGCGCGACCACCTCGCCGGTGCGCGCGTCCTGCACGATCGCGGCGGCGCCCGCGGCCTGGTAGGCGGCCATCGCGTCGCGCAGCACCGCGGTGACCGCGGTCTGCGCCCGGATGTCGAGCGACAGGCGCAGCGGCTCGCCCGCCTTGAGCGCGGCATCGAAGCGCAGCTCCACGCCGCTGATGCCGCGGTTGTCGATGTCGGTCTTGCCGATGACGTGGGCGAACAGGCCGCCCTGCGGGTAGACCCGCATCTCGCCGTCCTCGAACTTCAGCGCCGGATAGCCCAGGCGGTTCACCGCGAACTGCTGCGCCGGGGTGAGGTGGCGATGCAGGTAGACGAAGGCCTGGCGGCTTTTCAGGCGCTCGCGGGTGCGCGGGCCGTCGATGTCCGGCAGCACCCGGGCGAGGTCGTCGGCCATGCGGTCGGGGTCGCGCACCAGGCGGGCGTCGGCATAGAGGTTGACGGTGGGCAGGTTGGTGGCGAGCAGCACGCCGTTGCGGTCGGTGATGTCGGCGCGCAGGGCGCCCACCGGCAGCTCGGGGCGCGGCGCGGCGCGGGCGATGCGCTCCGCATCCGGGCGGAAGGACACGTTGATCAGCTGCACCGCGACGGCGAGGAACAGCAGCAGAAAGATGCCGCCGGCGAAGGCCAGCCGGGTGCGCCCGGTCTCGAGCGCGGTCTTCGCCGAGCCTTCGACGCGCAGCGGCGCGGTGCGGGCGGCTTCCGCCGCGGCGCGCAGATCGACGCCGGGAACGATGGCGGGTGCGGACTTGCGGCGGATCATGGCGCGGTCCTCCGGCTGGCGACTTCGGGCGGCGCGGCGCGCGGCGCGGGGCGCGGCTCCCCGGCGAGGCGCGGAGCCTCGTCCGGCGCGGCGTAGGGCAGGGCGGAGACCGAGGCGATCTGCCCGGAGTTGACCGGGGAGAGGTGGAGGTAGGTCTCGGCGAGGCGCTTCAGCCGCGCCGGGTCGTTCAGGTGGCTCCACTCCGCCTTGAGCACGCGGACCGCGGTGCGGTCCTCCTTGATGTCGGCCTGCAACGCGGCGAGGCGGGTTTCCATCTCCTGCACGCGGGACTTCACCGCGACCAGACCGGCGCTCACCAGGCTGAACAGGAAGGCGGTGACGACGAACAGGCGGATCATCGCGCACCCCCCGCCGCGGTGCGCACCGCGACGCGCAGGTGCGCGCTGCGGGCCCGCGGGTTCAGCCGGGTCTCGCTGTCGGAGGCGGAAAGCGCCTTGCGGCGCTCCAGCGCAAAGGCGGGCGGCGCGGTGGGCGCGGCGTGCGGCATGTGGCGCGAGGGCGCGGCGGCGCGGCCGCTCTTCGCATCGAGGAAGCGCTTGACGATGCGGTCCTCGAGCGAGTGGAAGCTCACCACCGCGAGCACCCCGTCCTTCGCCAGCAGGCGTTCGGCGGCGGCGAGCGCGCGCTCGAGCTCGCCCAGTTCGTCGTTCACCGCGATGCGCAGCGCCTGGAAGGTGCGGGTCGCCGGGTCGATGCCGTCCTTGGACGGGCGCACCACGGCGCGGACGCAGGCGGCGAGTTCGCGCGTCGTGGCGAAGGGCTTGTCCTTGCGCGCGGCGACGATGGCGGCGGCGATGCGGCGCGAGGCGCGCTCCTCGCCGAAGCGGTAGACGAGATCGGCGAGTTCGGCTTCCGGCAGGGCGTTGACCAGGTCGGCGGCGGTGGGGCCGTCACCGCCCATGCGCATGTCGAGCGGCCCGTCCGCCCGGAAGGAAAAGCCGCGCTCCGCCCGGTCGATCTGCATCGACGAGACGCCGATGTCGAGCGCGATGCCGTCGATCCTGCCGTGAACCTCGGCGGGCAGCAGCTTTTCCATGTCGCCGAAGCGCCCGGCGAGGAAGTGGAAGCGCCCGGGGAAGGCGGCGGCCACCGCCTCCGCCGCGGCGCGCGCCGCGGGGTCGCGGTCGATGGCGTAGAGGGTGCACTCCGCGGCGGCGAGAATGGCGCGGGAATATCCCCCGGCGCCGAAGGTGCCGTCCACGTAGATGCCGCCGTCATGGGGAAGGAGCGCGCCCACGACTTCCGGCAACAGCACCGGAATGTGGGGGCCGACGGTCATGATCCACCTTCCGGCGGTCGGCGCAGGGTCAGCGACAGACCCTTGTCCCTCGCACGCCGCAGTTGTTCGTTCTGATGAGCCAGGAAGTCCTCGGGCCGCCAGATCTGGAAGGTCCGCCCGCGCCCGACGAAGGTGGCCGTGCCGGAAATTCCGGCATGGCCGAGAAAATGCTCGGGCAGGCTGATCCGCCCCGTGGTGTCCCACGGCAGCGGCGTCGCCTGGGCGAAGACCAGGCTCGAGATGTCGTCCAGCGCATCGGAGAAGATGTCCATGCCGTCGGCCGCTTCGGTCATCGCATTGATGCGGTCCCAGTCGCAGCATTCGATGCAGGGGAGCTTGAAGTGCGGAAAGGCGACCACTTCCTGCATGCCCCGCTCGATCAACAGATTGCGCAGCACCGCAGGGACGGAGACCCGTCCCTTGCCGTCCACCTTCACGGTCGTGGTCGAAAGGAAGGCTTTCGCCTTCGCCGGTTCCGACATGGTGCCTGCGCCTTTCCATTGCCGCGCCGCGTCCGGCGCGCCGCCCGCGAAAGCGAACCTCTCGTGGGTTTTTATGGGGTAACATGGGAACTCGTGCCAGTCAATGCCGCTAGATGCTTGAACACCGGCGAAATACCCAGGTTTTTCCTATGTTTCGCGCAGTAGCTTGGGAGAATACGGTAAGGCGTTCGGAATCCTCGATTTTGCCGAAACCGGCAAAAATCTCCCCGGCGGAGAGGATTTTCCCCGCGAGTGACGGCGATCACTGGCGCAACTCTATGTTCTCTTTTTGTTCTACTTGTCCGAGGCTCCGGGTGGGAAAAAACCGCGCGGAGTCGGGTAGGGGGTGGGCGTAGGCGTCAGAGGGTCTGTAAGCCGGGTTCTGTCCCCGCCCGGAGGCGGGTGATGGCCATTCGTCTGGGACGCCCGTTGCCGGGCGCCTCCGGCGACCAACCCGGGCGACGGCGCGAAAACCACGCCTGCCTTGCGGCGTGCCGCCCCTATTCGGTCTTGCTTCCGGTGGGGTTTACCATGCCGCCCCCGTCGCCGGGGGCGCGGTGCGCTCTTACCGCACCCTTTCACCCTTGCCTGCCTTCGCCCCGGAGGGCTTCGGCAGGCGGTTTGCTTTCTGTGGCACTTTCCCTGGGGTCGCCCCCGCCGGACGTTATCCGGCACCGTGTTTTCGTGAAGCCCGGACTTTCCTCCATTCCGCCGGAGCGGAACAGCGGCCATCCGACCCTCTGACGCGGGCGGATGATAGCGGCAGAGGAGCCGCGATGCAAACTCAGACGGTTTCCTCCACCGCGGCGAGCAGCCCGGCGAGCAGTTCGGCGCTCTCGCGGTCGGGCAGGCCGTCGATGCGCTTCGGCCGGAAGTGGCGCTGCAAGGCGGCGAGCGCGGCGTGGGGGTCGGCGATGTCGTAGCCGTAGCGGGCGAGGGCGGGTTCCGTCCACGCCAGGCCCCAGTGCGGCACGGCGGCGGGTTGCGGCGCAAGGCCGATGCCGAGCCTCGCCAGCGCGGCCCAGGGGAAGCGTTCGCCCGGGTCGGCCTTGCGGCGCGGCGCGACGTCGGAATGACCGACGACGTTGCGCGCGGGGATGGGGTGGCGGGCGAGGATGCCGCGGCAGAGGTCGGCGAGCGCGTCGATCTGGCGGGCGGGGAAGTCGCGGTAGCCGAACTCGTGGCCCGGATTGACCAGCTCGATGCCGATGGAGCGGGCGTTGACGTCGGTCTCCCCCCGCCAGGCGGAAACCCCGGCGTGCCAGGCGCGGCGGTTCTCCGCCACCAGGGCGCGGACCGCGCCGTCCTCGTCGATCAGGTAGTGGGCGCTCACCTTCGCCGCCGGGTCGGTGAGGCGCGCCAGCGCCGCGGCGGCGGTCTCCATGCCGGTGTAATGCAGCACCAGCATGTCGATGGGCGCGCCGTCCGGGCGGGCGTCGTGATTGGGGGAGGCAAGGTCGGTGCGGAGGGAAGGCATGGCGGGCCTCAAATGGAGCGGGAGCGGCGGCGCGGCCAGGCGAACTGGATCAGCGCGACGCCGGAAAGGGTCAGGCAGCCGCCGAGCAGCCGCTCCAGGCTCATCGATTCCCCCAGGACGACCACTGCGGAAACCACGCCGATCACCGGAGCGAGCAGGGTGAACGGCACCACCAGCGACAGCTCGTGGCGCTGCACCAGACCATACCACAAGCCGTGGCCGATGATCGAGGCGGCGATCGCCGAAAAGGCCACGCTGCCCCAGGCGAACGGGCTCGCCGCCGCCATCGCGGCGGCCTGTCCGTCCTCCAGCAGCCACGAGGCGGCGAGCATCTGCGGCACGGCGAAGAGGGCGGTGCCGCCGATGTAGGCGAGGCTGGAGATCGACGGCATCACCTTGAACAGCGCGGAGGACCCGGCCCAGCACACCGCGGCGACCAGCAGCAGCGCGATGGAGAGCGGCGGGCTGCCGCCGCCCGGTTCGCCCGCCAGCACCACCACCCCGGCGAAGCCGAGCAGCACGCCGAGAGCCCGGCGCGGGCCGATGCGTTCGTGGAAGAAGAGAGCCCCGACCAGCACGCCGAAGGGCACCGTGGTCTGCAGCACGATGGCGGCGGTGGCGGCGTCGATAGCCACCATGCCGTAGAACAGCACGCCGAAGTGCAGGCTGCCCATGGTCAGGGAGAGCAGCAGCAGCGCGGGAAGCTGCTCCCGCTTCAGCCGCACGAAGGGCATCACCAGCACCGCGACGAGGGCGAAGCGCAGCGCCGTGGCGAAGAGCGGCGGCAGCTCGGTGACGCTCAGCTTCACCGCGGCGTAGTTGAAGCCCCAGCAGGTGACCACCAGGATCGCGAACAGCATGTCGCGGCCGCCCAGGCGGTCGGGCGCGGAGGCTCGCGTCACTTCAGGCCCCGCTCGCGCTTGATGCGGTCGAAGGCGGCGTTGATCGCCGCCATGGTGCGGTTGGCGTTGGCGACCAGCTCCGGCGGCATGCCCTTGGCGGTCAGCACGTCGGGGTGGTTCTCGCGGAGCAGGCGGCGGTAGGTGTCCTTGACCTCCTGGTCGGTGGCGGAGCGGGAGAGGCCGAGCACCGCATAGGGGTCCTCGCCGCTGCCCGCCGCCGCGCCGGTGGCGCCGCCGCCCGCCGCGGCGCGGGCGCGGATGGTCTCGAAATGCGCGGGCGAAAAGCCGAAGATCTGCGCGACGCGGGCGAGAAAGGAAACCTCGCTCGGGTGCAGCGCGCCGTCCGCCTGCGCGATCAAAAAGAGCGCGTGCAGAAGTTCCTCCAGCACCGCCGGGCTGTCGGAGAACAGGCCCGCGATCTGCGCGGCGTAGACCTCGAAGCCGTCGGAGGTCTGCCGCGCCTGGTCGAACATCGGGCCGACCTTGTGCATCTCGGCGGGCGGAATCTGGAACAGCCGCTTGAAGGCGTCGATCTCGGCGCGGGTGACCACGCCGTCGGCCTTGGCCATCTTGGCGGAAAGCGCGATCACCGCCAGGGTGAAGGCGGCCTGGCGCTCGTATTCGGAGCGCGGCGTCGCGCCCAGCCACGGCGCAGCCACGGCCGCGCCGCCCATCTTCTTGTCCACCGCGTGGCCCAGCACCGCGCCGAGGACGGCGCCCAACGGCCCGCCCAGCGAGAAGCCGGCCATGCCGCCGATGATTTTTCCCCAGACACTCATGGAAATCCGTCCGTCGCCGCGAATCGCGTTCCCCCCACTTAACGCGCCGCACCGGGAAGGGCAAGAGGCGGTTGCATCGGCGGCGCGTCCGGGGCATTTTTCCTGTGATCGCATGGGGCATTCCGGCGCGTCTTGCGCTATGCTCCGGGCAATCCAGCAACGAGCGGCCGAAGGCCGCCGCCGAACCCCGGGGGAAGACCGAGCCGTGAAGAGATCGTTGCGTTACGGGCTGATCGCCGTTGCCGGGTTGTCGGCGGCGGCGGCCGTCCTGCCCCCTCTTTTGATCGACGAGGCCGCGGTGCAGCACCGCCTGGAACGCGCCGCCTACGAGGCGACGGGGCGCGAACTCGCGATCGGCGACATCGGTTTCTCCCTTCTGCCGACGCCGCGCCTGCATGCGGAGGGTCTGCGCCTCGCCAACTGGCCGGACAGCGCCGAACCCTGGATGCTCGACGTCAAGCGGATGACCATCACCGTCTCCGCGGGCGACCTGTTGCGCGGCCGCCTGGTGGCGAAGACGGTGGAACTGGACTCCCCGCGCCTCACCCTGGAACGCCGCGCCGGGCGCGGCAACTGGTCCTTCGTGCCGCCGGGGCAGATGCCGCCGCGGCCGGACGCCGCCGCCGCGCCCGCCGCCGCCGCGCCCGCCGCCGCTGCGGCGCAGGCGGAGGACGGACCGCCGGTCTCGGTGGAGAGGCTGCTGGTGCGCGACGGGCGCATCGCCTACCGCGACGGCGCGGCGGGGCGCACCCTCGCCGCCACCGCCATCGCCCTGGAAGCGCAGGCGCAGTCGCCGCAGGGGCCGTTCCGCGCCGAGGGCGGGGCCACGGTTTCCGGCCATGCCGTCACCTTCAAGGGGGATTCCGGGCGCGTCCAACCCGGCCGCGCCGTGCCGCTGCACATCGAGGCCACGGCGGAGAACGGGCGGGTCAAGCTCGACGGCCTGCTCTTGCGCGATACCGATGCCGGGCCGGTGCTGAAGGGCAACCTGGACGCCGCCGTCGCCGATGTCGCCGCCTTTGCGGCGCGTTTCGGCGCGGGCCTGCCGGGGCGGTTCGCCGGGCGCGCGCTCTCCCTCTCCGGGCAGGTGCGCCTCGCCGCCGAGGGCGGCGAGGTGACCGAAAGCCAGGTCCGTCTCGGCCCCACCGAGGCCGCCGGGCGCATCGGCTGGCACCTCGACGGGTCGCGCCCCAGGCTTTCCGTCGATCTCGCCTCCCGCCATCTCGACCTCGACGCCTTCGCCGCTCCGGCGCGCGCCGCCAGGGGCGAGGACTTCGGCGGGGTCGCGCTGCTCGCCCCCGCCATCGCCCATGCCGCGGCCGCCGCGCCCGCCTTCACGTTCTCCCTGCCCACCGGCCTGGACGCGGACGTCAAGCTTGCCGCCGATGCCGTCACCTGGCACGGCGATGCGGCGCGCACCGCGCTTCTCGACTTCTCGCTCAACCGCGGCGACGTGGTGGTCAACCAGGCCGCGGCGGAACTGCCGGGCGCGGCGCAGGTGCGCGCCATCGGCTTCATCGGCGGCGACTTGAAACGCCTCGACCTCACCCTCCAGGCGGGGGCCGCCAACCTGCGCAGCCTGCTTTCCTGGATCGGCGCGGATGCCTCCGCGGTGCCCGCCGACCGCCTGCGCCGCGCCGGGTTCTCCGCCCGCGCCGCGATATCCGGCGATGGGCTGATCCAGTTGCGCGACATCGACGCGGTGCTCGACGCCACCCACGCCAAGGGCGCGCTCGACCTGCGCTGGGGGGCGCGCCCGGCCTTCGGCCTTTCCCTCGCGGTGGACCGCTTCGACATCGACGCCTACCGCGGCGCCGCCCCCGGTCCCACCGCCGCCGCGCCGCCGCGCATCCTTCCCGCCGCCGCGCCCGCCGATGCCGCTCCGGCGGACGAACCGCCGCTGTGGGACCGCTTCGACGCCAACCTCGACCTCCAGGTCGGACGCCTCGTCGCCGGGGGGCAGCCGCTCGACAGGCTGCGCCTGCAAGGGCGCTGGCAGGACTCCACCCTCGACATCGCCGGACTGTCGGCGGAGATCGGCGGCGAGGGCCGCATCACCGCCTCCGGCAAGGTCTCCACCCACGGCGCGGCCCGCGTCGAGGCGCTGAAGGCGGAAGTCACCACGCCGCGCGCCGACCGCCTCCTCGGCCTGATGCCGGTCTCCTGGCCCGGCTTCGTGCGCACCTGGCGGGCGCTCACCGCCACGCTTTCGGCGGACGGCCCGCTCACCGACCTGCGCACCGACGCGGCGGTCGGCGTCGGCGAGGTCAAACTCACCGTCGCCGCCCGCTTCGACGCGGTGCGCATGCGCCCCAGCGCCGAAGGCGACATCGCCGTCTCCGCCCCCACCCTCGGCGCGCTCGCCGCGGTGCTGGATGCCGACGTGGCCCCGGAGATGGCGAAAAAAGGCACGGTGGAGATCTACATCCCGCTCAACGGCGACGCCCATGGCTATGCCGTGCCCGCGCTCACCGCCACCGCCGGCGACATCGCCATCGGCGGCGAACTCACGGTCAAGACCGACGGCCCGCGCCCGCAGGTCTCGGCGCGCCTGATCGGCAACCTGCTGCCGGTGTTCGTGCCGCGCAACGGCGCGCCGCCGCGCCGGTCTTCCGCGCTGCCGCCGCGCATCGTCCCCGCCGCCGCCCCCGCCGCCCCCGCCGCTCCGTCCGCGCCGCAGCAGCCCGCAAACGCCGCCGCCGCGCCGCCGCCCGCCTGGACGGTGCTGCGCGACATCGACGGCGACCTCGCCGCGAGCTTCGATTCCGTGGTCGCGCCGAAGCTCACCGCGCGGGCGGTGAAGCTCACCGCGCGGCTCGACCAGGGCCTCCTCACCCTCGACGAAGCCACCGCCGAACTCCTCGGCGGCCGCCTCTCCGCCAGCGGCCGCGCCGACCTCACCGCCATCCCCAGGCTCGTTGCCACGGTGGACGCCGAGAACATCGCGGTGGATGCGAAAAGCCCGCTCTTCTCCGGCAATGCGCCGCTCGCCGGAACCGTCACCCTCGCCGCCGCGGGCGAAGCCGCAGGCGGCGATGCCGACACCCTGCTGCGCGGCCTGAACGGCAAGGGCAAGCTTTCGGTGCTGAACGGCTCCTTCGCCGGGGTGGACCTCGGCGCGGTCAACGACCGCCTCGCCAAAATCAAGACCCTCCAGGACCTGATCTCCGCCTTCGAAGCGGGCGGCCGCGGACGCACCGCCTTCGACAGCCTCGCCGGCAACTTCACCGTCGCGGGCGGCGTTCTCGAAAGCCGGGACCTCAAGCTCTCCGCCCCCTCGGGCGAAGGCTCCGCCAGCGGCACCGCCGACCTCGCGGCGCGCAAGGTCAATGCCGAGGTGCGCTTCGCGCTCGCCGGCCTCAAGGACGCGCCGCCCCTCGGCCTGCGCCTGCAAGGCGCATGGGAAAACCCGCGCGTCTTCTTCGATACCGGCGATTTCCAGGGCTACATGATCCAGAAGGGCCTGAAAAACCTCCTGCGGTCCCTCTCCAAACAGAAATCCTCCGCCGACGAACCGCCGCCGCCCAAGGGAAAGCTCAAGCCCAAGGACGTGCTGCGCGAAGTGCTCCAGGCGATTCCGCAGAAGTGAAAACTAGGCCGGGGCTCTGCCCCGGACCCCGCAAGGGGACTCGGTCCCCTTGACCCCATAACTTGTTTTTCGCCGCGAAGCGGCAGGCAACCGTCACGCCGCGTGACGGTTCCATCGCGCGACGCGCAAAAACCAAAAGTTATGGGAGGGGCGGAGGGTCCGCGACCCTCCGCGAAGTTATATTTTTACCGCGTCAGCGGCGGAGTTTTTTCTGGAGATCGCGCAGCACGAAGACGCGCAGGGCGGCGGAGAGGTTGCCTTCCGGTTCGGCGCGGGTGCGGTCGATCTCCTCGACCAGGGCGTGGAGGCTTTTGCCCTGTTCCTTGGCGATCTCCTTGAGCGCCTCCCAGAACGGGTCTTCGAGGGAGAAACTGGTGCGGTGGCGGTCGAGCGTCACCGAGCGCTTGCGCGTGGCGGTCATCGTGCGGCCTCCGCGAGAAAGGCCGCGGCGGCCTGCGCGGCGTCGTCGAGGGCCTCCTCGGCGGTGATTCCGGCGCTCTTGCGCGGTTTCAGCGAGTGGTCGCCGTCGGCGATCCAGGCGATGCGCACCGCGGGCGGCAGGGCGAGAGCGGCGACGTCGGCGGCGCTGCCCAGCGCGTCGCGTTCCCCCTGCACCAGCAGCACCGGGCACGGCGGGGCGAGCAGGGGGGAGAGGCGTTCCGGCGTCGCCGCCTTGCCCGCGGCGTGGAACGGATAGCCGAGGCAGAGCACTGCCCCGGGCGCGATTTCCGGCGCGGCCATCGCCGCGGCGCGGCCGCCCATGGACTTGCCGCCGAGGGCGAGCGGCAGGCCGGGGAAGCGCGCCTGCGCCGCGCGCGCCGCCTCGGAAAAGGCGGGCAGCAGCACCGGCATGCGGTCCGGCGGGCGCTTGCCGCCTTCGGCGCGCCGGCGCGCCATGTAGGGAAACTCGAAGCGCGCCACCGCCACGCCGCGCGCCGCCAGCCGCGCCGCCATGGCATTCATGAACGCACTGTCCATCGGCGCGCCCGCGCCATGCGCCAGCACCAGCAGCGCAAAGGGGTCATGCGGCGCGTCGATGAGGAATTCGGTCATGGCGATGCCGGAAAGAAAAAGCCTTGCGGAGGGTCGCGGACCCTCCGCGCCTCCCATTACTTAAGTGTTTTTGCGCGAAGCGCGAGAGAACCGTCACGCGGCGGGACGGTTGATGGCCGCTGCGCGGCGAAAAAAGTTATGGAGGGTGTGGGGGGACCGAGTCCCCCCACGAAGTTTTTCCGGCTCAGATCTGGGCGTAGAAGTCGTTGCCCTTGTCGTCCACGACGATGAAGACGGGGAAATCGACCACTTCGATCCGCCAGATCGCCTCCATGCCGAGTTCCGGGTATTCCAGGACTTCCACCTTCTTGATCGATTCCTTGGCGAGCTGCGCCGCCGCGCCGCCGATCGAGCCGAGGTAGAAGCCGCCGTGTTTCTTGCAGGCCTCGGTGACCGCCTTGGAGCGGTTGCCCTTGGCGACCATCACCATGGAGCCGCCCGCGGCCTGGAACTGATCGACGTAGGAGTCCATGCGCCCCGCCGTGGTCGGCCCGAACGAACCGGAGGCGTAGTTGGAGGGGGTCTTGGCCGGGCCCGCGTAGTAGATCGGGTGGTTTTTCAGGTATTCGGGCATCGGCTCGCCCTTGTCCAGGCGCTCCTTGATCTTGGCGTGGGCGATGTCGCGGCCGACGATGATCGTGCCGGTGAGCATGACGCGGGTCTTCACCGGATACTGGGAGAGGGTCTTGAGGATCTGCGGCATCGGCTGGTTGAGGTCGATGCTGACCACCTCGCCGTCCAGGGCCTCGGACTTGATCTCCGGCATGTACTTGGCGGGGTTGGTTTCCATCTGTTCGAGGAAGACGCCGTCCCGGGTGATCTTGCCCAGGCACTGGCGGTCGGCGGAGCAGGAGACGCCGAGGCCGACCGGGCAGGAGGCGCCGTGCCGCGGCAGGCGGATGACGCGCACGTCGTGGCAGAAGTACTTGCCGCCGAACTGCGCGCCGATGCCGAATTCGCGGGTCATCTCGAAGACCTGCTTTTCCATCTCGACGTCGCGGAAGGCCTGGCCGAACTTGCCGCCGGAAGTCGGCAGGGTGTCGTAGTAGTGGGTGGAGGCGAGCTTCACCGTCTTCAGGGTCATTTCCGCCGAGGTGCCGCCGATGACGATGGCGAGGTGGTAGGGCGGGCAGGCCGCGGTGCCGAGGCTCTTGAGCTGTTCGGTGAGGAACTTCTTGAGCGAGGCGGGGTTCAGCAGCGCCTTGGTCTGCTGGTAGAGGAAGGTCTTGTTGGCCGAGCCGCCGCCCTTGGCGACGAACTGGAACTTATAGGCGTCGCCTTCCGTCGCGTAGAGCTCGATCTGCGCGGGCAGGTTGTTGCCGGTGTTGACCTCGTCGTACATGTCGAGCGCGGCGTTCTGCGAATAGCGCAGGTTGAGGTCGGTGTAGACCCGGCCGACGCCCTCGCTGATCGCCGCGGCGTCGCCGCCGCCGGTCCAGATCTGCTGGCCCTTCTTGCCCATGACGATGGCGGTGCCGGTATCCTGGCACATCGGCAGCACCATGCCGGAGGCGATGTTGGCGTTCTTCAGCAGTTCGAGCGCGACGAAGCGGTCGTTGGCCGAGGCCTCCGGGTCGTCCATGATCGTGCGCATCTGCGCCAGGTGCGCCGGGCGCAGCAGGTGGTTGATGTCCTTGAAGGCTTCGTAGGTGAGAAGCTCGATCGCCTTGGGATCGACGACGACGATTTCCTTGTCGCCCACCTTCTGCGTGCCGACGAAGTCGCCGGTCAGTTTGCGGTAGGCGGTTTCGTCCTTGCCCAAGGGGAACATCTCGGCATAGGCGGCATCGAACGGCATGGATGGGGCCTCCCTGTTTTGCTGTTGCTTGCGGACGGCGCGACGGCACTGCGCACGCCCGGTTTATTTTTTGCGGAACGCGTCCAGGACGACGACCTTCTGGTCGGCGGCGGGTGCGGCGGCCTTGCCCGGCCGCGGGGCCGCGGCGTTTTCCGCCGTGGGCGGCGGGGGCGGCGCGTCGAGCAGCGGGTCGTCGTCGAGGCTGTCCTCGAAATCGTCCTCGTACTGGAACTGCAGGCCGAACTTGGCGGACGGATCGGCGAAGCCGGTCACCGCGGCGAACGGCACCACCAGGCGCTCCCTGCGGTCGTTGAAGCTGAGGGTGACCGAGAAGCTGTCCGGCTCCTCGTCGTCCACCGCGAGGTCCCAGAACTCGTGCTGCAGCACGATGGTGATGTCCTCGGGATGGGTGGCCGCGAGATGCTCCGGGATCGCCACCCCTTCCGCATCGGTGCGGAAGGTGATGTAGAAGTGGTGGTCGCCCGGCAGGCCGTGCTGCGCGGCGCGGCAGAGCGCTTCGCGCACCACGCCGCGAAGGGCCTGCTCCACCAGGGCGTCGTAATCGAATATCGGACGTGGATCCATGTGCTGGGTATCGCCTCGGCAAGAAGGTCGCGGGCGAAACGAAGGCCCGGAACGGCGCCCATATTACGCACACTCACGCGGATGAGAAAATGCCCACGATGGCGATATGGACAAAAAGTTAGGGGGTATGGGAAAGAAATGGGGCATTTCTGTTGCTAGGAAGCCCCACTCCCCACCTGGCGCCGCTCAAGGCACCAGGAATTCTAGGCTTGGTCTGGAGACCGCTTACGCAGCAGCCAGAACCTGAGTGCGATTATCATTCGCAGCTACTAAAACGGCCCGATAACGGCGGAACCATGCCGAGCACAACCATAACCTTTACCACGCGCGTCGATCCTGTTTCGCCCCCATGGCCCCGGACTTGCCGGGATATGGTGGAGGCGCCGGGCACTGCCCCCGGGTCCGCAACGATTATTCCGTTATGGGTTTAGCACCATAGTCCGTTTCCGGACCCCTTCTATATAAGCGGTCCGCGCCCGCGGGGAAAGGGAAACCGAAAGGGGGTTCGCCTCGCACGCGGTTGCGGCTATGCTCGCTGCCCGTTGTCGTCCGCTTCGAGAGGTTGCCCGCGATGCCGCTTTCCCCGGATCAGATCGCCGAGATTTCCGCCGCCCGCGCCCAGGAATCCGCCACTCTGCGCCCCACCGTGGCGGAGCTGGAGGCGATGCTGTTCACCGCGATTCCGGTGTTGGACCACGGCTTCGTCCGCGTCATCGACTACATGGGCAACGACGCGGCGATCGTGCAGGCGGCGCGGGTTTCCTACGGGCGCGGCACCAAGAAGGTCTCCGAGGACCGCGGCCTCATCCGCTATCTGATGCGGCACCGGCACTCCACGCCGTTCGAGATGTGCGAGATCAAGTTCCACGTCAAACTGCCGATCTTCGTGGCGCGGCAGTGGATCCGCCACCGCACCGCCAACGTCAACGAAATCTCGGCGCGCTACTCGATTCTCGACAAGGAATACTATATCCCCGCGCCGGAGCAGCTGGCCGCGCAGGCGGTGAACAACCGCCAGGGCCGCGGCGCGGTGCTGGAAGGCGCGGAGGCGGCGCAGGTTCTGGCGATGCTGCGCGCCGATGCGGAAGCCTGCTACGCCCACTACGAGGAGATGCTCAACGAGGGCGAGGCGGGCGCGCCGAAGGACCCGGCGCGCGACGGCCTGGCGCGCGAGCTGGCGCGGATGAACCTCACCCTCAACACCTATACCCAGTGGTACTGGAAGATCGACCTGCACAACCTCATGCACTTCCTCTCCCTGCGCGCCGATGCGCACGCGCAGTACGAAATCCGCGTCTATGCGGAGGAGATGCTGAAGGTGCTCGCCGCCTGGGTGCCCGCCACCTACGAGGCCTTCCGCGACTACCGCCTGGGCGGCGCGAGCTTCTCCGCCAAGGACCTCGACGTGGTCAAGGCACTGATCGCGGGCAAGCCGGTGGCGCAGGAGGAAAGCGGCCTCAGTAAGCGGGAGTGGGCCGAGCTGATGGACCGGCTCGGCCGCTGCTGAATTCCCCCCCTTATGCCTTCGTCTGTTCCAGCAGCGCCGCGGCGATGGCGGCGTAGGCCGCGGCCTGCGGGCTTTTCGGCTGCGCCGCGACGATCGGCACGCCCGCGTCGGAGGATTCGCGGATGGCAAGCGTCAGCGGCACCGCGCCGAGGAAGGCGGTCTCCATCTCCTTGGCCGCCGCCTCCGCGCCGCCGTGGGCGAAGATGTGCTCGCGGTGGCCGCACTGCGGGCACTCGTAGTAGCTCATGTTCTCGACGACGCCGAGCACCGGCACCTCCACCTTGCGGAACATCATCAGCGCGCGCTTGGCGTCGATCAGCGCCAGGTCCTGCGGCGTGGAGACGATCACCGCGCCGGAGAGCGGGGCCTTCTGGCACATCGTCAACTGCGCGTCGCCGGTGCCGGGCGGCAGATCGACCAGGAGCACGTCGAGCGCGCCCCAGTCCACGTCGCGGAAGAGCTGTTCGATCGCGCCCGCGACCATCGGGCCGCGCCAGATCACCGCCGCGTCCTGCGGCAGCAGGAAGCCGATGGAGATCAGCTTGATGCCGTGCGCCATTACCGGCAGCAGCTTGCCCTCGGCCGAGGCCAGAGGCTTGGCGTCGGTGCAGCCGAACAGGGTGGGGATGGAGGGGCCGTAGATGTCGGCGTCCAGAACGCCGACGGAAAGCCCCTTGGCGGCAAGCGCCATGGCGAGGTTGGCGGTGGTGGTGGACTTGCCCACCCCGCCCTTGCCGGAGGCGATGGCGACCACCAGGCCGACGCCGGGGAGTTCGATCTTGCCGCCGGTCGGGTGCTGGCCGATGCGCGGCGGCGGCGGCGGGGCGGCCTTCTCCCCGGTGAGGATCACCTGGGCGGCGGAAATTCCGGGCAGGGCGGCGAGCTCGGTTTCCAACGCGGCGCGGAAGGGTTCCAGCGACTCGGCCTGGCCCGCCCCGGCCTCGAAGGCGAGCAGAACCTTGCCCGCGGTGACCGAAAGCCCGGCGATGTGGTCGCCGGCGCGCCAGTCTCCGGCCTCCGGCAGGGGCGGCAATGCGCCGAGCAGGCGGCGGATTTCATCCGCGGTGATGGGGGTCGCGCCGCCTTCGGGCGTTGACACGGGGTCGGGTTGTCCCGATATGCGGGGGAGCAAGGAGCGCCAATTCACTTTCGCAGTGCCTCTATCAAGCGGGTTCCATGGACTTGTTCTTCGATATAATCTGCGGCGGACGGATCTGGCAAACCCGCGATCCGAAAAAATCATTTTAATATAGAGGGGACGAACGACGATGCCCTGGAACACCGGCGGCGGGAATGGTGGCGGACCCTGGGGGGGCGGCGGCCAATCCGGGAACTCCAACAGCCCATGGGGGAGCGGCCCGCGCAAACCGCGCGGCCCCGGCCAGCAACCCCCGGACATCGAAGATCTGCTCCGCAAGGGCCAGGACCGCATGCGCGGCCTGTTTCCGCGCGGGCCGCAAGGGCCGAGGGCGCTTCTGCTCGGTCTGTGCGTCCTGGTCGCGGCTTGGGCGAGTTCCGGCTTCTACAAGGTGCAGCCCGACGAGCAGGGTGTGGAACTGATGTTCGGCAAGTTCGTCAAGTCCACCGAGCCGGGCCTGCACTACTGGTTCCCCGGGCCGGTCGGCGACGTGGTGACGGTGGCGGTGACCAACATCCGCCAGATCAACATCGGCGCCCAGGCCGAGGAGACGTCGCGGCGCTATGCCTCGGTGCGGCACGATACCGACGAACGCCAGATGCTCACCGCCGACCAGAACGTGGTGGACGCCGACTACTCGGTATTCTGGCGCGTCGCCAGGGCGGAGGACTATCTGTTCAACATCCGCAATCCCGAGGAAACCATCCGCCGCGCCGCGGAAAGCGCGATGCGCGAGGTCGCCGGGCGGTCCAGCCTCGACCAGTTGATGACCGACCGCAAGGAGGCCCTCCAGGCCGAGGTGACGCAGCGACTCCAGGAATTGATGGACTACTACAAGGCTGGCGTGGAGATCACCGGCGTCAAGCTCTTGGCGGTCGATCCGCCGAAGCAGGTGATCGAGGCCTTCCACGACGTCAACAACGCGCGCCAGGACCTCGACCGCCAGCGCAACGAGGCGCTCGCCTATCGCAACGACATCATCCCGCGCGCCAAGGGCGAGGCGGAAAAGGTGCAGCAGGACGCCCTCGCCTACAAGGAACGCCAGGTCAAGGACGCCCAGGGCGAGGCGGAACGCTTCCTCTCGGTGTACGCCAGCTTCAAGGCGGCGGAAGGCGTGACCCAGAAGCGCCTCTATCTCGAAACCTTGCAGGACGTCCTCGGCAAGGCCAACAAGGTGGTGATCGAGGAGGGCGCGGGTAAGGGCGTGGTGCCCTATCTGCCGCTGCCCGAGATTCAGAAACGCGCTCCGGCCAAGGGAGGCAAATGATGAACCGCCGCTATGCCTTCTTCGGCCTGGGCTTTCTGGCCGTTTTGTTCGTCGCCGCCAATGCGATGTTCGTGGTGCATCAGACCAAGCAGGCGCTGGTGATGCAGTTCGGCGATCCCAAGGCGGTCTACCGCGACCCCGGGCTCTATTTCAAGCTGCCGTTCATCCAGGACGTCGCCCTCTACGAGAAGCGGGTGCTCGACCTCGACCCCGAGCCCGAGGAAATGAACCTGCGCGATCAGCGGCGCATCATCGTGGACCTCTACGCGCGCTACAAGATCGTCGATCCGCTGCAATTCCGCAAATCCGCGGGCAACGAACTGGTGCTGCGCCAGCGCCTCGGCCGCGAACTCAACAACGCGGTGCGCGTCGAGGTGGCCAAGGTGCTGCTGCCCGACATGCTGTCGGAAAAGCGCGCCGAGGTGATGGACCGCATCAGCGAGGCGGTGAAGGAGCGCGAAGGCGAATTCGGCATCGAGGTGATCGACGTCCGCATCGGGCGCACCGAACTGCCGAAGGACACCGCCGAGGCGCTCTACAGCCGCATGCGCTCCGACCGTTTCGCCGAGGCGGCGCGATTCCGCGCCGACGGCGCGGAAATGAAGGCGAAAATCCAGGCCGAGGCGGAGCGCGAGCGCACCGTCATCCTCGCCGAGGCGCGGCGCAAGTCGCAGATCCTGCGCGGCGAGGGCGATGCGACGCGTAACGAAATCCTCGGCAAGGCCTACGGCAAGGACCCGGAATTCTTCGCCTTCTACCGCTCGATGGAAGCCTATCGCGAGGCGCTCGGCCCCGACACCACCCTGGTGCTGTCGCCGAACTCCGAGTTCTTCCGCTATTTCGATGCGTCCCGGGGTAAAAAATAGGGTGGGACTACCAGAACGATGAGGAGTGCAGCGTGAACGACGCGATGAAAACCATGTGGCCGGCTGCGGGCGGAACCGCCCGCCGCCGCTGGGCGGGTGCTTTTTGCGCCCTGGTGCTGGTCGTCCTGGCGGGAGCGCCATCCCCCGCCGCGGCGAGAAGCGCGCCGGAGAGCTTCGCCGACCTTGCGGAGAAGCTGTTGCCCGCCGTGGTCAACATCTCCACCACCCATATCGTCGAAGGCGAGGACCAGCGGGACCTCGGCATGCCGCAGTTTCCGCCCGGCTCGCCCTTCGAGGACCTGTTCAAGGAGTTCTTCGACCGTCAGCACAAGAACGGCGCGCCGGTGAAGCGCAAGACCCGCTCGCTCGGGTCCGGCTTCATCATCGACGCCAAGGGCCTGATCGTCACCAACAACCACGTCATCGACGATGCGACGGAAATCGTCGTCAGCTTCCAGAACGGCCGAGACCTGCCGGCGAAGCTGATCGGCCGCGACCCCAAGACCGACGTCGCGCTCCTGAAGGTCGAGCCGAAAGAGCCCCTGCCCTTCGTCTCCTTCGGCGATTCCGACAAGGCGCGGGTGGGCGACTGGGTGCTCGCCATCGGCAATCCCTTCGGCCTCGGCGGCACGGTGACCGCGGGCATCGTCTCGGCGCGCGGCCGCGACATCAACGCCGGTCCGTACGACGACTTCATCCAGACCGACGCCTCGATCAACCGCGGCAACTCCGGCGGCCCGATGTTCAACATGGACGGCCAGGTGATCGGCGTGAACTCGATGATCTTCTCGCCCTCGGGCGGCTCCGTCGGCATCGGCTTCGCGATTCCGGCCAAGACCGTGCAGTCGGTGATCAAGGACATCGAGTCCTTCGGCCATGCGCGGCGCGGCTGGCTCGGCGTGACCATCCAGCACGTCACCGACGACATCGCCGAAAGCCTCGGCATGGACCACGCCATGGGCGCCCTGGTGCAGGACGTGCAGCCGGACAGCCCGGCCGCCAAGGCGGGCTTGCAGGAAGGGGACGTCATCGTCGCCTTCGACGGCAAGCCGGTGGACGAGATGCGGCGCCTGCCGCGCATCGTCGCGGAGACCCCGATCAACAAGTCGTCCTCCGTCGAGTTCATCCGCGGCGGCAAGCACATGACCCGCAAGGTCCAGGTCGGCGAGATGAAGGACGAGGTCAAGGTGACCTCGGCCAAACCGCAGCCCGACGGCAAGGCCGCCGCTCCGGGCCACGAGGTGCGCGCGCTCGGCCTCTCCGTCGCGGCGATCACCCCCGCCCTGCGCGAGAAGTTCGACCTTCCCGACGACGTCAAGGGCGTGGTCGTCACCGCGGTCGAAGCCAACAGCCAGGCGGCGGAAAAGGGCGTGCAGCCCGGCGTGGTGATCGAGGCGGTGACGCAGCGCCCGGTCAACACCCCGGAGGACCTCTCCGCCGGCGTCAAGGCGGCGAAGAAGTCGGGGCGGCAGTCGGTGCTGCTGCAGGTGCGGCTCGGCGACCGCAAGCGCTTCCTCGCGCTGAAGATCGATCCCGCCAAGGACTGATCTTTCCGTCCGCGAAAACCAAGGCCCGGAGGCTCCCGCCCCCCGGGCCTTTCGTGTTATACGACAGTGATGGCCCGGATCGATTTCTACCACCTGCAGAAATGGCCCCTGGAACGCGCCCTGCCCGAACTCCTGGAGCGGGCGCTGGCGCGCGGCATGACCGCGCTCGTCACCGCCGCCTCGGCGGACCGGGTGAAGGACCTGGACGCGCTTTTGTGGACCTACCGCGAGGACTCCTGGCTGCCGCACGGCGCGGCGGGCGCGGACGACCCGGCGTCGCAGCCGGTATGGATCACCGATGCCGCGGAAAACCCCAACGGTGCGGACCTCCTGGTGATCACCGAAGGGGCCGACCTGCTGGACCCCGCGGGCTTCGCCCGCTGCCTCGATCTCTTCGACGGCGGCCTCCCCGAAGACGTGGAGTCGGCGCGCCGCCGCTGGGCGCGCTACCGCGAGGCCGGGCATGGACTCGCCTATTGGCAACAGGATGGCGAAGGACGCTGGACTGAAAAGGCGAATTCGGTAAGAACCTGACGCGGGAACCTGTTCTTGCCGGAACCGCTTCGCAAAGAAGGCGGGCGGCGGAGCGGGTCTGGGGAAAGAGGGGAATGCGATGCCGAACCGACGGGCGTCTTTCGAGTTTCATGTCCTGATCGCCAAGAACTGGACGGTGCGGGACCTGTTCGACGACGAAGCCGCGGCGAAACGCGCCGCCGAGCAGGAACTGTCTGCGGGCCGCGTCGAGGGGGTGCGGGTCATCCGCGTCTGGCAGCGCGCCGACGGCGCCCATACCGAAAAGGTGGTGCACGAACAGTTGGGGGCGGCCAAGCCGCTGCACGACGTCCGCATCGTGCCGATCGAATCCGCGCCGTTCTGCCGCGACGAGGCGGATCTCCTCTCCGCCGAGAGCCTCGCCGCAATGGGCCGCCTCTACCGCAAATACCTGGACGAGGTCTGCCTGACCCCGGCCGAGGTGCTGCACCTGGAGCGCGAGTACAAGCGCATCTGGGATACCGAATCGATCGTTCCGGCAGGGGTGGACCGGGTGGCGACGATCCAGACCCGGGGCACCGATCTGAACGCCAAGACGCGCGGCGAGGAGATCTACCGCATCCTCGAGTCGATCGGCGCGCGGGCGTTGCGTTGCGCGCGGCGGCGCAGCCTGCCGAAGGAGGTTGCGGGAAGCCTCGGCGAGGTGCTGGCGGCGGTCTCCCGCGAGGCCGAGGACGAACTCGACGGGCGTTTTTCCGCCACCGTGGTGCTCGCCCGCGACCTCGTGCAGCGCCGCGACTGGATCGCCAAGCTCGACCGTCTGGGCGAACTGATCGCGCGCGAAACCGACGCCGCGGCGCTTGCCATCCTCGACGGCGTCACCGCCCAGGCGTTCGGCTGCCGCGAAGTGATGCAGGACGCCCTGGGGCCGCAGCCCAACCTGGCCGGGGCGCTGCTGCGGATGGCCGACCTGCTGTCGGGCGCGCCGCAGGCGGAGTTCGATGCGGCCCTGCCGCGCTGCGAGGTGTTCTCCGCGGCGCTGCGCGGTGGGCGCCTGCCGACGCTGCACGCCACGTTGAAGGACCGCTTCGTGCGCCAACTCGCGGGGCCGGGCGAACTGGCGCGCAACGATGCCTCGCAGGAGCGCCCCTGCTTCCGCAAGCTGGCCAACTGCGTGGTCGCCGCCACGGCGGTGCAGGGCGGGGCCGAAACCGCCGAGGCGCTGCTCTCCCGCGCCGGGCTGTTCATCGTCGAGGGCGGGGTGACCGGGCGCAAGCTGGCCCTGCGCCACCTGCTCGGCGCGCTCAACACCCCGGCCTGCCGCATGCGCCTGCTGCGCACGCTCGACGAGTCCCTGAAAACCGAGCCGGAGGTCCGCGTCGCCGCGTTCGAAGCGATCCGCACGATGATCCTGTCGGCGGGCTCGGTCACCGTGTTCGCCCCCGGCGCCGACCCCGTCGCGCCGCTGGCCGCGGCGGCGGACCTGTGCCGCTGGCTGGCCGCCGCCTTCCCGCCGAAGCCGGCGGCGCCGCTGATCGCGCATCTGGACGACCTCTCCGCCCGCCACCTGGTGCGCGAGCGCATCATCGAGCGCATGGACCGCCCCGACCTGCCCCTGGCGGAACGGGCCATCCTGTTGCTCAACTTCGTGCTTTCGGGCATCCTCACCGATGGCAAGGCCTCCGCCATGGCGCGCGAACATATCCGCGAACATCTGAAGCGCCCCGATTTCGTCGAAGCCTTCGCCGCCGGATGCGGCAATGCGGCGGATTGCGAGCGCCGCCTGCGCGATTTCCATGTGCTGCTGGCGCGCGCGGGCTTTCCGCGGGGTTAGGTCGAAGGAAAGGGTGGGATGATTCTGTCGGTGTGCGCGGTTCTCGCGGCAAGCCTCCTCCTCGGCTTCGGCATGGCCGTGCGCTACTTTCCCGGCCGCCGCAGCATGCCCGCCAGCCCCGATGTCGCCCGCCTGCTGGGCGAAATCCGCGCCCGCAGGCTCTTCGGCCCCGCAGGCTGCGACGACCCCGGCATCCGCGAGCTTGCCGCCTCCTACGGCTTCCGCGTCGTGGACCGCGACGGAACCATCCTCAAACTCCGCCGCAACGCCTGGGTGAAGTTCAAATCCCTCAGCGCCGGGGGCCGCCTGCTCGGCGTCCTGATCTTCCCGCTCTCCCTCAGCTTCGCCGCAGGCCTCCTCGCCGGACTCGCCTGGCGGCGCGGCTTCGACGAACTCATCCACCTCGACCCGGTGGTGCGGTAAAACGAAAACTTCGCGGAGGGTCTCGGACCCTCCGCCCCTCCCCTAACTTTTCCACCGCGCAGCGGCAGACAACACCTCCCGTGGCAACCGCGCGGGATGATGGCGCTACGCGCAAAAACCTAAAGTTAAGGGGTCTGGGGACCGAGTCCCCAGCGGGGTCCGGGGGCTGCGCCCCTGGCCTGGTTTTCTCCTCACTTCGACAGCGTGGCGACGATGTCGTCGTCCATCTCGTGGAGGGCTTCGATGTCGCCTGCGATCTTGCCGATGGCGACGCCGGGGGAGGCCATGCGCGGGGTTTCGCCGGTGGAGACGGGGGTGGGGCCGAAGAAGATGCAGAAGGCGTTGCCCGCGGGCCAGAGCGCCACCTCGCCGGGCTGGAAGTCGCTGCGCCGGTCGGAATCGACGGCGATGCGGGTGGAGAACGAACCGTAGTATTCGCCGCCCCAGCGCGTCATCGCGATGGTCTGGGGCAGGGCGGCGCACATCGCGCGGGTGGTGGCGTTGTCGTAGAGGGCGATTTCGAAGGTCTGGTAGTCGATGGAGAGGCGCACGGTATCGGGCATCGGGGGGCTCCTGGCGGGTGGCCCCCAGTATAGCCGCTTCAGACCTGCTCCGCCTCGGCGGTTTCCAGGTCTTCCATCGCCTGCATCCAGGCGGCCTCCGCCGCCGCGATCTCGGCGGCGAGGGCGGCAAGGTCCTTCTGCAGGGCGATCACCTGCGCCGCGCCGTCGCGTTCGTAGAGTCCGGGGTCGGCGAGCGCGTTCTCGATCCCGGCGGAGGCGGCGGTGAGGCGTTCCAGGGTCTTTTCCGTATCCGCAACGCGGCGCTTCAGCGGTGCGAGCGCGGCGCGGCGGTCGGCCTTGGCGCGGCGGTCCTCCTTGCGGTCGGGGGCGGCCTCGCGCGGTTCGCGGGTTTCGCGGGCGGCGGCGCGGCGTTCCTCCAGCAGGGTCTTGCGGTAGTCTTCCAGGTCGCCCGCAAACGGCAGGCAGCGGCCGTCGCCGACCCGCCACAGGCGGTCGGCGACCATCTCGACGAGGTGGCTGTCGTGGGAGATCAGGATCACCGCGCCGTCGAAGGCGTTGAGCGCGGCGGTCAGCGCGGCGCGGGAATCGATGTCGAGGTGGTTGGTCGGCTCGTCGAGGATGAGGATGTGCGGCGCTTCGCGGCTCATCAGGGCGAACAGCAGGCGCGATTTCTCGCCGCCGGAGAGGGTGGCGACCTTGCAATCCGCCAGCTCCGCGCCGAAGCCGAAGCGCCCGAGGTGGGCGCGCACCTTCGCCTCCGTCGCCATCGGCATCTTGGCCGCCATGTGGTCGAGCGGCGAGGCGGAAAGCCGCAGCTCCTCCGTCTGATGCTGCGCGAAATAGCCGATCTTGAGCTTCGGCGAGCGGCGCATCGTGCCCTCGATCAGCCCGAGGCGCTCGGAGAGCAGCTTGGCCAGCGTGGACTTGCCGTTGCCGTTGGCCCCGAGAAGCGCGATGCGGTCGTCGGTGTCGATGCGCAGGTCGAGGCCGCGCAGCACCGCGCGGCCGTCGTAGCCCGCGCTGCCGCCCTCGATGGTGATCAACGGCGGGGAGAGCGGATCGGGGTCGGGGAAGTCGAAGGAGATCGCCTTCTCCTCGACGATCGGCACCGGAACCTCCATCTTCTCCAGCATCTTGATGCGGCTCTGCGCCTGGCGCGCCTTGGTCGCCTTGGCGCGGAAGCGGTCGATGAACCCCTGAATCTTGCGCCGCTGCTCCATCTGCTTGGACAGCGCCTTGGCGGCGAGGTCCATCTTCATCCGCCGCGTCTTTTCGAAGGTGTCGTAGTTGCCGCCGTAGGCGGCGAGGCGCTTGCCGTCGAGGTGGACTATGCGGTCGGGCACCGCGTTCAACAGGTCGCGGTCGTGGCTGATGATGATCAGGGTGCCGGGATAGCCCGCCAGGTGGTTCTGTAGCCACAGCGTCGCTTCCAGGTCGAGGTGGTTGGTCGGCTCGTCCAGCAGCAGCAGGTCGGGGCGGGGGAACAGCGCGGCGGCGAGCGCCACGCGCATCCGCCAGCCGCCGGAAAAGTGCGCAACCGGCAGGCCGTGGCTCTCCGCCGGGAAACCGAGGCCGGTGAGGATGGCCGCGGCGCGGGCCGGGGCGGAGTGCGCGTCGATGGCGAGCAGGCGCTCGTGAATCTCTGCGATGCGCGCGCCTGCGCCCGCGGGCGGCGCGCCTTCCAGCCCTTCCAGTTCGTCCAGCAGCGCCTTGCGCTCCGCATCCGCGGCGAGCACGCAATCGAGCAGGCTGATCTCGCCGTCCGGCGCATCCTGGGAGACCCAGCCGAGCCTGGCGCGCGGCCGCACCGAGATGCCGCCGCCGGAAGGCGAAAGCTCGCCGCGGATGAGGCGGAACAGCGTGGTCTTGCCCGAGCCGTTGCGTCCGACCAGGCCGACGCGCTGGTTCGCCGCGACGTGCAGGGTGGCGCCGTCGAAGAGCACGCGCGGGCCGATGCGGAAGCTCAAGTCGTTGATGTGCAGCATGGCGGCGGTCATAGCACAGCCACGCCCCCGCGGCCAAGCGCGGCGCGCAAGGCCGATGTGTGACGATTGCCACACTCTCGCGGTTGCGTTCGGCTTGCGATGCGGGTATGTAATGCGCCCAGTCCGGACCTGCATGTGCCCGCTTCGAAGGGGGATGCCGGGCCCCCGGCGTTTGATCCGCCGGGTCATCTGTCGTCAATCAAAGGAACTCAAGATGGGCGTTGAACGCACGTTTTCTATCGTCAAGCCGGACGCCACGCGCCGCAACCTCGTCGGCAAGATCTGCGCCCGCTTCGAGGAAGCCGGTCTGCGTATCGTCGCGCAAAAGCGGATCCACATGACCCGCGAACAGGCCGAGGGCTTCTACGCGGTGCACAAGGAGCGCGCCTTCTTCGGCGAGCTGGTGGAGTTCATGATCTCCGGCCCGGTGGTGGTGCAGGTCCTCGAAGGCGAGAACGCGATTGCGCGCAACCGCGAGATCATGGGCGCGACCAACCCGGCCAATGCCGCGCCGGGCACCATCCGCGCCGACTTCGCGGAATCCATCGAGGCGAACTCGGTGCACGGCTCCGACGCGCCGGAAACCGCCGCCGAGGAAATCAGCTATTTCTTCAGCAAGGTGGAAATCGTCGGCTGACCCGACGCCGCCGCGCGAACCGTTCCCGGCCCGGACATCCCGTCCGGGCCGTTTGTTTTGTTGCCTCCCGAGCACGTAAGTTCTATGATTGTTCCCATCTCGCCATGAGATGGGGGAATGCGATGCGTGCCCTTCTTTCGCTGACCGCCGCCGCGTTGCTGCTGCCTTGCGGATTTGCCTTTGCTGCGGATTCGGGGTGCCCGCCCGCGCCCACGGGCGGCGCCTCCGCTGCAATGATCCCGCAACGGCAGGATGCGGAAACCCTCGCGGCCATGCGCTTCGCCTGGACCCGCAAGGGGCCGGGAGGCCCCTTGACCCCATGACTTTTGGTTTTTGCGCGTAGCGCGAGAGAACCCGTCACGCGGCGTGACGGTTGATAGCCGCTGCGCGGCGAAAAACAAGTTAGGGAGTGCGCGAGGGGACCGAGTCCCCTCGCAAAGTTTTGGTTTTACGCCCCCGGCGGCGGGTTCACCGCGGCGTCGGGCGGGGTATCGAAGCCGTCGATGGTGGTGCGGTTTCCGGCGATGTGGACGCGGCCTTCGGCGATCAGGCGCACCGCCTCGGGGTAGATGATGTGTTCGCTCAGCCGGATGCGGGCGGCGAGGTCTTCCGGCGTGTCGGCGGGGAGCGTGGGCACCGCGGCCTGGATGATGATCGGGCCTGCGTCCATATCCGGGCGGACGAAGTGGACGGTGCATCCGGAGAAGCGCGCGCCGTCGGCGAGCGCGCGTTCGTGGGTGCGCAGGCCCTTGTAGGCGGGCAGCAGCGACGGGTGGATGTTGATCAGCCGGTCGTTCCAGCGGTTGACGAAGCCCGGCGTGAGCAGGCGCATGAACCCGGCGAGGCAGACGAGGTCCACCCGCGCCGAGGCGAGGGTGGCGGTGAGCGCCTCTTCGAAGGGTTCGCGCCCGGCGAATCCGGCGTGGTCGATCACCGCGGCGGGCAGCCCGGCGGCGGCGGCGCGGGCGAGGCCCGGCGCGCGCGCGACGTTGGAGACGACGATGCCGATCTCCGCCGGGAAGGCGGGATCGGCGCAGGCGTCGATCAGGGCTTGCAGGTTGCTGCCCTTGCCGGAGATCAGCACGCCGAGTCGCAGCTTGCGTGCGGTCATGCTGCGGGTTCGGCGCGGTGGGGGTCGAAGTTTTCGACCCGGCAGGTCGGTTCGTCCGCGCCCGGCTCGATGCTGCCGATGGCGTAGACGGTTTCCCCCGCGGCTTCGAACGCGGCGGTGACGGCGGCGGCGGCGGCGGGCTTGACCACCGCCACCATGCCGATGCCGCAGTTGAAGGTGCGCAGCATCTCGGGCAGGGCGACGCCGCCCGTCTCGGCGAGCCAGGCGAACACCGGCGGCACCGGGAAGCGGCGCGCGTCGATCGCCGCGTGCAGGCCCTTGGGCAGCACGCGCGGCACGTTTTCGGTCATGCCGCCGCCGGTGATGTGGGCGAATCCGGCCACGCCGCCCGCCGCGATCGCGGCGAGGCAGGGTTTCACGTAGATGCGCGTCGGGGCGATCAGCGCCTCGCCGAGGGTCTTGCCGGGGGCGAAGGGGGCGGCGTCGGTCCAGGCGAGGCGGCTTTTCTCGACGATCTTGCGCACCAGGGAGAAGCCGTTGGAGTGCACGCCGGAGGAGGCGAGGCCGAGCACCGCGTCGCCCGCCGCGATGGTGCGGCCGGTGAGGATGTTCGCGCGTTCCGCCGCGCCGACGCAGAACCCGGCGAGGTCGTAGTCGCCCTTCGCGTACATGCCCGGCATTTCCGCGGTTTCGCCGCCGATCAGGGCGCAGCCCGCCTGGCGGCAGCCCTCGGCGATGCCCGCGACGATGGCGCGCCCGGCTTCGACCGAGAGGCGCCCGGTGGCGAAATAGTCGAGGAAGAGCAAGGGCTCCGCGCCCTGCACCACGAGGTCGTTGGCGCACATCGCGACGAGGTCGATGCCGACGAAGTCGTGGATGCCGGTTTCGATGGCGATCTTCAGCTTGGTGCCGACGCCGTCGGTGGAGGACACCAGGATCGGGTCTTCGAACCCGGCGGCGCGCAGGTCGAACAGCGCGCCGAAGCCGCCGAGTTCGGTGTCCGCGCCGGGGCGCATGGTGCTGCGCGCGAGCGGCTTGATCGCTTCGACAAGGGCGTCGCCGGCGTCGATATCGACGCCCGCGTCGCGGTAGCTGAGGCCGGGATTGTTCCGGTCGCTCTCGGGAAAACTGGAAATGGCCGCCTCTTTTGCTAGAGTGGTGTCGCGCCCGCGGCGGAAGCCCGGCGGGCGGAGTTGAACCATACGGTTTCCGGCGTCTTTTGCAAAGACGCTCGCGAAGGGATTCCTCCATCAGGGACGGACATGACGGTGTCAGGCGTGAGAAGGTGGGCGTGCGTGCGTGCGCTCCTGGCTGTGGTTTTCGGGGGTGCGGTGATGCTGGCGGGCGGCGGCGCGGCGTGGGCGGATGCCTTCACCGTCGGCGGCGTGACGGTGGACGTGCGCGCCGCCTCGGCGGCCAAGGCGCGCGAACAGGCGCTGCGGCAGGGCCAGGTGGAGGCCTACCGCCGCCTGCTCGCCGTCGTCGTCATCGACGCCGACCGCGCCCGCCTGCCGGAGCTTGGCGCCGACGCGGTGGAGTCCCTGGTGTCCGACTTTTCGGTTTCGGACGAGAAGGCCTCCTCCACCCGCTACATCGCCAGCCTGACCGTGCACTTCGATCCGGAACGGGTGGCCGCCTTCCTCCGCGCCAACGGCGTGGCCATGGTGCGCGGCAGCGACGAGACGGTGGTGCTGCTCGGCGTCTACCGCGCCGCCCCCGGCGAGCCGCCGCAACTCTGGGAGGAGACCAATCCCTGGCGGCCGCTGCTGGCGCAGACCGCGGTGTCGCGCGGCCTGTTTCCCGTCGCGGTGCCGCTCGGCGACCTTTTGGACGCCGAGCAGGTGCCGACGGAGAAGGCGCTCGCCCTCGATGTGGATGCGATGGACGCTCTGCTCGCCCGCTACGGCGCGGACGCGGTGATCGTCGCGCTTGCCGAGATCAAGCCGGGCGAGGGCGCGCACCTCATCCTGAAGCGTTATCCCCGGCCGCTGCCCGCCGCCCTGAGCGAACTCTCCTCGCCGATCGCCGACGACCCGGCGGCGGCGCTGGGCGACCTCGCGGCGCACGCGGTGCTGGCGGTGGCGCGCGGCGGCAAGCCGCCGGTCTCCGGCACCATGGTGGGCGAGACCGATTCCCTCGCCATCCTCGTGCCGGTGGCCTCGCTGGCCGACTGGGTGCGGGTGGACCGCACCCTGCGCGCCCTGCCGGGGGTGAAGGCGGTGATCCTGCGCGCCGCGCGCATCGACGTGGTGCAGGCCGCCCTGCAATACACCGGCGACGCCGAGGCCCTGCGCGCCGCGATCGCCCGCGTCGGCTTCTCGGTCGCGGTGCGCGACGGCTACTGGGAAGTGACGCCCGCACCGGAACCGGCGACGCCGCCGCTGCAATAGGAGAGCGCACGTGATTCGCCGCAGCACCTTACGGGGATGGTTGATCGCCTTCGCGGCGTTCTTCGCCGCGCTCTACCTGCTGCGCGGCATGCTGCTGCCGTTCGTCACCGGGCTGGCCTTCGCCTATTTCCTCGACCCGCTGGCCGACCGCATGGTCCGCCTGGGGATGAAGCGCACCCCCGCCGTGGTGGCGATCATCTTTTCGGCGATGACGGTGATCGTCAGCCTGCTGGTGGTGCTGATCCCGGTCATCCAGGTGCAGGTGATGAGCCTCATCGAGAACGGCCCGGGCTATGCCGACCGCGCCTGGCAGGCGATCCACCCGCACGTGCTCTGGGTGCTCGACCATCTGCCCGAGGAGCAGGTGAAGTCCGTGGAGAACGCGGCGGGCAGTTATGCGGGCAATCTGGTCAACTGGTCCGGCGGCCTGGCGCGCGGCATCCTGTCGCGCGGCTTCGCGGTGGTCAGCGTGCTGTCGTTCTGCGTCGTCACCCCGGTGGTCACCTTCTACCTGCTGCGCGACTGGGACCGCATGATGACCCTGATCGACGGCTGGCTGCCGCGCGAGCACGCGCCGATCATCCGCGCCATGGCGCACGATATCGACCTCACCCTCTCCGGCTTCCTGCGCGGCCAGGCCACGGTGTGCCTGGCGCTCGCCGTCTATTACGGCCTCGGCCTCTCCATCGCCGGGCTGGAGGCCGGGCTGCTCGTCGGCATCGGCACCGGGCTCTTTTCGTTCATCCCCTACGTCGGCGGCATCGCCGGGTTCGTCGTCGGCGTCGTCCTCGCCCTGGTGCAGTTCACCGACTGGCCGTCGATCCTCGGCGTCGTCGCGGTGTTCTGCGGCGGGCAGTTCCTCGAAGGCTACGTGCTGGTGCCGCGCCTGGTGGGCAACAAGGTCGGCCTGCACCCGGTGTGGGTGCTGTTCTCCCTGTTCGCCGGGGCGGCGCTGTTCGGCTTCCTCGGCATTCTCGTGGCGCTGCCGGTGGCGGCGGCGATCGGCGTGCTGGCGCGTTATGCCCTGCGCCGCTACCTGGTGAGCGATGTCTACCGCGGAGAGACCGGCGGCGATGCGTGAGCCGCCATCCCAGTACGTTCTGGACCTGCCGCACCGGCCCGCCCTCGGCGGGCAGGACTTCTGGGTTTCCGATTGCCATGCGGAGGTCATGGCCTGGCTCGACGCATGGCCGGGCTGGCCCGCGCCCGCCCTGGTGATCGTCGGCCCGCCTCGCGCGGGCAAGACCCACATCGCGCGGATGTTCGCCCGGGCCGCGGGTGCGGCGGTGGCCGCCGCCGCCGACCTCGCCGCCGCGGGGGAGCGCCTGCCCGCGCCCGGCGCGCGCGCCCTGGTGGTGGAGGACATCGACCGCGACCCGCCGGAAGAGGCGCTCTTCCACCTGTTCAACCGCGCCCGCGAGGCCGCGACCTCGCTGCTGTTCACCAGCCGAATCCCGCCGCCCGCCATCCCGCTGGCGCTGCCCGACTGGCGTTCGCGCCTGCTCACCTGCCCGGTGGCGGAAATCGGCCGCCCCGACGACCGCCTGATGACCGCGGTGCTGGTCAAACTCTTCCACGACCGCCAGCTCAGCGTCGGCGAGGCGGAGATATCCTTCCTGCTCACCCACATGGAACGCGCCATCGCCGCCGCCGAGGCGGTGGTCGCCGAGGCCGACCGCCGCGCGCTGGCGCTGAAGCGCCGCGTCACCGTGGCGCTTCTGCGGGAAACCCTGGAAGGCTTCGGCGGGGAAAACTGAAACTTTGCGGGGGACCTTAGGCCCCCCGCGCCCCCCACAACTTTTGGTTTTTGCGCGCAGCGCGATGAAGCCATCACGCGGCGTGACGGTTGATCGCCGCTACGCGGCGAAAAACTAAGGGGGTCCGGGGACCGAGTCCCCGGCGGGGTCCAGGGGCAGCGCCCCTGGCCTGGTTTTACCCCAGCTGCTTGGGGAAGAAGGAGTCCAGGACGCGGCAGGCGCCGTATGCGGCGGCGGCCCAGGTATCGTGCGGCAGGGTGAAGGCGATGACGCCGCCGGTGGGGAATTTCAGGAAGACCGGGTGGTCGGCGAGGGCGTCGGGTTCGGCGAGGTGCCAGGCGAATTCCAGGAGGCCGGGGTTGTGGCCGACGATGAGGGCGGTCTGCGCCGTCTCCGGCAACTCGGCGGCGAGGCGGACGAGGGTGTTGCGCGAGGCCTCGTAGAGCGCCGGGACGATGCGCGCCTCGGCCTCGGGGAATCCTTCGGCGACGTGGGCGAGGGTGTCGCGGGTGCGCCGCGCGGGGGAGCACAGCACCACATCGGGGCGCGGGCAGCGCAGGGCGAGGGCGTCGCGCACCAGGGGGCCTGCGGCGTTGCCGCGGTCGTTCAGCGGGCGCTCGCGGTCGGAGAGCGCGGCGTCGCTCCAGTCGGATTTCAGGTGGCGCAGGAGGATCAGGGTTTTTGTCATGAAAACATCATACTGCGATGGGGCCGAGGTCCGGTATGGGGTGCGTGTTGGCCCTTTCGGGGGGATCGAGTTTCCGCCACAATAGGCGGTCGAGTCCAGAGGCATGCGCCCGGGCGGAGCGAGGAGAAGGGAGGACCCATGAGCGGTGTTGTCGCCAAGCCGTTGGACATCGGCGCGCTGCCGGTGGACAAGTTGTACATCAACCGCGAACTCTCCTGGCTGGCGTTCAACACCCGCGTGCTGGAGGAGGCGGACAACCCCAACCATCCGCTGCTCGAGCGGGTGCGGTTCCTGTCGATTTCCGCCTCCAACCTCGACGAGTTCTACATGGTGCGCGTCGCCGGTCTGAAGGGGCAGGTGGACGCCGGGGTGAACACCCCCTCCGACGACGGCCTGACCCCGGCGCAGCAACTGGTGCGGATCAACGCCGAGGTGCGCAACCTGGTGAAACGCCAGGTCAACGGCTGGAAGTTCCTGCAGAAGGAGCTGCGCCGCGAGGGGATTTCGGTGATCGAGCCGAAGGAGCTGACGCGTGCCGACCGCGACTGGCTGACCGATCACTTCATGGGGCAGATCTTCCCGATTCTCACGCCGCTCGCCATCGACCCGGCGCATCCCTTCCCGTTCATCCCCAACCTCGGCATGGCGCTGGTTCTGGAGTTGAAGGCGCGCACCGGCGCCGCGGTGCTGCACGCCCTGGTGCCGCTGCCCGCGCAGGCGGACCGCTTCATCCGCCTGCCGGGGGAGGGCATCCGCTTCATCGCGCTGGAGCAGGTGGTGATGATGCACCTCGACCGCCTGTTCCCCGGCTACCGGGTGGACAAGAGCGGCCACTTCCGCATCCTGCGCGACAGCGAGATGGAAATCGACGAAGAGGCGGAGGACCTGGTGCGCAGTTTCGAGAGCGCGCTGAAGCGCCGCCGCCGCGGCCATGTCATCCGCCTCACCATGACCCGCGAGATGTCGCCCGACCTGCGCGCCCTGATCGCCGGCGCACTCGACATCGCGCAGGAGGACATGTTCGACCTCGAGGGGATGATCGGCGTGGCCGACGTCAAGGAGGTGATCGTCGATGACCGCCCCGACCTGCTGTTCTATCCCTTCAGCGCGCGCTTTCCGCAGCGCATCCGCGATTTCGGCGGCGACTGCTTCGCGGCGATCGGCAACAAGGACCTGGTCGTCCACCATCCCTACGAGTCCTTCGACGTGGTGGTGCAGTTCCTCCGCCAGGCGGCGCGCGACCCCGACGTGGTGGCGATCAAGCAGACGCTCTACCGCACCAGCAACGACTCGCCGATCGTCGCCGCGCTGATCGAGGCGGCGGAGGCGGGCAAGTCGGTGGCGGCGATGGTGGAGTTGAAGGCGCGCTTCGACGAGGAGGCCAATATCCGCTGGGCGCGCCGCCTGGAGCGCGCGGGCGCGCAGGTGGTCTACGGCTTCATCGACCTCAAGATCCACGCCAAGATTTCCCTGGTGGTGCGGCGCGAGGGCGGCGAGCTGCGCTCCTACGTGCATTTCGGCACCGGCAACTACCACCCGATCACCGCCAAGATCTACACCGACCTGTCGTTCTTCACCTGCGACCCGGCGCTCTGCCGCGATGCCGCCAAGGTGTTCAACTACATGACCGGCTATGCCCGGCCGGAGCAGATGGAAAAGCTCACCATCGCGCCGATCAACCTGCGCGGCCGCCTCATCGCCGATATCGACGCGGAGATCGAAAACGCCCGCGCGGGCAAGCCCGCGGCGATCTGGGCGAAGCTCAATTCCCTGGTGGACACCGCGATCATCGATGCGCTCTACCGCGCCTCGCAGGCCGGGGTGCAGATCGACCTGGTGGTGCGCGGCATCTGCTGCCTGCGGCCCGGCGTGCCCGGCCTTTCGGAGAACATCCGGGTCAAAAGCATCGTCGGGCGCTTCCTCGAACATGCGCGCATCGCCTGCTTCGCCAACGGCCGGCCGATGCCCTCGCCGGAGGCGAAGATCTACATCTCGTCCGCCGACTGGATGCAGCGCAACACCCTGCGCCGGGTGGAGAGCTTCGTGCCGATCGAGAACCCCACGGTGCACCGCCAAATACTGGACCAGATCATGGTCGCCAACTTCAAGGATACCGCGCAGAGCTGGACTCTCGGCTCCGACGGCGTGTTCAAGCGCTGCCTGCCGGTGGGCGAGGGTTTTTCCGCGCATACCTATTTCATGACCAACCCCAGCCTGTCGGGGCGCGGCAGCGCCGCCATCGCCCGCACCGGCGGCACGACTCAGTCCTTGTCCCTGGGCGGGAGTGACCAGTAGAATGCGCCCGCCGCGGGCGCGGCGCCGGGGCGGAGACTCCCCGGGGAGCGAACGGATCGAGCGGTTATGAGTGCCCACCCCCTGCATCACCTCGTGGATGCCCAGGCGTCGGTTTCCGGCGACGGACGCCCCGTCGGCATCATCGACATCGGCTCCAACTCCGTCCGCTTCGTCGTCTTCGCCGGGCTGACCCGCGCGCCGGTGCAGCTGTTCAACGAAAAGTCCGCCTGCGCGCTGGGCGCGGGCATCCAGACCAGCGGCCTGCTCAATCCGGACGGGCGCGGCTGCGCCGTCGCCGCGGTGGGGCGCTACGTGCGGCTGGCCCGCGCCATGGGGGTGGGGCGGCTCGACCTGCTCGCCACCGCGGCGGTGCGCGACGCCACCGACGGCCCGGATTTCGTCGCCGAGTTGACGGAGCGATTCGGCGTGGCGGTGCAGGTGCTCTCCGGCCAGGACGAGGGCCGCCTCGCCGCGCTCGGGGTGCTGCTCGGCACCCCGGACGCGGAGGGCATCGTCGCCGACCTCGGCGGCGGCAGCCTGGAACTGGTGGAGATCGACGGCGGCCAGGTGGACCCGCTGGGGCGGCTGGTTTCGTTCCCCCTCGGCGTGCTGCGCCTCGACGACATCGCCCAGGGCGGCGAGGCGGCGGTGGACGCGGCGATCCGCGACAATCTCGCCCGCGCGCCCTGGGCGGCGGAGCGCCCGGTGCGCACGCTCTATGCCGTCGGCGGCTCCTGGCGCGCCCTCGCCAAGCTGTGCATGGCGCAGGAGAACCACCCGCTCCAGGTGCTCGACAAGTACACGCTTTCCCGCGGCAAGGCGCTGGCGCTCACCGACCTGGTGGCGCGCATCGGGCGGCGCTCGATGGACAAGATTCCCGGCATCTCGCGGCGGCGCATCGCGGCGCTGCCGCACGCCGCGCGGCTGTTGCAGACGCTTCTGACCGAGATCGCGCCGGAGCGCCTGGTGTTCTCCATCCACGGCATGCGCGAGGGGTTCTACTACACCAACCTGCCGGAAGAGATCCGCGACCGCGACCCGATCGTCGATATGTGCGAGGCGGTGGCGGGCGACGGCCACCGCTTCGCGCAGCAGCCCTCGGTGCTGATGCGCTTCCTCGACCCGCTGTTCTCCAACGAGACGGAGAAGCAGCTGCGCCAGCGTTTCGCCGCCTGCATGCTGGGCGACCTCTACTGGGACGAGCACCCGGACTTCCGCGGCCAGCAGGCGTTCTTCAAGACGCTGCGCCTGCCGGTGGTGGGCTTCGACCACGAGGACCGCGCCGCGCTCTCCCTGATGGTGCTCTACCGCTACCAGACCTACGACGAGATTCACGACGCGCAGGGGGTTCTCGGCCTGCTTTCCCCGGAGGACCGGGTGCGGGTGCAGGCGGTGGGCTGCGGCCTGCGCCTGGCGCACGTCATCTCCGGCGGCGCGCCGGGGATTCTCGGGCGCTGCCGTCTGATTCTGGAACCCTGGCGGCTGGTGCTGCGCATTCCCGCCGACGACCCCGCCTTCGACGGCGCGGCGTTCGAGAAACGGCTCGACCGCCTGGCCCGCGCCCTCGGGCGCGACGGGGCGATCGAGCGGGTCTGATCCGGATCGAATCGCGGAAGGCGGTTCAGGCGGCGCCCGCGGCGCTGCTCATCGGCGCGACCACGACGCCGTCCTCGGTGAAGTCTTCGTCTTCCTCCGGGGCGTCCTCCACCGGGATCAGTTCGATGCGGCCGCTCTCCGGCGAGATGGCGAAGGCGATGTGGCCGTGCTTCAGACGCAGCGCGTCCTCGCCGAACAGCACCCGCCGCCAGCCGGAAAGCGCGCGCACCGGCGCGTCGTCGGAGGAGGCGAGATCCTCCAGCTCCTCGGTGGTGGCGACGATCTTGGGCGCCACGCCGTGGGCGTCGCACTTGGTCTTCAACAGCACCCGCAACAGGTCCACCACCGGCGCGAGGCCCGGCGGATGGTCCTTGTGCGCGGGCAGGTCGGGGCACTCGCCCATGGGCAGGGAAAGCCCGGCTTCCACCGCCTCGGCGATCGCCTCGGCGACCGGGCCGTCGGTCATGCTCTTCGGCAGTTGGCGGGTCTCGGCCAGGGCAGCGGGGGTGGTCGGGGCGGAGGCGGCAAGTTCGAGCAGCGCCTCGTCGCGCAGCACCCGCTGCCGCGGCAGGTCGCGGCGCTGCGCCTCCATCTCGCGCCAGGCGGCAAGCTCGCGCAGCACCGCGAGGAAGCGCGGGTTCTTGGTGCGCGACTTCAAGCGGCGGAACATCTCGCGCGGGTCCGGCACATAGGTGGCGGGCGTGGTCAGCACCAGCATCTCTTCGGCCAGCCAGTCGGCGCGGCCGGAGCGGGCGAGCACCGCGGCGAGCTTGCGGTAGACCTTGCGCAGCGGGATCACGTCGCCCAGCGCATAGATCACCTGACGCTCGGTCAGCGGGCGCTTCGACCAGTCGGTGAAGCGGGTGGACTTGTCGATGTGGGCGTTGGCGAGGCGGGTGGCCAGGGTTTCGTACCCCACCGATTCCCCGAAGCCGCAGACCATGGCGGCGACCTGGGTGTCGAAGATCGGCTTGGGCAGCTCGCCCATCAGCTTCATCAGGATTTCCAGATCCTGGCGCGCCGCATGGAAGACCTTGAGCACCGAGGCGTCGCGCATCAGTTCGAAGAACGGCGCCAGCTCGATGCCGTCGGCCAGGGGATCGATGCACGCGGCCTCGTCCTCGCCCGCCACCTGGATCAGGCAGAGGCGCGGCCAATAGGTCTTCTCACGGATGAATTCCGTATCGACGGTGACGAATTTGGACTCGGCCAGGCGCTCGCAGAGAGCGGCCAAGGCCTGGGTGTCTGTGATCAGGCTCATGGCGGCAAGCTATACCTCTTCGGGATATCGGCTGGCAAGCCTCGCGTGGCGCGCGCACGCGGGCCTGTGGCGGAAAAGCCGCGCCCGCGGCGTTGCGGCAAATCCCGCCTTGACAAAGGCGCGGCTTCGTTGTGCTTTTGCCTGCTTGAGTTAACCCGAAGGACCGCGCCATGCATCCCTACCGCACGCACACCTGCAACGCCCTGACCCTTGCCGACGCCGGGGAAACCGTCCGCCTGTCCGGATGGGTGCATCGCAAGCGCGACCACGGCAATCTGCTGTTCGTCGATGTGCGCGATCACTACGGCATCACCCAGTGCGTCACCGACAGCTCGAGCGCGGTGTTCCCGACGCTGGAAGGCGTGCGCCCGGAAAGCGTGATCTGCGTCACCGGCCGGGTGGTGAAGCGCGACTCCGACACGATCAACCCGAAACTGCCCACCGGCCACATCGAGGTGCGCGCCGACAGCGTGGAGGTGCTCTCCACCGCCGAGGTGCTGCCGATCCAGGTGGCCTCCAGCGAGGACTTCTCGGAGGAGATGCGCCTGCGCTACCGCTTCCTCGATTTGCGGCGCGAGCGCCTGCACGCCAACATCGTGCTGCGCTCCCAGGTCATCTCGTCGATCCGCCGCCGGATGATCGAGCAGGGCTTCACCGAGTTCCAGACGCCGATCCTCACCGCCTCCAGCCCCGAGGGCGCGCGCGACTTCCTGGTGCCCGCCCGCCAGCATCCGGGCAAGTTCTACGCCCTGCCGCAGGCGCCGCAGCAGTTCAAGCAGCTGCTCATGGTCGCGGGCTTCGACCGCTATTTCCAGATCGCGCCGTGCTTCCGCGATGAGGACTCCCGCGCCGACCGCAGCCCGGGCGAGTTCTACCAGCTCGACCTCGAGATGAGCTTCGTGACGCAAGACGACGTGTTCGCGGCGGTGGAGCCGGTGATGGCCGGAGTGTTCGAGGAATTCGGCAAGGGCCGCGCCGTCACCCCGGCGCCGTTCCCGCGCATCCCCTATGACGAATCGATGCTGAAGTACGGCTCGGACAAGCCGGACCTGCGCAACCCGCTGGTGATCGCCGACGTGACGGAAGCCTTCCGCGGCTCCGGCTTCGGCATCTTCGCCCGCGCCATCGAGGGCGGCGCGGCGGTGCGCGCCATTCCCGCCACCGGCGGCGCGGCCAAGCCGCGCTCGTGGTTCGACGGCCTCAACGCCTGGGCGCGGGAAGAGGGCGCGGGCGGCCTCGGCTACATCAGCTTCGCGGGCGGCGAGGCCAAGGGCCCGATCGCCAAGAACCTCGACCCGGCGCGCGTCGCGCAGATCAAGGAAGCGGTGGGCGCGGCCGACGGCGACGCGGTGTTCTTCGCCTGCGACAAGGAACTCGCGGCGGCCAAGTTCGCGGGCAAGGTGCGCACCAAGCTGTGCGCCGACCTCGGCCTGCTGGACGCCGACCGCTTCGCCTTCTGCTGGATCGTCGATTTCCCGATGTACGAACTCAACGAGGAAACCGGCAAGATCGAGTTCAGCCACAACCCGTTCTCGATGCCGCAGGGCGAACTCGACGCGCTGCTCAACCAGGACCCGCTGACGATCAAGGCCTTCCAGTACGACATCGTCTGCAACGGCGTGGAACTCTCCTCCGGCGCGATCCGGAACCACCTCCCGGAGATCATGTACAAGGCCTTCGAGATCGCGGGCTACCCGCCGGAAGTGGTGGAAGCGCGCTTCGGCGGCATGCTGAATGCCTTCAAGTTCGGCGCGCCGCCGCACGGCGGCTCCGCCCCGGGCATCGACCGCATCGTCATGCTGCTCGCCGACGAACCCAACATCCGCGAGATCATCGCCTTCCCGCTGAACCAGCAGGCGCAGGACCTCCTGATGCAGGCCCCGGCGGAAGTGGAACCGGAACGCCTGCGCGAACTCCACATCAAACTCGACCTGCCGAAGCCGAAGCTCAAGGTCAGCACCGAGCCGTCGGCGGAGGAAAACTAAAACTTTGCGAGGGGACTCGGTCCCCTCGCGCACCCCATGACTTTTGGTTTTTTGCGCGTAGCGCGATAGAGCCGTCACGCGGCGTGACGGTTGCCTGCCGCTTACGCGGCGAAAAACCAGTTATGGGGTCTGGGGCCCGCGGCCCCAGCGGGTCCAGGGCGGAGCCCTGGCCTGGTTTTTCCCCCTACGGCTTCCCGATTTCCGGGCGTTCCAGCCAGCGCAGCAAGGCCAGCGTGCGGCGGGCGCGGGCGGTGAGTTCCGGCAGCGGCGCGTCGGAGGTTTGGCGTTCGTAGAGGCGGGTTTCCCATTCGCGGATCATGTCGCGCGGCGCGTCGGGCCGGGCGGGCTGGCCGGTGAGCGCGCCGATGGTGCGGTCGTAGGCGGGGTGGAGTTCGGCGGGGAATCCGAGCAGCAGGTAGTCGTCGAGGCAGACGCTGCCCGCGAGGTAGAGTTCGAGCGCGAGGGCGGCGAGTCCGCGCGGGCTGATCTCGCGCACCGGATAGGCGGGCGGCGGCGCGGGCAGCAGGACCGGCGGCGGCGCGGGGTCGAAGAACGGGGCATCCCCTTCGGGGAAGCGCAGGGCGGGCAGGGCGGAGGCGGGCATGAGGGTGCGCATGGCTGTCCCGAAGGTTGCACGGTGGAGGAGCCATGCATCCCGCGTGCCTTAACTTTTCATTAATATTCAAGGCGGTAGCACAACCGATAGGCGGCAAAAGCTGCCTAGTTGGAAAATTTTTCCGGGTATTTCCGCGCCATGCGGGCGGCGCCGCGCACGCCGCTGGCGTCGCCGTGCAGCGGCGGCAGCAGGCGGGTGAGCACGCGGTCGGAGAACACGTGGCGCGGCCACAGTGCGGGCAGGCCGGTATAGAGCGCGGCGATGTTGGAAAGTCCGCCGCCGAGGACCACCACTTCCGGGTCGAGCAGGTTGATCACCGTTGCGGTGGCGCGCGCCAGGCGGTCGAGGTAGCGGCCGAGCGATGCGGCGGCGGCGGGGTCGCCGTCCGCGGCGGCGGCGGCGATGGCGGTGGGGGAGAGGTCCGCCCCGCCGTGGGCGCGGTGGTCGGCGGCGAAACCGGGGCCGGAGAGGAAGGTCTCGATGCAGCCTTGCTTGCCGCAATAGCAGGCGGGGCCGGGGCGTTCTTCGTCCTTGGGCCGGGGCAGGGGGTTGTGCCCCCATTCCCCGGCGATGGCGTTGGGTCCGGCGAGCAGGCGGCCGCGCACCACGATGCCGCTGCCCACCCCGGTGCCGAGAATGAGTCCCCAGACGCTTTCCGCGCCCTTGCCCGCACCGTCGGCGGCCTCGGAGAGGACGAAGCAGTCGGCGTCGTTGGCGATTGCCGGGGTGCGGCCGAGCGCGGCGGCGAGGTCGGCCTTGAGCGCGCGGCCGTTGAGCCAGGTGGAGTTGGCGTTCTTGACCAGGCCGGAGGCGGGGGAGAGCGCGCCGGGAATGCCGATGCCGATGCCGCCCAGGGGGCCGAAGCGGTCTTCCGCCGTGGCGGCGAGGCCGCGGATCAGGCGGATGGTGGCGTCGTAGTCGCCGGTCGGCGAGGCGACGCGCCGGCGGTCGAGCACCACGTCGGCGGGGGAGAGCACGATCGCCTCGGTCTTGGTGCCGCCGAGGTCGATGCCGAGCACGGGGTTGTCAAGGCCGCCCGCGGCGTGCAGACTGTGGCCCTCGGCTCCTTCCGCGAAGAGTGATTCTCCCATGCCGTCCCCTTCCGTTCTGGAATTTCCCATCCCGGCGCTGCGCACCGGCGAGGTCCGCGAGGTCGCGCCCGGCATCCACTGGCTGCGGATGCGGCTGCCCTACCGCCTCAACCACGTCAACCTGTGGATCCTCGAAGACGGCGACGCGCTGACCCTGGTCGATACCGGGATGAATATGCCAGAAACCCGGGAAACCTGGGAAGCGGTGCTGACCTCCACCTTCGCCTTCCGGCGGGTGCGGCGGATCATCGGCACGCACTACCATTCCGACCACATCGGGCTGGCCGCGTGGATGTGCGCGCGCACCGGCGCGCCCCTGTGCATGAGCCTGGTGGAGTGGGCCACCGCGCGCGTGCTGGCGATCGATGCGACGCAGCCGTTCCTCGACGTGCAGCAGGCGTTCTACCGCCGCCTCGGCTACGACGAGGAGCGCCTGGCGCGCCTCGCCGCGGTGGGCAACGCCTATGCGGCGAAGGTGATTCCGGTGCCGCCGCAGATGGTCCGCCTGCGCGGCGGCGAGGAGCTTGCGATCGGCGGGCGCGCCTGGCGGACGATCGCCGCCTCCGGCCATTCGCCGGAGATGATCTGCCTTTACCAGCCGGAGCTCGGCCTTCTGATCGCGGGCGACCACGTGCTGCCGTCGATCACCCCCAACGTCAGCATCTATCCCGCGGAGCCGGAGGGGAACCCGCTCGGCGACTACCTCGCGAGCTTCGCCCCCTTCCTCGCCCTGCCGGAGGGGACCCTGGTGCTGCCCTCGCACGGGCGGCCGTTCTACGGGCTTTCCGCGCGCATCCGCCAGCTTCAGGCGCACCACGAGGAGCGCTTCGACAAGGTGATCGCCGCGTGCGCCCAGCCGCGCGGCATCATGGACCTGCTGGACGTGCTGTTCGAGGGCGGGCTGGGCGACCACGAGCGCGTCATCGCCTCGGGCGAGGCGCTGGCGCACGTGCGCTGCCTGCAGGGCCGCGGTCTCCTGGTGGAGGAGACCGGCCCTGACGGCGTGCTGCGCTTCACCGCGGCGTAAGGCCGCCCTATTCCGCCACCGCGCAGGTCGGGGCGTAGGACGGGGTGCAATAGAGGCCGTAGAGGGTGCGGATGACTTCCGTCGCCTCGGTGCCGTTCAGCGAATAGAAGATCGTCTGCGCGACGCGGCGGGTGCGCACCAGCTTGTCGCGGCGCAGGCGCGCCAGGTGCTGCGACAGGGCGGATTGGCTCAAGCCGACAAGACGCTCCAACTCGCCCACCGAGCGTTCCCCCACTTGCAGCTGGCAGAGAATCAGCAAACGGTGCTGATTGCTCATCGCCTTGAGCAGGGCGCTGGCGTTGCGGGCATTATTCTGCAACTGTTCGATATCCATGGCGTTCCCATCTAGTCAGGTCCCGCTCTCCCCCCTCTAGGACCGCATTTGTATGCGATTCTCCTGAAAAAGAAAATGCTTCTTGTACGCAAAGGGCGCGGCGTCTCCCCGTTCCGCCGTCTCCGCGGTTGTCGCGGCGGGCCCTTCGGCGTACAGTACCGGACTTCGGCAACGGGCGGCGCGCCGCCCCCGCCGCCGGCATTCCAAGAACGCAGAGGACGCGTATGCCCGAGCAACCGGCAGCCCCCCAGGATATTGCGGAAATGAGCTTCGAACAGGCGCTGGCCGGGCTGGAGGCGATCGTCCGCCGCCTGGATTCCGGCGAGGTGGAGCTCGACGCGGCGGTGGATGCCTTCGAACGCGGCGTGCAGCTCAAGCGCCACTGCGAGAAGAAGCTCGCCGAGGCGCGGGAACGGGTGGAGCAGATCACCCAGGCCCCCGACGGCAGCCTCGGCCTCGCCCCCCTGCCGGACATGGAATAGGGGAGCGCCGTGGCCAAGACCGATCCCCGTGACGCCTTCCGCGCGGCACTTGCGGAGTCCGCAATGCGCGTGCAGGACGAACTGGACGCCCTGCTGCCGCTCAAAGGCGCGCCGGAAGACCGCGTGGTCGAGGCGATGCGCTACGCCTGCCTCAACGGCGGCAAGCGCCTGCGCCCCTTCTTCGTGATGCGGAGCGCCGCGCTCTTCCATGTGGACCGCCGCGCCGCGGTGCGCGCCGCGGCGGCGGTGGAGATGCTGCACTGCTATTCCCTGGTGCACGACGACCTGCCCGCCATGGACGACGACGACCTGCGCCGCGGCCGCCCCACGGTGCACCGCCGCTTCGACGAGGCGACCGCCATTCTCGCGGGCGATGCGCTCCTCACCGCCGCCCTCGGCACTCTGGCCGACCCCGCGGTGCACACCGATCCGGCGGTGCGCTGCGAACTCGTCGCCCGCCTCGCCGCCGCATCCGGCGCGCACGGCATGGTCGGCGGCCAGATGCTCGACCTGCTGGCCGAGCACCGCGACCTCGACATGCCCGCGATCACCCGCCTGCAACGCATGAAGACCGGCTGCCTGATCGCGTTCTCCTGCGAGTGCGGCGGCATCATGGGCAAGGCCGCGCCGCGGCTGCGCCAGGCGCTCGCCGCCTATGCCCACGACGTCGGGCTGGCCTTCCAGATCGCCGACGACCTCTTGGACGTGGAAGGCTCGGCGGAGGACGTGGGCAAGGCCACCGGCAAGGATGCGGAGCGCGGCAAGGCGAGCTTCGTCGCCGTCCTCGGGGCGGAACGCGCCCGCGACCAGGCGCTGCTTCTGATCGAACAGGCGGTGTCGCACCTGGAGGTGTTCGAGGGCCGCGCCACCCTGCTCGAAGAGGCGGCGCGCTTCGTGGTGGACCGCAGCCGATGACGACGCAAAACGGTAAATCCGCGCCGCGCGCGACGCCGGTGCTCGACGGCATTTCCTCGATGGCGGAGCTGCGCGCCCTGCCGGAGGAGAAACTCCCCGCGCTCGCCGACGACGTGCGCGCCGCGATGATCGAGGCGGTCTCCACCACCGGCGGCCACCTCGGCGCGGGCCTGGGCGTGGTCGAGCTCACCGTCGCCCTGCACTACGTCTTCGACACGCCGGACGACCGCCTGATCTGGGACGTCGGCCACCAGTGCTATCCCCACAAGATCCTCACCGGGCGGCGCGGCCTGATGCACCGCATCCGCCAGAAGGACGGCCTTTCCGGCTTCACCAAGCGCGGCGAATCCCCCTTCGACCCGTTCGGCGCGGGGCACAGCTCCACCTCGGTCTCCGCCGGGCTGGGCATGGCGGTGGCGCGCGACCTCAAGCACGAAAACCGCGACGTCGTCTGCGTCATCGGCGACGGCGCGATGAGCGCGGGCATGGCCTTCGAGGCGCTCAACAACGCGGGCTCGGCGAACTCGCGCCTCATCGTCATCCTCAACGACAACGACATGTCGATCGCGCCGCCGGTGGGCGCGATGAGCGCCTACCTCTCGCGCCTCCTCTCTTCGCAGTCCTACCATACCCTGCGCAGCGCGATGAAGGACGTGGCGGCGCTGTTCCCCTCCTCGATCGAACGCGCCGCCCGCAAGGCGGAGGAATACGCCCGCACCCTGGTGACCGGCGGCACCCTGTTCGAGGAGATGGGCTTCCACTACATCGGCCCGGTGGACGGCCACCGCCTCGACCACCTGGTGCCGGTGCTCAAGAACGTGCGCGCCGCCAAGGCGAGCCGCCCGATCCTGGTGCACGTGGTGACGCAGAAGGGCCGCGGCTATGCGCCCGCCGAGCGCGCCGCCGACAAGTACCACGGCGTCTCCTGCTTCGATGTGGAGACCGGCCGCCAGGAAAAGGCGAAGCGCAACGGCCCCACCTTCACCGAGGTGTTCGCCGATGCCCTCACCCGCGCCGCCGAAACCGACCCCAAAATCGTCGCCGCCACCGCCGCCATGCCCGCGGGCACCGGGCTCGACGCCTTCGCCGCGGCGCACCCGAAGCGGATGTTCGACGTCGGCATCGCCGAACAGCACGCCGTCACCTTCGCCGCCGGGCTGGCGGCCGAGGGCCTGCGCCCCTTCGTCGCCATCTATTCCACCTTCCTGCAACGCGGCTTCGACCAGGTGGTGCACGACGTGGCGTTGCAGAACCTGCCGGTGCGCTTCATCCTCGACCGCGCCGGGTTCGTCGGCGCGGACGGCGCGACGCACCAGGGCGCCTACGACCTCGCCTATCTCTGCTGCCTGCCGAACATGACGGTGATGGCCCCCGCCGACGAGGCGGAACTCGCCCGCATGATCGCCACCGCCATCGCCCACGATTCCGGCCCCGTCGCGGTGCGCTTCCCGCGCGGCTGCGGCCCGGGCGAGCCGGTGCCGGACGCCCCGAAACCCCTGCGCATCGGCCGCGGCCGCATCGTCCGCGAGGGCACGGACGCCGCCATCCTCAGCCTCGGCACCCGCTTGGCCGACAGCCTTGCCGCCGCGGAAACCCTGGCCGCGGAAGGCATCTCCGCCACCGTCGCCGACGCCCGCTTCGCCAAGCCGCTGGACCTCGCCCTGCTGCGCGACCTCGCAGGCAGGCACGCCGCCCTCGTCACCGTGGAGGAAGGCTCTTCCGGCGGCTTCGGCGCGCAGGTGCTCGACGCGCTGGCCAACCACGGCCTGCTCGACGCGGGCCTCAAGGTGCGCGCCCTCCATATCCCCGACGCCTGCTTCGAACAGGACAGCCAAACCGGCCAGGTCAAGGCCGCAGGCCTCGACGCCCCCGGCATCGCCAAGGCGGTGCGCGCGGCGCTGGGCCGCTAAAACGTTGCGGAGGGACTCGGTCCCTCCGCGCCTCCCCTAACTTTTGGTTTTTGCGCGAAGCGCCATAAAACCTGCCGTCGATGCAGCAGGAGATGATTGCCGCTGCGCGGCGAAAAAGTTATGGGGGGTGTGGGGGGACCGAGTCCCCCCATGAAGTTTTTGCTTTTACGACGGAGCGGCGGCGATGGCCGAACGGGCGGATCAGGCGTTGGTGGCACGGGGGTTGGCTCCTTCGCGGGCGCGGGCGCGGATGCTGATCGAGGCGGGGGCGGTGTTGGTCAACGGCGCGGTGCTGGACAAGCCCTCGCGCGGCATTGCGGCGGGCGATGGGGTGGAGGTGCGGGGCGAGGCGCTGCCCTGGGTCTCGCGCGGCGGGTTGAAGCTGGCGCACGGTCTGGCGCATTTCGGCTACGGCGCGGCGGGGCGGGTGTGCCTGGACGTGGGGGCCTCCACCGGCGGCTTCACCGACGTTCTGCGCCGGGCCGGTGCGGCGCGCATCTATGCGGTGGACGTGGGGCACGGCCAGTTGGCGGAGGCGCTGCGCGCCGACCCGCGGGTGGTGAGCCTTGAGGGGGTGAACGCGCGCCGCCTCTCCACCGCCGAGATTCCCGAGCCGGTGGGCGCGGTGGTGTGCGACGCGAGCTTCATCTCCCTGCAAACGGTGCTCGCCGCGCCCTTGGCGCTGGCCGCGCCCGGCGCATGGGCGGTGGCGCTGATCAAGCCGCAATTCCAGGTGGGGCCCGCCGCGGTGGGCAAGGGCGGCGTGGTCAAGGACGCGGCGGCGCGCGCCCGCGCCTGCGCCGAGGCGGCGGCGTGGTTCGCAACCCAGGGCTGGAGCGTGGACGGCATCACCGAAAGCCCGATCACCGGCCCCGACGGCAACGTCGAGTTCCTCATCGGCGCGCGTCTGGCCGGTTGAAAACCCAAAACTCTGCGGAGGGTCGCGGACCCTCCGCGCCTCCCATAACTTTCGGGTTTTGCGCGCAGCGCGATAAGACCATCACGCGGCGTGACGGTTGATTGCCGCTGCGCGGCAAAAACCGAGTTATGGGGTCCGGGGTCCGCGACCCCGGCGGGTCCGGGCAGCGCCCGGCCTGGTTTTTACGGCCTACCGCACCGAGATCGGCGGCATGATCGCCGCGCCGCGTTCCAGCTTCAGGCGGCTCCAGGCGGACAGCGTGGCGAGCGGCTCCGGCAGGCGGGGCAGGGCGGCCTGCATCAGTTCCCTGCCGTCGCCGCCGATGAGGCCGCGCAGGGTTTCGGTGAGCGATTTCGGCCGCGGGAAGGCGACGACGGCGGGGATCTGGTCCGCCGGGATGCCTGCGGCGCGCTTGGCGTAGGCGAAGGCCTTGAGCAGGCCGCCGGTATCGTCCACGAGGCCGAGCGCAAGGGCGCGTTTGCCGCTGAACACCCGGCCGCGCGCCGCCTTGTCCAGCGCTTCGGGCGCGAGTTTGCGCGCCTCGCCGACCTTGGCGGTGAAGTCGGCGTAGGCGGCGTCCACCACCGCTTCCAGGCGCGCCCTTTCGGCGGGGGAGAAGCCGTGGTTGGGCGACCACATCGCCGCGGTTTCGCCGGTGGAGAGGGTATTCCAGCGGATGCCGAGTTTCCGCCAGGCGTCTTCCAGCACGATCTTGCCGGCGATCACGCCGATCGAGCCGGTGATGGTGGCGGGTTCGGCGATCACGGTTTCCGCCGCCGAGGCGATGAAGTAGCCGCCGGAGGCCGCGACGTTGCCCATGGAGACGATGACCGGGCGGTTGGCGGCGCGCGCCTCGGCGATCGCCTGGCGGATGGTGTCGGAGGCGGCATAGTCGCCGCCCGGGGTTTCCAGGCGCAGCACGATGGCGCGCACGCCCTTGGCCTTCACCGCGTCGCGGATCGCCTGGGCGATGGTGGCGGCGCCGATGGCGGCGCGGTCGGCGAGCGGATCGAACTCGGTCTCGCCGGGGACGATCTGCCCCGCGGCCTGGATCAGCGCGAGGCGGATGTCGGTGTTGGGGGTTTCGGCGGTGGCGGCATAGGCCTCCGCCGGGAGAGCGCCGCCGGGGAAGGCGGCCTTCACCGCCGCCTGGAAATCGGCCTGGTAGCCCAGCGCATCGACCAGCCCGGCGGCCTTGGCCTCCGCGGCGAGCAGAGGGCCGCGCGCGGCGAGACCGCGCACCGCCTCGGGGGTGAGGCCGCGCGCCGTGGCGATGCTTTCGTTGAGGCTGTCCGCGATGTCGGAAACCAGCGCGCCGATGTTCTCGCGCACCGCCGGGGCCATGTCGTCGCGGGAGAGGAAGTCCATGGCGGACTTGTATTCCTGGCGCTGCACGATCTCGGCGCGGATGCCGTATTCGGCCAGCCCGCTGCGCAGGAAGGGGGTTTCCAGCGCCAGGCCGCGCAGGCCGTAGAGGCCGGAGGGCTGCAGCCACACCTGCCGGAAGGCGGAGGCGAGCGCCGCCGCGCCGGGCCCGCCGTCGAGGGATTCGGAGAACAGCAGGGTGGTCTTGCCGACCTTCTTGAAATCGGCGATCGCCTCGGCGAGTTCCTGCGCCGTGGCGGGGGCAGGCCGCGCGCCGCCGATGTGGGCGGCGACGCCCGCGATGCGCGGGTCGGCCGCGCCGCGGCGCAGCGCGGTGATGAGGTCGGCGAGCACGTAGGAACGGCCGAGGGAGAAGCTGTCGAGCGCGTCGCGCGGCGGCTGCGCGGCGATGCCGCGGTCGAAATCGACGACCAGGTAGTCGCCCTTGCGCACCTTGGTCTTTTCCGGCTCGGCGGAGCGCAGGATCATCACCCCTGCGATCGCCGCGACGGTGGCAACCGTGCCGATCAGGGCGAGGACGATCACCAGCCAGCGGAAAAGCGTGCGCATCTTTCAAGGTTCCTTTCGCGCGGGCGGGTTCAGGCGTCCGATCCGCCCGGGGCTCCGGCAAGGGGCAGGCGGTTTCCCGCCCAGCCGACGATGCCGTGACGCAGGTTGTAGACCTCCGGCACGCCGCGCGCGGCAAGCGCCGCGGCGACGCGCGCCGAGCGGACGCCGGAATGGCAGACCACCACGACCTTTTTTGCACCGAAATCCGGGTAGGAGTCGAGGCCGACCTGGCTCATCGGCAGGGAAATCGCGCCGGAGATGGCGGCCTCTTCCAGTTCGAAGGGCTCGCGCACGTCGATCAGGCAGGCCTCGCCCGACTGCTGCCAGGCATAGGCGGTGGCCGCATCGACCTCGGCGATGGAACGGCGGCGGAAGAACACGGGGGAATACTCCACGCAGGGCGGGTCAGGAGGCGCCGAACCCGCCGCATTGACCGCGATGCCGGAGCAGGTGATCGGCCAGCACGCAGGCGATCATCGCCTCGGCCACCGGCACCGCGCGAATGCCCACACATGGGTCGTGGCGGCCCTTGGTCAAGACGTCCACCGCCTCGCCGGCGAGATTGACGCTTCTGCGCGGGGTGAGGATGGAGCTGGTGGGCTTCACCGCCATGCGCGCGACGATCGGCTGGCCGGTGGAGATGCCCCCCAGGATGCCGCCCGCGTGGTTGGAGAGGAAGCGCACGCCGCCCTGGCCGTCGGGTTCCATCTCGTCGGCGTTGGTTTCGCCCGAGAGCGCGGCGGCGGCCAGGCCCGCGCCGATCTCCACCGCCTTGACCGCGTTGATGCTCATCAGCGCCTTGGCGATGTCGGCGTCGAGCTTGTCGTAGACCGGCTCGCCCAGGCCCGCGGGCACGCCCTCGGCCACCACCTCGACCAGCGCGCCGGTGGAGGAGCCGCGCTTGCGCACCGCGTCCAGTTCCGCCGCCCATTCTTCCGCGGTCCCTGCGTCGGGGCAGAAGAAGTCGTTGGCCGGGACCGCCTCCCAGTCCCAGCGGGCGCGGTCCACCGCGTGGCCGCCCATGGCGGTCATCGCGCCGCGGATCAGCACCCCGCCGGGGACGAGCGCGTTCAGCACCGCGCGCGCCACCGCGCCCGCGGCGACGCGCATCGCGGTTTCCCGCGCCGAGGCGCGGCCGCCGCCGCGCGGGTCGCGGATGCCGTACTTCGCCTGATAGGTGAAGTCCGCATGCCCGGGGCGGAACGACTGGGCGATCCCGGAATAGTCCTTGGAGCGCTGGTCGGTGTTCTCGATGAGGAGGCCGATCGGCGTGCCGGTGGTCAGGCCCTCGAACACGCCGGAGAGGATCTTCACCGCGTCCGGTTCGCGCCGCTGGGTGGTGTGGCGCGACCGGCCGGGGCGGCGCTTGTCGAGGAAGGGCTGGATGTCCGCCTCGGAAAGCGGGATGCGCGGCGGCACGCCGTCCACCACGCAGCCGATCGCGGGCCCGTGGCTTTCGCCGAAGGTGGTGAAGCGGAAAGCGGCGCCGAAGGCGTTGCCGGCCATGAGCCCCTCCTCGCGGGGCGCGCGCCGGGCGCGCCCCGGGTTCTCGTCATTCGCCCGCGAAGGACTGCATCAGCTCGGCGTTGCCCGCGGCGCTCGCCGGGTTGATCATGCCGTTGACGTGGTAGCCCGAGTCCACGTGGTGCACCTCGCCGGTGACGCCGCCCGCAAGATCGGACAGCATGTACATCCCGGCGTTGCCGACGTCGTCGATGGTGACGTTGCGCTGCAAGGGCGAGTTCAGTTCGTTCCACTTCATGATGTAGCGGAAGTCGCCGATGCCGGAGGCGGCGAGCGTCTTGATCGGCCCGGCGGAGAGCGCGTTGACGCGGATGCCGAATTCGCCCAGGTCCATCGCCAGGTACTTCACCGAGGCGTCGAGCGCCGCCTTGGCCACGCCCATGACGTTGTAGTGGGGGATGAACTTCTCCGAGCCGTAGTAGGTGAGGGTGAGCAGGTTGCCGCCCTCCTTCATCAGCGGCTGGGCGCGGCGGCAGACGTCGGTGAACGAGAACACCGAGATGTGCATGGTGTTGGCGAAGTTCTCGGCGGTGACGTCGTAGTATTTGCCTTTGAGCGCCTCCTTGCCCGCAAACGCGATGGCGTGGACGACGAAGTCCAGGCCGCCCCAGCGCTCGGCGATGGCGGCGAACAGGGCATCCATGCTGGCGGCGTCGGTGACGTCGCAGGGCGCGAGAAAGTCGGAGCCGACCTCCGCGGCGAGCGGTTCGACGCGGCGCTGCAGCGCCTCGCCCTGGTAGGTGAAGGCCAGCTCCGCGCCATGCCGATGGCAGGCTTTGGCGATGCCCCAGGCGATGGAACGGTCGTTGGCGACCCCCATGATCAGGCCTTTTTTCCCGGCCATCAAAGGTGCGGCGGATGTCATGGATATCCTCTTGGCAGCGAACTACAAAAATCTGTGGCTCCGCTCCCCGCGGCTATGCAAAACGGGGTGTATGAGCGGTAAAGCGCGCGTATCCTACACGAAACCCACACACCGGCAAAGGGGAACGGGATGACCGACAAAGCCGCCGAACGGACCCTGATGTCGCGCCTGCGCACCCGCCTGGGGCCGCGCGCACCGTGGTTCGACCTTGCGCTCTACGTGTTCGCCCGCGGCCAGAAGGACCAGTTTCTGCGCGTCGCCGCCTCGCTTTCCTATACTTCGCTGATCGCATTGGTGCCGCTTTTGGCCATCGCGGTGGCGATTTTTTCAGCGTTTCCGGCGTTCTCCGAGGCGCGCGGGCAGTTCGAGAACTTCATCTCCCAGTCCATGGTGCCCAACGCCGGGCAGTCGGTGCACGTCTACCTGCGGCAGTTCATCAACGCCACCGGCAAGCTGACCACCGTCGGCGTGGTCGGCCTGGGGGCCACCGCGGTCTTGACCCTGATCACCATCGAGACCGCCTTCAACGCCATCTTCCGCGTCGCGCGGCAGCGGCCGATGCTCTCCCGCGTGCTGATGTACTGGGCGGTGCTCACCCTCGGGCCGCTGCTCTTCGGCGCGTCCTCGACGCTGTCCGGCGGCCTCTTCGCGATGCGCCGGGCGCTCGCGGGCGGGGCCTTCGACAGCATCTCCACGGCGGCCGGGCTGTTCACCCCGATGCTGTTCTCCTGGATCGCCTTCTCGCTGCTCTACATGGCGGTTCCCAACCGCCCGGTGGCCTGGCGCGATGCGCTGATCGGCGGCGCGGTGGCGGCGGTGCTGTTCGCGCTGCTGCGCTTCGGCTTCTCCCGCTTCGTGGCGAGCGGCAACACCTACCGCACGCTCTACGGCGCGCTCGCGGTGATCCCGCTGTTCCTGCTGTCGATGTACCTCTCCTGGGCGGTGGTGCTGTTCGGCGCGGTGATGACTGCGGCGCTGCCGGAGTGGCGGGCGCACGCCGCAGGCGGCGGCGAGAGCACCGGCGCGGCGGCGGAGATCGGCATCGCGCTCGGCCTTCTGGCGCAACTGCGCGCCGCGCAACAGACCGGGCGGGCGGCGCGGCGGCGGCTCCTGCTCGCCGCCGCGGCGGCCCCGGAATCGGCGGTGGAGGGCGTGCTCGCCAAGCTCAAGGCCGCCGGATTCGCCGAACGCAGCGAGGACGGCGACTGGATTCTCACCCGCGACCTCGCCGAGGTGCCGATGTCCGCCCTGGTCGCGGCGCTGGGCTGGGGATGGTCGGCGGAAAGCCTGGAGCGCCTGCCCGGCGCATGGCGCCCGGCGCTCGCCGCGGCCCTGGGCGACAGCCTCGCCGCGGAGCAAACCGCCTGGGGCATGCCGGTGCGCAGCGTCGTCGAAGCGCGCGCCGGGGGCGAATGAAAAACCAAAACTTTCCGGAGGGACTCGGTCCCTCCGGGCCTCCCCTACACTTTTGGTCTTTGCGCGTAGCGCGATAGAGCCATCACGTGGCGTGACGGTTGATAGCCGCTGCGCGGCGAAAAATGATGGGGGGTGTGGGGGGACCGAGTCCCCCCGCGAAGTTTTATTTTTCAGCCCAGGTCCTTGCGCGGGTCGGTGGGGTCCGCCGGGGTCCAGGCTTCGGCGAAGGCGGCGAGCGCCGGGTCGTTTTCCGGCAGCGCCACCATCAGGGTGACCAGCAGGTCGCCCGCGGTCTTGCCGGGCACGCCCTTGCCGCGCAGGCGCAGCACCTTGCCGCTGCTCGAGCCTTTGGGGACGGAGAGGGTGACGGTGCCGTGCGGGGTGGGCACCGGCACCTTGGCGCCGAGCACCGCCTCCTTCAGCGTGACCGGCAGGTTCAGCAGGATGTCGTTGCCCTGGCGGCTGAAGTGCGGGTGGTCCTGCACCTGGATTTCGATCAGCGCGTCGCCCGCCGCGCCGCCGTTGGCGCCGGGCATGCCCTGGCTCTTCAGCCTTAGGGTCTGGCCGCTTTCGGTTCCGGGCGGGATGCGCACGTCGAGGGTTTTGCCGTTGGTCAGCGCGACGCGCTTGGTGGTTCCGGCCACCGCATCGACGAAACCGACCCGAAGGGTATAGGAGACGTTGGCGCCGCGGGTCTGGAAGCCGCCTCGCCCGCCGCCCATGTTGCCGCCGCGTAACATGTCGGAGAACGCCTCGTTGTCGCCGAAGATGTCCTCGAAGGAGAAGCCGCGCGCCCCGCCGCCATGGGCCGAATAGGCGCGGCCGTGGCGCGCGCCGGTGAAGGCGGCGGCCTTTTCGTTGCCGTCGGCGTCGATCTCGCCGCGGTCGAAGCGGGCGCGCTTTTCCGCGTCGCCGAGGATTTCGTAGGCGCGGTTGACTTCCTTGAAGCGGTCCTCGGCCTTGGGGTCGTCCGGGTTGCTGTCCGGATGCGCGGCGCGCGCCTTGGCGCGGAAGGCCTTCTTGATGGCCGCCGCGTCGGCGGACTTCGGGACGCCGAGAATGGTATAGGGGTCACGGGTCGGCATGGTCTCTAGATGGTCCTCGATCGATTGTCCGAACATCGGCAGCATACCGTTTCAGGCATTAATGATTTATGGAATTTCCGCGCCGTGCGCCAGTGCCTGGGCGCGAAGGGCGCTTGTTCGCGCCGCGATTCCGTGAAAGACTCCCCTCCGCCGCCGGAACCGAACTTTCCGCACGCGGTTCATCCTGTCGCTTTATCGTATCGGACTCATCATGACCCTGCACCCGTGGCCGGAACCCTTCGGCCTTTTCGCCGCCTGGATGAAGGAGGCCGCCGCCAAGGAGACCAACGATCCGGAGGCGATGAACCTCGCCACCGTGGACGCGGAGGGGCGGCCCTCCTCGCGCATGGTGCTGCTCAAGGCGGTGGATGACCGGGGCTTCGTGTTCTACACCAACCTGGAAAGCCGCAAGGGCGGCGAGATCGCGGGCAACCCGCATGTCGCGCTGTGCTTCCATTGGAAGAGCCTGCGCCGCCAGGTGCGGGTCGAAGGTCCGGTGGAGCCGGTGACGGCGGAGGAGGCGGACGCCTATTTCGCCTCCCGCGCGCGCGGCAGCCAGATCGGCGCGTGGGCGTCGCAGCAGTCGCGCCCGCTGGAGGGGCGCTTCGCGCTGGAGCGCCGCGTCGCCGAGTTCACCGCCAGGTTCGGCCTCGGCCGGGTGCCGCGGCCGCCGCACTGGTCCGGCTTCCGCGTGCTGCCGCAGCGCATCGAGTTCTGGAAGGACAAGCCCTTCCGCCTGCACGACCGCAGCATCTATCTGCGCGAGGGCGACGCCTGGGCCACCGAGAAGCAGTTCCCCTGAGGGGCGAGGCCATGGCCGTCTCTTCGATACCGCGCGCCCACCGCCTGATGCGCGCCGCCACCTATGCCGCGGTCGCCACCGCCTGCCTGCTGATCGTGGTCAAGGCGGCGGCGTGGATGGCCACCGGCTCGCTGTCGCTGCTGGCCAGCCTGGTGGATTCCGGCCTCGACGCCGCCGCCTCGCTGATCAACCTGATGGCGGTGCGCCACGCGCTGCAACCCGCCGACAGCGACCATCGCTTCGGCCACGGCAAGGCGGAATCGGTGGCCGGGCTGGCGCAGGCCGCCTTCATCGGCGGTTCCGCGGTGTTCCTGACGCTGGAGTCGGCGCAACGCATCGTCTCGCCGGTGGCGGTGGTGCGCGAGGGCGTGGGCATCGGGGTGATGGTCTTCGCCATGGCCGCGACCGCGCTGCTGGTGGCGTTCCAGCGCTATGTGGTGCGCGAGACGCAGTCGCTCGCCATCGGCGCGGACTCCGCCCACTACACCGGCGACATCCTGGTCAACGGCAGCGTCATCGTCTCCTTCCTGCTCAACCGCCTGTTCGGCTGGGGGTGGGCCGACGGGGTGTTCGCCTGCGGCATCGCCGCCTACCTGGCGCACAACGCCTGGGGGATCGGCGTGACCGCCTTCAACCAGCTGATGGACAAGGAAATGCCGGAGGAGGAGCGTGCCCGCATCATCGCCGTCGCGCTGGCGGAGAGCGGGGCGCTGGCGCTGCACGACCTGCGCACCCGGGTTTCCGGCCCCAACGCCTTCATCCAGCTGCATCTCGAGGTGGACGGCGGCATGCCCCTGGTGGCTGCGCACGACGTCGCGCAGCGCGTCGAGGATGCGCTCGCCGCCGCCTTCGAAGGCGCCGAGGTGATCGTCCACCTCGACCCGATCGGCATCGTCGAGCCGGACGGCTCCACCGCGCGGGAGCGCGTGGTTTCCGACGAGGCCGTCCCGCCCGCCGCCGACACCCCCTGAAAAATCGCAGTATCGCTTTGTTTCGCCGCATGAATTTTCCTCGCGGCGATATTATCTATTAGGTACGATACGAGAGGTAACGGGGGAGGGCGACCGGCTGCGGCCGGGGCGGCCCCATTCGGTTGGGAGGATCAGCCATGAGCATCAAAGACATCCTTGTCCATCTGGACACCGGCGCGGCGTGCGGGGAGCGCATCGATGTGGCGCTGCGGCTCGCCGCGAAATACGAGGCGCGCCTGATCGGCCTGTTCGTGCGATCCCTGCCTTACGTGCCGCACTTCGTCGCCGCACAGATCGGTCCGGACATCTACGAGACCCAGAAGCGCGTCGCCGAGCGCGAGGAAATGGCGGTGCGCAAGGACTTTCTCGACCGCTGCGCCAAGGCCGGGCGGAGCGGCGAATGGCGTTGCGACGAAGGCGACATGATCGAGACGGTGTGCCTGCATTCCAAGTACGTCGATCTGGTGATCATCGGCCAGTTCAACCCCGACGAGGACCACCGCGAGGGCGAGATGGCGATGGCCGACAACGTGGTGATGGACGCCGGACGCCCGGTGCTGGTGGTGCCCTATGCCGGCACCTTCCCCACCGTCGGCGAGAAGGTGATGGTCGCCTGGAACGCCAGCCGCGAGTCGGTGCGTGCGGTGCACGACGCGCTGCCCTTCCTCAAGACCGCCAAATCGGTCGAGGTGGTGGCCGCCAACCCGCAGGACGCCGAGGGCGTGCACGGCGACATTCCCTGCGCCGCGATCTGTTCCCATCTGTCACGCCACGGCGTTTCCGCGGTGGCGAAGACGGTCTATGCCGACGACATGAACGTCGGCGCGATCCTGCTGTCGCGCGCGGCGGACGACAGCATCGACCTTCTGGTCACCGGCGCCTACGGGCGTTCGCGCCTGCGCGAGCTGATCCTCGGCGGCGTGACGCGGCACCTTCTCGGCAACATGACGGTGCCGGTGCTGATGTCGCACTGAACGCGCGGCGCGACTCGATTTCCGCGGGGCGGACCGGGCGACCGGCCCGCCCTTTTCGCGTTTCCGTTGCGAAAATTTCCCGAAAAAACCTGTAAAAATAAAGCGGAGACCCCATATCGAAGATAAGGAACGGGGTCTTCTGTTCCCGTTCCTCCGGGGCCGTCGGAGTGGTCCCGGACGGCGCGGGGAGCGCCAATTCCGCCGGAGCGACGGAAACAACGCGAGCGGAGGATGGAACATGAAGATAGGCATTTTCGGTGCGGGTGCGGTTGGTGGTTTTCTGGGGGCGAAGCTTGCTGCGGCCGGCCAGGATGTGCACTTCATCGCCCGCGACAACCAGATGAAGGCGATGCGCCTGAACGGCCTGACCGTGAAGAGCGAAGCCTTCGGCAATACCTATATCGCGCATCCGCAGGTGACCGACGACCCCGAAGAGGTCGGCGCCTGCGACGTCGTGTTCTTCACCGTGAAACTCTACGACAGCGACGAAGCGATCAAGCTCATGGAGCCGATGGTCGGCGCGGGGACGGTGATCGTTTCCTTCCAGAACGGCCTGACCGCTGCCGAACCGTTGATGAAGGCCTTCGGGCCGGAGATGGTGCTCGGCGGCGTCGCCTATACCATGGCCTACGTCGAGACCCCCGGCATCATCCAGCAGATCGGCCGCTGGGGCCGCTTCATCGTCGGCCGCTTCGCGCCCGGCGCGACCGCCCAGGGCGAAATGATCATGGACAAGGCGCCGCAACTGCGCGCCGAGACGATCCGCGAGACGCTGATCGAGGCGGGCCTCGAAGCCGCGGTCAGCGACGATATCCGCACGGAGATCTGGAAGAAGTTCGCCTATCTCGCGCCGCTCTCCGGCATGGCCGCGCTGTTGCGCCTGCCGCTCGGCGAGATTCTCGCGGACCCGGATACCCGGGCGATGCTGGAGGCCGCGATCATGGAGGTGATCCGCGTCTCCACCGCCAAGGGCCTGAAGCTCGAGGCGCCGCTGAAGGACACCATCATGCAGATGTTCGAGACCATGCCGCCGGAGATGGGCACCTCGATGCTCACCGACATGCTGCAGGGCAAGCGGCTGGAGGTTCCGTGGCTGTCCGGCACGGCCAGCCGGTTCGGCCACGAGGCGAACGTGCCGACGCCGATGCACGACGCGATCTATACCGCGTTGAAGTTGTGGTCGTAGGCGCCGGTACGCCGGGCGCGGCGGTCGCCGCGCATCCCGCCCAAGGAAAAAGGCCCCCGGTTTCGGGGGCCTTTTTGCCGCTCAGACCGCAACCTCGGGGCCGCGCCCGCCGTGGCGCAGCGACCATTCCACCGGATCGTGGAGGAAGGCGCGCACCTCCTGGATCGCCTCGCGGGAGAAATAGCCGCCGTCCTCCGCCGCTTCCAGCACGTCCCACCAGGTGGCGAGGTAGTGCAGGGTGACGCCGCTCTCTTCCAAGAGCTTGAGCGCGCCGGGGAAGACGCCGTAGAAGAACACCACCAGGGCATGCGCGCATTGCAGGTCGGCGGCGCGCAGGGCGTTGACGAAGTTGATCTTGCTCGCGCCGTCGGTGGCCAGATCCTCGACCAGGAGGACGCGCTGGCCGGGGCGCGGATCGCCCTCGATCTGCGCGTTGCGGCCGAAGCCCTTGGCCTTCTTGCGGACGTAGAGCATGGGCAGTTCCAGGCTGTCGGACAGCCACGCGCCGTAGGGGATGCCCGCGGTCTCGCCGCCCGCCACCGCGTCGAGGGATTCGAAGCCGATCTTCCGCACGATCGTCTGGCGCGCGTGCTCGATGATCTCCTTGCGGGCGCGCGGGAAGGAAATCACCTTGCGGCAGTCGATGTAGACCGGGCTCATCCATCCGGAGGTCAGGGTGTAGGGGTCCTCGGGACGGAAGTTGACGGCGCCGATCTCCATCAGGATGCGGGCCACGGTCTGTCCGGTCCGGCGTTGGTCGGAGGTGCGGGAAGCGGTGGACATCTGTCCTCTCTCATTGCGGTCGGGTGGGGTGCTTGCCTTTTATGACGAAGCCGCCCCCGTGACAATACGTTTGCCGACGCGGGGCTTTTTTTTGCCGCGGAAACCGGCTATCGCTGACGCGGGAACGCCGCGCCGCGCGGCGCAGCAAGGGGATACGATCCGTGGACGAGATCTGGGCGCTGCTCGACGACCGGGCCGGAAACACCGCACAGACCCTCGGCGTCGCCGAGGCGCTGGGCCAGCCCTTCGTGGAAAAGCGCATCGCCTACACCGCGCTCGCAGGTCTGCCCAACCTGATACGGGGCAAGGGACTCGCCGGCGTGGCGGAGCGCGAGGGCCTGCGCGCGCCGTGGCCGCGCCTGGTGATCGCCTCCGGCCGCCGCCTCGCCCCGGTGGCGCGCTGGATCAAGGCGCAGTCCGGGGCGAAGGGGCGGGCCTGCGCGCTGTGCCAGATCATGGACCCCGGCTGGCCGGGGCGCCGCGGCTTCGACCTCATCGCCGTGCCCACCCACGACCTGCACGCCCCGGCGGGGGGCAACATCCTGCGCATCCCCGGCGCGCCGCACCGCGTCACCGCCGCGCGCCTCGCCGCGGCGCGCGCCGCCTGGGCGCAGCGCATCGTGCCGATCCCCGCGCCGCGCATCGCGGTGCTCGTCGGCGGCGCGACCAAGTCCCTGCCGTTCACCGCAGGCCGCGCCGCGGCGCTCGGCCGCGCCGTCGCCGTCCTGGCGGACGAGATGGGCGGACGGGTGATGCTCACCACCTCGCGCCGCACCGGCCGCGAGGCGGAGGACGCGCTGATCGCCGAACTGCCGCAAAACGCCTGGACCTACCGCTGGGGCGACTCCGGCGAGAACCCCTATTTCGGCCTCCTCGCCTGGGCCGATGCGGTGGTGGTCACCGGCGATTCCATGTCCATGGTGTCGGAGGCGTGCGGCACCGAGGTCCCGGTCCTCATCGACGCGCCGGAAGCCGAAACCTCGGCCAAGCACGCCCGCCTGCACGCCGACCTCATCGCCCGCGGCCGCGCCCTGCCGCTTGCCGCCGCGGGGCCGCAGGCCCTGGCGCGGCTCTCCTGCCGCCCGCTCAACGCCGCGGTGGAGGTGGCCGCCGCGATCCGCGCGAAGAACCTGATCTGAAAAACCAAAACTTTGCGGGGGGACTCGGTCCCCCACACCCCCCATATGTTTTTCGCCGCGAAGCGGCAGACAACAGACCTGCGGCAACCGCCGCAGGCTTATGGCGCTACGCGCAAAAACTAAAAATTATGGGGTGCGCGAGGGGATTGGAGCCGACCGCCGGAGGCGGTGGGAACGCCCGGTGGGCGTTCCCAAGACGGAAATGTCCCCTCGCAAAGTTTTACCCGCTCACACCGCGCGGGAGTGGCGTTGTTCGCCCGCCACCAGGTAGCGGTCGAAGGCGGCGCAGGCGGAGCGGACGAACGGGCGGCCCGCCTCGGTCATCGCCACGATGTCGCCGCTGCGGGTGAGGAGGCCGTCGCTTTCCATTTCCGAGAGCCGCGGGTAGTCGGCGCGCAGGTCGCTGATATCCACGCCGTGCAGCGCCGCGGTGGCCGCCACATCGACGCGGAGGTCGCACATCAGGCGTTCGATGATGGCGCGCCGCGCCTTGTCCTCCACCGAGACCGAGATGCCGCGCCGCGTGGCGTAGACCCCCGCCGCGATGGAGTCCTTGTAGGCGGCGATGTCGCCGTCGTTGACCGCATAGCCCTGCGGCAGTTCGCTGATGCCGGAGGCGCCGATGCCGATCAGCGCGATGGCGGTGTCGCTGGTGTAGCCCTGGAAGTTGCGGTTGAGGGTGCCCGCCGCCAGCGCCAGCGCCAGGTCGTCCTCGGGTTTGGCGTAGTGGTCGAAGCCGATCTCCACATAGCCCGCGGCGAGGAGCAGCTCGCGCGCCAGCGCCGCCTGGTCCCAGCGCTCCGCCGCGCCGGGCAGGGTGTCCTCGGCGATGAGGTTCTGGTGCTTGCGCATCCACGGCACGTGGGCATAGCCGAACACCGCGAGGCGGTCCGGCGAAAGGGTGAGGATGCGGTCGATGGTGTCGCGCACGTTGGCCTGCGTCTGGTAGGGCAGGCCGTACATCAGATCGACGTTGATGTGGTCGATGCCGACGGCGCGCAGGGAGGCGATGGTGTTTTCCACCACCGAGAACGGCTGGATGCGGTGGATCGCCTTCTGCACCTTCGGCGTCAGGTCCTGCACCCCCACCGAGGCGCGGGTGACCCCCGCCTTGGCCATGGCGGTGACCAGTTCGGGGCGGGTGGTGCGCGGGTCGAGTTCGATGGCGATGGCGGCGTCGTCGCGGAAGGTGAAGGCGCTGCGCAGGTCCGCGATCAGCCCGGCGAAGTCCGGCGCGGCGAGGATCGAGGGGCTGCCGCCGCCGAAGTGCAGGTGGCGCACCGGCTGCGGCGCGCGGCCCCCGGCGCCGAGGCGTTCGGCGATCAGGCGGATTTCCCGCTTCAGGGTGTCGAGGTAGGAGGCGACCGGCGTATAGGTGGTGGTGCCGCGGGTGTGGCAGCCGCAGAACCAGCACAGCACCTCGCAATAGGGCACGTGCAGATAGAGCGACAGTTCCTGCGCGGGCGACAGCGCGTCGAGCCAGCCGCCGAACACCTCGGGGCTGACCCCGGCATGGAAATGCGGGGCGGTGGGATAGGACGTATAGCGCGGGATGCGCGCATCGTACTTGGCAATCAACTCGGTCGGCATGAAGGCTCCCTGTTCCTGCTGAAAGCTAGGCTTGCGGCGAGGGGGTTGCAAGGGGCGGCGTACCTGCGCACACTTCCTTTTCCGTAACGCATTCCGTCTGTAAGGATTTGCCAGATGCCGAGGTTTTCCGCAAACCTGTCGTTTCTTTTCCAAGAATGGGCGCCGGAAGCGCGCTTCGTCGCTGCGCGCGAGGCCGGCTTCAAGGGCGTGGAGCTGCCGTTTCCCTACGATATCGGCCTCGGCAAGCTGGGCGACCTGCTGGCGATGAACGGCCTGCAACTCGCCGCGTTCAACGCCCCGGCGGGGGACTGGGAAGCGGGGGAGCGCGGCCTCGCCGCGCTGCCGGGCCGCGAGGAGGAGTTCTTCGACGGCCTGGAGCGGGCCTTCGACCTGGCGGATTTCGTGGACGCCAAGCGCGTCCACGTGATGGCCGGGCTGATCCCCGAGAAGGCGGACTTCGACGAGGTCTACGACACCTACGTGGACAACCTGACGCAGGCGGCCAAGGAGGCGCGCAAGCGCGGCCTCACCGTGATGATCGAGCCGGTCTCGCATGCCGCGATTCCCGGCTACATGCTGGAGACGCCGGACCAGGCCCTGGCGGTGATCGCCGACGTGGACGACCGCGGCCTCGGCCTGATGTTCGACGTGTTCCACGCGCAGATGGCGCAGGGCCGCCTGGCCGAGACCATCGAGGCGGCGATGGGCAGCCTCGCGCACGTGCAGATCGCGGGCGTGCCGGAGCGCGCCGAGCCGGACGCGGGCGAGGTCAACTATCCCTATCTCTTCGACCTGCTGGACGCGCACGGCTATTCCGGCTGGGTCGGGCTGGAATACCGGCCGCGCCTGGGCACGCTCGCCGGGCTGCGCTGGGCGCGCTCCTGGGGGATCATGCCGGAGGGGCCGACGGCGCCGGGCAAGGGCAAATCCGCCCCTTGACGAGGCGGGCGAAGGGCGTTATCAACAGCGCCCCGTGTGGCGAGTGTAGCTCAGTCGGTTAGAGCGCCAGTTTGTGGTACTGGATGTCGTCGGTTCGATTCCGATCACTCGCCCCATTTTTCCCCTTTAGAACCAATATGTTATCAACTCTCCGCGAGAGGGGCGTTGAAGGTTTGCCACTTTTATTCTGAAGGTTTGCCACTTCACGTTCTCGCTTTGCTCTTTTCGGCGCGGACCACCTTGGCCATCGCGGACTCGGCGAGTCGCTTTTGGTTCGCACCTTTAGCGTAGTGTTCAAGCATCATCAGGGTGTTATGCCCGGTGATGGCCTGCGCCTCTTTTGTAGAGCAGCCTGCTTCCATCAGTGTGTTCGTCGCGTTTTTCCGTAGTCCGTGGAATGGCAGTCCGGCGCAGCCGGTGGCGTGCTGGGCGCGATTCCATAGGGCGGCGAATCCGTCCTCGGTGTACGCGGAGCCATCGAGACGTGCCACGATGGTGAGAGGCGTGGCTGCCGCGCGCTTTTGTCGGCGGCGAGTCTCGGTGCGAGAGGTCTGCTCGGCTTTGATTTTAGCGAGTTCTACCCGGAGAATCGGGTGGAGCGGGATGGTGAGCGCGCCTTCCTCTTTTTTCTTTTTGGCCTGCTTTACCACAATCGCGCCGCCGTCCGGCGTGATGGCGTCCCATCGCATGGCTAAAACATCGGCGCGGCGCTGGCCTGTGAACAGAGCAAGGAAAAACGCGGTGCGGGGCGCACCGGACGCTAGTTTGGAAAACCTCTCAAGCGCGGGCTGCGGCCAAGGCTTCCACCCTTCGGTATCGATTCGGATCGGCTTGATCCGAGTGGCGGGGTTGTTGTCGATGATTTCGATCTCGACCGCGTAGTTGAGCAAGATGCGCAGCGCGTCGAGCGCCTGGTTTGCCTTGCGCGGCTGTTCGGCGAGGCTGTCGCGGTAGGCGCGGATCACGCGCTTAGTGATGCCGATCACCGGCACGTCCCGCCATTTCTCTCGCATCGGCTCGATGTGGCGCTTGTATTCGATCTGCGTCGATTCGCGCAGGTTTTTCCAAAATTCCGGTGCAGCGTAGTAGGCTTCGACAAGTGCGCCGAAGGTGCCGCGCGTCGCCTTGTTCGTGCGAGGGCGATCCGCTTGAGCGTGGATACGATGATATTCTGCCAGAAACTCTGGCGATCCCGGATCTCCAGATATGGCTTGCCGCCGTCCGCCGCGCCGGTAGTAACAGCGCAGGTGACCGTGACGGTCGCGGAAACTGTGGAGGTACGGTAGGTCGATCAGGCCCACAGCGTCAGGCTCCATTAGCCGATGGCCGCCATAGCTTGAGCCTCGGCGGCGGATACATCATCAGCAGACGATGCGCTGCCGTTGTCGCTGCCGTCAACCTCCCCGAGGGCTCGATCGATCTCGCGCAAATCCCACAACACGCGTTTCCCGTCCTTGTGGGGTCGAGGCAGGGAGCCGCAGCGGACACGGTTGTCGAATGTGGTGGGAGATAGCCCGCAGTAGTATGCGGCCATCTCCTTATCCATCCTTCGCGGCAGCGCGCCTGGTGGCCAGTTGCGTGGTGTTCTTGGCATCATGCGGCCTCCGCCTGGCGGGCGAGGTCGGCGGCGTTCGCGCGGACGATGGCCTCTGCCATGACTGGAGGAACCGAGTTGCCACACATGCGAACTTGCGACGCCTTCGACAGGCGCTTGCCGTTGTACTCGATATCGACGAAATCCGCCTCGCCGCCGCCCGCGAAGCTGTCGAGGATGATTTCGTTCTTGCGCTGTGGCACCGCGCCGCCGGTCAGGGTCAGCATCATTCCGCAGCCTCCGGGGTGTACCCGCACGACAGACCACATTCGGTGTCGAATTCTTCCTCGTCTATCGGAGGGTCGAGGAGATCAGGGTTTTCGCGGACTTCTCTGGCAAGGTCGGCCACGCGGTCGCGCCGGTCGAAGAACCCATTCTGTTCCACTTCTTGCTCGTGCCACCACTTTGCCGAGGCGGGGTGGTCAGCGATGATGCGTTTGCGGATGTCTCGGCCTTTGTTGAAGCACAGGTCGCAGTTTCCCTCCCACGGCTCAAGCTGTAGACCGAAGTCCTGGGCGCTCCAGAACGCCATGACTTGCTGTTTCACCACCTTTGCGCGGCTGAGTGGGTAGAGAACCTTGCGTCCATCCTTTTCGGCGTTTTCAAGACCGCGGAAGATGCGCATGCCTTCGTCATAGCGCAGGCCGATGACTTCCGCGTACTCTCCGGGGTTCCATCCCAACGATGCAGCGAAGGCCGTAAGGACTTTGACCTTGAGGAACCCGGTGCACCACCGTTCCCGCCAATTTGGCAGGCGTTGCTTCTTCTTGATCAGTGCCTCGAAAGGCTCGCCATCTCGCGAGGCGCTGTTGAAGCCCACTTCCTCGAAGCACGGCTTCGCGTCGCGCCATTCCAGCCAATGGATATTCACACCCCAGCGCACGCCGCACTCATAGACAAAGCGAAGGGTTTCCTCGCGCTCCTTGCCCGTGTTGGCGAAGGCGACCTGGACGTCATCAGGTAGCCGCCCCTCATGTGCTTGGATGATTTCGTGGAGCATGTACGCGGACGTGCGCCCTCCGGAGAAGGAGATTATGGCGGGGCCGGTAATGGCGAACGGGTTCAGCATCCCGGCCTCCCGTCGTCCTGGTTCGCGATTTCCAATAGCACGTCTGCATGGCAGGGCTGGTCGAGCGGGCACCAGCAGGCAAGGTCTTTCCCGCGCAGTTCAATCCTCGCCGCCTCGACAAGGCGGGCGTTCTCCGGGCGCTCCAAATAGCCTCGGTACAGGTCGGAGAGATATTCCCGCTTTCCATCTCCGTCTTTCCCGGCCTGATAGGGGTTCCCCCATCGGCTGCCTCGCCCGACGTAGACGGTATTCGGCGGCATGCGCCACCCCTTGGTGCGCTTGCGCTGTATACGCTTAGGCATGGCCCGGCCTCCCATCGTGCGTGGTGCCGTCCATGGGTTCGTGTGCCGTGCACTTCGGCTGGCCTTCCTCGTCGTACACCCATTCCTTCGGGTATTCAGCGGCGCCAATGTTGAAGGCTAGGGCAGCCGAGAGAATGCAACATCCGAAGCCGCTATCCGGGTCTTTGCGGAAAGCCTCGTCTCGTCGGCAATCCGCGCACCAGTTGTAATAGAAACCGTCGCCCTCGGTGCCGCTGGTGGGGCGATATGGGTGACCTGCCCGAGACTTGAAAAGCGCTGCATCCTCGTTGGCATAGAGATTACGGTCTGTCATTGCAGCACCTCCAACTTCGCTGGAAGTCTGGCGCGTCCAACATAGGACCGATCAGAGAGGTAGCGAGTGCCACACCGCATCACGCCAGACACCTCTCCTCGTGCATCAAGTATTAGGCAGAAGCAGGTTTCATCAGACTTCTGCCCAACGACGAAGTAGTAACTGCCCTTTGTGTTCCGATAGACATCACCGATCTCTACGTTAGGCTTTGTTCCACCTGAGCCTGGAATTTCTAGGCGCATCACTCGCCCTCCCCGCTGCCGACCTGGATGAATCTTCCGTCGCGGAATTCGAAGGGGAGCGATTCGGCGGACCACGAGTAGAACGAGACGTCGTATCCGCCCGGCCCATCGGCGGCGAACGTCGCCGCAACGAAGGTATCCATGTCGAGGGCCATGGTGTCCGGGTCGAACGGGATGAAGACATGGAAGGTGCCGCCCGGCGGAGGCACGGGAATGGGTACGGTGCAGTCGTAGGTGCCGTCTTCCTCGATGAGGACGGTCGCGCGCCCCAAATCCACCACCCAATCGAAGAGGACGATTTCCCCCTCATTCAGGGGCATCGGCGGGTCGGTCTCGTCGAACCCGCCAAGTCCGGCTCCTTCGACGATCCAATCGTCCGGGGTGGCGCGTCCGGGCGGGGTGACTTCGTCGATGTAGTCCGTGGGGACCCATTTCTTGACCATGTTCAGCCCTCCCCGCTGCCGGTGCTCGCGCGGTCAAGGCGCTCGATCTCGGCGAGGCCGAGCGCGACACCCATAACCAGTCGTTCTCGCCGGTCAGGGATGGGCTTGAGGCTCCACCCGCAGGTGAGTTCAAGGATCATGTCGAGGCGGATGTAATCGTCTTGTTTGAGGAGTTTCTCCCCGTCGACGGTCGCTTCGTAGGGCAGTAGATAGAGCGCAGCGGCGAGGCCGAGTTCGCCCTCACCCTCGCCCATACGCTCGTCATCGTCTCCCGGCTTCCACCCAGGCTCTTTCGTGCCGAGCTTCCTAACAGCGGCGATCACGTCGGCGGCGGCCTGGGAGACTGACGTGGGCGGGATGGAGGGGGCGGCGGTCACATCGGCAACGGTCTTCCCGGCAAGCCGCGTGAAAACCGTATCTTCGTAGCGGTTGAACCATTCCCAGTAGACATCATCGTCTTCCGGCGGAACGTCGCACAGCGTGTCGCGCGCCTCGATCAGCGCCGCATCATCTTCAGCGAGCGCCGCTTCCAGCGCGGCGACGCGGGCGCGGAGGGCGCTCGCTTCATCCTCCGCCGCTTCTTGATCCTGCCGAGCTATGTTGCGCTCCGCCTGCCAACCCTCGATTTCATGCTGGAGACGAGCAATATCTGACGCATGATCGCGCTCAAGGACACGGACGGCATAGCGCAAATCGGATTCGTCTTTCTCCGCCCTCTCGGCCCGCGCCACGGCGGCGCGCACATCTCCGGAAAGGTTGTGCCAATCGCAATCGTTCTCGCCATCCGTCTGACTGCGGCCAACGGCGATGGCGATATCCTTCATTTCCCCTCGAAGGTCCTCGATTACATCCGCGGCGGCGCGCAAGTCGCCGATGGTGAGCCTCGGATAATCCGGCCCGGAGCATCCGGCAGGCAAGATGGGCAGGGCGGTCCAGATGGGAAGGACGGTGCTATCCGGCACGCCCTCTTCGGCGGCAACCTCCAGAATCGCCTCGATGGTCGTCTGTTTTATGGTGTCGGTCATGCCACGTCCTCCAGGTGTTTAGGTTTGTTGTCCATGCCGTCGCGGTAGCCTTCGGTGAGCCCGGCGACGTAGTCGGTAGACGCGTGGTGCGGGTGCCAGAGCTGATCGGGGTTTTGGCGGATGCCGTCTCCCTTATCGATCGCGGCACGCTCCAGGCCGATCTGGTATCCGAGCTTTCTGTCCGTCATCGGCGTACGGGGTTTCAAGCTCATGGCGATCCGTCCTTGCGCTGCTTCTCGTAGGCTTTGCGAATCTCCGCGTGTTTGGCCTTGCGGGTGCGGTCCTCGGCGCGGAAGCCGTCGATGATCTGGCACATTTCGGCAAAGCCGCCGCGCCCGCGCTTGGCCCGCCAGTTCATCGCGAAGTCGTAAAGCTGGGCGGCGCGGCCCTCGCGGCGGTGGTGGTGATTGCGGCGGCAGGCGGTGGCGCAGAACACCTGATCCTGCCGGGCTGGGTAGAAGGGCGCGCCGCATTCCTGGCAATAGCGGATACCGAGCGGTATACCTTTGGGTTTGATGTGCTGCATATCCAGCGTCTTCCCGACGTCGCGCGGTTTCATGATGGTGATCGGCATGATTGGGCTCCCTTAGAACGGCACGTCGTCGTCAGAAATGGCGGCAGCTTGGCGCGCTGCTTCTTCGGCCCACCTTTTGTTGAGAACCGCCTCCTGGTTCGCGAGGATGTCGAACCCAGCAGCGATAGCGCGCCGGATCGCAGCGCGGTGCAGGTCGCGTTCGCACTGCTTCCTCACCACTTCATAGGTTCTCAGGATTTCCATCGGTCCTTGCCGGAACTCTTCCGGAAGATCGCGGACATCGAACGTGACGGCGTGTTCCTCCTCGGTGCATCCTCCCGGAATGCCGATCGGATCGAGGCAATACCAGTAGCCGAGGGGATAGTTCTCGCGGTCGTGGAGGACGTGGTAGACCTTGACCCCGTTCTCTTCCAAGAACAGGTACTGCTTCGCCAAGCGGCGAAGGCGCGGGCATTTCTTCGTGGGTGCGGGCATCGTGTAGCCTCCTGCCTCAGAATGGGATGTCGTCGTCGCGCGGCGGCGAGGTGGTGCCACACGAAGCGCCGGACGCGGTTTGCGGGGCGGTTCCGCCGCTGTGCGTGCCGTAGGCGTCGGGATCGGCGGCGGGCGGGGTTCCGGCGGGCTTGTCGAGCAGGGTGATTTCGCCCTTGAAGGCATGGACAACCACCTCGGTGGTATAGCGCTCGACGCCGCTCTGGTCGGTCCACTTGCGGGTCTTCAACTGGCCTTCGACGTAGAGCTTCGAGCCCTTGCGGGCGTACTTTTCCAGCACGCCGACCAGGGTGTCGTTGAAGACGGCGACGCGGTGCCACTCGGTGCGTTCCTGGCGCTGGCCGGTGGCCCTGTCGGTCCAGCTTTCCGACGTGGCGAGGCTGAGGGTGGCGGCGCGATTGCCGTTCGCCATCGTGCGGATATCGGGGTCGCGCCCGAGATTGCCGATCAAGATGACCTTGTTGACGCTACCGGCCATGATCAGAAGCTCATGTGTTCGCGGGCCCAGGCGCTGGGGCACCAGCGATAAAGGCGGGTGAGCCATTCGTCCGCCGCCTTGGGCCAAGGCCAGGGGCGGATGACGGTGGTGAGCGGGCCGGGCAGGGGCTCGCGCCAGAGCGCGGCGTTTTCGACCTGCATGTCGCGGTGTTCGGTGGCCAGCGCGACGAGGTCGGCGTGTTTGATCGCGCCGCCGAAGCCGACCGTCAGGGGGTAATCGAGCCCGGCGGCGGCGTGGATGGCGCGGGCCTGCATGTCCTCGGCGATGGCCAGCACGTCCCCCGCGCCGTACTCGGCGGCGATCATCGCGCAGAGGCGTTTGTATGGCGTGGGGATGTCGCCCGAGAACGCTTCCGGCGCATCGTGCAGCAGGCCATATGGGCGCAGCGCCGGGGGCAGCATGTCCGCCACCACGCAACAGTGCTGCGCCACCGAGTAGGTAACGCCGGGGGTCGCGCCGACGAAGCGGTTGACCTTCGCCAGTTGCTCGGCGATGTCGGGCCAGTGGATGGCGGCGGGTTCGGGGTCGGAGAGGCTCCATGCGCGCCCGGAGCACATCTGCAACAAGAAGTCCGGGTTATACGGGGGGATGGCGTTCATCGCGCGCAGACTCCGATGACGCAGGTGGCGCAGAGGGCGACGAACAGACAGGACCATCCGAACGGGGTGAGCATCCGGAAGACGCGGGCGGCGCGGTGAAGGCGGCGGGCGGCGGTCATGCGGCGTCCTTTCTCTCGGGTGGCCAGGGCATTCCGGCGATGCGGTCGATCACCGCAGAACTCTTGTAGAAGGGGGGCAGCTTGTAGGCAGGGTGCGGGCGGACGGATACCGTCAGGCGCAGCAGCGTGGCCTTGAGGTCGAGGTCCCGGTTCAGTCGCGGCGCGAGGATAAGGTCGCGCTTGATGCCTTCCATCAGCTGGCGGAGGAGGGCGGGGCTTGCCCCGTCAAGCGCGTCGGTCAGCGCGTCGAGCATGGGAATGCCGACGCTGTAGGGGGCGAGATAGCGCGAGATGATCGCATAGCGTTCCTCGTCCCCGGGGAGTTCGATGGTCAGATGCATGCCGAACCGCCGCCATACCGCCGGGTCGATCGCCTCCGAGCGGTTGGTCGCGGCGATGATGATGCCTTGCGACGCTTCGAGCCGCTGCAGAAGGCTGTTGACGGTCGCGTTCATCTCCCGCGCGCAGGCCTGGTTGTCTTCGGTGCGTTTTGTGGCGACGGCGTCGAACTCGTCGAGGAAAAGGATGGCGTCGTCCTTCCGTTCCTCCAGCCACGAAAAGGCGGCGGCGATGTTTTTGCCGGTTTCGCCGAGGTGTGCTCCGACCATGTTGTCGGTCTGCACGCACAGGAGCGGCAGGCCGAGGCGGGCGGAAAAGTGATGCGCGAGGGTGGTTTTGCCGCAGCCGGGCGGGCCTTCGAGAATCATCGACCGGCGCGGCTTGAGCCCGACCGCCTTTAACTCCTCGGTCGCCCACAACTCGGTCATCCACTGGTGGACCGCCTCGCGGACGGGGCGGGCGAGAATCGGCTGTTCCGCCTCGCTCGGCATCAACACCCGCACGAACCCCTTCACGTCGTGCGGAATCTTCAGGTCGTTTCCCATCACTCGGCGCTCCCTTCATCGTCGGGCTTCTTCGGCTTCTTGCTGCGCCGCCACGCCTCGGGGAGGTCCATGCCGTCGCTTCCGGCGGCGCGGCACCATGCCTCATCCCACGCCGCGCGGCGGGGGTCGCGGGCAGGGAAGGGATTGGCGGTGACGGACTGTCCGGCGCGGGCGGCGGCATCGCCCATTTCGCGGGCCTTATCGATGTCGGCGTCGGCGTCGAAGGGGGCGGGCGCTTCCGGCTCCGGCTCCGGCTCGCGGCGGTCCTCGATGTCGTACTGGCCGTCGCCGTCGTCGTCGCGCTTCGGCTTCTTTTCCAGGCGGCGGCGCGCGGCCTCGCCCAACGGCGTGTCGTAGAGCATGCCGAGGGCGGCCTTGTAGATGTCGAGCAGGGCTTCTTGCTCCTCCCGCTGGAGCGGGTCGAGCTTCCGCAGCTTGACGATCTCGCGCATCGTCTTGGTATCGAAGCCCTGGGACTTGGCCTCGGAATAGACGGCGGCGATGTCGGCGGTGATCGCCGCTTTTTCCTGCTCCAGGCGCTCGACGCGCTCGATCAGACTGCGGAGTTTTTCTCCGGATGCACCGCCGATGCTCATGACGCGGCTCCTTGTGTGGTGGTGACGGGGTGGGCCTCGCGGCGGGCGCGAAACAGGCTGGCGCGGGCGCTGGAACAGGCGGAGCGCAGGGACTGGACCCGCGCGAACGTCTCGATGGTGTTGATGCGGTCAACCATTTCGCGGGCGGTGGCGTCGTCTCCGCGCCGAATGGCGGCGCGGGCGGCTGCCGTGGCGCGCCACAGCGACATGGCGGGGAGGGCGAGGCCCAACTGGCACAGGGTGGCGGGCATGGCTCAGGCTCCGAATGCATGCACGAGGGTGCGGATCAGGCGAATGACCTCGGTGGCGCAGGTGCCGCCGATCACCAGACCGGCACCGACGACGGTGGAGAGGGCGAGGACCACCGTGAAGCTCACATTCCACGGGAGTTGTCGTGGGGAGGTGGGCTCCCCGTATTCATGTTCCGGCGGCGGCTTGGCCATGGTTCAGGCCCTCTTGCGGAGGTTGATCGTCTGCCGCTTGTCCTCGCCCTTGCGGATGTGGACGGCGGCGGCTTCGATCTTGCCGACCATCGTCGCGAAGGCGCGGCGCTCGGCATCGGTGCGCTGCGGCGCACTGGCGGCTTCGCGCATGCCGAGGGCGATGGCGAACAGGTTGGCGGCGTGATCGGTGCGCGGCATGGCTCAGGCCCTCGCGTCAGAAGAGATCAGCCCGGCGTTGCGAAGTGCCGGGATTCCGTGCGAACGAAAGATCGAGATGACGGTTTTCACATGCGCGTCATCGACGACGAGCCGGTCCGCGGGGAGGAACCCAAAATCCTTAGTGAGTTCCTGGTCGCTGAAGGCGATGGAGCAACCGCGCTTGCGGAGTTCGTCTTCCATTGCCCAGCGGACGGTGGACTTGCCGACCGGGCCGTACCCGGTCAGGCGAACAACTGTCCCAGTGGACGTGCGCTCGGTGATGCTGACGCGCAGTTCGCCGTTGATCGTATTGATCGTGGTGTGAAAAGGCATGGCTCAGGCCCTCGCGTTGCGCTGGGCCGCGCGGCGGGCGGCCCGGGCGTGGGTGGCGATCTCCTCGGGGGTGAAGCCTGCGGCGAGGAGGTCGTCCTCCGTACAAGCGCCGGACGCGGCGGCGCGGTCCTGCATCACTTCGGCCATCACGGCGGTCATGCCCTTGCGGGCGGCCTGGGCTTCGATCCTGGCGCGGGCATGGGTCGCCTGCGCCTGTCGGCGGCACACATACTGCGGAGAAACGGGGTTGATCATGCTGACCTCCTGGGTTGGCGCTTACTGCCGCGTCGGATGCATCCGGCGCGGGGTGTAAGCGTCAGCGGGTGATGTGCTTGACCGCCCACATGACGGCTTCTTCCATTTTCGTCTTGGCGAGCGCGAGTTCGCGGCTGCTGCCGAGGCAGTCGCAGTACTCGACGAAGGCGAGGCCCTGATCCTTGAGGGCCGACATCGCGGCTTTCTCTTCATCCGACAGGACGCGATAGGCGTGGCGCATGACGTTGTTGACGGTGCGTTCGTCGGAGGTGCTGGGAACCGTGGTGGTGTCGTTCGTGGACATGTCTGGTCTCCTCCTGATGGTGTTCTCAGGAGGGGTGCCCTCCCGAGGTGGTTACGGGAGAACGATGCGCAGTATTGCGCAACATGTCAAGCGCAATAATGCGCAGTCTACGCGCTGCGGAAGTCCGTCAGGGATTCATCTGATCGAAATTGTCGTGTTTACCGGTGCCGTGTCCGGTAGTCTGCGACGACGACGGCGGTGACCAGAATTTCGTTTTGGGGTTCGGCTTCGTTGGTCCAGTCGCCGTTTTTCGGAAGGCGTAAGGGTGCCTGGAATTCCGGCCTGTCGGATCGAGGCCAGAGCCAAGCCTGACCATCTTTGTCGTGGCGGAGTTCCTTTACCGTCGCTTCCACCATGCCATTCTCCCACCGCTGCACGATGACATGATCGCCATCGATCAACGAGTGGTCGTATTCCATCATGGGGACGCACACGAGGATTGTTCCCTCAGGATAGACAAGGTTCATCGACTCTCCCATGACGCGCAGCCCGAAATATTGGGTATGGCTGTCTGGTCTGGGAAGAGTAACCGGGGTCCACTCATCCTCGCGTAGCTCATAAGCGCTGGTCCATACGCCAGCCTGGACTGCGCCCTTGACGTCAATGGTTATGGAATCCGCCGCAACAGGCTCCAGGGATGACGATCCAGATATTCCATATATCTGCGCCTTGACCGCCGCTTCATGTTTGTCGGTGATTTTTTTGAGGTAGCTACTCACGGCGTCGTCGATTTTCGCCATGGTGGGTACGCTTAGGGTGTGTTTCACCTCTTGGTTGAGGAAGCGATTTAACGTCGACGGCGCGATTCCTGAGGCTCTGGCCAATTGGGTCGATGTCCATCCGGTGATCTGCATGGCGAGGCGTATACGGTTTCGCGCGCCTTCCTGGATTTTCTCAGTCGATGTGTCCATCCGTCCCTCTGTTCTGCTGGTGCATTTTTGCATATTTCACCCGGTGAACGTCTGTGCATCATTGCGCTTGACGCAGTGCGCATCATTGCGCATGATGATCGCTCAAACGGTGAGGGCATGATGCATCTTCGAGATTGGTTGACGCGGGAAGGCATTACTCCATCCGCTTTTGCGCGGAAGTGTGGGCTTCCCCCTTCGACGATTAATCGCATTCTTTCGGACGGTCGCGCACCGACTGATGAGGTGATGCGCCGGATCATCGTCGGTTCGCATGGCGAGGTGCAGCCGAACGACTTCTTTCCGATTGCCGAATTGCTCAAGGGGGCGTGATGTCATTCCTCTCGATCCTTTCGGTTCTTTTCGACTACTGCCTCCGTTCGGCAATCGGCACGGACGGGGGGGTCCGCTCCATCCTCAGAAGGACCTCTCCGCGCCGCTCTTTTTCCCCTCTCCACGGCGCGGCGGTACGCCGCGAGGCTCTGCTGCATGTGCGCCGCGTCCGGGTGGTTCGGGTCGGCTTTCAGGCGCTGTGCCAGTTGGGCGGCGAGGTGATCCAGGTCGTTCAGGTGCTGTTCCATGCGGTGATTATCGCCGCCGGGGTGAAGCCCCGCCATGCAATCCGGATCGGGAGTGTTGCATGACCGCCGCCCGCTATCTGCCGCTCAACGATTACCTCGCGCTCAAGGCGTCTGTCCGCTCTCTGGTGCGTTCCTGCGGCGGGCCGAATGCCGCCGCCGGGATTACCCGAAGCGACGCGCCCCGGCTTTCGCGCTACGGCGCTGCGGAGGAGGCGATGCACGCGCCGCTCGACGTGATCGCCGACCTTGAAGCCGAGGCGGGCGTGCCGGAGGTGACGCGGGTGCTTGCCGGGTTCCTCGGTTACGTGCTGGTGCCGAAGCCAAAACCCGCCGCGAGGGGCGGGGTTTCCATCGGCGATGTCGGCGCGCTCGCGAAGGAAGCGGGTGAGGCCATAACCTTCCTGGGCTCTGCGCTGGGCGCGCCCGAACCCTTGTCCGCCGCGAAGTGCCGGAAGATGGGCCTGCGGAGAGAACTGCGCGAGGCGATGGAAGTGCTCGCGCGGATCGACTCTGCCCTCGAAACCCTGGAGGACGGGCGATGAAAGCGCCCGCACCGCCACCGCGCGCGGTGAATACCGCCGTGGGGATTTGCCTTGCCGCCGCCGACGCGGTGGGCGGACCGAGGGCGGAAACGCACGGCGACATCCTTGCCGGGGCGGAACACCTGGCGGCGCTGTGGACCGCCTACCTCAACGGGCGTTCGGTGATTACCCCGCTGGACGTGCCGTTGATGCTGATCGACCTCAAGCGGGTGCGGGTGCTGCACGGTCACCACAATCCCGACGACTTCGTGGATATCAGCGGTTACGGCGGCTGTGGCGGAGAGGTCGCGGCGCGGCTGGAGTCCGGGCGATGAACGGCGGGTTCTCCGACAGGTTCATCGACGACGTGCGGGCGCGGACTTCGCTGGTCGCGCTGATCGGCGCGAAGGTCAAACTCTCGGGCCGTAATGGCGAGTTCTCGGGCCTGTGCCCGTTCCATTCCGAGCGGACGCCCTCGTTCACGGTGAGCGAGCGCAAGGGGTTCTATCACTGCTTCGGCTGCGGCGCGCATGGCGACGCCTTCGACTGGGTTATGGACCGGCACGGCGTCACCTTCCCCGAAGCGGTCGAGGAACTGGCGATCAAGGCCGGGCTGCAACCGGATCGGGAAGGCCGGATGCTGCCGGAGGCGAAGCCGATCGCGCGGCCATCGGAGGCCGAAGCCGCCGCCGAAGACGCGGAGAAGCTGGCCAAGGCGGCGGCGATCTGGCGCGACGCGCTGCCGATCGCCGGGAGCCTGGCGGAACGGTATCTCGAGGCGCGGGGGATCGACCTGCCGCGGGTGCCGGGCTGGCCGGTGCCGACGCTGCGCTTCGTCCCCGCGTTGCCGTGCTGGCAATACGACAAGGCGGCGGACCGCAGTTGGTACGCCGGGGCGTTCCCCGCGATGGTCGGCTATGTGCAGGGACCGAACCGCGAGTTCGTGGGGGTGCACCGCACATTCCTGACGCCGGACGGCTCGGGCAAGGCCGTAGTGCCGAAGCCGAAGAAGATGCTCGGCAACGTGTTCGGCGGATACCTTCGCCTGTGCCCAGCCTCGGCGAAGATGCTCAACGCCGAAGGGATCGAGACAACGCTTTCGGCAATCGGCGCGACCGGGCGACCGGGGTGGGCGGCGCTGTCGGAGGGCAACCTCGGCGCGGCGATGCCCACCATCGTCCGCGACCTCACCATCTGCCGCGACAACGACACCAAGGACGAGGCGACGACGATCAAGCGCGTCGATTCCGCCATCGCCGCCCATTCCGCGCGCGGCGTGATCGTCCGCGTCGCCTGCCCGCCGCGCGGCATGGACTTCAACGACCTGTTGCGGAGGGTGTGATGGAACCCGTGATCATCGGTGACGCGACGCTCTATTGCGCGGACGCTCGAAAGGTTCTCCCATTGTTGCGCGGGACAGCCGATTGCGTGGTGAGCGACGTGCCTTACCTGCTGACTTCGGGGGGGGGGGGCTCCATGGCCGCATGGCGCGTCGCTAAGGGATACAACAACAACGGCAAGATCGTCCGCTGTGAAATCACGTTTCGTGAATTCCTGCCGCTGATCTACGCGGCATGCGCCGCCGATGCCGACGCCTATTTGATGGCGGATTCTCGCAATATCGTCGAGCTGATGTCGTCGGCTCTGAAGGCCGGATTCCGTGATCATAATCTGCTGGTTTGGGACAAGGGTAACGTCACCCCTAACCGTTGGTACATGAAGGGGTGCGAATTCACAGCCTATGTCTATAAGGGCAAGGCGCGCGGCATCAACGATCCGTCTTCACCATCCTTGCACCGGTTTCCGAATCCTGTCGGCTCCAAGGTCCACCCGACGCAAAAGCCAGTTGCGCTCATGCGTGAATATATCCGGCAGTCGACCAGACCGGGGGATATCGTCCTAGACCCGTTCATGGGGTCCGGAACAACGGGTGTTGCGGCGCTGGAGTTGGGAAGGAGATTCGTCGGGGTTGAGATCGACGAAAACCATTTCCGTGTCGCCTGCGACAGAATGGCCCAAAACCCCGTCGGGGTTTCCGGAGCGCAGGAGGATTTGTTCGGGAGTGCGGTCGGATGACCGGCCCCGGCGGCAAGGCGCTGGAGCATCGATCCGTCTCTTCCGATACGGGTGGTGCGGATACACCCCTACATGCCCGTAGCGAAGCTTCCGGCGCGAAGCATCCGAACGCTTCACCGGCGATCGACGCCGCCGGGCGGCTGCATCATCCGTGCTCGCACCCCGGATGCGGGCGGGAGGGGTGCTATGGCCAGGGCGGCGACATCCTCAAGGCTTATGCCAAGGCCTCGGATAAGCAGGACGCCGCACGTTGGCTGGGACGCTGGTGGTGCCGGGAGCATGTGCCGCCAAGCTTCCTGGCACAGCCGCAGGTGACTGCGAGTGAGCCCCAGGCGGCAGAGCGGCGGGAGGAACCGCCGCGTCGGCAGGTGATCAATGGGCAGGGGGTGCTGCTATGAGCGGCGGGGCGGATGCGGTTCGCGAATGCATCGACGGCGCGGCGGTCGTGCGATTCCCGCGTGGGCGCGACGACGATGGCGGCGGGCGGGACATAAACCTGGAACTCGCCGATAAGGAGTTCAACGACCTCGGCAACGGCGACCGCTTCCGCGCCCGGCATGGCGCGGACCTGATCTACGTCAAGGACGTGGGCGAACACCAGTGGACCGGCACGCACTGGTCCCCTGAAGGGGCGGCGGAGCGATGGCTCCGCGCCGCGCATGAAACCGCGCGGTCTGTGGTCGAGGAGGCGGACGCGCTGCAGAAGCGTGGCGGTAACGGGGACGAAAGACGAGCCAAGATGCTGCTCGACTGGGCGGTCGAGAGCGGGGACAAGCGCCGGACCGCCGCGATGATCGCCCAGGCCGTGCCGTATTTGACGGTCGGGCCGCGAGAACTCGATGCCGACCCGATGATCCTCAACCTGGAGAACGGCACGTTGCGGATTGAGGGCTCGTGCGATGATTTGCGCAAGCACTGCCGAGACGACTTGCTGGCCAAGGTGATGCCGGTCGCGTTCGACCCGGCGGCGACATGCCATGCGTTCCATGACTTCCTCTGCGAGGTGCAGCCGGACCCGGAACGTCGTTTGTTCCTGCAGGTGTTCGGGGGGTACTGCCTGACCGGCGACACCCGCGAGCAGAAGCTGCTCTTCAACTTCGGCGAGGGCAGCAACGGCAAGTCGGTGTTCGTCGATCTTCTGGCGAAGATCATGGGGCCTTATGCCGTCACGCTGCCGTTTTCCTCTCTGCTGCGCGACGATCGCAAGCGCGGAAGCGAGGCGACGCCGGATCTTGCCCGGCTGCCTGGGGCGCGGATGGTTCGGGCCTCGGAACCCGAAAAGGGGGCCGCCTTCGCTGAGGCGACGATCAAGTCGATCACCGGGGGCGAGGAGTTCCCTGTACGGCGGCTGCGGCACGATTTCTTCGACATGGTGCCGATGTTCAAGCTGATCCTCTCAGGCAACCACCGGCCTCGGATACGCGGCGGCGACCACGGCATCTGGCGGCGGTTCCTGCTGGTGCCATGGGAGGTGATTATCCCGGACGAACGGCAGGATAAGACGCTCCCCGCTAAGCTGTGGGAGGAGCGGTCGGGGGTGCTGAACTGGCTGTTGGACGGGGCGCGTATTTGGCTGGAGAAGGGCCTTGTCGTTCCCGCAGCAGTGCGGGCGGCGACCGACGAATACCGGCGCGATTCGGACCCTCTGGGGCGGTTTATCGAGGACTGCGTGAACCGCGAGGAAGGCCAGAGCGTTCCGGCTGCGCGGCTGTATGCGGCGTTCGTCTCGTGGTGCCGCGCGAATGCGGAAAGGCCGTGGTCGCAGAAGGCCTTTGGGCAGGGGCTGCCGGAACGCGGGTTCCGCCGGGTCAAGAAGGCTTTCGGGAACGAGTATGCCGATATCGTCCTGCACGATGTGCCGTCCGAGGACGAAACGCCGCCGCCGCCCGGTCCGGAGGACTTCTGACCCTCCACACCCTCCACAACCCTCCATCGGAATTTGTGTTCTATATCAATAGGTTTGGGTGGTGTGGAGGGTGTGGAGGATTGTTTCGGAAGCATATTATGCGCGCAAGCGCGTGAGGTTTTTAATAACTGACCCTCCATATCCTCCATTGGAGTTGTTACCATGTTGAAAATAATGATGAAATCACAGGTTAATCCCTCCAGTGTCACCCTCCAGGGCCTCCACAACCCTCCACGGGAGGATATCGACATCGTCGATTTACTCCGCTGGGCTTACCAGACCCAGAGGGTCGATGAGGTGGTGCGGCGGTCTGTGCCGAGCGGGATAAACGGTGGGTATCGAAGCAACGCGGCCAGGGCGCTTGAGACCGGGTGCCTCGGTGTCATCACCGATGGTGGGCGCATGGGGTTTGGCGCGGACGGGGCCGACTATCTTCCCGAGGACGCAGAGCGTGTTCACGACGCGGTGCGGTATCTGTTGCCTCGGAAGATGGTCTGTATCGTCATCGACTACGCCAAGCAGGGCGCGGCTCCGGATTGGCTGGAGGGGGTGATACCCCGCCCGGTTGGCGTCTTCCGCCCGAACGGCAAGGCTGAAATGGAGTATCGCGACGGGGCAAAGACCAAGCCCTTCTACTGCCTCCTCCGCTACGTTCCGGTGGACCCGGTGCATCTGGCCTTTGCCCGTCAGCTTTACGTCGAGTGGTGGGATGCGGTGGCGCGGCTTGCTGCTGCCCATCTTGATCTGGACCGCTACCGCGTCACCGGCCCGGCCCTCGCGAGGGAGCCGTGGATAGACCGGGCTTGACGCCGCAGAAAAAGTTTGGCATACCACATGAAGATGCGATAGGTCCGCTACCCACGATGGGTTGCGGGCCTCTTCTTTTTCGCGCTCTTGCTGACGCTCCCCCTCGGGGCGGGGCCGCAGCCCACACGCACAGCCCTCCGCCCCTTCTTGGGTCCTTCCCAGGCCCCGAGCTACACGGGTGGCAAAGGCGCGATATGTCGCTAGTTTTCTTGCAAAAAATCGAGGTTGACGAATGGGTTGACGGGTTGACATCCGCGTCAACTGGACGGAGGCGGCATGGCTCAAATCGGATCGCAAGCCGAATACGCCAAGCGCGCCGGGATCAGCCGTCAGGCGGTGAGCAAGGCCGTGAAGTCCGGGACCATCCCGCTTCGGCCTGACGGGAAAATCGATTTCGAGTTGGCGGACGAAGCCCGGCGGCGGTCGGCAAATCCGGCGCGAGATCCGGAAACAGAGTTTCTGCCGGAGCCAACCGATGCGGATACATCCGCGCCGGAGGATGCGACGTACCGATCCAGCCGCGCGGAGCGCGAGCGGATCGCCGCTGAGCGCGATGCGATGAACCTCGCCAAGCTCAAGGGCGAGTTGATCTCGCGGCAGGATATCGCCGACGCGCTGGTGGCGACGGGGCGGAAGATCCGGAACAAGTTGGACAGTTTGCCGAACATGGCGGACGAGGTGGTGGCGATCGTCGCCGGGGGCGGCGGTGCCCGCGACGTGCGTCAGGCCATCACCGAGCGGGTGAAGGCTCTGGAACAGGCGATTGCGGACGCCCTGGCGAAGCCGGGGGGCGAGGATGACGGATAGCGCGCTTGCCCTGGTCGGCGGCGCTCTGGCGAAGGGCCTCGCGCCGGATCGGCGGGTGCGCCCTTCGGAGTGGGCGCGGGCCAATCTGATCGTTCCGGACGGCCCGCTTGAGGGCGAGTTGTGGGACCCGTCGCTGACACCGCAACTGATCGAGATTTTGGACTGCCTCGGGCCGGACGATCCGTGCACGCGGGTGTCGGTCCGGAAGTCCGCACAGGTGGGTTTCACCCAGGTCGGCATCGCCTGGCTCGGTTCGATCATCGACAACACCCCGGCGAAAACCCTGGTGGTGTTCCCGACGATCGAGGTGGGCGACGACTTCAACTCGGAGAAGTTCCACCCGACGCTTGAGGCGACGAAGTGCCTGAAGCGCCGTGTGGCGGAAACCCGCAGCCGTTCGGCCCGGGCCTCGACGTCGCGGAAGAAGCGCTTCCCCGGCGGCACGATCACGATCACCGGGGCGAACTCCTCGGCGGACCTGCGGTCGAAGACGGTCAAGTTCGGGTTCGCGGACGAAATCGACGATTGGCCGCTCGACCTGAACAAGCAGGGCGACCCGATGGAGATGTTCGACGCGCGGTTTCGCGCGTTCCTCCGGGTCGGTGGGTACAAGAAGCTCGAAGGCTCGACGCCGACGATCAAGGGCATCTCCCGGATCGACGCGGCATTCGAGGCTGGCGATCAGCGGTACTGGACCGTCACCTGCCCGCACTGCGGCGAGGAACAGCGGCTTGAGTTCAAACACCTGAAATTCGAGAAGACGTTTCCGCACAAGGCGTTCTACGAGTGCCAGTGCAACGGTTGCCCGATCGAGGCCTCCGACCGCGACGCGATGGTGCGCGGGGGCCGGTGGGTGGCGACCATGCCGGGGCCGGGGCGGCATCCGTCGTTCCATCTCGACACCCTCACGTCGCTACTGGTGACCTGGGACGACATCGCCGCCAAGTGGATCGCGGCTCAGGGCGACCCGAGGAAACTCAAGACGTTCGTCAACCTCTGGCTCGGCGAAAGCTGGGAGGAGCGCGGCGAAGCGCCGGAGTGGGAACGGCTTTACACGCGGCGGGAAACCTATTCGCTACGCACGGTGCTGCTCGGCGGTCTGGTGATCACCTGTGCGGTTGACGTGCAGATGAAGGGGCTCTTCTACGAAGTCGTCGCTTGGGGCGTCGGGAAGGAGTCCTGGTCCATCGACAAGGGCTTCCTGCCCGGCGATACGGCAGACGCCGACAGCCCCGCCTGGCGGGCGCTGGCGGAGGTCTACGAACGCCGGTATCCGGACGCTTACGGCAATTCCTGGCCTATCGACCTGATGGGGATCGACAGCGGCTATAACACGAACGCGGTCAAGTGGTGGTGCCGTGGACGGCCCAAGGCGATGGTGATCAAGGGCGAGGACGGCTGGGGCCGCCCGCCGCTCGGCACGCCGTCGAAACAGGACATCGACTACGGCGGGAAGAAGCTTCGTCGCGGCGCGGTGATGTGGCCGGTGGGGACGTGGCCGTTGAAGGCCGAGGTCTATGCGCTGCTGCGTAAGCCCGGTCTCCGCGAGGGAGCCGACCACGATCCGCCCGGGTACTGCCACTTCACCGAGGCTCTGCACGACGAGGCGTTTTTCAAGCAACTGACCGCCGAATACGTCGCGGACGAAGTGCGTGGCGGACGGACGGTGAAGGTGTGGAAAGCGACGGGCGAAAATCACTTTCTCGACTGCCGCGTGTATAACCTCGCCCTGGCGTATCACCTCGGCATCGACCGGATGACGATGGACGATTGGGCGCGTCTGGCGGCGCAGCGCAATGTGCCGCCGCCGAAAATGCAGGGCGACCTGTTTACCCCAAGCGTGGTGCAGCCGCCAGCGCCGCCGCCGCCGAAACCGGCGGCCTCGGCGCAACCCGCGAAGCCGCGCGGCGGTTACCTCGGCGGTCGGGGCGGAAGCTGGTTGAGGAGGTGACGGATGGCGGATGCCGCGACCCAACTGCAGGCACTCGAGGACGCAATCGCCTCCGGCCTGCTGCGCTTCACATTCGAGGGAAAGACCCACGAATACCGCTCGCTCGACGACATGCTGCGGGTGCGTGAGATTCTGGCCCGCAAGGCCGGGGTCGCGACCGGCGGCGGCATCGTCCGCACCGTCGCGGCATATCGCCGGGGGACATGACCATGCGCTGGTTCGAAAACGTGATCGCCGCCATCTCGCCAGAGACGGCGGCGCGGCGGGAGCATGCCCGGCTCAAGGTGCGGGCACTGCGGGAGGTTCGCAACGCCTATGACGGCGCGAGCGTCGGTCGGCGCACCTCCGGCTGGCGGCGGGTGTCCACCGACGCCAATGCCGAAACGGCGGGCGGCGCGCTGGGTCGCCTGCGCGATGCCTCGCGGGAGATGGTCCGCAACAACCCGCACGCCTCCCGCGCGGCTGCGGTACTGGCTCAGACCATTATCGGCGAGGGGATCATCCCGAGCTTCGTCACGCCGGATGAGTTGGCGCAGCCGGAGGCGGAGGCGGTCGCGCGAGAATTTCTCGATACCGAGGCTATCGACGCGGGCGGGCAGATGGACCTCTACGGTCTGCAATCTCTGGCAGCGCGGACGGTGTTCGAGGGCGGCGAGGTGCTGTTCCGCCGCCGCCGCCGCAAGGCATCGGACGGTTTGCCGTTGGCATTCCAGGTGCAAATCTTGGAGCCGGATTTTCTCGACTCCACAAAGGACGGTCCCCTCGGCAACGGCAACGTCGCGGTGCAGGGCGTTGAGTTCAACGGCATCGGTCGGCGGGTTGCCTACTGGTTGTTCGACGAACATCCGGGGTCGCGCGGCAGCTACCGCATTACCCAGTCGCGCCGGGTCCCGGCGGAAGACGTGATCCACGCCTACCGCATCGACCGGCCTGGGCAGGTGCGTGGGGTGCCGTGGCTCGCTCCGGTGATGCTGGCAGTGGCGGATTACGCCGATCTCGCCGACGCCTACCGCATGCGGCAGAAGATCGCCGCATGCTTCGCGGCGTTCGAGACCGACTATCAGGGTGGTACGGCGGAATCGCCCCTGGTTTCTGGCGGATCGTCGGCGGGCGATATGCCGGTCGAGGAATTCTCCCCCGGCATGATCGTCAAGCTGCCCGCCGGGCGCGACATCAAGTTCGCCACCCCGCCGGGGGTGGAAGGGTTCGCCGAGACGGCGGCGATCTCGCTGCGCGAGGTGGCGGTGGGGATCGGCATGCCGCCGTTTGTGCTTTCCGGCGATTACGGCGCAATCAACTTTTCCGCCGGGCGGCTGGGGTGGCTCGATTACCGGCGTGGCATCAAGGATTATCAGGCGAGGATCAGCATCCGCATGATCTGCCGCCGCCTGGAGGGATGGTTTCGCGAAGCGATGGCGATTGAGCGCGGCGTTACCGTGCCGTTTCGCGGCGTGTGGACGCCACCTGCGGTGGAGATGATCAACCCGAAGGAAGAAATCGAGACCGTCGTCTCCGAGGTCCGCGCCGGGCGGATGACGCCACAGCAGATGGTCCGCGCAGCCGGGAAGGACCCGGAGCAACATTTTGCCGAATATGCGCGGGGCGTCGAGCTGATCGACCGCCTCGGCCTGATCCTGGATTCGGACCCGCGCCGGGTTTCGCGCGCGGGCCTCACGCAGGTTCGTACCGACAATACGCAGTTCCCCGACATCAAGGAGTAAGCCATGCCCAAAAGCATCCGGCGCAGTTGGCCGGGGGCGCGCGGCCCCTACGGCTATGACATGCGCATGGCGGTCGGCAATGACGCCGCCGTCGAAATCTTCGTCTACGGCGAGATCGGTTGGGAGGTCACCGCCCAGTCGTTCCTCAACGACCTGCGGGATGTGGCGACGCCCACCACGCCGCTGGTGGTGCACATCAACAGCGTCGGCGGCAGCGTGTGGGAAGGCCTGGCCATCTACAACATCCTGATCAGCCGCGCGGCCTCGGTCACCACCATCGTCGATGGCATCGCGCTCTCGATGGGCTCGATCATCGCCCTGGCGGGCAAGCCGACGCAGATGCCCGCCAATGCGCTGATGATGATCCACGATCCGTCCTGGTATGCCTCCGGCACGCCCGAGGAGATGCGCAAGCAGGCGGACGTGCTCGACAAAATCCGCGATCAACTGGTCGGCATCTACGTGGCGAAGTCCGGCCAGGACGAAGCCGAAATCCGCCGCATGATGGCGGAGGAAACCTGGCTTTCCGGTGCCGACGCGGTCGCGCTTGGCCTCGCCGACGAGCTGATCGAGGTGGAGGCGGATCTCGCCGCCGCCGCGAAATTCGACCTTCGCAACTGCCGGGCGCTGCCCGCGCCGTTGCGTTCCCTGGCGGCGTCCGCCGCCGAACCCCAGCCGAGGAGCATTCCCATGCCCAATACCAATCCGGACGCGGCGGACCCGAAGACCTCCGCCAACAATCCGGCTCCGGCCCCCGTGGACGTGGCCGATACCGCCGCGATCGAGGCGGCGGCCAACGCCGCCGTCGCCGCCGAGCGCAAGCGCGTCGCCGACATCGGCGTCGCTTGCGGTGCTGCGCGGATGACCGATGCCTTCCGCGACCAGATGGTTGCCGAGGGCGTCAGCGTCGCCGACGCCCGCGCCCGCATCATCGCCGAACTCGCCCGTCTCCAGGCGGAGGGAGGGCCGGAACCGCGTTCGCACATCCGCGCCATCGTCACCGACGACGCGGTGGATCGCTTCCGTGCCGGGATGGAGGAGGCGCTGCTCCTGCGCGCCGGTCTCGGCGGCGAGCGCAACGAGTTCTCCGGCCTGTCGTTGCGCGAGATGGCCCGCGCTGCGCTGGATATCCGCGGCATCCGTTCCGGGAGTATGAACGTGTTGCAGATGATCGGCACTGCCTTCGTGCCGAGCATGGCGGGCGGCACGCACAGCACTTCCGACTTCGCCAACGTTCTGTCGAACGTCGCCAACAAGGCCATGCTCAAAGGGTTCACCGACGCGGAGGAGACGTTCACGCTGTGGACCGGCAAGGGCATTCTTACCGACTTCAAGCCGTTGAAGCGCATCGACGCCGGTCTGTTTGACGCCCTGGCGGAGGTTCCGGAAGGCGCGGAATACAAATACGGCACCTTCGGCGATCGCGGGGAGACCATCCAGCTCGCGACCTACGGCAAGATGTTCTCGATCACCCGGCAGGCGATCATCAACGACGATGTCGGTGCCTTCACCCGCATTCCCGGCAAGATGGGCGCGGCCTCGAAACGGACCATCGGCAACCTCGTCTATGCGGTCCTGACCAGCAACGCCGCTCTTTCCGACGGCGTGGCGCTGTTCCACGCCACGCACAAGAACCTGGCCTCCGCCGGTGCCGCGCCTTCGACCGCGACGTTCGATGCGATGCGGACCGCGATGGCGACGCAGCGCGATCCCGACCTGAAGACCCAGGCCCTCAACATCCGACCGGCCTATGTGCTTGCGCCGGTCGCCCTGGAGGGTAAGAGCAAGGCGGTGATCGCCTCCGAGTTCGACAGCGCTTCGGGCGACAAGGGTCTGCCCAACTCGGTGCGGGACTTCGCGGAGGTCATCTCCGATGCGCGCCTCGACATCGCCTCCACCACGGCGTGGTATGGCGCGGCCAACCCCAACGTCGTCGATACCATCGAGGTCGATTATCTCGACGGCGTCGAGGAACCGTACCTGGAAAGCAAGGATGGCTGGAACGTCGACGGCGTGGACTTCAAGGTCCGGATCGACGCTGGCGTGAAGGCTCTCGATCATCGCGGTCTCTACAAGAACGCGGGCGTGTAATCGATACCCCTGGCGCGGCGCAACCCTGCGCCGCGCCGATAACCCCTTCGCGCAAGGAGAAAGCAGATGCGCAACTACGTTCAGGAGGGACGGACCCTCAGTTACTACAATTCCAGCGGCGCGACGATTTCCGCTGGTGCCGCCGTGGTGGTTGGCGGGCAGGTCGGCGTGGCGATCAACGACATCGCGGACGGCGCTTCCGGCACGCTTTCGATGGAAGGCGTCTACACCCTGCCGAAGACGTCGGGTGCGGCGATCAACGTGGGCACCGCGCCGATCTTCGACGTCAGCGCCGGGGCGTTCGTGCCTGCGGGCACCGCCACGGCGGCGGGCGATATCACGGGCGCGGTGACCGCCTGGGCGACGGCGGCGAGCGCCGACACCACGGTCAATGTCAAGATCGGCGTCGGCAACGGCGCGGTGGCCTCCGGCACCTAAGCGAGCATCCGGCGGGGCGGCAGCGCCCCGCCGCGTGACGAGGGAGGATCGGATGAACCCGTTTTCGGTATCGGTGGATTTGATGTTCGCGGGGCCGATGGCGGTGGACGCCACCTACACCCCGGCCAACGGCGACCCGCTTCCGGTGCGGGTGATCCTCTCGCAGCCGGACGTGATGACGCCGGTCTACGATGTGCCCGTGGTTTCCGCCTCGACCGCGCTGCAGGTGCGGGTTTCCGAGGTCGCGGCCCTGGCGCGGGGCGATACCTTCACCCTGGCGGACGGCGGCGTGCTGACCGTTTCCGCCAAGCCAAAGCGGGATGCGACGCGGCTGATCTGGGTGGCGTCGGCGGTGGAAGACTGAGCCGTGAAAATCGGGGCGGCTCTCGAGGGTGACCTGCGCAAGATCATGACGCGGGAAATCAGCGTGCTGAGGTCCGGTATCAAGTCCGGTACGCAGACGGCGACGGATAATCTCAAGGAGAAACTGCGCGCGCAGGTGCGTGCCGCCGGGCTGCCGCAGTCGGTGCAAAAGGCGTGGCAGTCGAAGGTCTACCCCAAGGGCGACAGTATGGGTGCGGCGGGCCTGGTGTTTTCCAAGGCGACGCGCATTCACGCGGCGTTCGATGCGGGGGCGTCGATCTCGCCGCGCAACGGGCAGTGGCTGGTGATCCCCCTGCCCGCCGCGCGGAGGCTGAAATTCGATGTGTCCTATTCGCGCTCGCGCGGCGGCAAGCCTCGGCACTGGTCCGATGTGGACGCCGCGGTGCGGCGCTTCGGCTCGCTGCGGCGGGTTCCGCTGAAGGGCGGACGCATCCTTCTGGTCGCGGATGGCGTCACCGCCTCAGGCTCTCGCCGCAAGGTGCGGCAGGCCAAGGGTGGCGGCACGGTGCAGGGGGTGGGCAACGTTTCGATGCCGCTGTTCCTGCTGGTCAAGCGGGTACGGCTCGGTAAGCGGCTGGATATCGGCGGCGCGGCGGCGCAGGCGGGGCGCGATTTCATGGGGCATGTCCTCGCCGGGATCGACGCGGCGGACCGCCGGGTCAAGGAGTGATGAGCTATGGCGAGTAAGTGGGAAACCGCCCTGGCGGCGTTGGCGTCGGTGCTGGCGGCGATCCCGGGGCCGGAGTTCGCGCGCAACGACCCCTCCGAGCGTGAGGTGCCGCCTGGCGGGCGGATCGACCTGAGTGACGGCGACCTGGCGGAGCCGGAGGTCTACCTGTCGCCGCTGTCCTATGGTCACACCGCCAACGCAGAGATCGTTGCGATGGTGCAGGCGGCGGACGCGGCGGAGCGCGACGCGGCTCTCGACGCGCTGGTGCTGAAGATCGAGGCGGCGGTGTCTGCCGACGAAACCCTGGGCGGCACGGTGGAGTCGGTAAACCTGGGATCGCCCGAGCGCCTGACCGAGCCCGCCGAGGAAGGCAAGCCGATCAAGGGCGCGCGGATCGTCTGCGCGCTGGAATTCATCAGCGATAGCCCGCTGGGCTGAAGGAGAGAGACATGGCGAAAATTCGCGCTTCCGGTGCCGATACCCAGCTGCTCGGCGCGTTCGAGACCACCTACGGCACCGCCCCCAGCGGCGCGGGCGGTGGGGTTTATCGCAAGCTGTCGTTCAAGTCCCACGCGCTGGGGTCCGAACAGCCGCTCGGCACCGATCCGCTGCTCGGCATGGGCCGCGATGCGCAGGACCCGTACTACGACGCCATCTCGGTGTCCGGCGATATCGTCGCGCCGGTCGATCTGCGGGGCATCGGCTTCTGGCTGCGCGGTCTGTTCGGTGCGCCGGTCACCACCGAGGCCGAAGGGGTGTATACCCATGTCTTCACCTCGGGCGGGGCGCTGCCTTCTCTCGCCCTTCAGGTCGGGCACATGCAGCTTTCGCCGCAGGTGCACTTCGCCCACGCGGGCGTCAAGCTCGGCTCCCTCGCGTTTCAGATGGCGCGGACCGGGGCGGTCAACGCCACCATCGCCACCATCGCCCAGGGCGAAACCTCCGCCGCGACGGCGCTGGATGCCGCGCCGCTGGAATTCGCGCTCACCCGTTTCAGCGCCGGGCGCGGCACCATCAAGCTCGACGGGTCGCAGGTGGCGGCGGTGACCGGCGGCAACCTGACCTACAGCAACAATCTGGAAGGGGTGGAAACCATCCGCGACGACGGCAAGATCGACGGCGTGGACGAGGGCGAGGCGACCGCGACCGGCGGACTGACCGTGCGCTTCGGCCCCGATAGCCCGATTCGCGCGGCGGTGGCGGCGCAGTCCCCCGTGGCGCTGGAATACGCCTACTCGATCCCCGACACCGACTATCTGCTCAAGTTCGAACTGCCGCGCGTCTATCTGCCCAAGCCGAAAACCGAGATTTCCGGCCCCGGCGGCATCGAGGCCACCTACAACTGGCAAGCCGCCCGCGACCCGGTTGCGGGCTATCTGCTGCGGGCAACGCTGGTCAACGACGTGGATGGCTACTGAGTCTGAACCGACGATGGCGAAACCGGAATCTGACCGTTTGCCAAAATGCGGAATGTAGCGTCGGGGTCGAATACCTCGCCGGTTTCGGCGAGCGCGACCAGCGTGCATTCGTGGGAGCGGAAGGTTTTCTGCCCGCTCCACGCGCGCTTGAGATCGGTTCTCGCCCGTTTCGCCTTGCCCCGGATGGTGGAGAACTCGCCGTTCGCGCTGGCGTGCTCGACGGCGACGGTGAACGTCTCGCCGCCGGTTTCGACGATCAACGAGACGCCGAAGGCGGAAACGTCCGCCTCGGCGGTGGTGCGGAGCCGCGCCGACAGTAGGCGGCCTTCGCGATTGCCGATCCACGGAATCAGTTGGTAGGTGACGGGAACCTCGAAGCCGGTGTCCGCCTCGATGGCGCGGGTGACGCTGTAGAGGTCGAAGTGGCGCATCTCGTTGCGCAGGTGGCAGAAGGCGAAGGCGAACTTCGGATACTTCTTTCCATGCAGTGACCGCACGGTGATGCGCCGCTCGGTGCTTTCGCCGCTGCGGTCGGTGTAGGCGATGTCCCATACGAGGTTGAGATTGTCGGCGAGGGTTGGGCCGGGATCGAAGCGGCGCAGCTGGGGCTCCGCGTTTTTGTTTTTTTGTTGCGTCTGGAACAAGAACCATGTGCCGATGGCGATCGCCAACACGGCCAAGAGAAGCGTGCCCATGAATTGCTCCAATCTGGCGAGGCTCAATAGGGGCTGCGGACGATGTTGTCGTATTTGCCTTTGCAGACGGCGAAGCCGTCATTCCATCCTGACGCATACATCGCGTCGGAGATCGCGCGCTGAGGGTCTTTGTTGAAGCGGTAATAGATGTTACCGGCGGCGGAGTAGCCGCTGTCGCACCCGGCGGCGAAGCCTTCGCGGTAGGCGGGTGGACCGGATGGGGTGCGGTCCATCGTTGTTGCACAGGCGGCGATGGAAAGGGATGAAAGAACGACGATCAACGCTCGGCAGGTATGCATGGCGGACTTTCCCCAGGTTGCGTTCCAGGGGAAGGGTCGGCTTCGCGGAGGAGTCGCGTCAAGGGGTTTTCTTCAACCGCACGCCGGGGCCTTCGCCGTTCTGGTCGATGAAGATGACGCCAGCGGCTTCGAGGGTAAGCCGCATTGCCGTAATCGTGGCCTTGTTTGCAGGGTTTCCTGCTTCGAAGCGAGAGATGGTGTTCCTGCTAACGCCGGACTTGAAGGCCAGCGTTTCCAGGTTCCAGTTGAGCGCCGCACGCGCCATTCGTGATTGTTCAGGCGTCATGTTGTGCATTTTGCACAAAATGCACCTTGACGACAAATGGAATTATGCACAACATGGTGAAAGTTTCCAAACGGAGGCGGTAACCATGTGCAATGTGGAACTGGACAAAGAACTGCGGCGGACGATGCGGGTGCAATCGGAAACCGTGCGGCTATCGGAGGATACCTCCCGCCACCTCGGCGACCGGATGGAGGGCTTTCTCGCGGCGCTGTCGTTCACCCCGGTGACGGGGGAGGCCGATGCGGCGCTGCGAGCGCATCACCTGACGGCGCTGATCGAAGGCGTGATGGAAAACCTGGAGGCGGGCGCGGCGGTGGACCCGGCGTTTCTTCGCCTCGGCTGGCGGCTGGCGGACCGGCTGACGGCGTATCTGGAAACCAGGTCCGGCGTCGGCGTCGCCACCGGGCGGCAGACGCGGGAGATGGAAGACCTGCTGCGGAGGGCCGGATGATGGGCAACGTGATTCCGTTCGATTTCGAGGGCGCGTCGGTGCGGGTGCTGGATCGAGAGGGTTCGCCCTGGTTCGTGCTGGCGGATGTTTGCCGGGTGTTGGAGATCGCCAATCCGTCCAACGTTGCGGCGCGGCTCGACGATGACGAAAAGACGACCCTCCATAATATGGAGGGTCAGGCAGGGTGTGGCGCTCAGGTGTTCACCATCATCAACGAATCCGGTCTCTACTCGCTGGTGCTCACCAGCCGCAAGGCCTCGGCCAGGCGGTTCAAGAAGTGGGTCACCGCCGAGGTGCTGCCCGCCATCCGCCGCACCGGGCGCTACGTTCTGGCGTTGCCGAAACGGGCGGAGGATGCGGGGGACCAATGGGAACAGCCGGTCCAGGTGCTGAACACCCAAATTCGGATGATCGCCGAGGCCCGCGCGGTGTTCGGCGCTGCGGCGGCGCGGCAGTTGTGGCGGGCGAGCGGCCTTCCGCAGGTGGAGGGAGACCCGGAGGAAACGGAACTGTTCGATCCCACCGGCTGCCTCGCGCACCTGCTGCGCTATGCGGTGGGCAAGCACAACACCATCGGCGATCTGATCGACTCGGCGGTGAGCGGCGGCGATTTCGAAATTCTGGCGGAAATCGGCCTGCTGGTTTCGCCCGCCGGTCACCCCGGCAAGTTGGCGGTCGCGGAGCGCAGCGCCACCCTCTCGGCGATCTATCGCGATACGCCGTGGTGCGAGGGTGGTTGGACGGTCGGACTGATGGGCCTGCCCGGCGCGCGGAAGGTGCCCGAACTCGGTTTCAACGGTCGCAAGCGTCGTGCGGTGATGGTGCCGATGGCGTGCGTGAACGCCGTTCCCCGCTTCGAGCGGCGAACGGCCTGATGGTGGAGATGACGATGCCCGAACTGGTGAGTTTGGATTTGCCGACCGAGCCTTATTGGCTCGATCTGCCGCGCGGCGTGCGGGTTCGGGTGCGTCCGCTCGATACCGCAGCGATGAAGGCGGCGGAGGCGCGCAGCCAGCGCAAGGTGCGCGAACTGGTGACCCACGTCGCCGGGGTGCGCGAGGCGGGCGGAGATGTCACCGGCCTGCCGGATTTCGGCGACCCGGATATCCGCGCCGGTCTGGCGGAGGCCCTGTTCGTCGAGGCCCTGGCGGAAATCGGCATCGTCGCGTGGGAGGGCGTCAAGGCCGATCTCTCGAAGGGGTCGGCGGCGCAGTTGATGCGCAACCCCGATATCGGTCCGCCGTTCCTGGCGGCGTACCTGGCTCCGGCGGCGGCGGCGAGTGCGGAGGGAAACGGGTCCGCCGCTGGCTCCGATGGGACCTCGGGGCCGGGCGGCAATATCGCGAAGGGTGCCTGAGCGTCGGCACCTGTTGCCCCTGTGCAGCGCGCGACCCGGAAACCGGGGAGTTGTGCCCCTATGCCGATCCGCCGCGCACGGCGGATGGGCAGGGAATGGCGGATGCGGTGACCGCTTGCGTGGGGCAGGTGGGGGTTTCGGTCCTGGGCGCGGGGGTGGACCCCGCGACGGTGTTGGCGTTGACGCGGGCGGCTGGGCGCGAAGAGCGCCGCGCCGCTTTTTTGCTGCCGTTCGCACAGGCGGGTGTGGCGCAGGCGATTGTGGAGGGGCGTGAGAATGATGACTGAACGCGACCTTGCAATCCGCCTGAGCCTCAAGGATTCCGAGGTTGTCCGTCGCGCCCTGAACGAATTGGGCGCTGATGGACAGAAGGCCCTGGCGCGGATCGAGGCGGCTTCGGCCCCGGCGTCGCGTGGTCTGCTCGCGATCAACACCGTGACCTCCAGCGCGAAAGGCGAAATCCAAGGCTATGCGAGCCGCCTGGGCATCGCCGGGGAGGCGATGTCTGCGCTCGGCCCGGCGGGCCTGATGGCGAGCGTGTCGATCGCGGCGATCAGCGCCGGTCTGGCCCATGGCGTGCGGGAGATGGAACTCGCCGACACGTCGATGCGGCGATTGGGCTCCGTGATGAAGGCGACGGGCTATGCCTCGGGCCTGACGTCGAAACAGATTGCCGACATGGCGGACGAGATCGAGAAATCGACGATGGCGACGGCGGAAAACGTTGTTGACGCCACGTCGGTTCTTTCGACCTTTCGTTCGGTGTCCGGCGACGCCTTCCGCCGCGCGACGGCTCTGGCGCTCGACATGGCGACGGTGTTCGGCGGCGACATGCGTTCGTCGGCTATGCAGTTGGGCAAGGCGCTCGAGGACCCGGTCGAGGGTCTGACCGCGTTGCGGCGTGTCGGCGTGTCGTTCACGCAGGCGCAGAAGGACATGATCTCCGCGATGGTCGAGACCGGCAACGTCGCCGGGGCGCAAGGCGTGATCCTCGACGCGCTGGAGCAGCAGGTCGGCGGTGCGTCGCGGGGCGAAGACGGCGGGGTGACCGGCGCGGCGAAGCATGCGGCGGAAGCCTGGGACGATATGCTCGAGGAGTTTGCACGCACCACGGGCGTTGGCTCGGCGGTGGCGAATGCGCTCAATGGGATCACCGAATCTCTGCGCGGACTTGGCCAGGCCGAAGATACCTCCGCGAAACTGGCGGAGCGCGAGGCGGCGCTGGCGGAATATCAGACCAAGCTGGCGGAGCTTGAAAACAGCGGGCGCGGCTGGTCTCCGGTCGCGAATTTCGCCCGCGCGCGAATCAGGGATATCGAGAGGGAAGTCTCGGCTCTCCGCAAACTCGACACGGCACAGAGGGAAGCCGAGGCATCGGCGCAGCGCAAGGCGGACGAAGGCCGGGCGAATGCCGAACGCACCCGCAACGCGGAGATGATGTCCGCGCGGCTGAAGACGCTGGAGGCGGAGAGGGTCAAGGGCGTTTCCGACGCGGCGGCGAAGATCAAGACGATCGAGGATCAGCTTGCCAAGGACGTCGCGGCGGCGCAGCAGCGCGGTTCCCTCGCCGGGGTGACCCAAGCCGATGTGGACAAGGAGGTAGCTCTGCTGCGCGCGGTGGCACAGCAGAAAATCGACGCGGTGCAGAAGCCGCTGCTGGAAGCACAGAAGCGCGGGGCGGAGCAGACGGCCAAGGTGCTTGCCGACCTGCAGCGCGAGGTTGGCGGCGTCTCCGATCCGCGCACGGCGTTCGTGGATCAGAAGGTGGCGAGCCTGCCGAAGTCGGCGACCGCAGACGAGATTGCGGATACCGCCGCGTGGGCTGGGGAACTCTACGATCTGACGGAAAGGAAGAAGGAGGACGCCAAGGCGGAAGACGAGCGCGGGCGGGCGATTGAGCGCAGTCGGCAGTTCCTTCTGCAAAACGCAGATGCTGAGACTGTATATAAGCTTCAAATTGAAGAAATTGATAAGCTCAAGGCGAATGGCGCGATCAATGATCAGGTCTACGCCTTAATGACGCAAGACGCGGAGCGCCGGAAGCTTTATGCCGCAACCGATGCGGCGAGCGGGATGAAGCGCGCTCTCCAGGAATATCAGAAGTCTGCGGCGGACTCTGCTTCCGTCGTCGAGAGCGCAGTTAAGCAATCGTTTTCTTCTATGGAGAATGCGCTCGCCACGTTTGTCACGACGGGAAAGCTATCGTTCAGCAACTTTGCCGATTCAGTGCTGTCGGATATGGCAAGAATCATTGCAAGGCAAACGATTACCGCGCCATTGGCTTCGGGGCTCCTGAGCCTCTTCCACGAGGGCGGAGTGGTCGGGGAGCCCGGCGCGATGTCACGTGCGGTGTCGCCGCTGGTGTTCGCGGGTGCGTCGCGCTTCCACACGGGTGGGCTGCTGCCCGGCGAGGTGCCGATCATTGCGCAGGCGGGCGAGCGCGTGTTGACCCAGGCGCAGCAGGATAACACCGCCGCCACCATCAGCGGTTTGGCGAAGATGGCGATGCAGTCCGGCGGCGGCGACCTCAAGGTGGTGAGCAACGTCTATAACAATGCCACCGGAACCGAGGCGAAAACGCAGGTCTCGCGCGGCGCGGACGGGTCGCTGCAAATCGACACCATCGTCGAAACCATCGAAGGCCGGTTGGCGAGCAACATCGGAAAAGGCCGTGGATTGGCCCCGACGCTGGAGGGCCGCTACGGCCTTTCCGCTGCGTCCGGCGCGGCGAGGGGGTGAGGCATGGCGGTGGATTTGCAGTGGCCCGACAAGCTGCCGTTGCCGACCTTCGACGGCTACGGCATCGATCCGCAGGACGGCGTTCTGCGCACCGATATGACCCAGGGTCCGGCGCGGCAGCGGGTGCAATACACCTCGGTGCCGGAACAGGTTTCCGTGCGGTGGCGGCTCACGCAGTGGCAGTACGCGCTGTTCCGGGCCTGGTACAAATTCAAGGGCGAGCGCGGGGCGGAGTGGTTCGGCATCACGTTGCTGACCGGCCTCGGCATGGTCGAACACGAGGCGCGCTTCACCGGGTCCGGTGGGAAGCCGTTTTCGGCCAAGCCGAAACGCGGCGGCAAGGGCGACGGCGTGACGTGGATCGTCACCGCGACGCTGGAGGTCCGGGAAAGCCCGGACCTGTCCGAAGAGGTGTTGGATCTCGCTTTGACCGAGGACATGGATGGGCTGATCGCCGCGATGGCGGGGGTCGGCACGCTGGCGAATATCGTGTGGCCGGATCTCGCGGCCTGAGAAAAAGGGGAACGGCATGGCGACGCTGCAGGAGCGGATCGAGACGGCGACCGAGAACATGGAAACCAATCAGGGTCTGTTGCACGATATCGTGCACGGCGGCCCGACCGAGACGGTGGAGACCGAAGGCGGATCGGTGCCGACCGTGGCGAAAAAGCTGGCGGACCTGGATGCCGCCTACGCGGCGGCGGGGGCGGTAGCCGCGTGCGAGGCGGAGCGCACCGCAGCGGAGGCGGCGAGGGGACTGGCCGAAACCGAGCGGGGGCTGGCGGAAACCGCCGCTGATGCGGCGCATGACTATGCCCTGGCTGCGGCTGCTGCGGTTGCGTCTGTCCCGGCCCTTGCTACCGAAGCACAGGCTATCTCTGGAACTGATAACGACGCATACATGACCGCGCTGAGGACTGCCCAGGCCATCGCGGCACTGTCGGCGTCGGGTTCCGAAACTATCACCGCTGGCGAGAACCTTGCCGACCGCGACTTGATCTATCAGGACGTGTTCAACCAGCGCGGCGGCGGGGCAACGCTGTGGTACAAGATTGATGCGGACGCCACGGCCCCGGTTCGCATATCGCCGCGGGTTGGCATCGCGCTGGAGGCCATTTCCTCAGCCGCCTCGGGGTCCGCGCAGGTGCGCTCCGGTCGCGTCGATGGCTTCACCGGCCTGACGGTGGGCGGTCTTGTGTGGGCCTCCGCCACGGCTGGCGGCGTGACGCAGACCGCGCCCGCAGTTCCGGCCAGCGGTACGCAGACGGCATCTCGGCTGGTCGGCATCGCCGCCTCTGCCACCGAGATCGACTTCACGCCCGAGGCGGTCACTACCTTCATTGCGCGCAATTCCGCACTTACCGTCGGCTCATCGGTGGTTGTCAACCACTGGACCGATGGCGGCGCGCGAGAGCGTGTGCCTCATGCCTACGTCGCGGCCGGCGGGTCTTCCGCTATCGCGCAAGGAACCGGCACCGCCATCGGGAACATGACTGAAAACGGTGGGATTGCCGCCGCTTTCGACGGGAATGCCAATCAGGGGCACACCTCATGTGCGACTAAGAGCGGAACCACGGGGTTCGTTGGCAAAACCTATTCCGGAGGGAAACGCGTTATCAAGGCTGTTGCAGTCGGGTCAAACAATTATGGGTTCATCTACGACGGAGCCAGCGTCACGCTGACCCTGCGCGGGTCGGACTCTGCTGCCGCTTATGGCGGCGGTACCTCTATTGCCACCACAACGGTTTCGGATGCCAGTTTGCTGTCCGTTACTCTGGAGGGGGCGAATGCCTCGACATATGCCAACTACTGGGTTGACGTTCTGTCTTCATCCGGGTCGGAAAACTTCTGCTACTGCGCGGAGTTAACCTTTTACGAATACTCTGCGACCCGCGATGAGCCTGTGCGCATCGGCTCCGCCACCATCGACAGCGCGGCAACGGACTGCATTACGGTGAAGTTTGCCGATGCATCAGACGCGAACCAGGATACCAACACGACGTTTATCAACCGTTCCGGCGCGCCGCGCGACGTGATCGTGGAGGTGGCGCTGTGAGCAAGGAAAACCGGATCGATTTTGAGGCGGGCGGCGATTATGCCTGATCCGAACCTTTCCGAGGCGATCCGTGAGGCGTATGCGTCGTCGCCTTCCGGCGTGGTGACGCTGCATACGCTCGAGCTTCTGCACCCCAACTTCGACGCGCCGGTCCGGGTGGTGCGCAATCATGCGGATACGAAGACCTGGCTCGCGCTCGGCGGCGCGGCGGTGCAGTCGGTGCTCGATGCGCTCGATGAAAAGACGCGCCGGAACATCGGCCTGGTCGCACGGCTGGAAGCGAGCGCGCCGGAAAACCCGGGCGAGATGGTGGCGTGGGTCGCTCTGGCCTTCGACGTCGATCTGCCTGAGGTGGCGACAAGCGCCGCGCCGGAGGCGACGGTGACGATCGACAACGTGGATCAAGAGATCACGCGGCAGCTTGATCTTGCCGCCACCAGCACCGAAAAAATCCGCATGATCTATCGACCCTACATCTCCTCGGATATCGAGGGGCCGCAGGCGGACCCGCCGATGGTGCTGACGGTGGGCGACGTGACGGTCACCGACATGCAGGTTTCCGGCAACGCGGGCGTGTCGGACGTGGGCAACCGGGCATTCCCCAACGAGACCTATACCGCGACACGGTTTCCCGCCCTCGCGGCGTCTCAGTAAGCATCCGGCGGAGATACAGCATGCATTGGGCGGCGCAATACATCGGCCTTCCCTGGTCCGAAACCGGGGAAGGACCGGAAAGCTATCACTGCTGGTCGTTCGTGCGGATGGTCGAGGCCAAGCATTTTGGCCGCGACCTGCCGCCGATTCCCAACCCGGGCGACCTGTTGCCCTTGGCGCGGGCGTTCCGCGATCATCCGGAGCGGGTACGCTGGCCGCGCGTCGAAGTGCCGATGGAGGGCGATTGCGTGTTGCTGCGCTGCGCCCGCTATCCGGTGCACGTCGGCGTGTGGGCTGGGCCTGCGGTCGGCGGTGGGGTGCTGCACTGCGCCGAGGCGGCGGGGGTGGTCTACCAGCGGCCCGACGCTCTGGCGGGAAACGGCTGGAAGATCGAGGGGTATTACCGCTTCGTGGGGGAGGGAGCCTAGATGCTGGCGAGCGTGGTGGAATGCCCCAATGCCTTCGACCTGGCGGCGGGGCGCAAGCTGCACCCGGTGACGGAACCGACGACGGTGCGCGGGTGGCTGGATGCGCACGGCATCGTCGAGTTCGCCCGACCGACCATCTGCATTCATAACGGTGGCGCGCTGCTGCGTGCCGATTGGGCGACGACGCGCATCCTTGGCGGCGACGTGTGCGTGTTCGTCGCTCTGCCGCAGGGCGGTGGCGGTGGCGGCAAGAAGAACCCCCTCGCGACGGTCCTGTCTCTTGCCGTGATGATCGGTGCGGTCGCGGCGGGTCAGGTGTGGGGCGCGGACCTGGCAATCGAACTGTGGGGCGGCTCCGGGGTGATCACCCCCACCCAGGCGCTTTACGGCACTGCCCTTGTGACTGGAGGTGTTGCCGTCGCCGGGTCGGCGCTGATCTCGGCGGTCGTGCCCGCGGGCAAGCCCGCCTCGACCGCCGTTTCCGCTTCCGCCTATCCCGAGGCCAGCCCGACCTACAGCCTGACCGCGACAGGCAATCAGGCGCGGTTGGGGCAGGCGGTGCCGGCGCAGTATGGGCGTCACATCGCGGTGCCGGATTACGCGTCCCCGCCCTACCAGGAATACGTCGATAACGATCAAATGCTCCACGCGGTGGTCTGCCTCGGCCAGGGCTATCACGAAATCGAGCAGATTCGAATCGACGACACGCCGATATCGAGCTTCGAGGAGGTGGAGTACGAGGTGGTGGAACCCGGCGGGTCGGTGACGTTGATCGACCCGCAGGTGGTGACCGCGCTCGAGGTGGCGGGGCAGGAGGCGGTGGCCCCCAATGAATTGGCTGAGGGCGAGGATGGCTGGGTGGGGCCGTTCGTGATCTGCGATGCGGGCGACACCATCACCTCCATCGGCATCGATGCCGCCTTCGCGCGCGGGCTCTATTACGCCAACACCTCGGGCGGGTTCGACTCCCGCACGGTGACGTGGGAGGTGCAGGCGCAGCTGATCGACGACGATGGCGAGGCGGTGGACGACTGGTTCGCGCTGGGCAGCGAGAGCGTGACCGCAGCCACGAACACGCCGCAGTACCGCAGCTATAAATACGCCGTGGCATCCGGTCGCTATCAGGCGCGGCTGCGGCGGACCAACGATATCGACACCTCCGCCCAGGCCGGGCACGAACTGCGCTGGGCGCAGGCGCGGGGGTATCTCGACGCGGCGCAGAATTGGGGCGATAAGACCTTGCTCGCCTTCAAGATGCGGGCGACCGACAATCTCTCCAACCGCTCCTCGCGCGCGATCAAGGTGATCTCCACGCGGAAAATCCAGGTGTGGACGCCGGAAACCGGCTGGTCGCTGCAGGCGTCTCGGTCTCTGGTGTGGGCCGCCGCCGACGTGTTCCGCGCGGCTTACGGCGGCAAGGTGGCCGACGCCCGTCTGCCGCTGGCGGAGTGGGCGGCGCTCGACGCGGTGCACGCGGCGCGCGGCGACTATTTCGACTATCGCTTCGAAACCCAGACGACGGTGTGGGATGCGGCCAAGCAAATCCTGCTGTGCGGGCGTTCCGTGCCGATCCAGCAGGGCGGCGTTATCCGCGTGTTCCGCGATGCGCCGCAGGCGATCCCAAGCGCGATGTTCACCGGGCGCAACATCCTCAAGTCCAGCTTCTCGGTCAAGTACGCCATGCCGTCCGATGACACCGCCGATGCGGTGATCCTGGAATACTACTCGGCAAAAACCTGGAAGCTCGCCGAGGTCAAGGCGAGGGTGCGGGACGCGGCCTACGACGCATGGCTGGCAAGCGAAGGTCTGACGGATGGTGACGCGGCCCGCCTGGCGTGGGCGGACCTTGCCGAAAACCCGGTGCGGGTGAGCCAACCGGGAATCACCGGCAAGGCGCATGCGTTGCGCGAGGCCGACTACCTCGCCGCGAAGAACCGATATCGGCGCATCTTCCCCACCTTCCGCACCGAGATGGAGGGGATGATCCCGACCTACGGCGATCTCGCCTCGGTCAGTTATCCGATGGTGGCGTGGGGTCTGTCGGGCGAGGTGATCGCCTGGACCTCGGACGATCCGGAAACCGACGGTGAGGGAAACCCGGTGGCGTGGCCCAACGCGGTGTTGCGACTCTCGGAACCGCCGCAGTGGACCGAGGGGGAGGACCATTATATCGCCCTCCGCGATCGCACGGGCGGGATGGCGGGTCCGTTCCTCGTAACGCCGGGGGCGAGTGCCGACACCGTGGCGTTGGAGGAGACTCTGACGATTGCCCCCTACGTCGGCTCCAAGGCCGAGCGGACGCACTTCAGCTTCGGCCCCGCCAGCGCCTATTCCCGCATGGTGATCATCACCGGCCTGCGCCCCCGCCGCGCCGGTCAGCAAGTGGAAGTCTCCGGCGTGGTGGATGATACCAGGGTCTATGTGAATTAGGCATGCACAAGCATTCGACGCGCCGCGTTCGGCGCATATTCGGGCCGCCCGGGCATGGGCGGCCTTTTTCATGGGGGAGAGGGCCGATGGACGTGCCGCCGGAAGCGGACAAGGGGATCGAGGCGCTCCGGTCGCTGACCGGGGGCTTCGGCGGAATGGTGATGACGGCGGGGCTGGCGCGGATGCTGTGGCATCACCGCCTCGTGCGCCTGGGGCAGCGGAGGTTCTGGTCCCGCGATCTGTTGTGGGAGGTCCCGACCGCGCTGTTTTCGGCGACCATCGGCAGCGGCGTCGCCGAGATCCTGATGCCGCATATCGCCGACGCGGTGCGCGACGATCCGGCGCGGCTCTACACCATCGGCAACTGCATCGTGGGGGTGTGCGCCTGGCTTGGTCCGCGCGGCACCGAGGTGCTGCTCGGTCGCGTCGTCAACAAGTACTTTCCGCAGCCAAAGGGGGATCATCATGATCGCGCTGACGCGTGACATTCTGTTCGCCGCGATGCCGTATGCGCAGACGCGGCGTGTCGAGGTTTTCATGCCGCATCTTCAGGCTACGGTCGACCGCTTCGGCATCGCGGCTAGGCCTCTGCGGTTGGCGCATTTCCTCGCGCAGGTAGCGCATGAGAGCGGCAGCCTGCGCTACACCGAAGAGATTGCGAGCGGGGATGCCTACGAAGGCCGGACAAATCTCGGCAACACCCATCCTGGCGATGGGCGGCGCTATAAGGGGCGCGGGCTGATCCAGTTGACCGGGCGGTTCAATTACCGCGAATGCGGCGCGGCGCTTAACCTGCCGCTCGAGGACCAGCCAGAGCTGCTGGCGGAGCCCGAGGCGGCGTGTCTCTCGGCAGGCTGGTATTGGGAGACCCGCGGACTCAACGGCATCGCCGATACCGATGACGCGCTGAAGGTGACGCGGCGCATCAACGGCGGGACCAACGGCCTCGAGGACCGCCTGGCGAACCTGCGGCGGACGAAGAAGGCCTTGGGCCTGAAGGTGGAGGACGATCATGTGGGATGATGTCAAAGGGTTGATCGGCGCTGTTGCCCCGACGATCGCAACCGCCTTGGGCGGACCGCTTGCCGGTGGGGCTGTGTCGCTGCTGACGAGTGCGCTCGGTTTGAGCAGCGATGCGAGCCAAAAGGACATCGTGTCCGCCATCGCTTCGGCCTCACCGGAGGCTATAGCCGAGATCAAGAAAGCGGAAATCGAGTATCAGCAGCGGATCGCGGAACTCGATGTCGATCTCGAAAAGCTCGCGGTGGTGGATCGATCGAGCGCGCGCGAACGGGAGGCGAAGGTCGGAGGGTGGGCTAACCCGCTGCTGGCGAGCCTCGTTGTGGTTGGGTTCATGGTGGCGGTGTTCATGGTCATCTCTGGATACACCGTGACGGACACCGTGAATGCCACTCTGGTCGGCACCGTGATTGGCTATGTCTCCGCGAAGGCCGATCAGGTGGTGAGCTACTACTTCGGCTCGAGCGCAGGCTCGCGCAGCAAGGATGACCTGATTTCGAGAATCGGTGCGGGGCGGAAGTAGCCACTTGCCCATAGGGACTGAAGGAAACGGGCATCAAAAAGCCCCGGACTCTCATTGAGTCCGGGGCTTTTTTTGTGCCCAGAGCCAACAAAAAACGTACTCAGTACGCTTATTTTCGTTGAAAAACCGTACTCAGTACGGTATATTTCTTTTGTGGTCAGGGGGCGGGGCGGTCCCGCTCCCCCGCCACAACGGAGGAAGAAAAGATGGACGTCCCTTTCTTCCTTCACCTCCGGTTCAGGTTCTTCGGTTTCACCGTTGAACTGAAAATCGAGAGGTAGGAGGCCGGGGAGGGGCTGGAACCCCCTCCCCGGAACTCCCTAAGTGTAGGAGGCTGCTCATGCGATTTCAAGCGCGTGCTATTATCCCCGCAATCGCGGGGGGGGTGATCGCGGGCGGCGCGGTGCTTTTCCTCTTCGGGTTGCTGGTGGCGCTTGCTATCGGCGTTCCGGTGGCGATCGCCGTGGCGTTGATCTTCGGTAAACGGGTGGAGGGAGAAGGATCATGACGTCGGACGATTTTCGCGCCTGGCGTAAGGCGCTTGGGCTTACCCAGACTGCTGCGGCGCAGGCATTGGGCCTCGGCAAGTCAACGGTGGAACTGTATGAGGCCGGAAAGCGCCGGGACAACGGCGCTCCGGTCGATATCCCGCACACGGTCGCCTTGGCCTGTTCGGCTCTGTACCACAGGCTTTCTCCATGGGGGGAGGGGGCGTGATGTTTTTCCGGGTGTTGGTGGGGGCCGCGCTTCTTGGGGCGGTTTCGGCTGGGGTCGGAACCATCGTTTTGACGGTGCTGCTCATGGTGGTCAGCGGAAGTATCCACGTCCAGATGAACGATTTCCTGGAAACCTTGACGGGTGTTCCAGGAATCGGTTTTGCCGTTCTCGGCGCATCGGTCGGCGCGATGAAGGGAATCACGGTCGCTGGGTTGTTGAATGTTGCCGGTGAAGTGATGGTTGGCGCGGCTGAGTGGTGCATTCGGAGGCTGCGCCGTTAACATCGGTTTGCCACACCACCTATAACGCATTGATATCTATAACCGTGAACAGAGCGGGAATTGTGGCAAACCGCATTGATATCGTTGCAGAATTTTAAGTTTGTGGTACTGGATGTCGTCGGTTCGATTCCGATCACTCGCCCCATTCCCCCCTTTTCCCACGCCGTCCACCCGCCGTCAGCGCACTGCGGAGGTGGTGGTTGCGCCATTGCTGCCGTTCGCCGTTTCTTCCGGGAAGGACGGGAGTTCGGGCGGCAGGGCCACCGGCTCGGCGGGCGCGGCCTCGGGCTCCTTGGTCATGTCGCGCAGGCGCAGGCGCGCGGTGCGGGCCTCCAGCGCGCCGATGCGCTCGGCGATCCGCGTGAGGGTCATGGAGATCTCGGCGCGTTCCGCCGTGGCGGCGGCCTCGCGGTGCAGGGCCTCGGCGGCGAGCGCGGCGCGCAGCGCCTCGGCGCGGCGGGCGAGGTCTTCGAGCATCGTCGCCCGGCTGCGTTCCACCTCGGCCATCAGGTCGCCGCGCGCCCATTTGGTCTGCTTGATCATCTCCGCCTCGACGCGCTTGATCCCGTCGTCGAGGTCCTTGCGCATCTCGACCTTGAGCTCATAGGCGCTGCGCGCCAGCGACGACATGTAGGAGACCAGGGCGATCCCCAGGATGACGGCTGTCCCGATGACCAGGGCGATGCCCAGAACGGCGGCGAAACTCATGCGGGCTGGTCCTCCGGGCGTGCCGTGGGCGTGGAGTCACAGCCCCAGGCGGACGATTTCGATTTTCGGGCAGCGGTCCATGATCACGGCGAGGCCCGCGGCGCGTCCGCGCGCCGCCGCCTCCTCGTTGACCACGCCGAGCTGCATCCAGGCGACCTTCGCGCCGATGGCGGCGGCGGCGTCCACCAGGGGCCCGGCGTCGGCGCTGTTGCGGAAGATGTCCACCATGTCCACCGGCTCGCCGAGATCGGAGAGGGAGGCGCGCACCGTCTCGCCCAGCAGGGTCTGCCCGGCGAGTCCCGGGTTGACCGGGATCACCCGGTAACCGTGCTCCTGCAAGAAGGCCATCACCTCGTAGCTCGGGCGGTGCGGGTTGGCGGAAGCGCCGACCAGGGCGATGGTGCGCACCGAGGCGAGGATGCCGCGGAGGGTTTCGTCGGTGGCGGACGTGGCGGTCATGGCGGGCCTCCGGAAAGGGTCTGGCCGGGAACGGCGATGCCGCCATCATGCCCTTCCCGCCGCCGCGGTTCAACGTCGGCGTCAGTCCTTGCCGAGACGCAGCCCGGCGCCCGCGACGACATTGGCCCCGGCATAGGCGGGCGTGACCGAACCCTTGCCGAGGACGATCGGCTGGTCGTCGATCTCGCGCCGCAGGTGCGAGGCGGACTGCCTGCCCTCGCTCAGAACCTGGATGATCTTGAGGGCGTGCTTGATGATGTCGGTGCGGACCTTGCGGCGCGAGGCGAGCAGGCCGTTGCCCGCGATCGGCTGGCGGCCGCGCCGGGTGGAGAGGATGTGCAGGCGGTGCCACTCGCGGATCGCTTCGCCCAGTTCGTCCACCATCAGCATTCCCGCGCCGTCGCCGGAGAACGCCACGCCGAGGTCGAAGCCGCCGCCGGTCACCGCCGCGCCGAGGTCGCGCAGCACGGTTTCGGTGTCGCGGGCGGCGAGGGTGGGGTCGCCGCCCTGGTTGATCACCACGTGGCGGCCGGGCAGCATCGCGGCGAGGCTGGTGACGATGTCGGCGGCGGCGCCGTTGCCCGCGTCCCACAGCACCGCGGGGCCTTCGCCCGCCGGGCGCGAGCCGTGCATCAGCCAGCGCAGGTAGCCGTGCTCCAGATCCACCTCGTTGAGACGGCCGGTGCCCGCCGCGGCCTCGAACCCGGCGACGCGGCTCGCCTCGAAGGCCTCCTTCAGCTCGAAGCTGGCGAGCGGGCGCTGGTCGAGAACCAGGCGGAAGCCGACGGTGCCGTCCTCCGCCTCGGCGGAGGTCATCATCAGCGCGTGCGGAATGCCGAGGCTGCGGCAGGCGTAGGTGAGCATCGGGTACGGCGCGCAGCCGAGGAACACCACGTCGCAGTCCGCGCCCTGCAGGCCGCCGATGGCGAGCTGCACGTGGATGCGGTTGAGGCTGCGGCGGTCGGAGGCGACGGCGATGCGGCGTTCCGAGCCCGGGGCGATGGAAAGCCCGATGGACAGACCGAAGCGGTAGATGTCCCGCGCGGAGAAGTCCTCGCCGAAGAGACCGTAGATGTGGTGATCCTGGCGAATCGCGATTTTTCCGCTCATTTATCTGCTCCGCAACCGGGTTGTTTGATTTCAGAAGAAAGAAAGCACGCTTTATGCCAAGACCGAACTTCGGAATAGTCGATTGATTTACAATGAATTAATCGCTATCGGCGCAGCCCGGCGGGGCAAAGCGGTTTGCGAAATGCAAAACCCCGGCGGGGCGTTTTGCAGATTGGCAACGCTTTCATCCGCTCCGGAAAAACACAATAATCCTTTGATATAAAAAGAGAATAATGGTGGTATCAAAATACCACATACTAACTTCATGAAAACAAAGGAAAAATAGTAATTGACGGCGCTTCGTTCTGTGGCATACTCCGCGGCCTCGACGGCCCGGGGCGTGGTGTCCCGGACGGCGATTCATGGATTCAGAACCAGACGGATGGTGTGATGAAGACCTATTCCGCCAAGCCTTCCGAAGTCGAGCGCAAGTGGCTGCTGATCGATGCCGAGGACGTGGTCCTCGGCCGTCTGGCGGTCATTATCGCGAACCTTCTGCGGGGCAAGCACAAGCCGACCTACACGCCGCATATCGACTGCGGCGACAACGTCATCGTCATCAACGCCGAAAAGGTGAAGCTGACCGGCCGCAAGCTGACCGACAAGCTGTTCTTCTGGCACACCGGCTATCCGGGCGGCATCAAGAACCGCAGCATGGGCCAGATCCTCGAGGGCAAGAACCCCGAGCGCGTCATCGAAAAGGCGGTGCAGCGCATGGTGCCGAAGGGGCCCTTGGGCCGCGCGCAGCTCAAGAAGCTGCGGGTCTACCCCGGCCCGGCGCATCCGCACGAGGCGCAGCAGCCGGAGACCTTCGACGTCGCCGCGTTGAACCCGAAGAACAAGAGGAGCGCGTAACTCCATGGCCGATGATCTCAAGTCCCTCGAGGCGCTGAAGCCCGTCGAAGCCGAGGCCCCGGCCAAGGCCGAGCCGAAGCGCGACGCTCTGGGCCGTTCGTATGCCACCGGCAAGCGCAAGAACGCGATCGCCCGCGTCTGGGTGAAGGCCGGGTCCGGCAAGGTCACCGTCAACGGCCGCGACATCCTGGAGTACTTCCAGCGTCCGGTGCTGCGCATGGTGATCAACCAGCCGTTCGTCGTGACCAACCGCGAGCGTCAGTTCGACGTGGTGTGCACGGTGAAGGGCGGCGGGCTGTCCGGCCAGGCGGGCGCGGTGCGCCACGGCATTTCGGTCGCGCTCAACCTCTACGAGCCGGATCTGCGTCCGGTTCTGAAGAAGAGCGGCTTCCTCACCCGCGATTCCCGCGTCGTCGAGCGCAAGAAGTACGGCAAGGCGAAGGCCCGCCGCAGCTTCCAGTTCTCCAAGCGTTGAGGCGGCGGGCGGCCGCCCGTTGCAGCGATGTTGGAAAGGCCCGCCCACCCGGCGGGCCTTTTCGTTTTTCACGGTATCTCCAATTGCGGCGGCGATTGGGTTTTCATAATGTGATGCGGCGCGGATGCCGCGCGGATGACGAGTCAGGAAAGGACCAGGGCGATGGCGGATATGGCCGACGTGGCGATTCTCGGAGCGAGCGGCTACACCGGGGCGGAACTCATCCGCCTGTTGGCGAGCCACCCGCGCGTCCGATTGTCCGCGCTCACCGCCGACCGCAAGGCCGGGCAGGCGATGGCCTCGGTGTTTCCGCACCTCGCCGCGATGGACCTGCCGGATCTCGTCTCCCTCGACGCCTTCGACCCGGCGTCGGCGGACTTCGTGTTCTGCGCGCTGCCGCACGGCACGACGCAGGAGATCATCGCCGGGCTGCCGCGCGGCCTGAAGGTCTGCGATCTTTCCGCCGACTTCCGGCTCGCCGACCTCGACGCCTACGCCACCTGGTACGGCCATCCGCACCGCGCGCCGGAGTTGCAGGCGGAGGCGGTCTACGGCCTGACCGAGCTGGCGCGGCCCGCGGTGGCCAAGGCGCGGCTGGTGGCCAACCCCGGCTGCTACCCGACCACGGCGCAGCTGCCGCTGGTGCCGCTGATCGAGGCGGGGCAGATCGGCCTGGACAACATCATCATCGATTCCAAGTCCGGAGTCTCCGGCGCGGGACGCGCCGCCAAGGAGGGCTCGCTCTACTGCGAGGTGGCCGAGGGCATGCACGCCTATGGAGTCGCCGGCCACCGCCACGGACCGGAGATCGAGCAGGGCCTCTCCATCGCCGCGGGCAAGCCGGTGATGGCGAGCTTCACGCCGCACCTCATCCCGATGAACCGCGGCATGCTCTCCACCATCTACGTCAACATGACCGGGGCCGCCGCCGCCGACCTGCACGCCACGCTTTCCGCGCGCTATGCCGGGGAGCCCTTCGTCAAGGTGCTGCCCTTCGGCGCGACGCCGCACACCCGGCACGTGCGCGGCTCCAACCTCGCGCTGATCGGCGTGACCGCCGACCGCCGCCCCGGCGCCGCGATCCTCACCTGCGCCATCGACAACCTCACCAAGGGCGCGTCCGGCCAGGCGGTGCAGAACATGAACGTGATGCTCGGCTTCGACGAGACCCTGGGACTCGCCCAGGCGCCGATGTTCCCCTGAGCCCCCATATCCGAAGACCCCTGCCGCAAGCGTAAAGGATAGCCGATGGCCGCGATCGTTCTGCCCTACAAGGGCGTCTCTCCCGACATCCACCCCTCCGCCTTCGTCGCGCCCGGCGTCGCGGTGCTCGGCGACGTGGTGATCGGCGAGGACACCAACATCTGGTTCGGTTGCGTGCTGCGCGGCGACGTGGACGTCATCCGCATCGGCAAGCGCACCAATATCCAGGACGGCACCATCGTGCACCTCAGCCGCGACGCGCCTACCATTATCGGCGACGACGTGACGGTGGGCCACGGCGCCATCCTGCACGGCTGCGTGCTCAAGGACCGCGCCTTCGTCGGCATGGGCGCGACCGTGCTCGACGGCGCGGTGGTGGAGGGCATGCTGGGCGCGGGTGCGTTGCTCACCCAGGGCAAGCGGGTGCCCGCGGGCGAGCTGTGGGCCGGTTCGCCCGCGCGTTTCCTGCGCAAGCTGACCGCCGAAGAGATCGAGGGCTTCGTACCGCACGCCTGGCACTATGTGGAACTCGCCCGCCGGTACAAGACCGAAAACGGGTTGTGATCCGGAAGCGTCTGGACGCGTTTCGGATTTCACCTGTTTCGGTTTTGATGCTATATGGATAACGGTATCGGAAAAGCACCGGAGCGGCGCCGATCTCTGGGGGTCTGGGCGCCGGGTCGGACCGTGCCGTCGGTCCTTCGCGTCACATAGGGAACGGGAAACAATGCAGATCGGGGCAGAAGGTTTGGGGGGCGCCGGAATCCGCTGGTCCGCGCGCGTGCGCGCCGTCGTGATGGCCGGGGCCTTGGGGCTTCTGCTTTCCGGGTGCTCCAGTTCCTACAATCCAGTGAACTGGTTCGGCTCCGACGCGCCGAAACCGCAGCAGATCGCGCTGCCCGACGAGCCGACCGCCGACCGGGGCGATCTGCCGCAGGGCCTTTCCGCCGACTCCGGCCACGGCTATGCCGAGGGCGGGCGCTCCGACGTCACCGTGGTCCGGCCGCTGCGCAACGCGCCGCCGCCCAAGGTCACGGTCGGCGCGCAGCCCGGCGCGCCCGCCGCCGCGCCGGTCGCGCCGGTGGAGCGCACCGCGCCGCAGCCTGCGCCGTCCGCCGTCGCCTCCGCCTCCGACGTGCCTTCCGACGCGCCCGGCGCGCCGAGGATGCTGGGCGATCCCAATTCCGCCTCCAAGGCTCCGGCCTCCGGCAAGAAGGCCAAGGCCGAGGCGATGCAGGGTCTGGAGTCGTTCTCGCCGGAGAACTACAGTCTCTCCTACCTCGCCGCCACGGTGCCGTTCGGCCACGGCTCGGCGCACCTGAGCTCCGCCGATCTCGCGGCGCTGCGCGGCATCGCCGCCGAATACAAGAAGACCGGCGGCGCGGTCACCGTGGTCGGCCACGCCTCGTCGCGCACCGGCGACATGTCCGCGGTGTCGCACAAGATCGCCAATTTCGACATCTCCGCGCGCCGCGCCGAAAGCGTCGCCCTGGCGCTCGCCAAGCTCGGCGTGCCGGCCCGAGCTATCTACGTCGGCGCGGTTGCCGACGCAGAGCCCGTGTACCAGGAAGTCATGCCGTCCGGCGAGGCCTACAACCGTCGAACCGAGATCTTCCTGAATCACTGATCGGGAGAGCCCTTCGTCGTATCGACGAAAAAAGGCCCGGCCCGATCGCCGGGCCTTTTGCGTTGCGGAAAACCAGTCGCCAATCCCGCTGCTGCCAGACTAGTATTTGTCCCCCGACCCGGAAAACCGGGCGATCCTGTGAATGAAACCTGTGCGTGAAACCCATCCGACCGCGTGTCGGCCAGTCAAACGGCTCTGAAATGGAACAAGAATTCTACCGCGTGAAACGATTGCCCCCCTACGTCTTCGCTGCCGTCAACGCGATGAAGGCGCGCGCCCGCGCCGCCGGGGAGGACATCATCGATTTCGGCATGGGCAATCCGGATCAGCCGACTCCGGCGCACATCGTCGATAAGCTCTGCGAGTCGGCGCGCAACCCGCGCGCCCACCGCTATTCGATGTCGCGCGGCATTCCGGGCCTGCGCAAGGCGCTCGCCGGGTATTACGAGCGCCGTTTCGGCGTGACCCTCGACCCCGAAACCGAGGCGGTGGTGACGCTCGGCTCCAAGGAGGGCCTGGCCAACCTCGCGATGGCGATGACCTCGCCCGGCGACGTGGTGCTGGTGCCCAATCCGAGCTACCCGATCCATGCCTTCGGCTTCATCATCGCGGGCGGCGCGATCCGCCAGGTTCCCGCCGCGCCGGACCAGAGCTTCCTCGAGGCGATGGACCGCGCGGTGCGCCACAGCATTCCCAAGCCGGTCGCGGTGATCCTCAACTTCCCGTCGAACCCGACGGCGCGGGTGGCCGACCTCGACTTCTACCGCGAGGTGGTGGCGTTCTGCCGCAAGCACGAGGTCTACATCCTCTCCGACATCGCCTATGCGGAGATCTATTTCGACGGCAACCCGCCGCCCTCGGTGCTGCAGGTGCCGGGCGCGAAGGACATCGCCATCGAGTTCTCCTCGCTGTCCAAGAGCTACAACATGCCGGGCTGGCGCATCGGCTTCGCCGCGGGCAACCCGCGCCTGGTTGCCGCGCTCGCGCGCATCAAGTCCTACCTCGACTACGGCGCGTTCACCCCGGTGCAGGTGGCGGCCTCCGCGGCGTTGAACGGCCCGCAGGACTGCGTGGAGGAGATCCGCACCCTCTACCGCGAGCGCCGCGACGTGCTGATCGAGGGGCTCGCCCAGGCGGGATGGGAGGTGCCCAGCCCGCCCGCCACGATGTTCGCCTGGGCGCCGATTCCATCCGCCTTCGCCCATCTCGGCTCGCTGGAGTTCTCCAAGCTGCTGCTTTCCGAGGCGTCGGTGGCGGTGGCGCCGGGCCTCGGCTTCGGCGAATACGGCGACACCCACGTGCGCATCGCGCTCGTCGAGAACAAGCACCGCATCCGTCAGGCGGTGCGCAACATCAAATCCTTCCTGTCGCGCGGCGATGCGGTCCTGGCCGACGCCGACGCCAAACCTGTGGGGAAATAGAGGTGAGCGAATCCGGTAAATCCGGCGGCAAAGCGCCGCTGAAGGTCGCGGTCGCCGGACTGGGAACGGTCGGCGCCGGGGTGCTGAAACTGCTGCGCGGCAACGCCGCGGGGATCGCCGCGCGGGCCGGCCGCCCGATTACCGTGACCGCGGTCTCCGCGCGCAACCGCGGCAAGGACCGCGGCGTGCCGCTTGCCGGGTTCGCCTGGTTCGACGACCCGGTGGCGATGGCGCGCGAGGCCGACGCCGACGTGGTGGTGGAGCTGATCGGCGGCGCCAACGGCCCGGCCAAGGCGACGGTGGAGGCGGCGTTTGCCGCCGGGCGTTCCGTGGTCACCGCAAATAAGGCGCTTTTGGCGCATCACGGCGGCGAACTTGCGGCACAGGCCGAGGCCAAGGGCGCGGCGCTCGCCTTCGAGGCGGCGGTGGCGGGGGGCATCCCCATCGTCAAGGGGCTGCGCGAGGGGCTGGCGGCCAACCGCATCGGCCGCGTCGTCGGCATCCTCAACGGCACCTGCAACTATATCCTCACCACGATGCGCGAGACCGGCCGCGACTTCGCCGACGTGCTGGCCGATGCGCAGGCGCTCGGCTATGCCGAGGCCGACCCCTCCTTCGACATCGACGGGGTGGACGCGGCGCACAAGCTCGCCCTGCTCACCTCGCTCGCCTTCGGCACCGCCGTGGACTTCGCCAAGGTGCACGTGGAGGGCATCCGCCACGTCTCCGCCCAGGACATCGCCTATGCCGACGAACTCGGCTACCGCATCAAGCTTCTCGCCATCGCGCGGCGCACCGAGGCGGGCATCGAGCAGCGGGTGCACCCCTGCATGGTGCCGAAAACCTCCGGCATCGCCGCGGTGGAAGGGGTGTTCAACGCGGTGATGGTGGAGGGCGATTTCGTCGGGCCGGTGGTGTTCCAGGGCCGCGGCGCGGGCGAGGGGCCGACCGCCTCCGCCGTGGTCGCCGACCTCATCGACATCGCGGCGGGGCGCGCGCCCGCCGCGCCCTTCGGCATTCCCGCGGCGGCGCAGGCGGCCTTGATCCCGGCGCCGATGGGCGATCACTTCGGCTCCTACTACGTCCGCCTGATGGTGGTGGACAAGCCCGGCGTGTTCGCCGCCATCGCCACGGCGCTGGGGGAGGAGAACGTTTCCATGGAATCGGTGCTGCAGCACGGCCGCCATCCCGACGGCCCGGTGGCGGTGGTGCTGACCATTCACGAAACCACCGAGGGCGCGTTCATGCGCGCCCTGGACCGCATGGCCCGCGTCGATGGCATTCTCGACACGCCGCGCGCCATCCGCATCGAGGCGGTGTAAGGAGGACAGCATGGCCGAGCACGACGCGCCGCAGGACAACCCGGACGGCCGCATGGACCGCAACCTGGCGCTCGAGGCGGTGCGCGCCACCGAATGCGCGGCGCTCGCCTCCGCCCGCCTGATGGGCCACGGCGACGAACGCGCCGCCGACCAGGCGGCGATCGAGGCGATGCACCACACCCTCGGCTTCATCGGCATCGACGGGGTGATCGCGGTGGGCGAGGGCGATGCGGGCGAGACGCGGCTTCTCCACTCCGGGGAACGCATCGGCACCGGCGCGGGCCCCAGTGTCGATATCGCGGTGGACGCGCTGGAGGGGTCCACCATCGTCGCCCGCGGCGGCCAGAACGCGCTGTCGGTGATCGCCTTCGCCGGGCAGGGCGGCTTCCTCAACCCGCCGCGCGTCTATATGGACAAGATCGCGGTGGGGCCGGACCTGCCCGCGGACGTGGTCGATCTCGACGCGCCGCCGCGCGACAACCTTTCCGCCCTGGCCGCGGCCAAGGGCGTGGCGGTGCGCGACCTCCTGGTGTGCATCCTCGACCGGCCGCGCCACGAGAGCCTGATCGCCGAGGTGCGCGCCTGCGGCGCGCGGGTGATGCTGATCCCCGACGGCGACGTCTCCGCCGCCATCGCCACCGCCCACGGCGGCCCCGACGTCGGGCCGGACATCTATCTCGGCACCGGCGGCGCGGCGGAGGGCGTGCTCGCCGCCGCGGCGCTGAAGTGCGCCGGAGGTCAGATGCAGGGCCGCCTGCGCCTGCGCAGCGAGGCCGAGCGCACCGCCGCGATGCGCCTCGGCATCGTCGATTTCGACCACAAGTACGGCATCGCCGACATGGTGAAGGGCGAGGTGATGTTCGCCGCCACCGGCGTCACCCACGGCGCGCTGCTGCAAGGCGTGCGCCGCATGCCGCACGGCGTGGTGACGCATTCGGTGGTGATGCGCTCCAAGTCCGGCACGGTGCGCTACATCACCGCCTTTCATCAGCAACGCCGCCGGGAGGAGTAGAGGGTGGCGGATCCCACCGCATCGGGGGAGGACGCCTTTCTCGGCGTGCGCCGCTCGCTGCGCGGCCGTTTCTGGCGCCTCAATCCGGCCGATGCCGCCCTCGTCTCCACCCTGATCCGGCGCTTCGGCCTGCCGGAGGTGGTGGCGCGCGCCATGGCGGCGCGCGGCATTGGCGAGGCGGCCGCCGAGGCCTACCTCTCGCCGACCCTGCGCACCCTGCTGCCCGACCCGTCCCGCCTTGCCGACATGGACCGCGCGGTGGCGCGCCTCGCCGCGGCGGTGGCGGCGGCGGAGCCCTTGGCGGTGTTCGGCGATTACGACGTGGACGGCGCCACCTCCGCGGCGCTGATGGTGCGCTATTTCCGCGCGCTCGGCATGCCCGTCGCGGTGCACATTCCCGACCGCATCACCGAGGGCTACGGCCCCAACGCCGCCGCGATTCTGGGGCTGCGCGACCGCGGCGCGCGGCTTCTCGTCACCGTGGACTGCGGCGTCACCGCGTTCGCCGCGCTGGAGGCCGCGCGCGACGCGGGGATGGAGGTGATCGTCGTCGATCACCACCAGGTGGAGGAGGCCCTGCCCGCGGCCTTCGCCGTGGTCGATCCGAAGCGCCGCGACGACGCGAGCGGCGCCGAGGCCCTGGCGGCGGTGGGGGTGACCTTCCTGCTGCTCGTCGGCCTCAACCGCGCGCTGCGCGCCGCCGGGCGCTTCTCCGCCGGACGGCCGGAGCCGGACCTGATGCGCATGCTCGACCTGGTGGCCTTCGGCACGGTGTGCGACGTGGTGCCGCTCACCGGGATCAACCGCGCCTTCGTCGCCCAGGGGCTGAAGGTGCTGGCGGCGGGCGGCAACACCGGGCTTGCCGCGCTCGCCGAGATGGCGGGGGTCACCACGCCCGAGACCTATCACATCGGCTTCGTCCTCGGCCCGCGGATCAACGCCGGGGGGCGCGTCGGCACCTCGGACCTCGGGGTGCGCCTGCTTTCCTGCGACGACCCGGCGGAGGCGCGGGCGCTTGCCGCCGAACTGGAGGAGCACAACGTCTCGCGCCGCGAGATCGAGGCCGCGGCGCTGGACGAGGCGGTGGCCCAGGTGGAGGCGACCCTGCCTCCGGACTCCCCGGTGGTGGTGGCCGCGGGCGAGGACTGGCACCCCGGCGTCGTCGGCCTGGTCGCGGCGCGGCTGAAGGAACGCTTCAACGTGCCCGCCTGCGCCGTCACCTTCCTCGGCGAGCACGGCAAGGGCTCCGGCCGTTCGGTGCCCGGCGTCAACCTCGGCGCCGCGGTGCTGGCGGCGCGCGAGGCGGGGGTGCTGCTCACCGGCGGCGGCCACGCCATGGCTGCGGGCTTCACCATCATGCGCAGCGAGCTTTCGCGCTTCTGCACCTTCCTCGCCGACCACGTGCGGGCGCAGCGCGCGGGCGGCGAGGCGGTGACCGTGGTGCCGGTGGATGGCGCCATCGACGTGCGCGGCGCGGTGCCGGAGCTGGTCTCCGTGCTCGCCCGCATGGAACCCTTCGGCGCGGGCAACGACGAGCCGCGCTTCGCGGTGCCCGCGGTGCGCCTGGGCCGTGCCGAGATCGTCGGCTCCAGCCATGTGCGGGCGCACGCCTACGGCAAGAACGGCGGGCGGCTGAAGATCATCGCCTTCCGCGCCGCGGAGGAGGAACTGGGCCGCGCGCTGCTGGCGCACCGCGACCGGCCCCTGCATCTCTTGGGGGCGCTGCGCGCCGACACCTGGCAGGGGCGCAACGAGGTGCAGCTCGTCGTCGAGGACGCCGCCTGGGCGGACGAGGAACCCGCCTAGTCCTGCGGGTCGCGGCCCGCCTCGTCGGCGAGCGGCCGCTGCATGTAGACGGAATCCAGCCAGCGCCCGAACTTCAGCCCGACGTGGACGAGCGTGCCCGCGTGGATGAAGCCGTTGGCCTCGTGCGCGCGGATGCTGGCGTGGTTCTCGGAATCGCCGATCACCGCGATCATCCGGCGGTAGCCGAGCGCGATGCAGCGGTCGATCAGCGCGGCGAGCAGGGTGCGCCCGACCGCGAGCCCGCGCAGCTCGGGCGCGACGTAGACGGAATCCTCGAGCGTGTAGCGGTAGGCCGAGCGCGGGCGGAACGGCCCGGCATAGGCATAGCCGACCACGCCGCCGCGGAACTCCGCCACCAGATAGGGTAGGCCGCGGTCGAGAATCGCCTGGCGGCGCGCGACCATTTCCGCGGCGGAGGGCGGGGTTTCCTCGAAAGAGCCGGTGCCGTGCATCACGCTCGCGGCGTAGATGCGGTGGATTTCCGCGATGTCCTCGGGGCGGGAATCCCGCACCGTCATGTCGATCGGGACCGCGACCTTGAGCACCGAGAGTCCGGACTGCGTCATCGTTCTGCCATCCTTGGCCGGAAAAACCGTGGAGCAGTGGTATAGGACAATTTGCGCATCCCCTGCAAGAGACCGCGCAACCCGCCGCTTTTTGGCCCGGAACCTACCGAAAAGGATTGAATAGCGTGGCGTTTTTCGGCTAAGAAATCTGGCGCCGACCCCATCGTCTAGAGGCCTAGGACACCGGCCTTTCACGCCGGCAACACGGGTTCGAATCCCGTTGGGGTCGCCAGTCTAACCGGCGGGGGAGCTTGCATTCGCGCCGTCGGCACGGGGGAGGGTCCGAAGCGTTGCAGCGCGCGGGGAGAACGCGCGCACGAAACGTGTTGGATCGATGACGAAGTGGGGGCGACGACCTTGTGGCCGCATAAGGGACACGCCGAATACGATGACTCGCAGGTGACCATGCCGCGCCGGAGCGCCGGGATGGCGGAGGATGCTTGCGTCCACTCTACGGCTTGCACTGCGATGGGGGTTGCCGCAGTGCCGGGAAATTATGTCACGAGTCCAGCCGGCGCGGTCGCAGTGATGCGCCGCGCTTTTTCTTTTGCCGGAAGCGGGGCGTAGAACTGACCCAAAACTTGGTTGTTCAAAACGGGCAAATCTCTAACAGGAGACTGTAAATGGGTAAGTATGGAACACTGGATGAGCGCATCCGCTGTAAGTCCCTTATGTCCAAGGTCGTTCCGGTTGACGGTGTCATTCCGATGTTCAAGGACGGGATGCATGTGGGCTTCTCCGGGTTTACTCCCGCCGGCTGTCCGAAGGCCGTGCCGACCGCTCTGGTCGATTATGTCGAGAAGAACAATCTGCAGGGCAAACTGCGTTTCAGCCTGTTCGTCGGCGCGTCGTCCACCGCCTCCATCGAGAACCGCTGGGCGCAGAACGACATGATCGACCGCCGGTGGCCGTACCAGACCGGCAAGGACATCGCCAAGGGCATCAACACCGGCCACATCCGCATGGGCGACAAGCACCTGTCGCTGTTCGCCCAGGACATGGGCTATGGGTTCTATACCAAGGATACCCCGTCCGGTAAGCTGGACATCGCCGTCATCGAAGTCTCCGCCATCACCGAGAACTGCGGCCTGGTGCTCACCGCCTCCTGCGGCATCGTTCCGGAAATCCTGAAGGTCTGCGACAAGATCATCCTCGAAGTCAACACCGCCATGCCGTCCTTCGAGGGCATGCACGACGTCATCGTGCAGAAGGCGCCGCCGCATCGCGAAATCATCGGCATCACCGCCGCCGACACCCGCGTCGGCACCACCTATGTGCCCTGCGACCCGAACAAGATCGTCGCCATCGTCGAATCCGAGCTTCCCGACCAGGGCCGTGCGCTGGCCGACGCGGAAGACAGCTCGGTCGCCATCGCGAACCACCTGCTCGAATTCTTCGGCGCCGAAGTGAAGGCCGGCCGCCTGCCGAAGAACCTGCTGCCGTTGCAGTCGGGTGTGGGTTCCATCGCCAACGCCGTCGTCGGCGGCCTGGCCACCGGCCCGTTCTACAACCTCAGCGTCTACACCGAAGTGCTGCAGGACGGCATGCTCGACCTGTTCGACGCCGGCCGTCTGGACAGCGCTTCCGCGTGCTCCCTGTCCTTGTCCGAGACCGGCTTCGCCCACTTCCTGGAAAAGCGGGATTTCTATCAGTCGAAGATCGTCCTGCGTCCGCTGGCGATTTCCAACAACCCGGAAGTCAGCCGTCGCCTCGGCGTCATCGCGATGAACACCCCGGTCGAGTTCGACATCTACGGCCACGCCAACTCCACCCTGATCAACGGGACCCGCATGGTGAACGGTATCGGCGGTTCGGGCGACTTCCTGCGCTCCGGCTTCCTGAAGATCATGCACTCCCCGTCGGTGCGCCCGTCGAAGACCGACCCGCACGGCATCAGCTGCATCGTGCCGCACGCGCAGCACATCGACCACACCGAGCACGATCTCGACGTCCTGGTCACCGAGCAGGGCCTCGCCGATCTGCGCGGCCTGGCGCCGCGGGAACGCGCCCAGTGCATCATCGACAAGTGCGTGCACCCGGAGTACAAGCCGATCCTTCAGGAATACTACGACATGGCGAAGAAGGAATGCTTGGCGAAGGGTGTCGGCCACGAGCCGCAGCTGTGGGACCGTGCCCTCAAGATGCAGCTGAACCTGGCGCAGAACGGCACCATGAAGGTCAAGAACTGGGACATCAAGGTCGATCTCTGCGAATAATTGCAGGCCGACCCCAAAACGAGAGAGCGGCAGTTTGCACTGCCGCTCTTTTTTTCTTCGTCCGGCCGTCGTGGCCGGTTCAGGACAGCATGCTGCGCAGCATCCAGGCGGCCTTTTCGTGGGTCTGCATGCGCTGCGTCAGGAGGTCGTTGGTCGGCTCGTCCTCGGCCTTGCCCGCGGCGGGCAGGACCTCGCGCGCCACCTTGGACAAGGTTTCGTTGTCCTTGGCCAACTGGGCGATCATCTCGACGGCGGAGGGTACGCCGGTCTCCTCCTTCACTGCGGAGAGCTCCTTGTATTGGCTGAAGCTGCCCGGCGCGAAGACGCCGAGGGCGCGGATGCGCTCCGCGATTTCGTCGATCGCGGCGGCGAGCTCGGTGTACTGCTCCTCGAACATGTTGTGCAGGCCGTTGAACATCGGGCCGGTGACGTTCCAGTGGAAATTGTGGGTCTTGAGGTAGAGGGTGTAGCTGCTGGCCAGGAGGACCTTCAGTCCCTCGGCGATCTTCTGGCGGTCCTTCTCGGAGATGCCGATGTCGATCGGCAGCGGCTTGGAAATATCGATGGCGGTGGACTTGGACATGATCGTGCTCCTTCGTCTCGGTGGATCGTTGGGGTGATCCCGGTTATTGTGTGGTCTCTTCCGGGTTGCGGCAACCCCGGCCTGCCGCCCCATGGGGCGGCGCAGCCGGAAAACTTCTGGCGAACCAATCGGTTCGTGAACAACCCTAAACACCTTGCAGTTTTTCGTAAAACGAGTAAAAACTACAAAATCGATTGGGAAAACCTATGAAGCTGATCCCGACTCTCCGCCAACTCCAATATCTGGTGGCCGTTGCCGACCTGCGCCATTTCGGCCAGGCGGCGGAGTCGTGTTTCGTCACCCAATCGACCCTGAGTTCCGGCATCCAGGACCTGGAAACCGTTCTCGATTGCCGCCTGATCGAGCGCGGCACGCGGCGGCGCGTGATGCTGACGCCCTTGGGCGAGGAGATCGTCGAACGCGCGCGCAACCTCCTGCGCGATGCCGAGGCGCTGGCGGAAGTGGCGGAAAGCGGCCGCCGCCCCCTGGCCGGGCGGTTGCGCCTGGGGGTGATCCCGACGATCGGGCCGTACTTCCTGCCGCGGGTGCTGCCGCGGGTGCGGGAGCGCTATCCGGAACTGAAGCTCTATCTGCGCGAGGACCAGACCGCACGCCTGATCGACGGGCTGCGCGGCGGGCGCATCGACTGTGCGGTGCTGGCCACCCCCTACGATCTCGGCGATCTTTCCACCATGGACCTCGGCCTCGACGAATTGCTGGTGGCGGTGCCCGCGGGGCACCCCTTCGCCGCCGCCAAGGAGATCGACCCGGCGCGCCTGGAGACCGAGGAAATTCTGATGCTGGAGGACGGCCACTGCCTGCGCGACCACGCGCTCGGGGCGTGCACCGGGCACCCCCTGCGCACCAACGAGGCGGTGCAGGCGACCAGCCTCGGCACCTTGATCCAGATGGTCGCCAACGGCCTCGGCCTCACCCTGATCCCGGCGATGGCGGTGCCCACCGAGGCGCACGACAACTCCGGGGTGATCGCGCGCCACTTCGCCGCGCCGCGGCCGAGCCGGGGGATCGCGCTGGCGTGGCGCGCCTCGTCGCCGCGCAAGGAGGAATTCAGGCTTTTGGGAGAGACCCTGCGTACCCATCTAGGGAACTGAGTTTCGGTTCCCAGCAGGAGTTCCCCGGATGATCGATTTCTACACCTTCGGCACGCCCAACGGGCGCAAGGTTTCGGTAATGCTCGAAGAGCTCGGGCTGCCGTATGCCACCCACGTGGTCAATATCCGCGCCGATGCGCAGTTCGCGCCGGAATTCGTGGCGATCAATCCCAACAGCAAGATCCCGGCGATCGTCGATCCCGACGGTCCCGGCGGCAAGCCGATCTCGGTGTTCGAGTCCGGCGCCATCCTCATCTACCTCGCGGAAAAGACCGGGAGCCCGCTTCTGCCGGTGGAGCCGCGGGCGAGGGCCGAGGTTTTCTCCTGGCTGATGTTCCAGATGGCCGGGGTCGGCCCGATGTGCGGCCAGGCGCACCACTTCCTGCACTTTGCGCCGGAGAAGGTGCCCTACGCCATCGCCCGCTACGCCACCGAGGCGAAACGCCTCTACGGCGTGATGGATCGCTGCCTCGCCGAGGCGCCTTTCCTCGCCGGGGCGTATTCGATCGCCGATATCGCCACCTTCCCGTGGGTCGATCGCCACGAATTCCACGAGGTGGATCTCGCCGATTTCCCCAACGTGGCGCGCTGGCATGCGGCGATCGCGGCGCGCCCGGCGGTGGCGCGCGGCATGGCGGTGCCCGCGGCCTGAAGCGCAGGCGTGGAAAGCGCCGGAGAGGTGCGCTGGATTGTTGACGCAACGCCCCGCTTCGGCTAGACATTCGGCTCTTGACCGGCGCGGTGCGCCGGGCGGGATACGGAGGGGTGGCAGAGCGGTAATGCAGCGGATTGCTAATCCGTGACGGATTTAACCCCGTCCCCGGGTTCGAGTCCCGGTCCCTCCGCCAGCTTCCCATGACGTTGAATTTCTATTATTTTTCAACGTCATAGGGATGGCTGGTTTTTCTTTCCCCCACACGTTTCCCCCACACGCCGATGATCTTCCGGTGAGGGTCTTCCTCTGCCGCTGGTGGAGAGGCATACTTTTGTTGGAACGGGGAGGCGGTTCGTGAATCGATCATGCGTCGAGTGTGTGTTCTGCGTGAAATACTTTCGGCTTGAAGGGGCCGAGGGAACTTTCACCCTCCTTGCTGACGAGCGGGCTGTCACCCCCTTCGGGAGTGGCCTCAAGAGCTATTATTCATTGAAGTGCCACCGGGGGCAGTGGGACGAGAATGTTCCAGGCGGCGATCAAATCCATCAAGATCGTACATCCCTGCTTGCCAGATGCTGTGCTGATTTTCTCCCACCCGATTCCAGTCCTAGCGGTAAGGTTCTGGAGGCGTATGAAGACGACTTGCTTCGTAGGCGACAGGCAGTCCAGCTCTGGTGGACCGTGGCTGGCACGGTGAGCGCGGTAGTGGCGGCGGTGGCTAGTGTCATCGCCCTTTTCAAGGGAAATGGATGAGCGGCCTCCTTCCCCTTGCCCTCGGAGCGGCAGCTTCAGACATCCTGGCGAGCTATGCCTCTCCGGTGACGGCTCTTGGTGGGGCGGGGCTGTCGGCAGTGGTAGCGAAGCTGCTGCGGAAACGCCTGGAAACCGCTCGTGAGATTCTCCTTGAAGAACTGCGCAAGGGGGAGAAAAGCCTGCATGACCTGGAGGAGGTGGATGAGCTTGCGGCGATTACCTTCCGCTACGCCCGAGCGGCCCAGGAAGGGACGGCTCGGCTGAACCTCCGGCTTATGGCAAAGGTGATCGCAGGGCAGGCCCAGGCGGGGCCGCTGGTGGCGGATGAGTTCCTGGCCTGGGCCGATGTGCTGGCGTCGTTGCGGCGGGAGGAGGTGATCTTCATCGCAACATTGTTCTCCGCTGAGAGGGACACTCAGCAAGTTAGGGCCTCGTCAGCGGGAGCGGAAAAATTATGGGAAAAGGTCAGCCAACAGTTGATCCCTTCGATATTCCCGGACGAAGGATGGATGAGGGCGTCAGCGTGTGCAGCAATGAGGACAGGGCTGGTAGTGGATGAACCGATGTTTGACGGGAATGGATATTTTAAGGTATCTCCCCTGATGGACAAACTTCAGGCCCTTGCCCCATTCCAAGAGGCCCTCCACGAAGAGGACAACGGCATCGGAGAGGACCATGTCCACCTGTGATCCTGGAGAGGCCCGCCCGGAACTCGTTTGGTACGTAAATCGGGGAATTTCGCAGTCAGTCCAGTGGGTTATCGAGCGCCAAGTTGCCTGTAGGTGTTGCAATGCAACAGAACTCCCTATAACCCTCTGAACATAAACGCTAATTCATCTTTTCCCGTTCAGAATGCGTCCGCCGGAGTGGCCTCAATCCGCCACTCTCCAGCGACCTTCATCCTCTCCACGATGGTCTCCGCCCCGGCGATGACGGCCCTTCGCTCTGCCGGATCGCTGATCCCCTGGAATGCCGCTAGGGCGTTTCTCAACGACTCCTCGACGGTACCCCTTGGGGTGATCTTCGGGATGATCTCTTGGTACCCTCCGCCACCCGGTGCGATTGGTTGGATGCCCCAGTGGTTCTGGGCGATGCGGGGGTGATCAACCATGATCCACCGCCGGATGGTGGTGTGGTCGATGCCTCCGAGTTCCAGGCCAATATCCCGGAAGGGCTTCACCTTGCCCTTGGCCGGAAGGTGGCGCTTCATCCGCAGATAGAGTGCCAGGGCCGTGCGTTGGGCCTTCTTATGCTCCCTGGGCTTGAGCGGGAGGCCATGCTGAGTGTTCGCCAGGGCGGCAGCAAACTGTGCTTCCTCGGCTGTGGATACGGTGACCAAAGCGGAGACCACCTTCCACCCCAGTTGCTTCAAGGCCCGCACTCGATGCCACCCATCGACCACCATGGGAACCCCGTTGACCAGGGCGACCTTGATGGGAGGGATTTTCTTCCCGCTGTCGTAGGCGGCTGCCAGCTTGTCCACCTGCCAGTCGTTCATGACAGCGCGGAATTGGAGCTTCGGGTCCAGGACCAGAGCCTCAACGAGGAGTTCCTTGGTCTTCGTGGTGGAGGTGTCCATCAGTGGGTGTTCCTCCAAGGCTGATTTCCCCATCGCTGAAGCCGGGTCACCTCCTGACGGGCCAGCACATCCGCACGTTCATTCCCAGGGTTCCCATCGTGGCCCTTGGTCCACTCCCAAGACACCTGATGCTTCCCTACCGCTGCCTCCAGCCGTTCCCAGAGGTCGGCATTCAGCACAGGCTTCCCGGCTGAGGTCTTCCATCCCTTGGCCTTCCAGCCAGGGAGCCACTCGGTGATCCCCTTCAGGACATACTTGCTGTCGGTGATGATGTGGGCGTTCCTGCCTGTGCCCTTCAGACACTCCAGGGCCTTGATGGGGGCCATCAGTTCCATGCGGTTGTTCGTGGTCCAGGGATCACCCCCGTGGAGTTCCAGGCTCCTCTCAGGGGCATCCTCGGGAAGCTTGGGCCTCTCCAGCACGGCTGCCCAACCTCCGGGGCCGGGATTGCCGCTACAGGCTCCATCGGTGTGGATGGTCACGGGGGCGCTGAGGTCTTCGGGGGTGTCGGTGGTGGTGGGGTCGCACATGAGCGTGGTTCCTTTGCTGGTGCTGGTGATGGTGGTAGTTGAAACGACGAAGACCCCAGGGGATGCCTGGGGCCTTCATCGGTGGGCTTAGGGTGGACTGAAGGGGTGGTGGATCAGGGGTTATCCTGGAATCGGGTAAGCGCCCCCAGGCCGTGGAAGTTCACGCGCCGCTTATCACGGCTCTGCTGCTTCTGAGCATCGACGAAGCCCTTGAACCCCGGCTCCCTCTTCAGCTCCTTCCACGCCCGATCAACGTACAGGTTACGGACATCTCTCAGCCTCTCCAGCTTCCGGGACACCGGCAGGGCCGTGTTCCCCTCACCGGAGTGCTGGTAACCTGCCTTCTGGATTTCCCGAGCCAAGGCTTCCTTGAGGGTCAGCCCGTGGCGGGTGGTCGTGCCCATCAGTTCGATGAGGCGGTCGTAGACCGTCTGCCCCGTCTCGGTGTTCGTGATCTCGGTGTAGTCCAGGTTCCCTTCCTTCTTCGGGAGGCGGGGGAACACAGGGATACCGAGCTGTTCACCGAGGCGGGCGATCTCGTCCCGCACCGGGTCGTTCTTGTAGTCGGACTTGGCAAACGGCCAGACCGCACTTTCGTGGATGACACCGGCCAGGAAGTCACCATCACGGGTGACCACATCCCCCAGTTCATCCCGCTTCGGGGGAAGTGAGGTGGATAGGCCGGGGACACGGGATTTCACAGCGTCAAGGAGTGAGCGCACCTCGCGGAATGCGTCATCCTGGTTGACTGTCTGGGCATAGGCCGGGATGTAGGAGGCAACCCGCTGGTAGATCATCTTCCGGTAAAGCTCTTCGGTGGTGAGCTGTCCGGCGTTGCGGGAGAACAGGGTGAACGTGTCGATCAGGCCCTTGAGGTAGGATTTCTGAACGACGTTGTTGATGAGTGAGGTCCCCGCAGCGGTTGAGTATTTCTCCAACACATCGGCTAACCCGACCGTCATGTTGAGCGCTAGTTCGTCTTGGGTTTCCTGGCTGATACGCCCCGACATCTCCACGAAGTCAGCCGCAATAGCGAAGATCGACCCGAAGGGATCGAGACGCGACACCGGAACCCAACCATCTTTGCACTTGATCGAGTAGGGTTCCCAGCCTGTACCCTTTTTCTCGGCCATAAGGGCAGAATCACCCTGAGGTCCACCACCCGTAATGTGACCTTCAGCCGCCAGCATGGCAGCCCCGGACCACATCGCGGCCCCGGTCGTGAGCTTGCCGATAGCCATGGCCTTCTGCTCCGGGGAGCCACGGCTGATGTCCGTCCAGAACTGCTTGCGCAGCTGTCCGAAGACCGGCGTGTGATCCCAGAGGTTCCGCATCAGGTTCGCCGGGGTGCGGACGAACGGGAGGACGGTTCCACGCAGGAGAGGGTGGTTGTTGGCAGCCGAAGACATGGTCTCGGAGAAGCTCTTCTTCCCGGACCACGTATCCGTCCGGAGGTCTTGGGTGAAGGTGGCTTCACGGGACCACTGCCTTGCACGGTCGTCCAGGAGCCTTCCGGTTTCCGGATCGAACGCTTTGCCGAAGAAGTCCTCTACGAAGTCAACATACTCCTCCGACCCCTGCTTGAAGCCCCTCAAGGTCGCCTCCCGGTTGGCCTGTCCGAACAGGTGAGCGCGGGCGTTGAGCTGCTTGAAGAACTCGTCTTCGGCCATGAGGAAGCGGCTGGGAAGCCGGATCGTCTTGCCGAGGCCGTTGATGATGAGGTTTAGCCCTGCATCTCGGTCGCCACGGATTGCCTTATCCCAGTTTGCCAGGACCGCGCCGTCTCCACGCGAGATGGCGTAGTTCTGGAACTCGTTGGTCTTCATGGCCGGGTCGATAATGCTCATCTCCTCCTTGAAGGCCTTCAGCGCCGACTTGCCAGAACCGTAGATGTCCATCTCACCGGCACGGCCCGCGAGGTGGAAGGTGTCCATCAGGCCAATCCGCATGTAGGTGTACATGGCGCTGGCTTCGGCGTAGGCGGCTTGCCCTTCCTGGTATAGCTTCCGCCCATTCTCGATCCACGGGTCTTTTCCGGTGGCCTTCCCGAGTGCCGACATGGCCTTCCCGGTCTTGCTGAGGATTTGCCCACCGATCCACTTCTCCCCAGGGCGGAGGATGGTGTTCCCCATGTTGGAGGCCATGTTGACGAGGTTGGTCTTCACACCACCGAGGATGCCGTTGATCCAGACCTCATTGTGGATGTCGATGGCCCGCCCAAGGATGCTCTGGTGGAGAACCTTCACGATGTCCTTGGGCTTGCCGTTGAGGCCAGCAGCGCGAACCCGGCGGGCCAACACTCCGACAGCCTCGGAACCACCAGCACCATCAACCACCTGAAGAAGCTCCTCGGGGGTCATGTTGATGTTGCCCGCAACGCCCGTCTTGATGCGCCCGGCAGAAGTCATCCGAGCCGCAGCCGTCTGAGCCCCCTTCACGATGCCGGTGATCTCCCGAAGGACATCCACGGCCTGGAGAAACTCAGCCTCCGCAGCTGCGCCACCACGCTGATCCACCACCTGAGACAGACGATAGACCTTGTCGGCAGCCCACTGCATCATCTGCTTACCGGCAACCAGCCGGGCAGCCATCTTGCTGGCGTCCCCGGAAAGGTCGGCAAGGGGGCTCAAGACGCCCTGGGCATTCTTCGCCCCGGCCATCTCTGCCAGTTCCTCCGCCAGCTTCTCTGTGGTTTGCAAGGACTGAACACCCCCGGTGATCTTGCTGACGGAGTCCCCGGCTACCTGCTCCAGGGATCGCATGGCAGCCTTGACCTCATCAGCGGAGGTCATGGTGTTCGTGTTGAACATCCCGCTGATCAGGTCCGAGGCGTCACCGGAGAAGTCCCCGTTGGCGTCGAACATCTGCTTCATGCGGGCGTAGTACATCTCCCGCTTGGCAGGATCGATTTCCAGCTTGGGCCGCTCGGCCTTGGCGGTGGTGGCCTCTCCCTTGGCTGGGGCCTCATCCGCTTCCTTCACCACATCATCAGTGGCCCGGAGGGGTTCAGCCTGCTGGATCGGGTCAGCTTTCTCTTCGGCCTGCACCACCTTCGCTTCAGGCTTGGTCCCGTGAATGGCTTCGGCAAGCTGCTCTTCGGTGACCGGCTCGGTAACCATCTTCTTGCCGATGGCTTCCCCGATGCGGCCCTTGAGGTGCTTCACCATCGTGAAGACGCCATGAGCGGTCGAGGAGAGCAGCATACCTTCCAGGGCCTGTTTGAAGCGGGCCTCCACATCGCTGCTGTCGTCGGAGGCGAGGTAGTGGGTAATCGGTGTGTCGAGGAACGGGAACTCCTCGACCAGGGACTGCATCAGGCGCTTGTCCTCGCCGGAGGAAACGGCCATGTCACCGACCGCCCCTGCTACAAGGCTCCTCTTCAGTTCGCCCTTGATAGACCCCTTGAGAAGATGGGTGGCGACCCCACCCCCAAGCAGGAAGCGGGAGATTTCCTCGGAAATGGTCTGCTCGGGATCGTTCTTGTCGGTCTCGATCTTCGGGAGTGCACCGGCCACATTCGAGAGGCCCCGGCCCAGCTTCTTCATGCCGACCGCGTTGGCGATTTCACCCCCGAGGGTGATGGCGTTGGCGGCACCGTTGCGGACGCCTGCAATACCACCCTTCACAGCATTAAGGTCTTCTGCCAGGGGTTCGAGGCTCATATAGGCGTCACCCGGCATCATGTCGGATAACGCATTCAGAGCTTCGGGGGAGACGTTCACGGATAAGGAAGGGGTTTCCTCGGTGGGGATCAGGAAGGGATTGGGTTCTTCGGCGGGGGGCTCCCCTTCGGCCACCGGGACCAGGAAGGGGTTCTGCTCGGATACCGGGGTGGTGGTCTGGGCAGGTTCACCAGCTGCCTGATCCGCAGGGACCAGGAAGGGGTTCTGTTCTACCGCCGACTCCAGGTCTTTCATGGTGATAGGGGTGAAGTTGTCACTCATATTCGTTTTCTCACATGTGGTTTGTGGGTGGCCTTAGCCACAAAACGACGAAAGCCCCAGGGGACGCCTAGGGCCTTCATCGGTGGGTTTAGGGGTGTTGGACTTAGTCCTTGAGGACGCGGTAGGTCTTGCCGCTGGCGTCGGTCTTCGGTTCGGAGAGGGAGCCGTAGGCGTCTACGCCAGAGCTGAGAACCTGGAGACCAGCCCCAAGGTAATCCGGCTGCTTGACGCCGGAACCAATCGCGGAGGTAATCCGGTTCTGCGCCTGGGCCTCGTAGCCCTCCTTGTCGATCTCAGCCTGCTCCTGGTCCCACTTCAGCTGCCGCTCAACGGTGCTTCGATAGCCCGCTTCCTGTCGGCTGTAGTCGTCCAGGAGCATGTCGAAGGACTGGCCTGAGGCGTCACTGGTGGCGATTGCCGTACCCTGAGCCTGGAGCCGACGCTTCTGCTCCTCCTGGATTTTCTGGGAGGCAACAGCTTCCTTCTGGGCAAGGTTCTGGTTGATCTGAGCGTAGTTCTCGCGGGCCGCACCGTTGGCCGCTACGGCGGAATCCTTGATGTACCGTTCCTGGGCCTTGGCCTGCTTCTGCTGACCAACCACCCCAGCCGCCATGGAGGCCGCAGAGAGGGCCAAGGAGGCAACAAGGAGGGTGGTGGTAGAGGGTTCACACATGGGCGGGATGGCCCTTCACGACGGGCTGAGGGTGCTGAGGATGAACCTCTCGCGGGCCTCCAGCGTCGGCATGGAGACTTCACCGGCTGCCGGTTCGTATTCCTCAGTCCTGTTCAGTTCGTCGTTGAGCGCCATCAGGGCGCGGGGGATGAGGACCGAGAGGGACACTTCAGAGCCGATGATCCCGGCATAACGGGCCAGGGTGGCACTCAGGCGGGCCTCGTTGGTCTGATCGAGGCGGAAGAGCTTGGGTTTACGGCAGGCCACTTGCCGAGCCGCGTAGAGCTTGGGCATGGATAGGGTTCCTTGCTGTGGGGTGATGATGGTGGTGAGGGAGAGATTACGGTTCCCGAAAAGGGGAACGGGCGAAGCCTCCGAAGAAGCCCCGCCCGCCACCACTGAAAGGAACCACAACCACTGTCAGAACGTCACCGAGGTGGCCCACCACAGCCACCAGGGGACGGGGCTAACCGCAAAAAACGGTTCTCCTCTGTCGTAAGCGCAACCTAATACGGAGCCGATTGATATCCCCGATATCATTGATTGGAACGATTACTCGCCGGTCGCCACCTTCTCCTCACCCATGATGTACGCGCCGTCCTTCCGGATCGCCAGGAGAACCACCTTGGTCACCCAAGCCCTCACCACCCGCCCCCTCGACGCCCTCGCGCGGGACATCAACTACGCCCACGGCAGCATCCTCGAAGCCACTTCATCCATGCTGAAGTGGGCACGTCGTGCTGGCGAGTTCCTGATCGAAGCCAAGAAGCAGTGCCCTCATGGCACCTTCAAGGACTGGGTCGAGGCCAACACCCGCGTTAAGTACGACACGGCCAAGGAGTACATGCAGGTCGCCAAGCGGTCGAAAACGGTGGACCTCCACCTTTTTGACGGTGGCATCCGCGCATTCCTCGACGCGACCCGTGAGCGCCCCACCACCAAACCCTCCGCCGCCTCCAACCTCCCTGCCTTCACCCAGGACGACGCTGAGTACGCCCTGAAGATTGCTGCTCGCATCGACAGTGACTTCGAGGGCGAGAGCGCGTTGACGGCAATCCGCTGAAAGAATAGGGTTTTCAGAGGTGTTCAATCCCAAGGAGGCCATTTTGGAAGAGCGGACGGTCATCAAAACCCGTAGGGGGTACTCGTTGGTTCAGGTCCAGAAGGACGGAGAGACACATTTCGAGGTCCAGGCCATGGATGCAACCTCACGTCTTTACGGTTCCTTCCCCTCGCAAGCTGAGGCTGAAGCTAAGTTCAATGCCCTTGTCCGAGCAAAAGAGCGTGAAATGGAACGCGATTTCGGGATGGGAATGTAGGCAACCAACACCATCACGGCCTCGTTCTTCCGCAGTCCCTTGTTGAACCACGTATCCAACGCGACGAAGCACTCCAGGCGGAAGCGGTTCAGCTTGGCCTGGATATCCGGGTGAACCTTCTTGATCGTGAAGAGCCAGCCGGGGACCATCTCCTTGTTGAGCATCATGGTCCGCTGAGGGCCACCAGCCGAAGGCATGGGGATTTCCACCACACCTACCGAAAGCACCGGGTCTTCCTTGATCTTGACCCGCTGCGTCGGCCAGTCGATCCCGAGGCTGTCGCAGATCGCACGGGGCGAGAGGTACGCCTTGCCGTCTTCGGTGGCCGCAACGGGGACCAGGGTGTCGGCGAAAACCGATATATAACACACAGAAACTGTGAAATAGGCTATCGTAAGTACAACCTATTCCAGCCCTCTCACCCCCTCAGCCGTGCCCCATATGCTATGGTGCAACCGAACCCCCTCCCGCACCCCTCCAGACGCAACAAAGCCGGTGGCTGTCACCCCCACCGGCCTGTCGTTGATGGCTCCTCAGCGACTCCCTGGCGGAGTCCTGGCACGTCCCCTCAGCGGACCTCCCCACTAGCCCTAAGCGCGGACCAGGAATCCCAGGCACGGAACCCAGGATCACGGCTGATGAACGCCTGCCCGATGAGTGGGAGGCGGAGGAAGATGCCGTTGCTGTAGGTTTCGAGGATGAAGCTGCCAATCTTGATGTTCATGGAGATGGTCCCTCTGAGGCTGGTGAAGAGGGCTACGCTTATGAGTCCTCGGGGAATCCAGCGTCAACAGAAAAATCAATAGAATCAATCCACCAGTGGATAAGTTTTCCTCGAACCTGTTGACCAGACTCACGAAACCGGGCCTGAAGTTTTTTCTCCAGGCCCTCCCCTCAACCCGCCTCAGCGACCTTGTCCAGCACCCGCTTGACCGTCGTTGCCTGCCATTCGCCGCCGCGTCGGGTCTTTACCCCCAGGTCATTCAGGTGGTGGGCGATCTCCCAGAGGCTCCAGCCCCGCGCCTTCATGTCGGCAACCTCTTGCCCGATCTCCCCCTGTGCCCACTCCCTGGCCCTCTCAGCGTTCGCCTGAGCACCCATCGCTTGGTTGACCTTCACCCCACGGAAGCCCCCGAGCTTGGTCCCTCGGGCCTTGGCTGCTGCCAGGGCTGCCTTGGTCCTGGCACTGATGGCTTCCCGTTCGTGCTGGGCCATGGCTGCCATGATGTGGAGGACCAGCTTGTTCGCCTCGGGCATGTCCACCGCGACGAAGTCCGTCCCTGCCTCCATGAGGTTGGCGATGAAGGCGACGTTACGGGCCAGCCGGTCGAGCTTGGCGATGACCAGGGTTGCCTTGAACCTCCGACAAGCTGCCAGGGCTGCGGCAAGCTGGGGGCGGTCGTTCTTCTTGCCGCTCTCAACCTCGGTGAACTCCCCGACCAGTTCCCAGGCTCCGCCATTGAGATACTGCCTGACGGCCTGCTGCTGGGCCTCAAGCCCGAGGCCCGAGTGTCCCTGCTTGGCGGTGCTGACGCGGTAGTAGGCGACGAAGCGTTTCATGGTGGCTGCCCTGATCTGTTACATGCTGCAATGAGCGTTGACTAGAGCGTAACACAGCAGGGAGTCGGGCTGTCAAGTGGGAGACGCAGGCCGCATGACGCGGCCATCCCCCAGCCTGTCGCGGCTGGCCTCTGTCGTGTGTCTGGTAGATCGCAGGAGAATTTTGAACGGCTGTCCCTGGGGAGGAAGCGGCCCCCAGTACGGGGGGAAACGGCCCACCAGCCTATGACGATAGGCCGCTCAGATTTTTGCTCTGAAAATGTCGTGGCAAGTCTGCTTGGCGCAGGGGGAGCAGCAGTGGTATTTGTCGGAAGCTACTTATCAGTGCGTATCTGCCTAAAACAAAACGCGAAAGTGGAGGGGTGGGGATGACGACGAAGCAGAAGCTGGTGCTGCTGGAACTGGCGGCTGGAATTACGGGTTGGGGTTGGATGATCGCGGGGGCTGGAGCCCTCTATTATGCCGTGCGGGCGATTGGATTCGATGGTTCATGGAAAGACGCCGGGATCGCGTTCGCAGTGAGTGGTGTCTGCAAGTGGCTAGCCAAGGGGTTCCAAGAGAACAAGATGCGGGTGACGTTCGTGGCGCGGATGGTCTCTGAGGGCATGACCGAGAAGGACGCGAATGACGCATGGTTCCGGTTCATTGCGCCCAAGGCCGGGAACAGCCAACCCGCTGCCCGGCAGGCCGAAAGCCCGGAGGAACGGACAGCACGAATCATCAACGAGTACGCCAGTTACATAGAGGCCAACCCAACGGGGGATGAGATTCGGGATGTTTCGGAACTTCCCCATCCAAAGGAGACGATCCTTGAGGCATTGTTGGCAGAAATCAGGGTCGAGGGGGATAGGGGGCGTCGGGAGGCTATAGCTGCGTGTGCCGCGATGTTGGCGGATTACCAATCGGGCGTCGGGGAAACCCCGCTGACTTCTCTGGGGATCGACCTTTCCCAGCCGTTTGACGAAAATGTCGATGTCGCGGCTCTTGCGAAGCGGGTCGCCAACAACCCGGATAAAGGTCGGTACCAGGAATTCCTGGCGAAAGCCAAGGATGAGCGTCGGGAAATCCTTCGGAAAGTCGAAGCAGCGATGGCTGGCAGCTGATCGCGTCTTGTGTGACCGTGGTTTCAGTGCTGGTGGCGGCCTTTAAGCATCTGTCCTGACAAGGAGGCGTAAATGATCGATGACGAAAAGGTTCCAGAGTTTAAGTTGGATGAATTTGTGTACGGTGGAACTACTATTTCCAGTAGGTACAATAAATTCAAAGAAATACGGGCTATGGTCAAGGCGTTGGATGCTGTGAGTAACGAGGTGTGGCGTGACTCGATTATCAGCATCTGGTGTGATTCCAAGGCGGAGGCGATTTACACAGTCGAGTGTGCTGGTATGGATGCACATTTAGGGTGGATTGCGAATGCGTTGGGAAATGCCTTCTACGAAAAGGTTGGAGGGCACAATGGCCTCGTGGTCAGGGGGGAAACGGCACCCGAAGAATGGGTGGCCCCCGCATGGAAAGGTGACGATTTGTATTATGCTACCCAGGAGAAGGATAGCTGATCTTCTCCAAAGCATCCCGCTTGACCTCCAAGCTCGCACCACCTGAATAGAGGCCGTAGGTCATCGTTGGTTTGTCGTGGCCGATGATGTCCGCCGCCACGTTCTCGGGGACACCTGCGTTCTCCAGCAGGGTTGCTACGGTCTTGCGGATCGAGTGGAAGACGTGCTGCTCGGTGAAGCCGAGGGTGGTCTTGAGGCGACCGAAACGCTTGCCGATGGCATCGGAGCGGTCCCCGTACTTGTTCTCGGTCAGGCCCGGCAGAACGTAGCCGTCCGCCTTCGCGTTCTTCAGGAGGCGGTCCATCGTCGGCTTGAGCTTGGAGTGGATCGGGACCGTTCGCCGTCCAGCCTCGGACTTGTCGTGCAGGATGTCGAAGAAGCCGTCTCCGACCTCATTCACCTTGAGGGCACACAGGCTTTCGATGCGTCCCCCGGTCCACATGGCGATGCGGATCAGGTCCGCGAGGGTGTCATCCTTCCGGGCCTCGGCTGCCTGGAGGAGGTGGATGACGTCGGCAGGGGTGAACGGAACCCAGGACTCCGAACCGACCTTGCTCCCGTTGGCCTTCGGTAGTTGGAGTTGGATGAACGGCTGGTGATCGCTCTGCACGACTTCGATGGAGACGAGATAGGCCCAGTAGCCGCGAAGTTCTGACAGGATGCGGCGGATCGTCTTCGCCTTCTTCTCCTCCTCGGTGGCAAGGGCGTTTACCCATCGCTGGACTTCCTTGCCGCGAACGTCGGTGATGTAGGGGAACTTCTCGGCGAACCGCTGGATGGTGGACCGCTTCATGTCTTTGGTCTTCGCCTCGTTGTCCAGCGTGGCGAGCCACTCGTCCAGGTGTTCCGTGAGGCGGACGATCTTGCCGGTGGCGATGCCGAAGAAGCGTCCGGCTTCGTCGTATACGGGCAGGTCTGCCGCCCGAGGGTCGCGTTCATCGACGATGCCTTCGCGGTCCAGGACTGCTTCAACTCGGTCTTGTGCTTCATCCGCGATCAGGCCGATGACGATCTCGCGCTGGTCTTCGGGGGTGTCCGCCAGCACCTTGCGCCAGTAGAGCGCGTCCCTCTCGACATGATCCAGCGTTCCGCCCTTGCGGGCTGTTTCGATCTCGTGGAGCCAGCGGACTTCGAGAAGCGCGGCGCGGCGCTTCGCCATCGTCTTGTCCTCGGTCTCCAGGCTCTTGAAGAACCGCTTGCCGCAGCCGAGCGCCTTCCTCACGTCCTCCGGGATTTCGTGGATCGCGTACCACCGCTTCCGGCGTTTCTCCAGGTACATTCTCGCGGTTTCCCCCACACGTTTCCCCCACACGTTATGTCCTTGAATATGGCGGAAATCAAGGCTTCTGCGGGGTTGGGGCGGGGGAGTCGGAATGTCCCGGTCCCTCCGCCATTAGTCGCGGCGACTGTCCGAAAATCCCGCGATGCAGATAAAACCGCCGGAAAGCCGCCGCTTTCCGGCGGTTCTGCATTTGGCGCGCGGCGCAAAGCGAGGTGGAGACGTCGGGAATCGGCGCTTTTCCGTCGATGCCGCACCGCCATTCTCCGCGCTAGAGGAGCGGGGGTGTCGGATGCAAGAGAGGTTTATGGCGGACTCAAATCCGCAACTCGACGGCGGCTAGTCCGAATCGCCGAGAATGCCTCCGCGGGGAGGCCGGGCGTCACGGTCGCCCCCTCAAGTCCTGCTGCGCATTGCTCACGAGGGATCGTCGAGGACGTGGTCGTTCGTTACCGCAGCGCCGTCCAGCCCTTCCTCTTCGCAGCCGTCCGCAAAATCGCCGGGCACGCTTGGCCCTGCCTTAAGGAGGCCATACCATGAAGGATGCCCGGACCTCTGACGCCAAACAGCGCAACAAGATGCGGAACTCTCCATAAAAATGACTGAAGTCAATTTATTTCATAAAATGACCAAAGCCATTTTTATGCTGGAAGCAGGCATGTTTTCGGGTGTCTTGGAGTTGGGGGGTCGAAGGCGGTTGAAGGCGTGTGCGCAGGCCGTCAGGATGGCGTGGCGCACGGCATGAGAATTACAATAATTAATTGATATATATATAATTTTATAAAAACTCTGCAAGACGCGGTTTCGCCTCGTTCAAGCGGGGCGGAAACGGCTGGCATCCGCCGGACGATCCTGGCGGGGGTGACCGGCTAGACGATAAAGGCATTGACGCTATCGATTATAATGACTATGGTCATTATGCTATTGCTTATGACTGCGGTCATATATTTGTGGTCGAAAGAGTGTGCTGGGAGTGACTGGCGCACCACCCCTGGGTGGGCGCCTGGGTGGGCGGTCCGATCCCTATATCCCCTTTGTTTGCCGAGGTGCCGATGCGGAGACAGGTGTCGCTATGGGCTGGCCGCTAAATTGTTTAATAAGTGAACATATTTTCGCAAAATTTACATTTTCTGAACATTCATCGCGGGGGCGGGATAAATTTCCCGAAAGAAAGTGGCGAAAATCGCTGGCATGAAAGTTGCTTTATGCCTTTATGTCTAGAAAAACAAAAAAGGGAGGCGTGCCAATGGGGCGCGGAGAGGAATGCAGGACGATTTTATCTGATAAAAATAGAATATAGTAAGTATTAAATCTGTATATCTTGCCGTTATATCAAAAATGAACCAACATTTTTCCGGATATATGCTTTTGTGATTGTATATACTTTAGGTATATATATTGAATTCCATGGATTACAGATGGAATTTGTTCGGTAGGGAGATGGATGGTCTTTCAAAAGAGTTCGTATGGAAGGCGCGGCGTGTCCTGGGCAGTAAAGAGAGCCTGCCGGGATGCTGCGAGGCGGCATTGATTAAGGAAAGAGCGGTTAGATGAACATACACGAGTATCAGGCGAAGCAGTTATTGAAGGGTTACGGGGTCGATGTTCTGGACGGCGGGATCGCGCATTCGAAGGTTGACGCGTTCACGGTTGCGGAGCGTCTGGGCGGGCCGGTTTGGGTTGTGAAGTCGCAGATTCATGCGGGCGGGCGCGGCAAGGGGCGTTTTCAGGAAGCGGCGGCGGGCAGCGGCGGGGGGGTGCGTTTGGCGCGTTCGCCGCACGAGGTGAAAGCGACCGCGGAACAGATGCTGGGTCACACCCTGGTGACGCACCAGACCGGCGCGGAGGGCCGTCGGGTGAAGCGGGTTTACGTCGAGCA
>JAQAZG010000020.1:0-2500 GCA_027864655.1 Oleispirillum naphthae
TTTGGTTGCGGGGAGAGGATTTGAACCTCTGACCTTCAGGTTATGAGCCTGACGAGCTACCGGGCTGCTCCACCCCGCGTCAAGGTGTGGTGTCGAATGATAAACGCCCTGGGCTTTTGGCTTCGGGCGTTTTGGTTTGGATTGGAAGAGAGGATTGGCGTGTCTGGTGTTTCGAGCCCTGGGCTTGGAAGGCCTGGCAGCGACTTACTCTCCCACACCTTAAGATGCAGTACCATCAGCGCGCGGCGGTTTCACGGTCGAGTTCGGGATGGGATCGGGTGGGGCACGCCGGCCATAACCACCAGGCCATCCAAACTCAGGGCTTTTCGTGTCTGATCGTTCCTTGGAAAGGCAAGCCCGGCCGGGCTTGTTTCTACCAGGAGGAGAGTGAAGCCTATCGAGCAATTAGTACCGGTTAGCTGCACGCGTCACCGCGCTTTCACACCCGGCCTATCAACGTGGTGGTCTTCCACGGCTCTGATAGGGATACCTGGTTTTGAGGGAGGCTTCCCGCTTAGATGCTTTCAGCGGTTATCCCGTCCGTACTTAGCTACCCTGCGGTGCCGCTGGCGCGACAACAGGTACACCAGAGGTACGTCCATCCCGGTCCTCTCGTACTAGGGACAGCTCCTCTCAAGTATCCTACACCCACGGCAGATAGGGACCGAACTGTCTCACGACGTTCTAAACCCAGCTCACGTACCACTTTAATCGGCGAACAGCCGAACCCTTGGGACCTGCTCCAGCCCCAGGATGTGATGAGCCGACATCGAGGTGCCAAACCTCCCCGTCGATGTGGACTCTTGGGGGAGATCAGCCTGTTATCCCCAGCGTACCTTTTATCCGTTGAGCGATGGCCCTTCCACGCGGGACCACCGGATCACTATGACCGACTTTCGTCTCTGCTCCACCCGTCGGTGTCGCAGTCAGGCGAGCTTATGCCATTGCACTCATCAGCTGATTTCCGACCAGCTTGAGCTCACCATCGCGCGCCTCCGTTACTCTTTGGGAGGCGACCGCCCCAGTCAAACTACCCACCACGCAGGGTCCCGGACCCGGGTTCACGGGCCGCGGTTAGATATCAGGAACCAAAAGGGTGGTATTTCAAGGTTGGCTCCACCGGAACTGGCGCCCCGGTTTCATAGCCTCCCACCTATCCTACACATTCAATTCCTAATACCACTGCGAAGCTATAGTAAAGGTGCATGGGGTCTTTCCGTCTGACCGTGGGAACTCCGCATCTTCACGGAGAATTCAATTTCGCTGAGTCGATGTTGGAGACAGTGGGGAAGTCGTTACGCCATTCGTGCAGGTCGGAACTTACCCGACAAGGAATTTCGCTACCTTAGGACCGTTATAGTTACGGCCGCCGTTTACCGGGGCTTCAATTCAGAGCTTGCACCCCTCCTCTTAACCTTCCGGCACCGGGCAGGCGTCGGACCCTATACGTCGTCTTGCGACTTCGCAGAGCCCTGTGTTTTTAGTAAACAGTCGCTACCCCCTGGTCTGTGCCCCTCGCCGATGGTTGCCCACCAACGAGGCCCCCTTCTCCCGAAGTTACGGGGGCAATTTGCCTAGTTCCTTCAACATCGTTCTCTCAAGCGCCTGGGTATACTCTACCAGTCCACCTGTGTCGGTTTCGGGTACGGTCTATACGCTGGGGCTATTTCCAGGCCCCCCTTCGCTGCCCGATCAATCCGTTAAGATCAGACAACTTACGGGAGACGTCACCTCCAGCAGGCCCAGGAATATTAACCTGGTTCCCATCGACTACGGCTTTCGCCCTCGCCTTAGGGGCCGGCTCACCCTGCGCGGATTAACCTTGCGCAGGAACCCTTGGACTTTCGGCGACAGTGTTTCTCACACTGTTTATCGCTACTCATGTCAGCATTCTCGCTTCCGATACCTCCAGCAAACCTCACGGTTCACCTTCGCAGGCCTACGGAACGCTCCGCTACCGCTCGATCAAAAGATCGAACCCGCAGCTTCGGTGCATGGCTTCAGCCCCGGTACATCTTCGGCGCAGGACGGCTCTTAGACCAGTGAGCTATTACGCTTTCTTTAAAGGATGGCTGCTTCTAAGCCAACCTCCTGGTTGTTGTGGCCTTCCCACATCCTTTCCCACTTAGCCATGACTTGGGGACCTTAGCTGGCGGTCTGGGCTGTTTCCCTCTCGACCCCGGACCTTAGCACCCGGAGTCTGTCTGCCGCGCTGTACTCCACGGTATTCGGAGTTTGGTTAGGTTTGGTAAGACTCGCGTCCCCCTAGCCCATCCAGTGCTCTACCCCCGTGGGTAATCGCGCGACGTACTACCTAAATAGTTTTCGCGGAGAACCAGCTATTTCCGAGTTTGATTAGCCTTTCACCCCTAGCCACAGGTCATCCCCGTCTTTTTCAACAGACGTGAGTTCGGTCCTCCAGTGCGTGTTACCGCACCTTCAACCTGCCCATGGCTAGATCACCCGGTTTCGGGTCTAATCCCACGAACTGAACGCCCTG
>JAQAZG010000021.1:0-1086 GCA_027864655.1 Oleispirillum naphthae
GTAAGCGTCATCTGATGGCTGCCTTGCGGGGGATGGCGTGCCCTGCGTGAATGACCTGTTGCTACGGCGAGAGGTCAATTCGGGCAGAGGTGCTTATGGTCTACGAATGTAGTGAGGGCGGGGTTGGGCGTCGTCGGCGTTGGTCCGAGGCGGAGAAGCGGCGGATCGTGTTGGAGATTGGCGAGGGGGATACGTCGCTTGCGAAGGTTGGGCGTCGCTACGGGATTCACGCGAGTGTGATCGGTCGCTGGCGTCGGCGTTTTGGTACGGAGGATTGCCGACCGGGTTTGCCTGCTGCGACATTCGTGCCGGTGACGGTTGCGCCCTTCGATGCCGCGCCGACCGTATCACCTCCAAGCGGGCCGGAGCGCCGGGCATTCGTCGAGGTGTTTCTATCGAACGGTCGGCGGTTGGTGGTGGCGGAAGACATCGCGGCATCGCGTCTGCGGCGGTTGGTTGCGGCGGTCGAGGGATGATCGGGGTCCCGGCGGGCGTGCGCATCCATCTGGCGATGGGTGTGACGGACATGCGTAAGGGCTTCGACGGGTTGGCGATGCTGGCGCAGACGGTTCTTCGGCAGGATCCATTTTCGGGGCACTTCTTCATTTTCCGTGGGCGCCGGGGCGATCTGGTGAAGGTCTTGTTCTGGGATGGCCAAGGCTTCTGCCTGTTCGCGAAGCGGCTGGAGAAGGGTCGGTTCGTGTGGCCGATGACGCGCGAGGGATCGGTGACGTTGACGCCCGCGCAGTTTTCGATGCTGCTGGAGGGGATCGACTGGCGGATGCCGTCGCGGACCTGGCAGCCGGTGTCGGCGGGCTGAGGAATATCCATTAGGCGATGCGAATCAATGGCTTGATTGCGCCGCGTCGGGTATAATGGCGGCATGCCTGATCCCGCCGCCCACTCCCCGAACGACCCCGAGACGCTACATCGGATCATCGCCGATCTAAGCGGACGATTGGCGGCGGCCGAGGCCGGTCTGGTCGCCAAGGCGCTGGAGATCGAGACGCTGAAGGTGCAATTGGCGCGTCTGCGGCATCAGCAGTTCGGCCGCTCGTCCGAGAAGCTGACGCGCCAGATCGAGCA
>JAQAZG010000021.1:1186-2816 GCA_027864655.1 Oleispirillum naphthae
TGCGCGGACAGCCCGGGGCGGGGCTGCTGGCCCATGTTCTGGTCTCAAAATACTGCGACCACCTGCCGCTCTATCGGCAATCCGGCATCTATGCCCGCGACGGCGTCCACCTCGAGCGCGCCACGCTGGCCGACTGGGTCGGCAAGACCGCCGGGTTGCTGCGGCCTCTGGTCGATGCGGTGGAAAGGCACGTTCTGGCGGCGGAACGCCTGCATGCCGACGACACGCCGGTTCCGGTGCTGGCGCCGGGCGCAGGCAAGACCAAGACCGGGCGGCTGTGGGCGTATCTGCGGGACGAACGCCCCCATGGCGGGCGAGAGCCGCCCGCGGTGTTCTACCGCTACAGTCCCGACCGCAAGGGAGAGCATCCCCGCGCCCACCTCGCCAGCTTCAGGGGCTTCCTTCAAGCCGATGGCTACGCCGGGTTCGGTCCGCTGTATGCGGAGGATGCGGGCCGCCCCGCCGCTGCCGTCGAGGTGGCGTGCTGGGCGCATGTGCGGCGCAAGTTCCACGACGTTCATCTGGCCACTACATCGCCTTTGGCGGCGGAAGCTCTGGACCGGATCGGCGCACTGTTCGCCATCGAGCGGGAGGTCGGCGGCAAACCTCCCGATGAGCGACGGCGGGTTCGCCAGGATCGGGCCGGGCCTCTGATCGTCGAACTGGCGACCTTCATGGATGCGGCGCTGACCAAAATCTCCGGCAAAAGCGAGTTGGCCTCCGCCATTCGCTACGCGCGTTCCCGATGGGCGGCACTGACCCGCTACGTCGACGACGGACGCCTCGACATGAGCAACAATGCCGCCGAGCGCGCCATCCGCCCGCTCACCCTGGGGCGCAAGAACTGGATCTTCGCCGGTTCGGACGCGGGCGGCGAACGCGCCGCCGCCATCTACACCCTGGTCGAAACCGCCAAGCTCAACGGCCTCGACCCGGAAGCCTATCTGCGCGATGTTCTCGGACGGATCGCCGAACACCCGATCAACCGGATCGGTGAGTTGCTGCCCTGGAGCTTCGTCCCATGCCCGACATCGCCCGCCTGAGCATCCGCCTCGACGACGTCGATCCCGAAATCCTACGCCGGATCGAAGTGCCGGTGGGGATCTCCCTGGCCGACCTGCATGCCGTCATCCAGATCGCCATGGGATGGGAGAACGCCCACCTCTACGCCTTCCACGTCGGCCGCAACCTCTCCTGGGGCGAGCTCGACCCGGACTGGTCCGACGACGCGACCCGTGCCGCCAAAACCGCCACCCTGGCCGAGTTGCTGATCCACCTGAAACGCGCCAAGGTCTTCCAATACGTCTACGACTTCGGCGACGACTGGCGCCACACCGTCAAGCTCGAAGCCCTCGCCGAAGCCGATCCCAGCGCGACCTATCCCTGCCTCCTCGATGCCGTCGGCGCATGCCCGCCCGAGGAGTGCGGCGGCCCTTGCGGCTACGCTCACTTCCTCGAGGCGATCGCCGATCCGTCCCACGAGGATCATCAGGAAATGATCGCGTGGCATGGACCGGGCTTCGATCCCGGCGCCGTTGATGCCACCAAAATTCACAAGGCCCTCGCCAAGTTCGCAAACCGACGCCGAGGAAAGCTCAAGCCCAATCCGTAGCCGTCAGACGACGCTTAC
>JAQAZG010000022.1:0-1184 GCA_027864655.1 Oleispirillum naphthae
GCTTCGACGCACATTGCGACGCCCATGCCGCCGCCGATGCACAGGGTGGCGAGGCCCTTCTTGGCGTTGCGGCGGCGCATCTCGTAGAGCAGGGTGACGAGAATGCGCGCGCCGGAAGCGCCCACCGGGTGACCGAGGGCGATCGCCCCGCCGTTGACGTTGACCTTGGCGGTATCCCAGCCGAGGTCGTGGTTGACCGAAAGCGCCTGCGCGGCGAACGCCTCGTTGGCCTCGATCAGGTCGAGGTCGTCCACCGTCCAGCCCGCCTTGGCCAGCGCCTTGCGGCTCGCCGGGATCGGCCCGGTGCCCATGATCGCCGGGTCCACTCCCGCGGTCGCCCACGAGACGATCCGCGCCAGAGGCGCAACCCCGCGCTTCGCCGCGTTTTCCGCGCTCATCAGCACCAGCGCCGCGGCGCCGTCGTTGATCCCCGAGGCGCTGCCCGCGGTCACCGTGCCGTCCTTGGCGAAGGCCGGGCGCAGCTTGGCGAGGCTTTCCGCGGTGGTGCCGAACTTCGGATGCTCGTCGGTGTCGAACACCACGTCGCCCTTGCGCGTGGAGATCGTCACCGGAACGATCTCGTCCTTGAACCGCCCGGCCTTGATCGCCGCCTCGGCCTTCTGCTGCGAGGCCAGGGCGAAGGCGTCCTGCGCCTCGCGGCTGAGGTTCCACTTCTTCGCGATGTTCTCCGCGGTCAGGCCCATGTGGTAGCCGTTGAAGATGTCCCACAGGCCGTCGCGGATCATCGTATCCACCAGTTCCGCCCCGCCCATGCGCACGCCGCCGCGCAGGTGGATGCAGTGCGGCGCGAGGCTCATGTTCTCCTCGCCGCCCACCACCATCACCTCGGCGTCGCCGAGACGGATCGCCTGGGAGCCCAGGGCCACGGTGCGCAGGCCGGAGCCGCACACCTGGTTGATCGTGACCGCGGTCCTCTCCTGCGGGATCCCCGCGAGGATCGCCGCCTGGCGCGCCGGGTTCTGCCCCACCCCGGCGGTGAGGACCTGCCCGAAGAGGACCTCGTCCACCGCTTCCAGCGGGGTCTTGGCGCGCAACAGCGCCTCGACGATCGCGATCTTGCCGAGCTGGTGGGCGGGCACCGTGGAAAGCGCCCCGTTGAAGGTGCCGATGGGCGTGCGGGCCGCGCCCGCGATGACGATCTCAGTCATGATGATTCCTTTTCC
>JAQAZG010000022.1:1284-2603 GCA_027864655.1 Oleispirillum naphthae
TCAGACGCTGATCGGCATCACCGGGACGTCGCCCGGGACGATGAGCTTGGCCTCGGTCGCGGCGATCACGTCGGCGACGGAGACGCCGGGGGCGGTCTCCTTGAGCACCAGGCCCTCCTCGGTGGGCTCGATCACCGCAAGCTCGGTGACGATCAGATCGACCCGACGCACCGAGGTCAGCGGCAGGCTGCACTTCTTGAGGATCTTCGGCGCGCCCTTGGCGGTGTGGGTCATCGCCACGATCACCCGCTTCGCCCCGGTCACCAGGTCCATCGCCCCGCCCATGCCGGGCACCATCTTGCCGGGAACCACCCAGTTGGCGAGTTGACCCGCCTCGTCCACCTGCAGCCCGCCGAGAACCGTCGCGGCAAGATGCCCGCCGCGGATCAGCCCGAAGGACACGCAGGAATCGAAGGCGCAGGCCCCGGGCAGCGCGCCGATCGGCGTCGCCCCCGCGTCGGTGAGGTCGGCCAGCGGCGGCATCCCCTCCGGCAGCGCCGAAAACCCGACGATCCCGTTCTCCGCCTGGAAGGATACATGCACATCGGGCGACAGGTAGTTCACCGCCAGCGTCGGAAGCCCGATGCCGAGATTGACCAGTTCGCCGTCCTTGAGCTCCAGCGCAACCCGCCGGGCGATCAGTTCTTTCGCGTCCATCTCAGCACCCTCCCTTCGCCACCAGGTGATCCACCACCACGTACGGCGTGATCACCGTGTCCGGAGAGATCGCTCCCACCGGCACCACGTCCTCCGCCTCCGCGATCACCACGTCCGCGGCGTACGCCATCAGCGGATTGAAGTTCCGCGAGGTGAACGCGTATTCGAGGTTGCCGGTGTAGTCCGCGCGCTTCGCCCGGATCAGCGCGAAGTCCGCCGCAAGCGGCATCTCCACCAGGTAGGTCTTGCCGCCGATCTCGATCGTCCGCTTGCCCTCGGCCGCAATCGTGCCGACCCCGGTCGGGGTGATCACCGCGCCCAGGCCGAAACCCGCCGCGCGAATCCGCTCCGCCAGAGTGCCCTGCGGAACCAGATCCACCTCGAGCTCCCCCGCGATCATCTGCCGCTGGGTTTCCGGGTTGGTCCCGATGTGGCTCGCGATCACCTTCTTCACCAGCTTCGCGTCGATCAGCTTGCCGATGCCGTTGTCCGGAAACGCCGTGTCGTTGGCGATCACCGTGAGGTCGCGCTTGCCCTGGCGAACCAGTTCCGCCACCAGGCCATGCGGCGTGCCAACCCCCAGAAAACCGCCGATCATCACAACCGCGCCGTCCGGAATGAGGCCCACCGCCCCTTCGTAGGATATGACCTTGTTCGTCATT
>JAQAZG010000023.1 GCA_027864655.1 Oleispirillum naphthae
CGCCACGCTCCGCGGACGGAATATCGAATCCAACGGATGCGTCTCTCGATCTTGCTCACTCATCTGATTTATTTCCTCATGCTTAGTCATGATCGTCTGGGTTGGAAAATTGCCTAATGAAGGAGCGGCGGAACCGCCCCCCTCCTGGGATATGGGGGGCGGCACCGACGCCCGTTCCGGGATCATGCGATTACCCGCCGGAATTCGGGGCGGGACCCCGCCCCCCGGGGAGAGGGGGCGGGGAGGCCGGGTAGAGGGCAGGGGGCCGCCACCCATCCCGGAACTGAAGAGCCTGCTGGATCAGAACTTTCGGAAGACTCCGTTCTCCCCGACGGCAGACTGTGGATTCTTCCGAAAGTCTATGGCTCCAAGCGTCCGTTTCTATTCACTGCTACTCGACAAGGCGTACCAGCCATCAGAAGAGGATGGCCCAGAGGTAAAGCCCAGGAATGGTGACGATCGCACACACGATCAGGACGATGATGCAGTAGCCCATGATGTCGCGGGCGGAAAGGCCGGCAACACCCAGGGCAGGCAGCGCCCAGAAGGGCTGGATCATGTTGGTCCAGGCATCGCCGTAGGCGAGAGCCTGTGCGGAGAGCGCGGCGCTGGCGCCGACGTGGAAAGCGCCGGGCATCACGATCGGGCCCTGAACCGCCCACTGCCCGCCGCCGGACGGAACGAAGAAGTTGACGATACCGGCGGAAAGATACGTGAACAGGGGATAGGTGTTGGGCGTGGAGATCGAGACGAAGAAGTTGGAGATCATCTGGGCAAGAGACTGGCCGCCCGGGGCATGGCTGATCATGATGCCCATGATGCCGGCATAGAAGGGGAACTGGATGATGATGCTGGCGGAACCCTTGGCGTTCTCGACGATCGCATCGACGTAGTTGCGCAGGTTTCCGTGCAGCAGCAGTCCGACGCTAAGGAAGATGAAGTTCACGGAGTTCAGGCTGAGGTTGAAGCCGTACTTCGCGAAATTGTAGACGATATACGCGAAGCACATGATGCAGAGAAGGCCCCAGATGATCTTGCTCTGCTCGATGCTGTCGGCAGGCACCTTCTTGGGGTGAACCTTCTCTTCCTCGGTAGCGAGAAGAGAGGGATCGACCAGAACGGTATTCTCTTCATCCGGATGCATCGCCGCGCAGACCAGGGCGATGGCGACGAGCATCACCCCTTCGATGATCAGGTTCATCGGGTGGAAGATCGTCTCGGTGACCGGGATCACGCCGTGGAGCAGGCCGCCGGACATCTTCTCAACCACGCCCGGTCCGGCAACCGACAGAGGAATCGAGCCGGAAATGCCGCCGTGCCATATGGAGAAGGCGGAGTAGGAGGAAGCGATGATCAGGCGGTAGTCCACCTTCACCCGGCGCGCGATTTCCTTCGCCAGCAGGGCGCCGGCGATGAGACCGAAGCCCCAGTTGAAGAACATGCAGATGCCGGAAATCAGAACGGTGATGATGATGGCGCTTCGCGGCGTGGTGGCAAGCCCGGCAATCGAGCCGAGGAACCGCTGGAAGGGCTTGGCGGTCGCCATGGCGCCGCCCAGCACCAGGATCAGGACCATCTGCATGGAGAAGGTCAGCAGGCCCCAGAAGCTTTTGTTGCTGCCCCAGTTCGCCAAGACGTCTACCGGGCCCTGCCCGGTGAAGACCAGTGCGCCGATGAAGACGACGAAGGTCAGAATGACCGCGAACAGGAACGCATCGGGAAGCCATCGATTGACGAGATTGACGCAACCATTTGTAATTTGTTTGAACATAATTTTCCCCTTTCTTGTGAGGTGCTAAGCTTTAGTTCTCTCCATTAGACCACTTCCACAGTTATTTTCGTTAGACCGCTTCGACGCACATTGCGACGCCCATGCCGCCGCCGATGCACAGGGTGGCGAGGCCCTTCTTGGCGTTGCGGCGGCG
>JAQAZG010000024.1 GCA_027864655.1 Oleispirillum naphthae
TGGCCACCGCGGCGGAGGAGCTCTCCGCCTCGATCGAGGAGATCGGCCGCCAGGTGGAGCACTGCAACACCGCGTCGCAAGCCGCGACGGAGGAGGCCCACCGCACCGACGAAGTGGTCAAGGGCCTGGCCGAAAGCGCCGCCAAGATCGGCACCGTGATCGAGCTGATCAACGGCATCGCGGCGCAGACCAATCTGTTGGCGCTCAACGCCACGATCGAGGCGGCGCGCGCCGGCGACGCGGGCAAGGGCTTCGCCGTGGTGGCGAACGAGGTGAAGACCCTGGCCAACCAGACCGCCAAGGCGACCGAGGACATCACCGCGCAGATCGGCACGGTGCAGTCCGAGACCGAAAAGGCGGTCTCCGCGATCGACACCATCGCCGGCCGCATCGACGACGTGCGGCAGATCACCACCACCATCTCCTCCGCGGTGCAGGAGCAGGCCGCCGCCACCGCCGAGATCGCCCGCAACGTGCAGCAGGCGGCGAGCGGCACCACGGAAATCTCCGCCAACATCTCCGGCGTCACCCAGGCCGCGACGGAGACCGGGGCGGCCTCGGGGCAGGTGCTCGCCTCGGCGCAATCCCTGTCCCGCGAGTCCGTCGCCCTCAAGGCGGTGGTCGATGAGTTCCTGCAAAACGTCCGCGCCGCATAACGTCGCCCGCGCCGGGAGCGGCCACGCCGCTCCCGGCGCGCAGGCAGGCAGGGTCCGCCAGGAGGGCTGCAAGAAGTGCCGCAACTGCGGCTATTCCACCTGCGGCTGACCGCGGCACTGCGTGCGAATTCTCAATTTCTACGCGACTCCACCGGCGGCTTTCCCGGGCAGGCGCCGCCGCGCGGGATTTTGCCTCTCGCGCAAAGGGCACATTTCCCTCGCGTCACCGCATCCGCAACGCATGCATGGATACCTTCTATCTCCCTGAAAAGACTCAAGAAAGTAATCGGAGAATATAGCCGAAAAGCATATTAGGGAAACCCTCATATTCTCTCTATCTGTCTGAAAAGACTCAAAATACAGACAATATTCATGTAAAATCCACCCTCGTCAGAAGGCTGCGCAGACCTTCCTTCTCACTCACCACAGGGAACGCACACTGCCTCATTACGGCCGTGGCGACAGAGGGGATTTGTTATGCGCTCCATAGACAACCTCAAGATCAACGGAAAAATCGGTATCGTCATCGGCGTACTGGCCCTCGCCTCCTTATTCATCAGCGGCGTCGGCTACTATGGCCTGCACGCGATCGATGCGATGGCCGAGCGGGTGCGCCTCTACGGCGACCTCAGCCGCGACGGCGTGCGGCTGGACGCCGAGATGGAATCGATCGGCCGCTCGACCTACCGCTTCGCCGCCGACCCCGCCGACCTGGAAGACGCGGCGAAGGCTCTCGACCGCGACGCCCACGCGTTCGAGGCACGCAGCACACGCCTGCTCTCCCTCGTGCCGGACGCCGACAGGGCCGAGATCGAGGAGATCCGCCGCGACTTCCAGACCTACCTCGCAAGCGTGAACGCCGCGGTGGCGGTCGCCCGCCGGCAGGAAACGCTACAGCTCAGCGCGGCGCAGCGGGCGATCTATGCGGCGGTCCTACAGTCCCGGAAGATCGCCCTTCCGCTCGAAAAGAAGATCGACGGCCTCGTCTCGCGCCTCAACCACGACAACGACGCCGTCGGCCAGGCGGCGGACGCCGAGGCCGAGAGCCTGTCGCTGCTGATGATCGCGGCGGCGGCGGCGGGCATCGCGCTCGGCATCGGCATCGGCCTGACGATCTCCAAGAAGAGCCTGGTCAACCCGATTCACGCGGTGATCGAGGCGCTGAAGGCGCTCACCGCGGGACGCCTC
>JAQAZG010000025.1 GCA_027864655.1 Oleispirillum naphthae
GACACCCTGGTCCACCTGCACGTGCACGCCACCACCGGCGTCACCATGGTCTCCCTGATGAAGGCGATCGAGGCGGGCTGCGACATCATCGACGCCTCGATCAGCTCGCTGGCGCTCGGCTCCGGCCACAACCCCACCGAGGCGGTGGTGGAAATGCTGGAAGGCACCGGCTTCGAAACCCGCCTCGACAAGGCGCGCCTGCTCAAGGCGAAGAGGCACTTCGCCAAGATCCGCCCGCGCTACAAGGCCTTCCTCAGCGACTACACCGGCGTCGATACGGAGATTTTCGACAGCCAGATTCCCGGCGGCATGATCTCCAACATGACCAACCAACTGCGCGAGATGGAGGCCACCGACCGCGTCGCCGAGGTTCTGGCCGAGGTGCCGCGGGTGCGCGCCGATTGCGGCTTCCCGCCGCTCGTCACCCCGTCGAGCCAGATCGTCGGCACCCAAGCGGTGTTCAACGTGCTGATGGACGAGCGCTACGCCACCCAGACCTCGGAGTTCTCCGACCTGATGCTCGGCTATTACGGCAGCACGCTCGGCGAAAAGAACCCGGAGGTTCTGGCCCAGGCGGAGATGCTTTCCGGCAAGCCGGTCATCACCGGCCGCCCCGCCGACCTCCTGAAGCCGGAATGGGACCAACTCAGGGCCGAGGCCGCGGCGATCGAGGGCTTCAACGGTTCCGACGAGGACGTGCTGACCTACGCGATGTTCCCCAAGGTCGCGGCGGCCTTCTTCAAGAGCCGTCCGGAAGGGCCGAAGAATCTCGGCAAGGACCCGGCCAAGGCGGCCTGATCCGTACCTCCGCACTCCGCCCCGGCGTCAGCCGGGGCGGCGCATGCGGAACAACTGCTCCTCACCGATGGAAAAGTAATCCGCCGCGCCGCCGCCGCGCAGGATCGGCTGCGCCGCGGTGGTGACGTAGGCTCCCTCGACGATCAGGCGGGTGTCGATGCGCACCGTCACCGCCTCGCCGAGGACGAGCCAGGAGTCGATCTCCTTGCCGTCCGCACCCTTGAGGCGGATCAGCTGGCTCAGGCGGCATTCGAAGCACACCGGGCTTTCCGCCACCCGCGGCGCGCCGATGCGCAGGCAGGGTTCGGCGGCGAGTCCGGCGAGGGCGAACTCGTCCACCTCGGGCGGGGCCGCGGCGCTCGTGGCGTTCATCGCCTCGGCGAGGGGCCGCGTCACCAGGTTCCAGGCGAACTCCCCGGTCGCCGCGATGTTGCGCACGCTGTCCTTCCAGCCGCTGCTGGCGAAGCCGAGAATCGGCGGGTCGTAGTTGAACAGGTTGAAGAAACTGTAGGGCGCCAGGTTGGCCACGCCGTCGGCGCCGCGCGTCGAAATCCAGCCGATCGGCCGCGGCGCGACGATGGAATTCAGCGGATCGTGCGCCAGCCCATGCCCCGCCGCCGGTTGGTAAACGTGATACTCCGCCATTGCCGCGCCTCCGTGCCGGAAAAGCCAAAACCTTGCAGGGGACCGCAGGCCCTCTGCGCCTCCCATAACATCTTGTTTTTGCGCGCAGCGCCATAAGACCTTTACGCGGCGTGACGGCCGATGGCCGTTGTGCGGCGAAAGACGAACGATCGGAGGTCTGGGGCATTCAGGCCCCAGTGGGGTCCAGGGGCATGTTCAGACCGGGGAGATATCTGACAGGTGTTCGGAGAGATACCTGACAGTTTCCGGTTGTTGGGATGATTGCCGCA
>JAQAZG010000026.1 GCA_027864655.1 Oleispirillum naphthae
CGGCGGCTTCGCCATGGGCGACGCGCTGTCGAAGTCCGGCGTGTCGCAGTTCATCGGCGACCAGATGAAGACCATGGCCGGGATGAGCCCGCTGGTGATCACCGCGACGCTCGCCACGGTGGCGATGCTGCTCACCCAGATGACCTCCAACACCGCGGTCGCGGCGGTGTTCGTGCCCCTCGCCATTGCCGCGGCGCAGGGCATGGGCTCCAACCCGCTGCTGTTGGCGATCCCCACCGCGCTCGGTGCGTCGCTCGCCTTCTCGCTGCCGGTGGCGACCCCGCCGAACGCCATCGTGTTCGGCTCCGGCCTGGTCCGCGTGCCCGACATGTTCAAGTCCGGCATGACGCTCAACCTCATCGGCATCGTCATCACCATCGCGGTGATGACGGTGATGCTGCCGATCGCCTTCGGCTGATCGCCGGGCGGCCCCATCCGCGCCCCCGCCGTCCGCAAGGACGGCGGGGGTTTTGCCGTTCTTGCCCGGCGGTGGCGGAGCGTGCCCATGTGGGGCGTTTTTGCGGATATTCATGGCGAAACGGTGACGCAATATCGGCGCTTTCAAGGACGCCGCATTTTGTCACAACTGCGCCTTTATTTGACCATAACTTGCACCTTGAATCGTTACAATTCCCCATGCGATCCGCCGCATCGCTTTCCGATGCGATCTATATCTATTTGATAATAAAAGATAATTTTTTCAAGAATGTTTCCTGGTGGCCGTGTGATCGTGCCACGAAAAATCTTTCTCTCTGCTTGACTTGGCGGAAAATGAGCCGGATCAATGGCGTGTGCCGGTATTTGCCAAAAATAGGCGGATGTGGACTTGAATCATGGAAATAAGAGGGCACAAAACCACTTGCCAACTTTTTGGTTTCTGGTAATCCGTCTTTCAGACGCGGTCCAGGCAAATCCGCGGGAAATGGCCCGCGGATGGGGCGCGTCGGTCCAATTATTTGTTGGGGGAAAACATGACGACTTCGTCCAGCGCGGCCGCCCCGGCGGATGCCGGGTATACCGCCGACCGCAAGA
>JAQAZG010000027.1 GCA_027864655.1 Oleispirillum naphthae
TCGCTGCTCGCCGGGGTGGCCGCCCTGGTGCTGGTGGTGGTGATCGCCCTCAACGCGCTGACGGTGCGCCTGGTGGCGCGGCCGATCGTCGCGGTGACCGGGGTGATGGACCACCTCGCCCGCGGCGACAACGCGGTCGAGGTTCCCTACCGCGGCCAGACCGACGAGGTCGGCGGCATCGCCCAGGCGGTGCAGGTGTTCAAGGAGAACGCCCTGCGCCTCGAACGCATGACCGCCGAGCAGGAGGCCCAGAAGGCGCAGGCGGAAGCCGAGAAGCGGCGGGCGATGAACGACCTCGCCGACGCCATGGAGGCAAGCGTCAAGGGCATCGCGGAATCGGTCTCCACCGCCGCGACGCAGATGCACAACACCGCCGCCGCGCTCTCCGCCATCGCGCAGGAGACCAGCGCCCAGGCGACCTCGGTGGCCGCCGCCACCGAGCAGGCGACCAACAACGTCGAGACCGTGGCCTCGGCGGCGGAGGAGCTTTCCTCCTCGATCCAGGAGATCGGCCGCCAGGTCACCGCCGCCTCCGGCATCGCCGCCTCGGCGGTGCAGCAGACGGAGCGCACCAACGGCCTGGTCTCCGACCTCGCGCAGGCGGCCTCCCGCATCGGCGAGGTGATCGGCCTGATCACCGACATCGCCAACCAGACCAACCTTCTCGCCCTCAACGCCAC
>JAQAZG010000003.1 GCA_027864655.1 Oleispirillum naphthae
CTCGTCTCTGGTCCATCATCGACACATGCTTCCAGGGCATCACAACGCTCCCGCATCGTTTGCCCAAATGTGTCAGACATGTCCCCGAACAGGTGTCAGATATCTACCCGGTCTATACAGGGACTGAGTCCCCTTGCGGGTCCGGGCAGAGCCCGGTCTAGTTTTTGTATAGACAACGCCTTCCGCATTGTCCGTATTGTGTTTTCCCTCTGCGCCGGGGATGCTGGCGGCGTATGTGACAATTTGGAATCAGGTCAGATCATGCCCCCAGGGTTCCGGCGGAGTTTCGGCGTTTTCTGCATCGGCGTGACGCAGCTCGTGCACTGGGGCGTTTCGTATTACCTGATCGGCGCGTTCGGCGGGCGGATCGCGGCGGAGATGGGGTGGAGCTCCGCGCGGGTGCATTCCGGCTATTCCCTGGCGTTGCTGGTGATGGGGGTTCTGTCCGCGCCGGTGGGGCGTTGGATCGACCGCCGCGGCGGGCGGCTGCCGATGAGCCTGGGCGCGGCGCTCACTGCGGCGGCGTGTTGCGGCCTGATGCTGTGCCGGGATTTCGCGACGTATCTGGCGGTATGGGCGGTGCTCGGCGCGGCGATGCGCCTGACCCTGTACGACGCCGCCTTCGCCGCGCTGGCCAAGGCGTTCGGCAGCGGCGCGAAGCGGCCGATCGCGCAGATCACCCTGCTCGGCGGGTTGGCTTCCACGGTGTTCTGGCCGTTCGGCAACTGGCTGGCGGAGCTGTGGGGGTGGCGGGTTGCGGTGGGGGTATACGGCGGCATCGCGCTCGCCTCCATCCCGCTGTTCTGGGTCCTGCCCGCAGCCCTGCCGCCGCAGCCGGCGGCGGCGGCGGAGGCCGCCCCCGAAGTGCCGCCCCCGCCGCCGCCCTCGCGGCTGGCCGCGGTGCTGTTCGCCTTCACCGTGGGGGGGCTCAACTTCCTCAATTCCGCGATGTCGGCGCACATGATCGGGCTGCTCGCGGGGCTGGGGATGGCGTTGCCGGTGGCGGTGTGGGTGGCCTCGTTCCGCGGCATCGGGCAGTCGGCGGCGCGGCTGATGGAGATTCTCTTCGGCGGCAGGCTGCACCCCCTCGACCTGCACCTCGCCGCGGCGATCGCCCTGCCGCTGAGCTTCGCCATGGGCGGCGCGAGCGGGCTCTTTCTCTCCGCGGCGATGGTCTATTCCGGGCTTTACGGCATTTCCAACGGTCTGATGACGATCACCCGCGGCACCCTGCCTCTGGTGCTGTTCGACCCGGCGCGTTATGGCGCCACGGTGGGGCGGCTGCTCACCCCCGGCTTCCTCGTCGCCGCGGCGGCCCCGGCGCTGTTCGCCGCGGTGATCGATGCCGCCGGGCCGGGCGCGGCGATGGCGCTGGCCGCCGGGCTGGCGGTGTCCATCGCCGCCGCCGCGGTGGCGTTGCGGCGGCGTTTCTACCGCCCCCTGTAGCCTCCGGTTTCCTCGGCGTCCTCCAAGGCCCGTTGGGCCGTTCCGCCGTTCGAGGGGAGAACGACCCACTGTGCAAGGAGATATGGAAGCACCAAAGGCGCGGATGTCAGGGCGCGTTGGCGCGCGCGCCCTCCTTCCCTGCCCCGCGGGCAGTCGCTGCCGGGTTCTTCTCCGCACGGCCAGAGACGACCCGGGTAAGCAGCGCCAACGCAATGATGCCGAGGCTGACGGACAATCCGGCGAAGAGCGGGTTCAGCGGGAAGGCGAGCAGATGGCAGGCCACAGCGGCCAGCGTACTCAAGGCCATCGATACGAGCGCCCAGGCGGGGCGAAGCGCACCCGGCCGGAAAATCGCGAACGTCAGCGGGACGAAGACGCCCGCGCCGCGCAAGGCCATGGACATGTAGTTCCAATCGAGCACGTAAGAATCGAGGTTGGCGAGTGCTATCGCCAGCGCCAGACAGGTCACGGCGGCAATACTCGCGCGATTGGTCATGAGGATGCGGGCGTCCGACGCAACCCGCAACACGCCCCGCGCGATGTCGTTCGCGATCATGGTGCCGATGCCGAGCGTGAGCCCGGCGATCGAACCGACCACCGACAGCAGGATGCCGGCAAGGCCGATCCCACCAAGCCAGCCCGGCAGATACCATGCAAGGTACATCGGCAGTGCCATCACGGGCGCCAAGTCCGGATGCTGCGCGTGCATGAACATGCCGATGGCCACCGACGGCAGGCCCACAGGAAGGGTAATGGCCGCCGCGGTCAACGTGCCAATCGTCGCGACGCGGGCGTCCGACGCGGAATAGATCGCCTGCACGTAGGTCTGGGTACAGACGATACCGACGATGAGCGAAAGCGCGTTGCCAACCGTGTCCCCGCCACGCGCCAGCAGACTCAACCACGGAAAAGCGGGAAAGACGCTTGCGAAGTCGGGCATGCGCGCCAGCGCCACGACCGCGCCAATCCCACCCACGCACAGCGCAGTCCCGAGAACGGCCATCTTGAGCAGGCCCGACACGCCGGCCCCTCTCATGCCCCCGAACACCACGTAGGCGATCACCAAAATCAGAATAATCCCCGCCGCCTGCCAGTGCGCCACGGCGAACATCGCGGCAATCAGGTGAATGCCCGACAAAGAGCTCGCCACGGCGCTAAACAGAATGCCGAGCGAGGAAATGACGCTCATCATCGGACCGGCGCCGCGGCCGAAGGACAGGGAGAGGAATTGTGGAATGGTTTCAAGCCGGCTGCGACGCAGCGGGCGGGCGTAAAAAACCGCGAGGATGGCAAGGCCGATCCCCGATCCAAGAGTGAACCACCATGCGGAAAGACCGAACACGGCCGCCATCTGTGCGGTGCCGACCGTCGCCGAGCCGCCCACGATCGCTCCGGTTATGCCCCCGGCGATCAGGCCGGCGCCGGCGGAGCGCCCGCTCAAGCTGTATCCCTCGGCCGAGGAGACGGATCGCGCTGAGAAAACACCGGCCATAAGGACGATGACGACCGTCGTGATTAGGCTGATAGACTGCATTATAGTAAGGGATATCGACATGGACCGGCTCATGTGTGGCTATGCCCCATCAAGGGGAATAGATAAGACTCTGCCAATAAGCGCCGAAAAACGCCAATAGAGGATTGGCATTTTTTGATCTATAATCGTGATCAAAGTATGATAGATCGAGGAGCGCGCCATGATGGATATGCGTCAGATCCGCTGCTTCATTGAAGTCGCGGACTGCCTGCATTTCGGCCGGGCGGCGGAGCAGTTGGGGATCGCCCAGTCGGCGCTCAGCCGACACATCCAGATGCTCGAATCCGCGCTTGGCGTCCGGCTGCTCGCGCGCAACAAGCGTTCGCCGATCCACCTCACCGAAGCGGGCGCGTCGTTTCTCGCCGAGGCACGCACGGCCATCGCCCAGATGGAGAAGGCCGAAATGACCGCACGCCAGGCCGCCCGCGGCGAGTGCGGGCGGATCGAGATCGGCTATGTCGCCTCGGCCACCTATTCGGGCCTGCTGCCGTTGGTCGTCTCCGACTACCATCGCGACCATCCTGAAGTGTCGATCTCGCTGACCGAGATGGAGACGTCGCGCCAACTTGAGGCCTTGACGGAGAATCGGATCGATGTGGGGTTTCTGCGGCCCCGTCCGGAGTATCCGGCGGGGATCGTGGTGCGGCCGCTCTTGCGCGAGCCGGTCCTTATCGCCTTGCGCGCCGATCATCCGCTGGCGCGGGGCGGCCGGAAGATTCAGCCCGTCCGGCTGGCCGACGAGGCCTTCATCGTGCCGCAGTCGGACGATCGGGTAGGATTCAGCGAGCACACGATCGACGTCGGACGTCGCGGCGGATTCGTTCCCCATTTCGCCTACCACGTCCGCGATTTCATCACGGTTCTCAATCTGGTCGCGATCGGTCTCGGCGTTTCGGTCGTGCCGGCTTCGTTGCAATCCGTCCGATTGCCCGGCGTCGTGTATCGACCGCTAGCCGCCGTGTCCCTGTTTACAGAGATCGTCGCGGCCACCCGGCGCGGCGGCAATGGCCCTGTCGCGCGACTCTTCATCGATCATCTGCGCCGATACGGGCAACTTGACTGGCCCACCGCGGCTCCTCTGTCGCGTACTGACGACTGAGAGCCGCTCATCACCACGGTCCAACTTGCCGCCTTAGACCAATCACAGGGACACGATCAAAAATTCGCCCGGGCCAAGACGGCATTTCCGATACCCGGCACGGGCGGGCGGTCAGGGAGCGACGAAGGTGTTCGGCATTTCTTCGCCGCGCAGCACGCGTAGCGTTCCGGCGGCAAGCGCCTCAAGTTCGTTCTCGCCCGGTACGATCTTGACCGGAGCGATGAACCGGACACGCTCCGAAACCCATTCCGTCATCCGCTTCGACCAGGCAATTGCTCCGGTCAAGATGATCTGATCGACCTCGCCCTTCACCACCGTCGCAAGCTCGCCTATTCCCTTGGCCGTCTGATAGGCCATGGCTCTGTAGATGAATTCGGCGGCAGCATCGCCCTGGTCGATCCGTTTCTCGACGTCAACAGCGCTATTGGTGCCGAGATAGGCGACGAGCCCGCCCACGCCACGCATGAGTTTTGTCGCACTGCCCCTGTCCCATGAGCCGGAAAAGCAGAGATCGACCAGTTGCCGACACGGCACCCGGCCCGCCCGCTCCGGTGAGAAGGCTCCTTCCTCGTCGGTCAATACGTCGATCATCCGCCCCTTCGAAATCACCGTCGCGGTGATCCCTCCTCCCATATGGCAGACGATGACATTGGCTTCGTCGAGCTGACGCCCTTCTCCCTTCATCACTTTCATCGCCATGGCTCGCATGTTGAGGACATGGCAGGAGGCACGACGCGTCAACTGCGGCACACCCGACAGTCGGGCGATGTCATCCATTTCGTCAACCACCACCGCATCGTAGATGAAAGAGGGAATACCGAGCGACTCGGCGAGATCCCAGGCGATCAGCGCCCCAAGGTTCGAAGCATGCTGGTCAATCGGCCGGTAACGCAAAAACTCGACCATCTCGGCATTAATGAGATAAGCGCCCTTCCTCAGAGGCGGCAGTTTTCCTCCGCGGCCCGCCACCGCCGAAAGCGAGGAGAGCACGAAGTTCTTCGTCGCCAGTGCCGCGACAATGGCCGTTTTGCGCATGTGGAACTGGTCGCCGATCGTGTCAAACGGTGCGAGGTCGGCGGCGGAGTGGTCGATCTTGCACTCGAACAACTGGGTCTCGTCCTCGAAGACGGCTATTTTCGTTGACGTCGAACCGGGATTGATCGCCAGGATCTTCTTGCCCTTTTCCGTCATATCGATTGATCTCCTCATGGCTGGTTCGCGACCAAGCCCGTGCTTCACGATGATTCGGCGCTCATGGACGCGGCCAGTACGAGTGGCAGGAACTTGTCTCGAGTCTCGACGGCGCGGGAGGTGAGGACGATCGGCACCCGTCCACCGACAACGATGCCCGCGCTCAGCGCGCCGGCGGAGTAACGCAACGCCTTCAAGAGCACATTGCCGACGGTAATGTGGGGAACGACGAGAAGATCGGCGTCGCCGCAGACCCGGCTCGCGATCCCCTTGATCTCAGCGGCCTCTCGGCTCATCGCCAGATCGTAGGAGAGCGGCCCCTCGACGATACACTCGGAAAGCCAGCCCTCGCGGTTCGATTTCGCGAGTTCGGCGGCCTCAACGGTCTCAATCATTTTCGGATTTATCGTCTCGCTGGCGGAAAGGAGAGCCACCTTCGGCGGGTCAAATCCCATGCCGGCCAACGCCGCCGCCGCATTCTCGATGATCTCTCGCTTCTGATCGAGGTTAGGCGCGATAGTGATGGCGACGTCCGTGATGCCGATCAACTTGTGGTGGTTCGGGATTTCGGCGATCGCGAGATGCGAGAGCATCCGGCCGGTTCGCACGCCGCTTTCGGGCGCAAGCATGGCGCGCAAGAGATCGGCCGTCTGAATCTTGCCTTTCATGACGAAATCGACCTCGCGGTCACGCACTAAGCCGGCGGCGACGTGGGCCGCGCCGACCGGGTCTTCCGCCGCGATGATCTCATAGGAGGCCGGATCCTCGTCGAGCGCGGAGAGCAACTCGCGTATCTTCTTTTTTGGCCCGATTAGGCGCGTCGTGAGAATGCCGTCTCTCGATGCCCTAGTCGCCGCCTCGAGCGTATGCGAGTCATCCGCGGCGACCACCGCCACAACCTTTCGGCGCCCCGCGTCGTCGCGGACCTTCGTCACCAGTTGATTGAAACTTGAATATATCATGGAAGATTTTCCCGCTTTCCACGGCACATAGAGGCCGCCAGAGGCGGCCCCTGCGGCCGGACGTCATGCTCTTTCAAGGATCATGGCGACGCCCTGCCCGACACCGACGCACATCGTGCACATCGCATATCGTCCACCCGATCGCCGCAGCTGATAACTCGCCGTCGCCGCCAGCCGCACTCCGGACGCTCCCAGGGGATGCCCCAAGGCAATGGCGCCGCCATTGGGATTGACGAAGTCGGCGTCGTCTGGGAGGCCCAGCAGACGCAGGACGGCAAGCGATTGGGCGGCAAAAGCCTCGTTGAGTTCGATCAACTCGATCTCGCTAAGGGCGATACCGGTGATCCCGAGGACTTTTCGCACGGCTGGAACCGGACCAAGGCCCATGACGCGCGGCGCGACGCCGGCGTGGGCCGTGCCGACAATCCGGGCGAGCGGACGCAGCCCCCAGCGCTTGACCGCGGACTCCGAGGCAAGGAGCACGGCCCCGGCGCCGTCGTTCACCCCGGACGAATTGCCCGCGGTGACCGTGCCCTCGGGACTGACCGCCGGGGACAACTTGGCGAGTTTGTCCATGGTCGTTTCCGGGCGCGGGTGCTCGTCGGCGGAGACCGTCAGCGGCCCCGTCTTTTTCTGGAAAATCTCCACCGGCAGGATCTCGTCGTCGAAGAGGTGGGCCTGCTGGGCAGCATGGGCGCGCTGTTGGCTTCGCAACGCGAAGGCGTCCTGGTCTTGACGCGAGATGCCGTGGTCCGACGCCACGTTCTCCGCCGTCATGATCATGGAATCGATGCCGTAGAGTTCGACCATCCTTGGATTGACGAGCCGCCAGCCAATCGTCGTGTCCTCGATGCGCATTGAACGCGAGAACGCGCCCGCCGCCTTCGCCATCACGTAGGGAGCACGCGACATGCTTTCGACGCCACCGGCGATCATCAGGTTCGCCTCGCCGCATCGGATGGCACGAGCTGCGCCGGCGATTGCGTCAAGCCCTGAACCACAGAGGCGATTGACGGTGGCCCCCGGAACCTCCTGCGGCAGCCCGGCCAGCAGCAGCGCCATGCGGGCCACATTGCGGTTATCCTCGCCGGCTTGGTTGGCGCAGCCATAGATGACGTCGTCCAGAACCTGCCAATCCACTTCGGGATGGCGTTCCACCAGGGCCTTGATCGGTAACGCGGCGAGATCGTCGGTTCGCACTCCGGAAAGACTGCCGCCGTATCGGCCGAATGGGGTCCGAAGGGCATCGCAAATAAATACTTCGTTCATAACTTGAATCCGGTCATGATTGTTCTCTGATTCGAGCGAAATTGACGTCAAAAAACGCCGTCAATTTCATATTTTTTCCCTCATAATGTCTTTTGCCACGGAAAATACTTTGAACAGCATTTTGTCACGCTTTTTGGCGATTTCGGCGGGGGTGCGTCCGCTGTAATCGAAGAACCCCTTGCCGGTCTTGACGCCCAGTTCACCCTTGTCGACGTGGTCGAAAAGGGCCTTGGGGCGCTTGCCGATCTCCGGAATCTTGTAGCTGGCGTTGATGATGTTGTTGGCGCTGATGTCGAGGCCGGTGAAGTCGAATCGTTGCACCAGGCCGAGGACCAATCCTCGCGGCATCAGGCTCGCCTTGACGGCGAGGTCAAGTTGCTCCGGCGTGCAGATGCCGTTGTCCAGGAGATAGAACACCTCGGTGTTCAGCAGGATCTGGATGCGGTTGACGATATAGCCGGGAACGAATTTCTCCAGCCGCACGGCAATCTTGCCGCACTTGTCGAGAAGATTGATGGTCGTCTCCATCGTCTCCTCGCTGGTCTTCTCGCCCTTCGCGACTTCCACCAGCGGAATGATCTGGGGTGGCGCGTACCAATGCGCGGTGGCGAAATTGGGCAACCGGTTTTCCGGCACCAGAATGAACGGGTTGAGCGACGACGCATTGGAGACGATGATCACATCTTCGGGCACGCTGCGATCGATCTCGGAGAAGAGCTCGGTCTTGATGTCCGGCTTCTCCGCCACCGTCTCCTGCAAGAACTGAGCGCCCTTGATGGCCTCCGACAGTACGTTCGTGAAGGAGATACGCTCCTGGGCGTCCTTGGCCTCGGCCACCGACATCAACCCTTCCTCGACGAACGTATCGAGGTTGCTGCGCAGCATGATCTTCGCCTTGTCCAGGGTACCGGTGCTCCTGGTGTAGAGGCTCACCTCGAAGCCGCCCATCGCGTAGTTTTGCGCGATGCCGGGCCCCATCGTGCCGGCCCCGAGAACGGCGATCTTTTTTATGTCTGCAAGTTTCATCGTGTGCTCCGTTTAAACATCCTTGTCCGTCACCACCTCCACCACGGTGGCAGATGACGGCGGCCGCTCGGACGGCCCTATGGTCGGGCCGTCCACTGACGCGGGCCGGGGGTCAAAACCACCTGATCAGACGTGCTTCACCAAGCCGAGAATCCGGCGGGCTTCCTCTGCCGTCGCGATCTCCCGGCCCGCCATCTTGCTCAGCGCGACGGCCCGCTCGACCAACTGGACGTTGGTCGCCAATACGCCCTTCTCCAGGAAGATGTTGTCTTCCAGGCCGACGCGAAGTCCGTCGGCCCCGGCCGCAAGACCTGCGAGCATCATGGACAGATGCGCCTTGCCGATGCCGGTGATCGACCACGTGCAGCCTGGCTGGAATTTGCTCGTCAGGTAGGCCAGGCTCTCAAGCGTACCGGGCATGCCGCCCGGAACGTCGAGCACCAACTGGTAGTGCAGGGGCAACTGGAGGAACCCCTTTTTTAGGTAGAACTCCACATTACCGATCATTCCGGCATCGAAAATCTCGATTTCCGGCTTTATCTGGAGTTCCTGGGTCAGCGTGCCGAGACGCTCCAGAAACTTCGGTGTATTGAGGAAAACATAGCTGTTCGCCCAGTTCATCGTGCCAGGGTCGTAAGAGCACATCTCCGGCTTCAAGAGAGGTAAATGACCGCAGCGCAGATCTTCGGAGAAGGCACTCCCCGAGGTTGTCAGATTGAGCACAATATCCACACCCGCGGCCGAGGCCGCGCTGCGGACCTTGCTCACCACCTCGATCCAGGTCTCGGTGTCCATCGTGTTCTTGCCCTGGAGGTCGCGCGCGTGAATGTGGATCACCGACGCTCCAGCCTTCCCGCAGGCGACGGCATCGGCCGCGATCTCGTCGGGCGTGATCGGAACGTGCGGGGTCTGCTCTCGCGTCGTACCCGCCCCGCACAGGGCGCATGAGATAACGATTTTCTTGTTCATGACTGACCTTTGTTTCTGATTGACCTAACTGATTCTTGTTCTTCACATCAATCGCGGGCCCAGCATGCGAAGCTCACGGCCCGCATCTTGGTGAGGCGCTGCGGCGGCGTTTCCACCGCCCCCCGCAGCCTCACCCGGCGGCGGCGTTTTCCTCCGCTTCCTCCAACGCCCGAAGCGCCGCCAGGCGGCGGAAACGGGCCCGCAGGATGGTGAACAGCGAGTACGCCGTGATCGCCCAGAAGAAGATGCAGATGTAGGAGCTGAAGAAGACCGTGTAGCTGTTCTTGGAGATGATCAGCGACTGGCGGAAGTTCTCCTCGAACAGCGGCGACAGAATGAAGCCGATCATCATCGTTGACGGCGAGTAGCCGAACTTCACCATCACGTAGCCGATAGCGGCGAAGAACAGCATGATCCACAGGTCCGTGCTGTTCTGCCCCATGCCGTAGACGCCGATGAAGCAGAAGGCGATGACCGCGGGGAAGATGACCGTGGTCGGCAGCTGCCCGAGCTTGGTGAAGCCGCGGATGAAGACGAAGGTCACGATGACCAGCAGGAAGTTGGAAAGAATGAGACCGGCATACAGTCCCGCCACCACGTCGGGCGCTTCGCGGAAGATCAGCGGCCCGGGGGTGAGGCCCTGGATCATGAATGCGCCGATCATGATCGCCGCCACCGCATCGCCGGGAACGCCGAGCGCCAGCAGGGGGATCAGGTTGGCGCCGCACACCGCGTTGTTGGCCGTTTCGGCGGCGGCGACGCCCTCCAGGCAGCCGGTGCCGAACTTCTCAGGGGTTTTGGAGTTCCGCTTCGCCATGTCGTAGCCGACATAGGCCGCCAGCGTCGGCCCCAGGCCGGGCAACGCGCCGATGCCGCAGCCGAGGAAGGCCGAGCGCACGATGGTGCGGAAGCTCTCCTTGTATTCCTTGAACAGCAGGATGCTGTCGTTCTTTTCCGCCGGCGGCGGCAGGTGCCCGGAGGTCTTGCCCCGCGCCACGGATTCCAGCTGCACCAGAATTTCGGAAAAGGCCAGGGCGCCGATCAGCATCACGATGAGGTTGATACCGCTGCTGAGGTAATTGACGCCGAAGGTGAAGCGCGGCACGGAGAGGAACAGGTCCAGCCCGACGACGCCGAACAGCAGGCCGAAAATGCCGCCGATCATGCCCTTGAGAATGGAATCGCCGGATGCCGAGCCGATGATCGTCAGCGAGAAGACCATCAGCACCGTGTATTCCGGCGGGCCGAACTTCAGCGCGTAGCGGGCGATCGGCTCCGCCACCAGGATCAGCACGACGCAGCTGAACAGGCAGCCGGAGACCGAGGCGGCGAGGGCCATCTTCACTGCCTTTCCGGCCTTGCCCTGAAGCGCCAGCTTGAAGCCGTCGGAAACCGTGGCCGCCGCCGCGGGGGTGCCGGGGGTGCCGATGAGGATGGCGGAGATGCTGCCGCCGAAGGTGCCGCCGTTGAACGCCCCCATGATCATGGTGAACGCCTGCACCGGCGTCATGTAGTAGGTCAATGGAATGATCAGGGCGATCGCCATGGTCGCGGTCAGGCCGGGAATGGCTCCCAGGATGAGGCCCGCGCTGACGCCGAGCACGAGGAAGAGAAAGTTGTTCGGGTCGAGAATCGTGGCGAAGCCAGCAAATAAGAGTTCGATCATATCGTTTCCTCACACCTTGAGGGCCAGTGAAGCTTCCGTCGGCAAAGTGCCTGCGGCTTGATCAAGGCAAAGCCACCTGCAACATCTGCTCGAAGAAGTACTTGATGCCCAGCGGAAGCAGCACCGAGACGAGGACGATCAGCAGGTAATTGCGCTGGCCGTACATATACATGCACACGGCAATCGCCAGCATGGCCGGGACGAGATAGCCGATGTAGTCGAAGCCGACGATCTGCAAGGCGATGACGCCGAGGGTGAACAAGACGATGCGCAGATCCTTTGCCGTGACGCTGTAGCTCTTCATCTTCTTGTGGTCGCGCATGCGGTAGCCGTCCACGGCGAGGGACACCGCGAAGACGAACAGAAGCCCGGCAAGCAGGTTGGGAAAGTACCTTGGGGAAACCCCCATGCGGACCTGCGCAAAGATGATCTCTGCCGGAATGATGATAAAATAAAGAGCCACCGCAAACAGCGCGAGAATCGTCCCGCCGACCATTTGGGCCTTTGATTCGGATATTTGCATCTCACACCTCACGGTCATTTTATTTTTTGAGCGTCCAGTTTATGTCATTTCGTCTTACTGGGTCTTTCGCGTTCCGGGAGCAGCACCTAGACGTGCTCGGTGATGAAACTCTTCATCCGGTCGAGCATGGAGAAAGGCGCCATGCCGCGCTTGGACAGCACGTCCTCCATGGAGCGGTCGGAGTAGTCGTAGAAGCCACAGCCCTACGCCGCCTCTCGTGACAGCGCCTTGTCGGCGCCGTCACGCGTTTGGGACGATGAAACCGTGGGCGTCTTACTTTTTGGTGGAGATGCCCATCGCCTCGAGGTCGCGCTTGGCATCCGCATAGCCGGCCTCGACGCGCTTGCGAAATTCCTCGCCATCCAAGTACACGGCGGGAATGTTGAGCTTTTTCATGACGTCGCGGAATTCGGAGTCCTTGTGGGCCTCGGCATAGGCCTTGCGGAGCACCTCCAGGCGATCCTTCGGCACGCCCTTGGGCGCCGCGATTGCCATGTAGGAATAGAGCGTCAGGTCATAGCCCTGTTCCTTGGCCGTCGGCACGTCCGGCATGAACGGCACGCGCTCGTCGGTCAACACCGCGATGAGTCGCACTTCGCCGGTCTTGTAGAGCGGAATGAGGTCGCCGAGGATGGCGCACGTCGCATCCACATGGCCGCCCAGCAACTGCACGTTCACCTCGCTGCCGCCCTTGACCGGCACGTGGGCGAACTTCACCTTCTTCATCTCGGCGATGCGCTGCATGGCGAAGGGCTGGGGATAGCCCGAGGCCGCATAGGTCAGGCCGCCCTCTTTCCTGGCTGCGGCCACCAAATCCTCGATGGTCTTGATCTCGGACTTGCTGTTGACGGCGATGCCGTACTGATACTGGGCATACGAAAGGATATAGTCGAAATCGGCGGGGGTGTAGGGCACGCTCATCTGGTGCGGGACGATCGCGAGGGGAGCGTAGGTCGCCACGCCGATGTTGTAGCCGTCGGGACGTTTGCCCTTGAGATCGATGACGCCTGTGGTGCCGAGTCCGCCGGGCCGGTTACTGACCGAGATCGGCACCTTCAGATATTTTTCCGCGGCCTTGGACAAGATACGGGCGCTGACGTCCGTACCGCCGCCGCCGCCATAATTGACGGTCAGGCTGATGGCGTGCGTCGGAAAGGATTCCGCCGCCATGCTGACGGAAGGAAGGCAAAGCATGGCGCCGACACCCAACACACTAAAAAGCATAGTTTTACGATACATTGTTTCCTCCTTTTTTGTTCGGCTCCCAATGCGAAGCCTCTTTGGTAATTCAGTCGGTTATCATCCCTGTTCAGGTTTTGGAGCCACGGGCTCCCGAGGTGCGGCCGCAGGCGTCGCCTACGGCTTCTTCAGGCCCAGGTATTCCCGGGCTTCGTCCGGGGTCGCCGGCTCCTTGCCGAACTCCCGCGCGATGCGAATGATCTTTTCCACCAATTGCGCGTTGCTCCGGGCGCGTTAGCCCTTGGCGTAGTAGACGTTGTCCTCTCCTGCCTGCGACGGCCCCCCGGTACTGCGCAAACGTTTGCTCTTTGCGTGAAAATTTTTCAATTTACAACGTTTCCCGTCTGAAATTTACGCTGGAACGCCCGTCGATTCGCGGATCACCAGTTCCGAATCGACGGCAACGTGTCTTTGCTCGCAGACGCCGTCCTCGATCTGCTGGATCAGCATCCGCGAGGCGATCTTGCCGACCTCGGTGACCCGCGTCCGGATCGCCGTGATCGGCGGGTGATAGAGCTCGAAGTTTTCCGAACACCCGATGGCGAGCACCGAGATGTCGCCGGGCACGGTAAGGCCGCGCTGATAGATCTGATGCAGCGCGCCGGGGGTGATCAGGTCGTTCATGCAGACCACGGCGGTCGGCGGCTCGGGCAGGTCGAGAAGGTGCCCCATGAAGGTGAAGCCGTCGGTCTTCGAGAAGTCGCTCTCCCGCAGGTATTCCGGACGCACGGCGATGCCGTGCTCGCTCAGCACCTCGCGATAGGCGATGACGCGGTCGATGGTGAAGAGCGAGTTCATCTTGCCGCTGATGAAGGCGATGCGGTGGTGTCCGAGATCGATCAGATATTTCATCGCACGGCGGAAGATATCGTAGTTTTCCGCCGTCACGCTGGGGATATCGAGGGCGGAGTCCTTGGGCAGGCCCGGCACCACCACCGCCGGGATGCGGTTCTTCACCAGATCCGGCAGATTGGGATCGTCGGTGCGGTTGCCCACGATGATCAGCCCGTCGACGAGGCGCCGCTGGAACAGCGCGGCATAGCTGCCCTGGCCGTTCAGGGTGAGCAGCAGACGGTAGTCGGAGCTGTTGATGGTGGCGCTGAGGCCCATCAGCATGTGGGTGTAGAACGGGTTCTGGAAGGCGAATTCGCCGGTCCGCGTGATCACCACGCCGAGCACGCCGACTCGGTTGCGCACCAGCGCCCTGGCCGAAGAGTGGGGGAAGTAGTTCATCTCTTCGGCCAGGTCGAGGATCTGCCGGCGAAATTCCGCGCTGACGCCTTTCTTGTCGTTGAGGGCGCGGCTCACCGTCGAATACGATGTTCCGGCCCTTTCAGCGATTTCCTTGATCGTCGTCACGACACGGCTTCTCCCGGTTTATCATGAAGCAGAGTAACGCAAACGTTTGCTCGAATCAAGCCTCATTCCGACGCAGGCGTGAAAACGCCACACCGCTGCAGGCGCGGCGGCGCATCGTTCGGGGGGGGCATATCGACAAATGCGCAACCGGCGCCGCAGGGTTGGCGGCGCCGGGGTGGCAGGGCATGCGGAAGAACCGGCTCAGCCTTCCGCGGGCAGCGCTTCCTGCGTTGCGGCGTCGAGGCGGCGCTTGCGCCGCAGCTGCAGCATGAACACCCCGCCGAGCACCAGAAGCGCCGGCAGCATGAACCACTGCGGCGAGGGGCGGTCGGTCGGCCGCGCCAGCGCGATCACCCGGTCGCCCGGCTGGATGCCGAACTTCGCGGCCTGGCTGCGCAGACGCACCGAGGTGACCATCACCTCGTCGCCGAGGCGGTTGAGGTTGAGACCCTCGGCACGCATCCGTGCGGTGCCGTTGGCGCCTTCGCCGAGGCGCAGGCGCACGGTCTTTTCGACGATGTCGCCGATCGAGGTCTGGGTTTCGAAACGGATGAACACCGGGTCGCCCGGCTCGTTGGCGTCCGCCTCGGCAAAGACCTCGGTGGGCGGCGCGAAGCTGAACGGCGCTTCCACCATGTCGAGCCAGAACCCGGGCCGGAACAGGGTGAAGCAGACGAGCAGCAGCAGCGCCGTCTCATACAGCTTGTTGCGGATGATCATCCAGTGCTGTGTCGCCGCGACGAAGCAGAACATCGCCGCCGCCGAGCCGATGACCATGACGACGAATTCCAGCGGCCCGTCGATGTCGATCATCAGCAGGCGGTGGTTGAAGATGAAGATGAAGGGCAGCAGCGCGGTACGGATTTCATAGCGGAATCCCTGCACGCCGGTCTTCACCGGATCGGCGCCCGAGATCGCCGAGGCCGCATAGGCGGCCAGACCCACAGGTGGCGTCACGTCCGCCATCAGGCCGAAATAGAAGACGAACAGATGCACCGCGACCAGAGGCACCGCAAGATCGTTCTTCGCGGCGAGATCGACGATCACCGGGGCCATCAGGGTGGCCACCACCACGTAGCTCGCGGTGGTCGGCATGCCCATGCCGAGAATGATGCAGATGATCGCGGTGAGGAACAGCATGATCAGAAGGCTGCCGCCGGAGACCAGTTCCACCACCTCGGTCATCACCAGGCCGATGCCGGTCAACAGCACGGTGCCGACGACGATGCCGGCGGTGGAGGTGGCGATGCCCACGGTGGTCATGTTGCGCGCCGCGGCGATCAGCCCGTCCACCATGTCCTTCAGCCCGCCGATGAACTCCGAGCGGAGAATCTCCTTCTGGCCGCGGAAGTGGGCGGTGAGCGGGCGCTGGGTGATGGTGAGCAGAATCAGCACCATGGCTCCCCAGAAGGCGGAGAGGCCGGGGGAGAGTTCCTCCACCATCAGGCACCAGATCAGCACCACCACCGGCAGGATGTAATGCAGGCCGGTGCGCACCGTGACGCGGAAATCGGGCACCTCGACGAAGGCGTGCGCCGGATCGTCGTGCGGGCTATCCGGAAACTTGGCGCGATAGGCGATCAGCCAGACGTAGAGCGCCAGCACCGCCACGGCGATCATCGCCGTGGCGTAGATGCCGAACAGAGTCTTGGTCCAGCCGATGCCGTAGTAGACCAGGCCGGCGAGGATGATCGCGCCGCAAACGTTCATCAGCCCGCGGAGCAAGCTGTTCCCCAGCGTGCCGTGCCGGGTCACCGGCAGGCCCTTGAGGCCCATCTTCATCGCCTCGATATCGACGATGTAGAACAGCGACCCATAGGTGAGCAGCGCCGGGAAGAAGGCATGCTTGACCACGTCGGCATAACTGATGCCGACGTATTCGGCGATCAGGAAGGCGGCGGCGCCCATCACCGGCGGCATGATCTGGCCGTTGACCGAGGCGGCGCACTCCACCGCGCCCGCCTTCACCGCCGGATAGCCGACGCGCTTCATCAGCGGGATGGTGAAGGTGCCGGTGGTCACCACATTGGCGATGGAAGAGCCGGAGATCACGCCGGTCATGCCGGAGGCCGCCACCGCCGCCTTGGCGGGGCCGCCGCGGAAGCCGCCGAGCAGCGAGAACGCGAGGCGGATGAAATAGCCGCCCGCGCCCGCCTTTTCCAGCATCGAGCCGAACAGGACGAACATGAACACGACGTTGGTGGACACCCCCAGCGCGACGCCGAAGATGCCCTCGGAAGTCAGCCACATCTGCGAGGAGGCGCGCGACAGCGAGGCCCCCTTGTGGGCGATCATGCCGGGCAGGTGCGGCCCGGCGAAGATATAGCCGAGCATGATGATGGCGATCACCATGATCGCCGGGCCGACGGCGCGGCGCGCCATCTCGATCAGCACCAGCACGCCGACGACGCTGACCGCGATGTCGAGGGTGGTGGGCAGGCCGGGGCGCAGCGCCAGGTCCTGGTAGAACACCACCAGGTACATCGAGCTGGCGGCGCCCGCGATGCCGAGAATCCAATCGATCAGCGGCACGCGGTCGCGCGGCGAACGCACGAAGGCGGGATAACTGGTGGCGGCGAGGAAGAGGGAAAAGGCGAGGTGGATGGAGCGCGCGATGCCGTCGGTGATCACCCCGACGTTGAAGATGAACGGCAGCGGCGAGGCATACCACAACTGGAACAACGACCAGGACAGGGCCACCAGCATCATCAGGCGTGCGGTCGGTCCCGTCGGTTTGCGCCCGCCCATATCGACGGAGGCGACGAGTTCCTGCAAGGCGTCGGCGTCGATCGGCGGGTCGATCGGCTTGGCGGCATCGGTCGTGGTCATAACGCTCTTTCCCCGTAGTGATCTTGTGCCCGGTTGTCCCCCCCGAGGCCCGGATGCTTATAGCAAAGGGGAGCGCCGGGGCGCTCCCCTCTTTTTCGGGCTTATTTCAGCCAGCCCTTTTCCTTGTAGTACTTCACCGCGCCGGGATGCAGCGGCGCGGACAGGCCAGCCCCGACCATTTCCTTCGGGTCGAGGTGGGCGAACGCCGGGTGCAGCTTCTTGAAGTCGTCGAAGTTGTCGAACACCGCCTTGACCAGGTTGTAGACGACCGCGTCCGGCACCTTGGCGGAGGTCACCACGGTGGCGCGCACGCCATAGGTCTTCACCGGATCGGGATTGCCCGCATAGAGGCCGCCCGGGATGGTGGCGTAGGAGTAGTACGGATGTTCCTTCACCAGCTTATCGACCGCCGCTCCGGTGAGCGGAACCAGCTTGGCGTTGCAGGTGGTGGTCGGGTCCTGGATGGTGGCGGAGGGGTGGCCGACGGCGAAGACGAAGCCGTCGATCTTGTTGTCGCACAGCGCCGGGCCCATCTCGTCGGGCTTCAGCTGGGCGGCGAGGGCGAATTTCGCGTTGGTCCAGCCCATGGCGCCGAGCAGCTCTTCCATCGAGGCGAGGGTGCCGGAGCCGGGGTTGCCGATGTTGAAGCGCTTGCCGGCGAAGTCGGCGAAGGCGTTCACCTTGGCGTCGCGGCGCGCCAGAACCGTCAGCGGCTCCGGATGCACGGCGAAGACGGCGCGCAGGTCGGAGACCTTGTTGTCGCCTTCGAACGGCTTCACGCCCTTGATCGCCTTGTATTGCACGTCGGACTGGGAAAGACCGAAGTCCAACTCGCCGGCCTTGATCGCGTTGACGTTGAACACCGAGCCGCCGGTGGACTCGGTCGAGCAGCGCACGCCGGTTTCCTTGTAGCTCTTGTTCATCAGGCGGCAGACCGCGCCGCCCACGGCATAGTACACGCCGGTGACGCCGCCGGTGCCGATGGTAATGAACTTCTGGGCGGCTTCGGCGGCAGGGGTGCCCACCAAAGAGGCAGTCAGCACGGCAGCGGAAAGGATCGACTTCATTGGCAAACGCATGACGATAATCCCCGTGTTGGCGCGTCCGCCTTGGCGTGGCGGATCGCTGGATGGGCCCGGGCCCCGCGCCCCAGGCTTTTCAGGCAAACGGCCTCGCGGGAAGCCTTTCCGTTCAAGCGCTTGCCCGGACCTCCGCCTCCGAGGCGGCGGCATCCAGGGCCTCGCCCAAACGCGCGACGATCGCCTCGATCGTCGCAAGATCGGAAATGAACGGCGGAGCGATAAGCACGTGATCGCCCTTCACTCCGTCAACAGTACCGCCCGATGGGTATACCATCAAACCGCGTGCCATTGCCGCCCGTTTTACACGTGCATGCATTTTTAGGGCCGGATCGAAGGTTTCCTTGGTTCCGCGATCGCGGACCAATTCCAACCCCATGAACAGGCCCCGGCCGCGGATGTCCCCGACGAACGGGTGGTTGCCGAATCGGGAGGCCAACCGCTCCTTCAAGGCCGCGCCCATCGCCCGCACGTTGGCGAGCAGATCGTCGCGGCGGATCACCTGCTGCACCGCGAGCGCCGCGGCGCAGGCTATAGGATGTCCCATATAGGTATGGCCGTGCTGAAAAGAACCGCTGCCCTCGGCGAAGGCGCGATAAATCCGCTCCTGCAGCATCACCGCGCCGATCGGCTGGTAGCCGCCGCCCAGGCCCTTGGCGATGGTCACCAGGTCGGGCGCCACGCCGTCCTGCTCGCAGGCGAAGAGGGTGCCGGTGCGGCCCATGCCGCACATCACCTCGTCGAGGATCATCAGCACGCCGTAGGTGTCGCAGATCGCGCGGATGCGCTTGAAGTAGTCGGCGACCGGCGGCAACACCCCGGCGGTGGCGCCGACCACGGTCTCGGCGACGAAGGCCATCACCGTGTCCGGCCCGACCTCGAGGATTTTCTTTTCCAGTTCGCCCGCGGCGCGCGCCGCATAGTCGGCGTCGCTCTCCCCCGGCTTCTGGTGGCGGTAGGCATAGCACGGCGGAATGTGATGGGTCTCCAGCAGGATCGGCTGGTAGAGCGCGCGGCGCATCACGTTGCCGCCGGTCGAAAGCGCGCCCACGGTGTTGCCGTGATAGCTCTGCTCGCGGGCGATGATCTTGCAGCGCTGCGGCTGGCCGATCTCGACGAAATACTGCCGCGCCATCTTCAGCGCGGTTTCCACCGCCTCGGAACCGCCGCTGAGGAAATAGGCGTAGTCGAGGTCGCCGGGGGCGGATTCGGCCAGCATATCCGCCAGCTTCTCCGCCGGTTCGGAGGTGAAGAAACCGGTATGGGCGAAGGCGAGCGCATCGGCCTGCGCCTTGATCGCGGCGATCACGTCGGGGTGGCCGTGCCCGAGGCAGGACACCGCGGCGCCGCCGGAGGCGTCGATATAGGCCTTGCCGGAGGCGTCGAACAGCTCGACGCCCTTGCCGCCGACCGCCATCGGCAGGCTGCCGTGAATCTGGCGGTGCAGAATGTGAGTCATGATGATCTCCTCGACTCGGGATCCACCCAGTGGACGTTGCAGGCCGAAAGGTGCGCCTCGGTGCGCGCCAGCGCGGCGAGAGCCGCCTCCCCGCCCCTGCCCGCGACCAGGGCGGCGAGAATTTCCGCGGCCGCGAAGGCCGGAGTCATCGCGCGGAAGAACGACGGCGCGGCGTCGGGGCCGAGCAGCACGGCGCACTGCGCCGCCCGCGCCAGCGGCGACACCGCGCTGTCGGTCACCGCGACCACCGGCACGCCGCGCGCGGCGAGGCGCTGCGCGGTCTCCACGGTGTCGCGGCTGTAGGGATCGAAGCCGAAAACCAGGAGCGCGTCGGCGCCGCCGAGGTCGCGCGCGCGGTCGGCCATCACCCCCGCGCCGCCGTCGAGCAGCACCGCCCGATCGTCGAACAGGCCGAGCAGATAGCGCACCGTCCACGCGGGCGGAAAGCTCGCGCGCAGCCCCAGGCAGGCGATGCGCCGCGACGCGGACAGCATTTCCGCCCCTTCCACCAGCGCCGCCAGCGCGGCGGGGGCGCGCAGCCGCGCCAGCCCTTCCGACAGTGCGGCGGCGAATTCCGCGGCGAGCGCCGCCTCGCCCTTTTCCCGCTGCGCCGCCACCTGGCGTCCGGCGCGGCCGGAAAAGCCGAGGTCTCCGGCGCGGATCGCCGCGGCGTAGAGATCGCGCACCGCGTCATAGCCGGAAAAGCCGAGGCGCTGCGCCAGGCGCGTCATCGTCGCGGGCAGGACCCCGGCCTTGCGCGCCTGCTCCCGCATCGACAAGAGCGCCACATCGTCCGGGCAATCGACGAGAAAGCGCGCCGCCGCCTTGAGCTGCGGCGGCAGGGAATCGAAATCATCCAGGATGCGGCGGGTGAGCGGGCCGGTGTCCATGGCGCGGGTTCCTCGTGCACGGGCGATCCGACAGAGATAGACTCAAAGACGATGGACATGCAATACTTGTTTCATCGGTTAACACAATGATTCAAATGTTCATTTTTGAGGCAATCCGATGAAAAACCGTGCACCCGCCGACTCCGGCCGCCCGACCGTCGCCATCGGCGTCGCCCCCAACGGCGGGCGCAAGGTGAAAACCGACCACCCGAAGGTGCCCCTCACCCCGCGCGAACTGGCGGAAACCGCGGCCGCCTGCCGCGACGCCGGGGCGGCGATGATCCACCTGCATGTGCGCACCGCGGAAGGCGGCCACCTGCTGGACGCCGCGGCCTTCTCCGCAGCGATCGGCGCGGTGACCGCGGCGGTGGGCGACTCCCTGGTGATCCAGATGACCACCGAATCCCTCGGCCTCTATGCGCCGGCGGAACAGATGGCGGTGGTCAAGGCGGTGCGGCCGGAGGCGATCTCGCTGTCCCTGCGCGAGTTCGTGCCCACCCCGGCGGACGAAGCGCCGTTCGCCGCGTTCCTCGCCTGGCTGAAGCGGGAATCGGTGATGCCGCAGATCATCCTCTACTCGCCGGAGGAACACACCCGCCTCGACGAGATGCGCCGCCACGGCCTGATCCCGTGGGAGGACCCGCCGGTGCTGTTCGTCCTCGGGCGCTACACCGTGGGCCAGACCTCCACCCCCGCCGACCTGCTGCCCTTCCTCGCCGCGGAGATGCCGCGCCCGGCGCACTGGATGACCTGCGCCTTCGGCCGCTTCGAAGCGGCGTGCGCCACCGCCGCGGCGCTGCTCGGCGGGCACGCGCGCATCGGCTTCGAGAACAACCTCGCGCTCCCCGACGGCACCACCGCGCCGGACAACGCCGCCCTGGTTTCCGCCGCCGCCACGGCGTTTTCCGCCTGCGGCCTCGGCCTCGCCGACGCGGCCGCCCTGCGCGCCGACTGGCATCGCCTGCTCGGATAAAAGCCAAAACTTCGCGGGGGGCCTTAGCCCCCCGCACCCCTCATCAGCTTTCCGCAGCGCAGCGCCTATCAACCTTTGCCGCAGAGGGCAAGGGCTTATGGCGTCTGAAAGATGTGGGATCAAGGGGCCTTCCGGCCCCTTGCGGGTCCAGGGCGGAGCCCTGGCTCGGTTTTATCGCGCGGCGCGCAAAATCAGGCTATCGGAGGGAGTGCCTAGGCCGCCGCGCGGTGTTCCACCAGCGCGAAAAAGCCGACGCAAAGCCCCAGCAGGGCGAGCCACCACATCTGCCACATGCCGAAGCTGACCACGGCGACCACCATCGCCGCGGCAAGCCACCCCGCCTTCGCGCCGGCGAGGACCGTATCCCCGATCGGCGACAGCCAGCGCCGCGACAGCGAGAACAGCGTGACCGCCAGGGCGAGCGCGCCGACGCCGCCCACCTCCAGCCAGGTCTGCAACGGCATGTTGTGCGGGTGGAGCGGCAGCTTCTGCGCCACCACGCCATAGAGGCGATCCATCCAGGGCACCGGGAACCAGACGGTGAACATCCCGCTGCCGCCCGGCATCTCGCGGGCGGTATCCACTCCCCAGCCGAGGAACGGATGCTCGGCGATGCGGTCGCGGACGAAATCCCAAACCAGCAGGCGGTGGAAGAACGGCAGCGGAAAGTCGGGCACCGCCCGCGCCACCGCCTGCGGCTCCACCGTGGCCAGAAGCACCGGCATCAGCAGCACCGCCGCCGGAATCCCGATGCACAGAAGCACCCGGGCGGCGCGTGGCAGCACTGCCGCCAGCGCCCAGATCAGCAGGCCGCAGACGAACCCGGTCAGGGCGCTGGCGGCGCCGATCTGCCTGCAATTCCAGATCAACACCGCCGCCGCCGCGGGCACCAGCCAGCGGCCGGAGGGCTTGCGCAGCAGGACGGCGAAAACCGGAAACGCGGTCAGGACCAGAATCACCGCTCCGTTCTTATAGATGTACCACATCCGCGACAGGACTTCCGGCGCCTCTCCGGGGCGGCCGAAAAGCGACAGAAGGACGCGCTGGATCTGGTCGTGGAAGGTCGCGTCCACGCCCGCCAGCAGCAGGGCGGCGCCCCAGGCGCACGCGCCGATGCGGACGAACCGCGCCGCCTCCTCGCCGGAAAACGCGGCGGCCCCGGCCAAGAAAACCGTCAGGGCCGCGCACACCGCCAGCATCCGCGCCACGACCAGGAAGCTGTAGAGCGGCGTCAGCGACCAGATGGCGGACAGCGCGCACCAGGCGACGAAGCCGAGGGCGAGCGGCGGCAGCCACGGCCACCGCCAGGACCGTGCGGAGCGGCAGGCCAGCGCCGCACAGGCCAGGGTGGAGATCCCCAGCATCAGCACCGTGGCCTTGTTCATGAAAATCACCGGCGGCAGCCACCACGGGGCCGCCAGAAACACCAGCGCCGCACGCCCCCGGGAGCCGGTCATGCGCGCGCCCCCCGGCGCGGGCCGGCTTCGCTTCGTTCGCCCCGTAACCGCATCGGTTTCCCCATTCGGACGCGGCCCGCGGCCGCACTGCTCCCTCGTCGCCGGGCCAACCCGTCAACCCCGGACCGGCCCACAGATCGAATAGCGCCCGAGCCCGAGGGAATCAATCTTCAAATCGCCGCGCCGGTTTCGGGGAACGGTTCCACGCGCCGCGGCCCGCCGCTCCGCTCGATACTCAAAACATATCAAGAAAGCCGTTTCAATATATTGGACTAATGATGCGTTGCGACCGATATTCAAATGCAGGTCGAGGCCAGAGGCTCCCCCCAGCCCTTTCCCCCCCATCCCTCGACCTCCGCCCGCCCGGCGCCATCGGCCGGGCGGGCGGGCCCCGAACGAAGGAGACGACGATGAGCAAGCAGACCGGCAAGACCTCCGGGTACCTCTCGGAATCCGCCGCGCGCCGCGCCAAGACCCAGTTCGACTGACCCCTAGGAGGCGAGACGATGTATCACGACCCGATGTATCATTCCCCCAATGCCGGGCGCGCCGCGGCGCTGAAGCCGAAGGGCCGCAGGCTGTTCGCCGGAGCGCGCCGCCGCGCCGCCTGAACCGGGCGACGCTCCGGCCCCTGAAAAAGCCGCCGCACGGCGGCTTTTTTCGTGCGCGGCCCCTACCGGCCGCCCGCCTTCTGGCGTTCTCCCGCCTGCACCGCCAGCGCCATGAAGTTGCGCGGCGGCACCGCGCGCTCGCCGCGCCGCACCGCGCAGGCCAGCCGCGCCACCGGCGCGGCGCCCGCCAGCGGCACGAAGGCGACGCCCGCCACCCCCATCTGCGTCATCGAGCGCGGCACGATGGAAATCCCCACCTCGGCGGAAACCAGGTTGATCACCGAGGCCATCTGCGGCGCTTCGCGGGCGAGTTCCGGTTCGCAGTCGATGGCGACCCGCGGCTCGAACCCGACGGCGCGGCAATGCGTCATCACCTCCTCGTAGAGGCCGAGGCCGACGGTGCGCGGATAGAGCACGAAGGACTCCTCGGCCAGCGCCGAGAGCGTCGTCGCCCCGGCGCGCGCCAGGGGGTGCGCCGCGGGCACCGCCACCAGCATCGGTTCCTCGGCGAAACGGCAGAGGGAGAGTCCGGGCGGGTCCTCTTTCGCCGGGCGGATGAAGGCGGCGTCGATCTCCTCCTCGTGCAGCATCTCGATGAGTTGCAGGGTGTTCACCTCCATCAGCGACAGGTCGATCTCCGGATAGGTGCGGCGGAAGGTGCGGATCGTCGCGGGCACCACCGGGTTGAACGCCGCCGAGCCGGAAAATCCGAGGCGCAGCCGCCCGATCTCGCCGCGGGCGGCGCGCTGCGCGGCGCGCTTCGCCTCCTCCGCTTGCAGCACCAGGGTGCTCGCCTTGTCGAGAAAGGCCTTGCCCGCCTCGGTGAGTTCCGCGCCCTGCGGCACGCGGCGGAAGAGAGGCGCGCCGATCTCGGTTTCGAGCGCGCGGATCTGCTGGCTCAAGGGCGGCTGGGCGATACCCAGCTTCTCCGCCGCGCGGGTGAAGTTCAGTTCCTCGGCGACCGCGAGGAAATAGCGGATGTGGCGCAGTTCCATGGTCCAAACCCCGGTTTCCGCGGCGAGTCTACACCGGATCGCCCGCCGCCGCGATCCTCCTCCGGGAGTGCGGCGCGGCGGAAAGCCTCTACCTTAACGGGTGGTTCCGCCGCCGCCCCGGCGCGGCAAAGCGGAGCCATATCCATTTCCTCTTGAGAACACCTGTTTTTCATATTGGATTTTCCGGCGGTTTCAGCCCATCACTGCTTCCGGCGCCGGGATGTCTACAACCCCCAGAACGTTCCGGACTCCGAGGCCGAGGTCGTGGCAGCCCCTGCCCATTCTCCCAAGCCTTAGCCATTGTCCGGTCGGCACTCGCCGACCGGACTTCCCTTGTTTCCTTATGCTTTGAAATGCCATGAGGATTTTTCTGCCCCCGAACGGGCGGCGGTTGCGGAGCCGCGCGGGAAGCCGGCAACGCGAGGCGCAGAACCAACCCTTAAGGGTTGGTTCCCCCGGTTTCCGGACAAGGCGCAACGGGCAAGTGGAAAAACGTATCGAGATACGCACTTCCGTATATTGGACCGGGCCCGTTGCAGAACCCATACTTAAAACTAGGAAGCATGCGGCGCATTTCCCCTTAGCCTACGAAGGCCGCGTCACGACCTGCCGTCTGATGCAAATCGGACGGCCCTTTTCCCCCAAAGAAGGAACATATCATGAACGTCGCAACCACGATTTCCCAGCACGGCGCCGGCACCCACTCCCCGCCCGCCACCAGGACGCCCCGGCGGAGCCAGACCGCCGCCCAGAAGTCCGGGAGCCCCATGGCGACTTGGGACCCCGCCGCGGTCGATTATGAAGCGTTGTTCGACTCCCCCGGCGGCTTTCTCGCCAGCGCGACCCGGCACCGGGCGGAATCCCGCCTCGACTGACCGGGATGCGTTCGGCGTCGCCCCAGGGGAAGGGACCGCCGGCTGACTCGCATGGTTCCGCTCGCGGCTTCGGCGCCGCAAGAGGGGGAGGAGCGGAACCTAATCTTCCTCCAGGTTGGAATCGATCCGGAACGACCGGATATACTCCCGCACCAGGATGATGAAGTTCTGCGCGGTGTCGGACCGCTCGTTGCGCCGCACCGCCAGCGCCATACGCGCCACCGGATAGGTCCCGGCGAGGGGCACGTAGACCACGCCCTTCACCTGCAACTGGGTGAGCGAACGCGGCACGATGGAAACCCCCATCTCCGCCGCCACCAGGTTGATCACCGAGGCCATCTGCGGGCCTTCCTGCACCAGGCGCGGCTTGAAGCCGCTTTCGCGGCAGCGCTTCACCACCTCTTCGGAAAGGCAGAACTCGGCGCCCAGCGGCAGCAGGACGAACGGCTCGCCCTGCATCTCCGAAAGCTCGATGCTCTCCCGCTCCGCCAGGGGGTGCACCGAGGGCAGCGCGATCACCATCGGCTCGTCGCGGAAGCGCAGCAGCCGCAGCCCTTCCAGTTCGTGCAGTCCCGGCCGGATGAAGGCGGCGTCGAGGTCATCGCTGCCCAGCATGGTGACCAGCTGCACCGTGTTCTCCTCCACCAGCGACACCTCGACATCGGGGAAGTGACGGCGGAAATCGCGGATCAGCTTCGGCACCCGGGGGTGGAAGGCGGCGGAGCCGGTGAAGCCGATGCGCAACAGGCCCAGCTCGCCGCGCGCCGCGCGCTGCGCCGCGCACTTGGCCTCGTGCACCTCGCGCGGCACCCCGTACACCTTGTCGAGAAACACCCTGCCCGCCTCGGTGAGCTCCACCCCCTGCGGAATGCGGTGGAACAGCGTGGCGCCGATCTCCTTTTCCAGCGAGCGGATCTGCTGGCTCAAGGGCGGCTGCCCGATGCCGAGCTTTTCCGCGGCGCGGGTGAAGTTCAGCTCCTCGGCGACGGCGAGAAAATAGCGGATATGATGCAGTTCCATGGTCCGACACCTGCGCCTTTCGACAAATGATGCCGGTCTTCCGGCCGCGCCGCCGCTCCCCCACCGCAGAACGAAAGGCCAAAAGCCGGGTACGCGCCGCCACGAGGAGCCGTTCGCCCCCTGAAGGTGCGGGCGGCGTCGAAATGCCACCTTTAGGGGTGGTATTCTCCTCTGCCGACGGCAGGACTACATCATATCCAAATCCTCTGGAAAACGACAGTCCCGTATCTTGGATTTGTCGGCGATTTTGCGGATATTATCGAAGCAAGGCCGGAACGCAGCCTCCCCCAACGCGTCCCGCGCCTCGTCTCCCCAAAGACCCTTCGCCGGGGTCCGGCCGGTGCCAGCCAACCGGACCCCGGCTTTAGGGAGTGGTTACTTATGCCTTGAAATAATGTGGAAGTTGCACTCATCGCGGCCGCCGCGGCAACGGCGGCCGCACTTTCCAGGCCGCGGCGACGGCGGCGTCCGCGAAAAACAACCCTTATGGGTGGTTTTTCCGTTCGCCGTGCGACGATTCCGGCGCGCCGTTGCCGTAGGCCGCCGCCATCTCGGCGACCGCCGCAAGCTTCGCATGAAACGGCGCCCAGTCGTCCGCGGCGTCGATCGCCTCCCAGATCGCCTCCACCTCGTCGATCAGCATGGTGCACGGCGCGGCGCGGCGGAAATAGGGGTGCTCCAGGTCCGCCCCCGGCGCGGCGGGCAGGCCCGCCAACGCGGCGCGCACCGGCGCGAAGCCCTCCGCCGCGTAAAGTTCGGCCAGCGGCGAGGCGGCGGCGCGCGCCTTGCCCGCCTCGCCGCCGTACCAGTCGAAGAACACCTGCTCGAAGGGCGCGCGGCTGTCGAAGAGGAAGCGCCACAGCGACTCCGCCGCCGCCCCCGCCGCCGCCGCGCCCGCGGGCGCAAGGCCGAGACGGCGCAGCAGTTCCGCCTGGAAGGCGGCGCGGAAGGCATCGGGAAAGGTTTCCAGCACCGCCACCAGGCGGTCTTTCGGCGCCAGCGGCAGCAGGCACTCGGCCAGCCGCGTGAGGTTCCAGGCGAGCGAATCCGCCTGCGCGCCGAAGGCGTAGAGCCCGCCCCGGTCGAAATAGGCGGCGACGAAGGCCGGGTCCATCACCGGCACGAAGCGCCATGGCCCGTAGTCGAAGCTCTCGCCGGTGACGTTGATGTTGTCGGAATTGAGCACCCCATGGGCGAAGCCCGCCACCATCCACTGCGCGCCGGTGCGCGCGACGCGGCGGATCACCTCGGCCAGAAAGGCCTGCGCCCGCGCCGCGCCGGTCTCCGGCGACAGCTCCGGCATGTAGGTTTCCACCACGTAGTCGAGCAGCCGCGCGATGTTGGCCTCGTCGCCGAAATGGCGCAGCCGCTGGAAGGTGCCGATGCGGATGTGCGAATGGCTGAGACGCACCAGCACCGAGGACCGCGTCGGCGAGGGCTCGTCGTTGCGCTCCAGTGCCTCGCCGGTCTCGATCAGGCTGAACGACTTCGAGGTGTCCACCCCCAGCGCCTCCAGCATCGCGGTGGCCAGCACCTCGCGCACCCCGCCCTTCAAGGTCAGCCGCCCGTCGCCGAAGCGGGAGTACGGCGTGCGCCCGCTGCCCTTGGTGCCGAGGTCCAAGAGCCGCCCTCCCGCCGCCTCTTCAACCTGCGCGAAGAGGAATCCCCGGCCGTCGCCGATCTCCGGGTTGTAGGAGCGGAACTGGTGGCCGTGATAGCGCAGCGCCAGCGCCTCTTCCAAATTCCCCGGCAGCGGTTCGAAGCGCCCCATGTGGGCGATCCACTCCGCGTCCGTCAGGCCGGAAAGCCCCACCTGCGCCGCCCAGCCGCGGTTGCGGTAGCGCAGCACGTGCGCGGGAAACGCCGCGGGCGTCACCGCGTCGTAGAAATCCTCCCCAAGGTCGAGGATGCGGCAGGAGGGGCGGTAAGACGGATCGGGAGACATGCGAATTTTCCGGGTTCACGCGGATTCGGGATTTGGTTTACAGTGCGTTCCTTCATATATCGGCTATATGCGACCGATAATAAGTCTCACATAGTGCATTTGATGCAGCCGCGCGCCCGCCGCGCGGCAGAGTGGATTTTTGCCATGGTTTACGTGCCGCCCTCGGACCAGGAAACCGCCGTCACCGCGGAGCCCGCCAGTTTCGCCCCCCGCCACGGCGACGAACCGCCGCGTTTCACGCCGCGCGGCTCGCCCGCCTATTGGCGCATCACCATCGGCCTCTTCCTCACCGGCTATGCCACCTTCTCCCTGGTCTACTGCGTGCAGCCGCTCTTGCCGGTGTTCGCCGCGGAGTTCGGCGTCGGCGCGGCGGCAAGCTCGCTCGCCCTCTCGCTGACCACCGGCACCCTCGCCGTCTCCATCCTCTGCGCCGGGGCGCTTTCGGAAAACCTCGGGCGCAAGTGGCTGATGTTCGCCTCGATGTGCACCGCCGCGGTGCTCAACATCGCCGCCGCCGCCGCGCCGTCCTGGCACCTCATGCTCGTCGCCCGCGCCCTCGAAGGTTTCGCCCTCGGCGGCGTTCCCGCCGTCGCCATGGCCTACCTGGCGGAGGAAATCGACCCCCGCGGCCTCGGCCTCTCCATGGGGCTCTACGTCGGCGGCACCGCTTTCGGCGGCATGACCGGCCGGGTGCTCACCGGCTACGTCGCCGACGCCTTCTCCTGGCCCGCCGCCATCGGCCTGATCGGCGTCACCGGCCTCGTCTCCGCCCTGTGCTTCGCCGCGCTGCTGCCGGAATCGAAAAACTTCGCCCGCAAGCGCGGCTTCAGCCTCAACGATCACCTCGCCACCTGGGGCCGCCATCTGCGCAATCCCGGCCTGCGGCGGCTCTTCCTCATCGCCTTCGTCAGCATGGGGGCGTTCGTCACCGTCTACAACTACGCGAGCTTCCGCCTGCTCGCGCCGCCGTTCTCCCTCTCCCACTCCCAGATCGGCCTGATCTTCACCGCCTACCTCTTCGGCATCGCCTCGTCCTCGCTCGCCGGCGGCCTCTCCGACCGCGTCGGCCGCGCCCCGGTGCTCACCGGCGGCGCGCTGGTCGCGCTCGCCGGGCTGGCGCTTACCCTCTCCTCCTCGCTGGCCGCCGCGATCGCGGGCATCGCCCTCGTCACCATCGGCTTCTTCGCCGCCCACTCCATCGCCAGCGGCTGGGTCGGGCGCACCGCCGACGGCGCCAAGGGACACGCCGCCTCGCTCTACCTGCTCGCCTACTACCTGGGCTCCAGCCTGCTCGGCTCCTCCGGCGGCTGGTTCTGGACCCATATGGGCTGGCCCGCCGTCGCCGCCTTCTGCGCCACGCTGTTCGCCATAACCCTCGCCATCGCGCTCCTGATGCCGCGCAAGAACCGCGGGGTTTAACCCCAAAACTTTGCGAGGGGTCTTGGACCCCTCGCGCACCCCATAACTGGTTTTTCGCCGCGTAGCGGCAGGCAACCGTCACGCCGCGTGACGGTTCTATCGCGCTGCGCGCAAAACCCAAAAGTTATGGGGGGTGTGGGGGGATTGGAGCCGACTGCCGAAGGTAGTGGGAACGCCCAGTGGGCGTTCCCAAGGCGGAAATGTCCCCCCATGACGTTTTTACTTAAACCCCGCCACCGCGTGCGGCACGTAGGGGGCTTGCAGCGCCGCGATTTCCTCGGCTGCGAGATGCAGCTCCAGCGCCGCCGCGGCGTCGGTGAGGTGGTGGGGCTTGGAGGCGCCGATGATCGGGCAGGTGATGCCGGGTTTCTGCAACAGCCAGGCGAGCGCCACCTGGGCGCGCGGCACGCCGCGGGCGGCGGCGATTTTGCCGACTGCGTCGATCACCTGGCGGTCGGCCTCCTGGGTGCGGTCGTAGAGGTTGTGGCCGACCGTATCGGTTTCGACACGATGCGTGGTTTCGTTCCAGTCGCGGGTGAGGCGGCCGCGCGCCAGCGGGCTCCAGGTCATCACCGCGATGCCCTGGTCGGCGCACAGCGGCAGCATTTCGCGTTCCTCCTCGCGGTAGAGGAGGTTGACGTGGTTCTGCATGCTGACGAAGCGGGTTCCGCCGTTGATCCGCGCGGTGTAGAGCGCCTTGGAAAACTGCCAGGCGTGCATCGAGGATGCGCCGATATAGCGCGCCTTGCCCGCTTTCACGATGTCGTGCAGGGCTTCCAGGGTTTCCTCGATCGGGGCGCCGTAGTCCCAGCGGTGGATCTGGTAGAGGTCCACGTAGTCGGTGCCGAGGCGCTTCAGCGAGGCGTCGATCTCCCGCATCAGCGCCTTGCGGGAGAGGCCCGCGCCGTTGGGGCCCTCGTGCATGCGGTTGTAGACCTTGGTGGCGATCACCAGGTCCTCGCGGCGGGAGAAGTCCTTGACCGCACGGCCGACGATCTCTTCCGAGGTGCCGTCGGAATAGGTGTTGGCGGTGTCGAGGAAGGTGATTCCCATCTCCAGCGCCTGCTTGATCAGGGGGCGGCTTTCCGCCTCCGGCAGGGTCCAGATATGGTTGCCGCGGTCCGGGATGCCGTAGGTCATGCAGCCGAGGCAGAGGCGCGAGACCTCGAGCCCGGTGCCGCCGAATTTCACATAGTCCATGGGGGTTTTCCTTTCGGTCAATCGACGATGAAGAGCTTCACTCCGGTGCGGGTGGAGGAACGGTGCGCCGCATCGCCGAAGTCGGAGACTTCGTAGCTCATCCCGGCTTTGAGGGTGAAGCGGCGGCCGTCCTTGAGCTCGGTTTCCAGCTCTCCTTCCAGAACATAGAGAATGTGGCCGCGATCGCACCAGTGGTCGGCCAGATATCCCGGCGCATAATCGACGCGGCGGATGCGCACGTCGCCGACGTTGAGGGTGCGCCAGAGCGCATGCCCGGTTTCGCCCGGGTGTTCGGTGGCGGGCATCGCGTCCCATTCGGTCACGGTGAACGGCAGGTCCGGCAATTTCATCATCAGTCCTTTCAGATCGGCAGGGTATCCACCGCCTTGATTTCCTCCATCACCGCGTAGGTGCGGGTTTCCCGCACCCCCGGCAGCGGCAGGATGACATCGCCCAGGAAGGCGCGGTAGGAGCCCATGTCCTTCACCCGCGCCTTGATCAGGTAATCGAAGCCGCCGGTCACCATATGACATTCCAGGACCTCTCCGGAACGCCGAACCTGCGCGGCGAAGGACTCGAAGACGTCCGGGCTGGTGCGGTCGAGCAGGACCTCGACGAAGACGAGGAGACCGCGCCCCACCTTCACCGGGTCGAGCTTGGCGCGATAGCCGAGGATGAAGCCCTCGCGGGTGAGCCGACGGATGCGGTCGGCGGTGGCGGTGGGCGACAGTCCGATGCGGTCCGCCAGTTCGGAGGTGGTGATGCGGCCGTCCGCCTGGAGTTCCCGCAGCAGCTTGCGGTCGAGACGGTCCAAGCCTTCGATATCGCTGTCGGACATGTATTAAACCTTTTAATTCACGGTTGACGGCCATGATATACCCGGGAAGCCCGGCGAAAAAGCCGATATCATGAGAATTCGACGGGCAGCCATGAGCCGCCCGGAGTCGCCCCCGCATCGGATGATTGAGATGACCGCTTCCCTCGCCCTGGTTTCCGGCGTGCCCGGCTTCGCGCCGTTCCGCGCCGACTACGCCCCCGACGACACCGAGCTGGTGCGCGCGCTGTTGCCGCGCGCCGCCTTCCCGCCGGAGGCCGACGCCCGCATCGACGCCGACGCCGCCCGCCTGATCGGCGCGATCCGCGCCGAGACCGGCAGCCTGGGGGTGGAGGAATTCCTGCGCGAGTTCGCGCTCTCCACCCGCGAGGGCCTGGCGCTGATGGTGCTGGCCGAGGCGCTGTTGCGGGTGCCGGACGCCGCCACCGCCGACAAGCTGATCGAGGACAAGCTCACCGAGGCGCAGTTCGACAGCCACGAACGCGTCTCCGACGCCTGGCTGGTTTCCGCCTCGGCCTGGGCGATGGGCGTCACCGCCCGCGTCCTCCGGCCCGACGACACGCCGCTCGGCGTGCTCGGCGGCGCGATCAAGCGCCTCGGCCGCCCCACGGTGCGCACCGCCGCGGGCCAGGCGATGAAGGTGATGGGCCACCAGTTCGTCCTCGGCCAGACCATCGACGCCGCGATCTCCCGCGCCGCGGCGAAGCAGGCCAAGGGCTACCGCCACTCCTACGACATGCTGGGCGAAGGCGCGCGGACGAAGGACGGCGCGGAAAAGCACTTCCAGTCCTACGTCACCGCGCTGACCCGCATCGGCAAGGCGGCGGGGAACGCGGGCGCGCTGCCGGCGCGGCCCGGCATGTCGGTGAAGCTGTCGGCGATCCACGCCAAGTACGAGGCGACCAACCAGGAGGCGGTGATGGCCGACCTGGTGCCGAAGATGCTGGAACTCTGCCGCATCGCCAAGGACTACGACCTCAACCTCACCATCGACGCGGAAGAGGCGGATCGCCTGGAGCTGTCGCTCGACATCTTCGCGGAAAGCCTGGCCGACCCGTCGCTCGCCGGGTGGATGGGCTACGGCATCGCCATCCAGGCGTACCAGAAGCGCGCGCTCCAGGTGGTGGACTGGGTGGGCGGGCTTGCCGAGTCGCTCGACCGCCGCCTGATGGTGCGCCTGGTCAAGGGCGCCTACTGGGATACCGAGGTGAAGCGCGCCCAGGAGCGCGGGCTTGCCGACTATCCGCTGTTCTCCCGCAAGTCGGCGACCGATCTCTCCTATCTCGCCTGCGCGCGGCGGCTGATGTCGTTACGGCCCCGTATCTATCCGCAATTCGCCAGCCACAATGCGCTCTCCGTGGCCTTCGTGCGTGAGCTTTCGCACGAGAACTGGTCGGATTCCGACCATGGCTTCGAATTCCAGAAGCTGCACGGCATGGGCGATGCGCTCTATCGCCCGGTGGTGGAGGAAGACGGCTATCCCTGCCGCATCTATGCACCCGCGGGCGACCACCGCGACCTTCTCGCCTATCTGGTGCGCCGCCTTTTGGAAAACGGCGCCAACTCCTCCTTCGTCGCCAACGTCGGCAACCTCGACATCCCGGTGGAAAGCCTGCTCACCCGCCCGGCGGAAATCCTGAGCGGCGGCGCGCGGGCGCGCAACGCCCACATCCCGCTGCCCGCCGACCTCTACGGCGGCGTGCGCAAGAACTCCCGCGGCATCGAACTCGGCTGTGCGGCGGAGCGCAAGGCCCTGGAGGCCGCGCTCGCGGACTATGCGGGCGAGCGTTATGCCGCCGCACCGCTGATCGACGGAAAGCCGCAGCCGGGGCCGGAACGCCCGGTGCTCGCCCCCTTCGACCGCCGCACCGCCGCCGGTTCGGTGGTGGAAGCGACGGCGGAAACCGCGGCCCGCGCCATCGAACGCGCCCGCGCCGCCTTCCCCGCCTGGGAGCGCACCCCGGCGGGCGAGCGCGCCGCGGCGCTGCAACGCCTCGGCGACGCCATCGAGGCGAACCGCGAACGCTTCATGGCGCTCCTCGCCGCCGAGGCGGGCAAGACCCAGGGCGATGCGCTCGCCGAAGTGCGCGAGGCGGTGGATTTCTGCCGCTATTACGCCACCGAGGCGCGCCGCCTGTTTTCCGAGGCGCGGCGCATGCCCGGCCCGACCGGCGAGGACAACCGCTTCCGCCTGCGCGGCCGCGGCGTGTTCGTCTGCATCTCGCCGTGGAACTTCCCGCTCGCCATCTTCATCGGCCAGGTCGCCGCGGCGCTCGCCGCGGGCAACGCCGTGGTCGCCAAGCCCGCGGGCTCGGTGCCGCTGGTCGCCGCCCTGGCGGTGAAACTGGCGCACCAGGCGGGCATTCCCGCGGGGGCGCTGCAGTTCACCCCCGGACCGGTCGGCTCCGCCCTGGTGGCGCACCCCGCGGTCGCGGGCGTGGCGTTCACCGGCTCCACCGAAACCGCGCACGGCATCAACCGCGCGCTCGCCGCGAAGACCGGCCCGATCGTGCCGCTGATCGCCGAAACCGGCGGCATCAACGCGATGATCGTGGACGCCACCGCCCTGCCGGAGCAGGTCTCCGACGACGTGGTGACCTCCGCCTTCCGCTCCGCCGGGCAGCGCTGCTCGGCGCTGCGCCTCCTCTTCCTCCAGGAGGACGTCGCCGACCACATGCTCAAGATGATCGTCGGCGCGGCGCAGCAGTTGGTGCTCGGCGATCCTCGGCGGTTGCTCACCGACATGGGCCCGGTGATCGACGCCGAGGCGAAGACGCGGCTGGACGCCTATGTCGCGGAGGCCCGGGCCTCCGGCCGCGTCGTTTTCGAGGGCGCGCCCCCCGGCGGCGACTTGGCGGGCGGCACCTGGGTCGCGCCGGTGGTGATCGACCTCGGCCACGACCCCGCGCTCCTCACCGAGGAGGTGTTCGGCCCGGTGCTCCACGTGGTGCGCTGGAAGGCGAAGGAACTGGATGCGGTGATCGACGCCATCGCCGCCACCGGCTACGGCCTCACGCTCGGCATCCACTCCCGCATCGAGGCCACGGTGCGCCGCGTCTGCGACCGCCTGGCGGTGGGCAACGTCTACGTCAACCGCAACATCATCGGCGCGGTGGTCGGCGTGCAGCCGTTCGGCGGCTCCGGCCTCTCCGGCACCGGGCCGAAGGCGGGCGGGCCGGACTACCTGCTGCGCTTCGCCCAGGAACAGACGATCTCCACCAACACCGCCGCCGCGGGCGGCAACGCCACCCTCATCGCCATGGGCGAAGACTGACGCAAAAAGCCGCCGCGGGCTGCTGCTCCCGCGGCGGCAAAAGACCCGAAACGAGGGGAATCGGGCCGGAAAACCGGAAAAACCAGGCCAGGGGCGCTGCCCCTGGACTCCGCTGGGGCCTTGGGCCCCAGACCCCATAACTTCTTGTTTTTCCGCGAAGCGGGATAGGCCTGTGCCTGCCGCACGCTAGGTCTTACGGCGCTTCGCGCAAAAACTAAGGGGAGGCGCGGAGGGACCGAGTCCCTCCGCAAAGTTTTTGTTTTCCCTCAATCCACCCCCAGCTTGCCGCGCAGGGTGGAGAGGTCCTCGGCCAGGGTATTGACCGCGGCGGCGAGCACGGTGCGGTCGGAGTCGGTGAGCTTGTCGTAGGGTTCGTAGCCCTTGGCGGTCTTGTACTTGTCGAGCGTGGCATCGACCCTGGCGAAGTTGTCCGCGACCTTTTTCACGAAGGCCGGGTCCTGCTTCGAGACCAGGGGCTCGACGAGGTCGAAGATCTTCTTCGAGCCGTCGAAGTTGCCGCGGAAGTCCCAGAGGTCGGTATGGCTGTAGCGGTCTTCCTCGCCGGAGATCTTGGTGGCCGCCACTTCCTCCATCAGCACCGCGGCGCCGCCGATCACCACCTTGGGCGGGAAGACCAGGCCGTCGATGCGCTTGTGCAGGTCTTTCACGTCGGCGAGCAGCTTGTCGGCATAGGGTTCCATGCCCTTGGTGGAATTGGCGTCCCACAGGGCGTGTTCGATGCGGTGGAAGCCGCTGAACGCCGGGTCCTTTTCCGCCTTTTCGAAGTCGTCGGCGCGGGCGTCGATGGAGACGTCGAGGTCGCTGAACAGCTCGGCGATGGGTTCGATGCGTTCATAGCTGATGCGCGTCGGCGCAAACAGCGCGCGCGCCTTCTCGACGTTTCCGGTCTTCACCGCGGCGACGAAGGCCTCGGTATCGGCGACGAGTTTCTCGGTGTTCTCGGCGACGTAGAGCTTGTAGTCGGCGATCGGCGCGACGAGGTGGAGCATTTCCTCCTTCGCCGCCGCGAGTCCCGGCAGGGCGATCGCCAGGGCGGCGGCCCCGGAGATCAACAGGCGTCTCAACTTCATGGCGCAACTCCTTGTTTCAATGCATGGGTCATGAAAGCGCGGACCCGCGAGAGGCCTCCACGAGGGTCCGCCCGAGGTAGTCCCCGGCGCCGCGCACGCCGGGCAGAACGAAGAAATAGCCGCCGCCCACGGGCTGGATGTATTCCTCCAGCGGTTCGCCGTTGAGCAGGCTCTGCACCGCGATGAATCCGGCGGCGAGGTCGGCCTGATAGGCGATGAAGAGCAGCCCCTGGTCGAGCTGGCCGGACTTCGTTACGCCATTGGAATAATTAAACGGGCGGCGCAGGATAAGGTGCTCGGCAAATTCCCTGGTGCGCGGGTTGGCCAGCCGGATATGGGCGTCGAGCGGCGTGACCTTGCCCTCCGGGTCCCTGGCGTAGTCCGGCACGTCGCTTTCCTTGCGGCCGTCCATCGGCGCGCCCGAGGCCTTCTTGCGGCCGAAGATCTGCTCCTGCTCGCGCAGCGGGGTGCGGTCCCAACGTTCGACGAAATTGCGGATGATGCGCACCGCCTGATAGCTGCCGCCCACCGCCCAGGCCGGTTCCCCGGCGTCGCCGGTGACCCAGACGAGGCGCTCCATCAGCGCCGCGTCGTTGGAGTCCGGGTTGGCGGAGCCGTCGCGGAAGCCGAGGAAGTTGCGCGCGCTTTCGGTCTCGCCATCGGGCCTGGCGGGGACCACCGGCACCGTGCCTTCCTGCTTCCAGCGCAGCACCAGGAACTCCGGCAGGGTCTTGACGATGTCGCGCAGGGCGTGGATCGCGGTGTCCGGGGTGTTGGCGCAGATCTGCAAGGCGAGGTCGCCGTGGCAGGCTTCGCGGCGCAGCGCATCGTTGGGGAAGGCGGTCATGCGTTGCAGATGCTTCGGCCTCAGGCCCGCGAGCCAGGGCCGCGCGGCGAAGAAGGAGTCGCCCAGCGACACGGTGACGGTAAGGTTGTCCGGCGGCACCACCGGGCCGAGAATGCCGGAATCGAGCGGCGGCAGGCCGGGGTCCAGTTCCGGCACCGGGCCGCCCGCCATGAGAAAGGCGATGCGCTCGGTAAGGGTGCGGAACATCCGCTCCAGGTCGTCCGGGGTTTCGGCGATGACGCCGAAGGCGGCGACCATCCCCGCCGCCGGGCGCGGCGTCGTCACCCCCGCCTGGTGCTCCCCGAGGAAGGGCTGCCGCTCCCGGGTTTCGCCGTGGCCGCGCGGCGCATCCGCCGCCTTTTGCGCCGCGCGCGCGGCGGGGACTCCCCCGGCCAGCCCCGCGGCCCCCGCCGCGCCGAGGCCGAGCAACACCTGCCGCCGCCCCGGCCCGTTCCGTCCGTCGCTCATTTCTCTCCCCCATTCATCGCCGTATCCACCTTGGAAAAGGCATCCCCCAGGGCGGCGAAGGCGGGTTCCGCCGCGCCGCCATCCACCGCCGCAAAGGCGGCGACCAGTTTATCCTCCAGCTCCGCCGCCGCCTTGGGCGCGGGCCGCGCCGCCACCGGCAGCAGAAGCTCCGCCGCCTTGGCGAGGCCGGAAAGCGCGGCAACGCGGTCGGCGCGGTCCGCCGCGGCGAGGCCCGGCGCGCGTTCCGCCCGCCCCTGGGCAAGCCGCGCCGCCAGCTTCGCCGGGCTTTCGGTGAGCAGCGCGGGTTCCACCGCGACGCTGCGCAACCGCTCCTTCAGCCGCGCGAGGTCGGCGGCAAGGCGTTCCGCCACCGGCGCGAGACCGCTGAGAGTCTCCTCGACGAACAGCCCGCGGGCGAGGCGCGGATAGCCGGTGAAGGCCGGGTCCTTTTCGCGCAGCGCCAAATATTCCGCTCGCGGATCGATCGCCGCCTCGAGGTCGGAAAAACGCGCCGCCACCGGGGCCGCCCGCAGATAGGCATCCCGCGCGGTACGGTAGGCGGCGCGCGCCGCGGCGAGGTCACCACCCGCCACGGCAAGGGAAAGATCGCCCGAGGCGCGCACCATCGCCGCGCCTTGGCGCAACAGGTACACCCGGTATTCGGAGAGCGCGCCGACAAGCCCCTGCACGTCGAGGCGCGAAGCGGCGGCGCGGGATTCTTCCGAGGGCGTCACGGTCAGCGTGCCGCGCGGGTTGGAGAGCAGGCCGCAGGTGATGGCATAAGTGCCGGGGGCCAGCCGCGCGGTCAACGTTTGGCGGAAGCCGGGGGCGATGTTCTCGCGCTCCTCCACCACCATCACCCCGTCGAGGATCTCCCACTCCACCGGCCGGTCGGACTTGTTGACGATTTCGAAGGTGCGTTTCCCTGCCGCAACGGTCAACGCGTTGGGTTCGCACGCCTTGGCGGTGACCGCCACGGTCACCGCATCCGCCGCCACCGGCGCGCCGCGCTGCTGCGACGCCCAATAGAACGCCGCGCCCCCGGCGACGGCGAGCGCAGCGCCGCCCAGGGCGGCCGTGCGCAACAGGCGGGTGGAAGGCGGGGACGCGCTCATCGGGAAACCTCCGTACGGGCGGGGGGACGCAGGAAAAGCGAAAGACTGACGGCAAGGAAGGCGGCATAGGCGATCAGTTCGCCGGTGCGCGGCGCTTCCTGATAGCCGAACAGGCCGGAAAGCACGGTCCCCAGCACGCTGGAAACCGGCAGCACGCCGCCCAGGTCGAACACCGGGGCTTGCAGAGCGTTCCACACCCCGGCCTCGTGCAGGTTGCGGATCGCCCCGGCGAGAACCCCGGCGGCGACGATGAGCACGAATCCGCCGGTGAAGCGGAAGAACCGCCCGAGGTCGAGCCGCACCCCCCCGGCATAGAAGCCGTAGCCGAGCACGGCGGAGACCAGCAGCCCGGCGAGCGCGCCCACAGGGGCCTGCGGCCCCGGACTCTGCTGGAAGATCGCAAGCAGGAAGAACACCGATTCGAGGCCCTCGCGCGCCACCGCGAAGAACACCATGCCGATCAGCGCCCAGCCGTTGCCCGCGCCCGCGGAAAGCGCGGCATCGACCGACCGCCGCAACTCGCCCGCAATCGCCCGCGCGGCGCGGCGCATCCAGAACACCATGGAAACGAGGATGCCCACGGCGGCGAAGCCCACCACCGCCTCGAACATCTCCTGCGCCTTCTGCGGAAATTCCGCATGCACCGCCTGCAACGCCGCGCCGGCGAACAGCGAGGCGGCCACCGCGAACAACACCCCGGCCCACACCGCGGGCAACCACGCGGCGCGCCCGGTGCGGCGCAGATAGGTGGCGATGATGCCGACGATCAGCGCGGCTTCCATACCTTCCCGCAGCATGATCAGAAACGGCGCGAGCATTGAGCGTCCCCCAAGATGAGAATCATTCGCATCCGTGTCTACGGGGGAGAACGACGGGTGTCAAGCTGCAAATGATTATCGTTCGCAGCTAATATAGGGAGGGGTAAGAAAGTCAGAACATGCTGAAAAACAAAGCCGGGGCGCTGCCCCAGACCCCATAAGTTTTTCGCCGCGCAACGGCCATCGACCGTCACGCCGCGTGATGGTCTTATCGCGCTACGCGCAAAACCCAAGTTGTGGGGGGTGCGGGGGGCCCAAGGTCCCCCGCGACGTTTTGGTTTTTCACACCGCCGTGGCGATGACGTCGAGGCTGTTGCGGGTGGCGTTGGAATACGGGCAGATCTGGTGCGCCGCATCGACCAGGGCCTGGGCGGCGGTCTTATCGACGCCGGGCATGGCGACCTCGATCTTGACTTCGAGGCCGAATCCGCCCGCATCGCGCGGCCCGATGCCGACATGCGCGGTGACGCCGGTATCGGCGGGAACCTTGGGGAAGCCGCCCTGGGAAGAGGCGAATTTCATCGCGCCGAGGAAGCAGGCGGCATAGCCCGCGGCGAACAGCTGCTCCGGGTTGGCCCCGGGGCCGCCGGGGCCGCCCATTTCCTTGGGCACCGCGAGCTTGACCTGGAAGCTGCCGTCGAGGGTGGCGGAACTGCCGTCGCGGCCTCCGGTGGCGCGCGCCGCGGTGCGGTAGATGACGTTGACGGACATGGGGTCTCCTTTCCCGTTGGGAATGCTTCGACTCTCCTATCTGGGTATCGCGGCGAAAAAAAGAACGGCACGCGGGAATAGAACGGGGGGTTGCGGTGTCTCCCTGTCACGACCCCCATCCGACAAAGGAGACGCCGATGCTGAAACCCCTCGCCTGCGCCGCCGTTCTGGCGGTTTTCATCACCGGAACCGCCCATGCCGCGGACCCGGCGATGACCGGAACCACTGCAAAGGGCCCCGCCCTGGTCGATTCCAAGGGCATGACTCTCTATGTGTTCGATAAGGACCCGGCGGGCGGTTCCGCCTGCAACGACGCCTGCGCGCAGAACTGGCCGCCCTTGATCGCCCCAGGCGATGCGAAGGCGGGCGGCGGCTTCTCGGTGATCACCCGCACCGGCGGCGCCAAGCAGTGGGCGTACAAGGGCAAGGCCCTCTACCTCTGGGTCAAGGACGTCAAGCCGGGGGATGCCACCGGCGACGGCTTCCGCGGCGTGTGGCACATCGCCAAGCCGTAGGCGCGCTTAAGCGGCGGCGGCGCGGGCCGCCGCCGCAAAACCGGGGAAACGCGATGGCGCAGGACGGCTTCGAGACGCATCTGGAACGGCAGATCCCGGCGCTGCGCCGCTATGCCTATGCGCTGACGCGGCATGCCGAGGACGCCGACGACCTGGTGCAGGACTGCCTGGAGCGGGCGCTCTCGCGGCGCTACCTGAAGCGCCCGGACGGCGACTTCAAGACCTGGCTGTTCGCCATTCTGCGCAACCTCTACATCAACGCCTATCACGCGCGCCGCCGCCGCGGCGTGCATGTCGGCCTCGACGATGCGCCGCCGCAGTCCGCCCCGGCGGACCAGGAATCCGGTCTTCTCGCGCGCGATGCGCTGGCGGCGCTGGACCTTTTGCCGGAAGAGCAGAAGTCCCTGCTGCTGCTGGTGGGAGTCGAGGATTTTTCCTATGAGCAGGCCGCGCGCCTCCTGGACATCCCGGTGGGCACGGTGATGTCGCGGCTGTCGCGGGCAAGAGGGCGTCTGCGCGCGATCCTGAATGAGGAACGCGGCGCGACGCTGCGGAGGGTGAAATGAGCGAGACCCGAGTGCCGATCGGCGAGGACGATCTGCAAGCCTTCATCGACGGATGCCTGGACGGCCCGCGCCGCGCCGAGGTGGAGGCCTACCTCGCGGCGCAGCCGGAGGTGGCCGCCCGCGTGGCGGAAGACCGCCGCCTGCGCGCGGCGCTGCGCGCGCAGCTGCAACCCCTGTTCGACGAGCCGGTCCCGGCGCGGCTGCGGATTTCCGGGCTGCGGGCGGCGCGGCGCAGCCGCGGCCTGGCGCGGTTGCGCGCCGCCGCCGCCGCGCTGGCGATCTTCTGCGCGGGCGCGGGCGGCGGCTGGCTCGCCCACGGCCCCGCCGCGCCGCAAACCGCCGCGCCGCGCCCGATGGCGATCGCCCACGAGGCCACCATGGCCTACCGCACCTTCGTGGTCGAGGTGGCGCACCCGGTGGAGGTGCGTGCCGCGCAGCAGGACCACCTGATGCGCTGGCTCTCGAAGCGCCTCGGCCGCCGCCTCGCCGCGCCGGATCTCTCCCCCCAGGGCTACCGCCTGATGGGCGGGCGGCTGCTGCCCGCGGGCGATGTGGCGGCGGCACAGTTGATGTACGACGACGCGGCGGGCAACCGCCTGACCCTCTACGTGCAGGCGGCGCACGGCACGGAAACCGCCTTCCGCTTCGCGCAGATGGGCGAGGACGCGACCTTCGCCTGGATCGACAAGGGATTCGGCTTCGCGGTCACCGCGCGTGCGCCGCGCGACGCCCTGCTGCCGGTGGCGGAAGCGGTCTACCGCCAGTTCGAGGCCGCGGGGACATAACGAAAAAGCCGCCTTGCGGCGGCTTTCATATCGTCCGTTCCCGTGGAGGGAAACTGGAGCGGGCGAAGGGATTCGAACCCTCGACCCCAACCTTGGCAAGGTTGTGCTCTACCCCTGAGCTACGCCCGCATCCGTATGGCCTCCGCCGCATTCGGCAGCGCCAAGGCCCGCGACTATATCGGGGATGCCGCGGAATGCAACAAAAAAAATGTACCCCCGGCACAGCTGCGAAATCCGCCCTTAAGACTTGCCTGGCCTGCCGGAAAGCCTCATTTTGAGGGACGGAAAAACACCCCCGGGCAGCGCACGAAAACCATCAGCAGGCACGCGTCATGGATTTGATCTTCGGCGAAAACGCCGCCGCCGGCGGCCCCGCCGCGCAGGACCTCGTCAAGGAGTCCGACACCCAGACCTTCATGCAGGACGTCATCGACGTGTCGATGAACGTGCCGGTGATCGTCGATTTCTGGGCGCCGTGGTGCGGCCCGTGCAAGCAGCTTATGCCGCTGCTGGAACGCCTGGTGCGCGCGGCGCAGGGGCGTGTCCGCCTGGTCAAGATCAACGTCGATGAAAACCCGCAGTTGGCGCAGCAGATGCAGGTGCGCTCCGTGCCCACGGTGTTCGCGATCAAGGAAGGCCGCCCGGTGGACATGCTGGTCGGCGCGCAGACCGAGCGCGAGGTCAAGGCCTTCATCGACCGCATCGGCGGCGGCGCGCAGATCGACGCGCAGATCGACGCGATGCTGGAAACCGCGCGCGAAACCCTCGCCGCGGGCCGGCTGCCGCAGGCGATCGCGATGTACCAGCAGATTCTCCAGGCCGCGCCGGGCCACCCCGGAGCGGTCGCCGGGTTCCTCCGCTGCAACCTCGCCGCCGGGCGCGTCGAAAAGGCGAAAAGCCTGCTCGAACAGATTCCGCCGGACCTCAAGAAACACCCGGAAATCGCCGCAGTGATCGCCACCATCGACCTCGCCGCCGAAGGCGCGGGAACCGATGTGGCCGCGCTGCAGGCCCGCCTCGCCGCGGATGCGAACGACCATCAGGCGCGGTTCGACCTCGCCATGGCCGCCTATGCGGCGGGCGACGCGGAAACCGCGATCCGCGAACTCCTGGAGATCGTGCGCCGCGACCGCGCCTGGGACGAAGACGGCGCGCGCAAGCGCCTGTTGAAGATTCTCGAAGCCCTCGGCCCCGCCGACCCGGCGGCGAAATCCGGACGGCGGCAATTGCAGATGCTGTTGATGGTCTAACCACCGCCCACCCCGGGAGGACGCATGTCGATCGATCCGTTCATCACCCGTTTCGAGAACCTGCCCGAAATTCTTCCGGTGTTCCCGCTGTCGCAGGTCATTCTGCTGCCCGGCGGCAAGCTGCCGCTCAACGTGTTCGAACCGCGCTACCTCGCGCTGGCCTGCGATTCCCTGGCGCAAGGGCGTCTGTTCGGCCTCATCCAGCCCTCCGGCAGCGGCGAAACCGTGGGCGAGGCCCCGCCGCCGCTCTACACCGTGGGCAGCATCGGGCGCATCATCCACTTCGCGGAAACCGACACCCGGCAGTTCTTCATCGTGGTGATGGGGCTGTGCCGCTTCCAGGTGAAGGGCGAGGCCGAAGGCAAGGACGGATACCGCCGCCTGTCCGTCGATTACGCCCCCTTCCGCGAAGACCTCACCACCCCCGGCGGCGGCACCGTCAGCGCCCCGCGCGAACGCATCACCCACGCGCTGCAGCGCTTCGTCGAGGCGCATGCGCTGGATATCGACCTGCGCGCGCTCGATGCGCTGTCCACCCCCTCCCTGGTCGCCACCCTGTCCATGGCCCTGCCCTTCGAAACGCCGGAAAAACAGGCCCTGCTCGAAGCCCCGACCCTGGAACACCGCTTCAACGCCCTCTGCGCCCTGATGGAAATGGGCGCGGTCGGCGGCCCCTTCTCCGGCGACGCGACGCAATAGGACTCCGCCATGACCGAGGTCGATCCCGCCCTGCTCTCCCTGCTCGTCTGCCCGATGTCGAAGCTGCCGCTGCGCTATGACCGCGACGCGCAGGAACTGGTCAACGACGCGCTGGGCATCGCCTACCCGATCCGCGACGGCGTGCCGATCATGCTGGCGGAAGAAGCCCGCCGCTTCTCCCCCGAGGACCACGGGCGGTAAAACCAGGCCGGACCCTGCCCGGACCCGCAAGGGGCCGGGAGGCCCCTTGACCCCATAACTTGTTTTCGCCGCGCAGCGGCAGACAACATCCCCGTTGCCGATACGCGGGCTCATGGCGCTGCGCGCGAAAACCAAAAGTTATGGGAGGTCTGGAGGGTCCGCGGCCCTCCAGGACGTTTTGGTTTTTCACCGCCGCAGGGGGGAGGCGAAGACGTCCGGCGGCGGGGTTTGGGTGTTTTCCTCCGGCAGTCTGGGGAGCCGTTGCCAGCCGAGTTCCGCATAGAGGCCTTGGCGGTCGGTGGTGAACAGGTAGACCCGGGGGTATCCCAGCCAATCGGCGAGGCCGAGGGTGGCGCGCACCAGGGCGCGGCCGATGCCGCGGCCGCGCAGCGGCGGGTGGACATAAAGCGCGGAGAGCCAGGGGCAGAGGCCCGGACGGGTGTGCAGATCCTCGGCGCGCAGGCTGACGATGCCCGCGGGGTTGCCCTGCCAGTAGGCGGTCAGCGCGATCGGCAGGCGGTCGAGGTTCATCTGGCCGCGCAGGGTGGCGCGGCGGCTGTCCAGGCTTTCGCCGCGCGGCGCGCTCCACTGCGCGTGGAGCCAGCGGGCGAACAACTCGAAGTGGCGGGGGTCGTCGGCGAGGAAGCCGATGTCGGGCATGCCCGCGGCATCGGGGATTTCGGGGCGGGTTCCCGCCCAATGCACGGCGGGCCAGCGCAGCCAGCGCCGCACCGTCACCGGCAGGGAATCGGTCATCACGGGGCCTCCCGACGGACTTCGGGGGGATCATCGCACGCGCCCGGCGGGCGGGCAACGCGCGCGTTCAGCACAAAAAATAGTCAGAGGTGCTGACTCAAGAGCAGTTTTCCCGCGGTTTTCCCTGCCGGACGGCAGGGATTCTCCACGGAAGAATTCGCAATTTTTCAAGAATCGTTGTTTATCAATATGTAAGTGGCGTTTGGCACGATCGATGCATTCTTCAATGCCAGGTGCTGAGGCCACAGGCTTTCAGTGAGGCAACCCCATCCTACGGTCGCCGGGCGCAGAGCCCGACATGGATGGATGGCTTGGTTTCCTGAGTATCAGTGTTTGTTCCTCCCGAAACTCCGGCCCGGTGGCTTTCCACCGGGCCATTTTTCGTGGGTGACAGACGCGGCGGCGGCGGGTATATGGTCGCGAAGCGACGGAGGCAGGCGATGAACGACCCCAAGACCACGGAAACCAAATCCGAACCGGAAATCCCGTTCGAGGACGAAAAGGGCATGTTCGGCACTTCGCCGATCGCCAAGGAGCTGGACGACGAGGACGTCGAATACCTCACCAGCCGCACCGCGCCGCGCATCGTGCTCACCCGCTCGCGCGCCAAGATCGCGCTCTACATCAACCTCTTCCTCATCCTCTTCTTCCTTGTCCGCCTGGTCTATTTCCGCACCGCGCCGGTCACCGGCTTCGTCGTGCCGCCGGTGCTGGGCCTGGGGGAAACCGGCCTCGCCGCGGTCTGCGCCGGGCTCTCCATCCTCAACCTCTTCCTCGTCCGCCCGGAAGACAAAACCGTGGTGTGGATGGCGCGCATCCTCGGCACCGGCGTGCCGCTCGCCCTCGTCGCGGCGCTCTACCTGCTGCCGCCGGAGCGCATCCACCGCCTCGCGCACTTCCTGTTCTGAGCAAAACCAGGCCGGGGTCCTGCCCCGGACCCCGCAAAGGGTCGCGGACCCTTTGATCCCATAACCGGGTTTTCGCCGCGCAGCGGCAGGCAACGCGTTTGGTGCCATCGCACCGGCTTATGGCGCTACGCGCAAAACCAAAGTTATGGGGGGCGCGGAGGGACCGAGTCCCTCCGCAACGTTTTTGTTTTCTCCCTTGTTTTTGCCCGGCTCCGGTTTTTCGGCTATACCCTTTGGGAATGCTTGAATTTCCGAAGCGCCGCGCGCGCCCGGCAAGGTATGGTCATGACCCGTCCGCACAATCCCGCCCTCGATCGTCTTCCCGGCAGCGCCTTCGTGCGTCTGCGCGAGCTTCTCGACCCCATCGTGCCCGCGGTCCCGCGCACCTTGGCGATGTCCATCGGCGAGCCGCAGCTTTCGCCGCCGCCCTGGGTCGCCGAGGTGATCGCGGCCAACGCGCATTTGTGGAACCGTTATCCACCGAACGAGGGCACGCCGGAGCTGCGCGCCGCCTGCGCCGACTGGCTGGCGCGGCGATTCGGCCTTCCGCGGGAGGCGATCGACCCGGCGCGCAACGTGCTGTCCGCCACCGGCTCGCGCGAGGCGTTGTTCCTCTTCGCACTGGCGGCGGTGCCGCGGGAGAAGGCGGGCAAGCGGCCCGCGGTTCTGCTGCCCAATCCCTATTATCAGGTCTACCGCGCCGCCGCCGAGCTTTCCGGCGCCGAGCCGGTTCTGGTTCCGGCACGGCCGGAAACCGGGTATCTGCCCGATTATGCGGCACTGCCCGAGGAAATTCTGGAACGCGCCGCGCTTGCGGTGTTCTGCTCGCCGAGCAATCCGGAGGGTGCGGTGGCCGACCTGCCGCGCCTCACCGCGCTGGTGGAGCTGGCGCGGCGGCACGGTTTCGTGCTCGCCTGCGACGAATGCTATTCCGAGCTTTACTTCGGCGCGCCGCCGCCTTCGGGGCTGGCCGCCGCGCTCGCCGCCGCGCCGTCGGAGGGGGACCCCTTCGCCAACGTCGTGGTGTTCCACTCGCTGTCGAAGCGTTCCAGCGCGCCGGGGCTGCGCTCCGGCTTCGTCGCGGGCGACGCGGCGATGCTCAAGCTGTTCCTCAAGCTGCGCACCTATGCCTCGGTGCAGATGCCGCTGCCGATTCAGGCCGCCGCCGCCGCCCTGTGGGCCGACGACGCGCACGCCGCGGCCAACCGCGCGCACTATGCGCGCCTGGTCGCCGCCGCGGACCGCATCTTCGCCGGATATTCCGGCTATCTGCGGCCGCAGGGCGGGTTTTTCCTGTGGCTGAACGTCGGCGACGGCGAGGCGGCGACGGTGCGCTTCTGGCAAAAGGCGGGGATCCGCGTGGTGCCCGGGCGCTACCTCACCGCCGACGACCCCGCCTTCCCCCACGGCAACCCCGGCCATGCCTACGTGCGCATCGCGCTGGTGCACGACGAGGAAACCGTGACCACGGCGCTGGCGACCCTGCGCCACAGCCTCGACCACCCCGGATGAAGGCACGCTGACCGATGGCTCGCCGCACCCCCACATCGCGCCGCTTCCTCCCCGAATCCCTGTCGGGCTTCCTGCGCCGCAGCGGCGTCCGGCTTTTCGGCGCGGCGGTGATCGCCGCGGCGGCGGCCACGGCGGCGGCGCTCGCCACCCATGCGCCCGGCGATCCGTCGTGGAACACCGTCTCCAACGCGCCGGTGCGCAACCTGCTGGGCCGCCCCGGCGCGACGCTTTCCGACCTTCTGCTGCAGACCCTCGGCATCGCCGCGTGGGCGCCGGTGCTGGTCGCCGCCGCCTGGGGCGCGGGCTGGCTGATCCTGCGCCGCCCGCCGCGGGTGTGGCTGCGCCCGCTGGCGCTCGCCGCCGCGATGCCGCCGCTGGTCCTGGCGCTCACCTTTCTGCCGTGGGTGGAGCATGCGCCGGCAGCCGCGGGCTGGGGCGGCGCGGCGGGCGCGCTGCTGCGCCTGCACCTCGACCCGCTGCTGCGCCCGCCGCTGCCGCCGTGGGCCGCGCCGGTCGCCGGATGGGGGCTGGGCATTCCGCTGGCGCTGCTGCTGCTCGCCTATGCCTCGGCGATCGCGCCGCGCGTCTGGGTGGGAATCGGCGCCGCGGCGTGGTGGCTGCTCACCCGGCCGTTCGCCCGCCGCGCCGCGGCCCCCGCGCCGAAAAGCCGCCGCGATCCCACCGCCGCCATCGCGCCGCGGCCGCGCCGCGCCGCCGCGCGCGCCGAGCCGACCCTCGGCCCCGAACCCGCCGCGCCCTTCGCGGAGCCGGAGGAGGAACAGATCGTCGATCGCGCGGCGGAACCGCCCGCCAACCGCGAGGAGACCCAACGCGCCCGCCAGGGCCGCCTGGCGCTGTCGCGGCGCAAGAGCGGCGCCTTCGAGCTGCCGCCCCTCGACCTTCTCGCCGCGCCCCGGCTCGGCGCCGCGCCCAAGACCACCGACGAGGGCCTGACGCAGAACGCGCGGCTGCTCGAATCCGTGCTCGCCGAATTCGGCATCAACGGCGAGATCGTGAAGATCCGCCCCGGCCCGGTGGTCACCCTCTACGAACTCGAACCCGCGCCGGGCACCAAGACCTCGCGCGTCGTCGGCCTGGCGGACGACATCGCCCGCTCGATGAGCGCGGTCTCCGCCCGCATCGCGGTGATCCCCGGGCGCAACGTCATCGGCATCGAACTGCCGAACGCGCGGCGCGAAACCGTCTACCTGCGCGAACTCCTCACCTCCGACGCCTTCGTCAAGGCGCAGCAGACGCTGTGCCTGGCGCTCGGCAAGGACATCGGCGGCGGCGCGGAATACGTGGACCTCACCCGCATGCCGCACCTCCTGATCGCGGGCACCACCGGCTCCGGCAAGTCGGTGGCGATCAACACCATGGTGCTCTCCCTGCTCTACCGCCTGACGCCGGAGCAGTGCCGCCTGATCATGGTGGACCCGAAGATGCTGGAGCTTTCGGTCTACGACGGCATTCCCCACCTGCTCGCCCCGGTGGTCACCGACCCGGGCAAGGCGGTGGTGGCGCTGAAGTGGGCGGTGCGCGAGATGGAAGACCGCTACCGCGCGATGAGCCAGCTCGGCGTGCGCAACATCCAGGGCTACAACCAGAAGCTCGAACAAGCGCGGGAGAAGGGCGAAATCCTCACCCGCTCGGTGCAGACCGGCTTCGACCCCGAGACCGGCACCCCGGTCTACGAGGAACAGGCCCTCGACCTCAAGGCGTTGCCGCACATCGTGGTGGTGGTGGACGAGATGGCCGATCTGATGCTGGTGGCGGGCAAGGACGTGGAAGGCGCGATCCAGCGCCTGGCGCAGATGGCGCGCGCCGCGGGCATCCACCTGATCATGGCGACGCAGCGCCCCTCGGTGGACGTGATCACCGGCACCATCAAGGCCAACTTCCCCACCCGCATCAGCTTCCAGGTCACCTCGCGGATCGACAGCCGCACCATCCTCGGCGAACAGGGGGCGGAGCAGCTTCTCGGCCAGGGCGACATGCTCTACATGGCGGCGGGCGGGCGCATCACCCGCGTGCACGGGCCGTTCGTCTCCGACCAGGAGGTGGAGAACGTCGTCGCCTTCCTGCGCACCCAGGGCGAGCCGGACTACCACGACGCGGTGACCGAGGACCCCGACGCCGAATTCGACGAGAACGGCGACCTCGATCCGGAGACCTCGGACCCCCTCTACGATCAGGCGGTGGCCATCGTCTTGCGCGAACGCAAGGCGTCCACCAGTTTTATTCAACGGCAGCTGCAAATCGGCTATAACCGCGCGGCGCGCATCGTCGAGACGATGGAGCGCAACGGCCTGGTCAGCCCCGCCAACCATGTCGGCAAGCGGGAAATCTTCGGGGGTTCTGAATGATCGGATTCGAGCGCGCGCGGCATCTGCGGCGCGTTGCGGCGGCGGCCCTGGTGCTTTTCGCCTGTGCCGCGCCGGCCGAGGCGGCGCGCGACATCATGCTTTCCGACCGCCAGGCGGAACTGGTGCACAAGGCGGAGGACGCGCTCAACCGCATCCACACCCTGAAGGCGCGCTTCCTCCAGGCGGCCTCCACCGGCGAACTCGCCGAAGGCACGGTCTACCTCTCGCGGCCCGGCCGCCTGCGCGTCGAATACGATCCGCCGACGCCGATCCTCGTGGTCGCCAACGGCGCGTACTTCACCTTCGTCGATACCAAACTCAAACAACTGAGCTACCTCGGCCTCGACGCCACGCCCGCGGGTATCCTCCTGCGCAAGAACGTCGCCTTCTCCGGCGAGGACATCCGCATCCGCTCGGTGGACGAAGGCCCCGGCGTCGCCGAGATCACCCTGATTTCCAAGAAGGACCCCACGGCAGGCAGCCTCACCCTGGTGTTCTCGCTGCGCCCCTTCGCGCTGGCGCAGTGGCGCGTCACCGATGCGCAGGGCATCGCCACCACCGTCACCCTGCAGAACCCGGAAACCGGCATTTCGCTCGCCACCAGCCTCTTCGACACCCCGCAAGCCCCTTGACAAGCCATGCACATGCTGCATTGCTGATATGCTTCCCGCGCGGGTGGCTATTCCTCGGGCAAATTCCCACCTGTGGTTTATGAGTGGCACTGCAACGGTGTCCCTCGGAAGGTTAGCGGCCCCCCCAGCCGCCCCTTCGCTCCGATAGGAGACCCCGGCGCCCGGTTTCCCCCTAACCGGGCGCTTTTCTTTTGTATGCAAACCTCCCACATTCAAACTCTGTCTGTCGGAGGTATACATGCGCAGTCTTCACCCCACCTTCTCCACCCCCTTCGTCGCCGTCGATGGCGGCGGCGTCTTCCCCGTGCACCGCATCTATTGCGTCGGCCGCAACTATGCCGACCACGCCCTGGAAATGGGCGGCGACCCCAGCCGCGAAGCGCCGTTCTTCTTCTCCAAACCCGCCGATGCGGTGATCCAGGGCCACGCCGTGCCCTATCCGCCGAAAACCGCGGACCTGCACCACGAGGTCGAACTCGTCCTCGCCCTCGGCACGGGCGGAAGCGACCTCTCCCTCGAGGAAGCGGACGCCGCGATCTACGGCTATGCCGTCGGCGTGGACCTCACCCGCCGCGACCTCCAGGCCGAAGCCAAATCCAAGGGCCGCCCCTGGGACATGGCCAAGGGCTTCGATTGCTCCGGCCCGATCGGCCGCATCATCGTCCGCTCCGGCGACGGCCCGGCGCCGCATAGCCGCATCCGCCTCTCCATCGACGGAACGGAAAAACAATCCGGAACCCTCGCCCAGATGATCTGGTCGCCCGCGGAAATCGTCGCCAACCTCTCCTCCTACGTGGAGCTCAAACCCGGCGACCTGATCTTCTCCGGAACCCCCGCAGGCGTCGGCCCGCTCGCCAGGGGCCAGAAAGTCACCGCCGAAATCGACGGCCTGCCGCGACTGATATTTACTATTAAGTAACGCTGACAACTCCCTACAAAACCATGACTTCATGGGGGGACTCGGTCCCCCCACACCCCCCATAACCGGCTTTTCGCCGCGTAGCGGCAGGCAACCGTCACGCCGCGTGATAGCTTTATCGCGCTTCGCGCAAAAACAAAAGGTTATGGGGTCAAGGGGTCCGCGGCCCTTTGCGGGTCCAGGGCAGCGCCCCGGCCTGGTTTTCCTGCTTTCCCAACAAAAAGCCCCCTTTCGTTAAGAAAGGGGGTGAAGTTGGGATAAGGGAGAGTTCGAGTGGCCGGCTCGCATCGGTTCTCCGGGCGGGGGGACCCGGAAAGTGCCGCGGGCCTGGCCGGGGCCCGCGGGTCGAGGGATCACTTGTCCTTGCGGTAGCGGGCGAGCTTGTCCTCGTCGATGACCACGCCGGTGCCCGGCAGGTCGCGGATCTTGAGAATGCCGTCCTTGATCTTGAGCGGTTCGGCCAGCAGGTCGTCGCTCATGTCGAGGAAGTTGGAGAACTCGCCCGCCTTGTCCGAGGTGCCCTTGTAGGCGGCGCCGAAGACGAGGGAGCTGAGGGTGCCGACCTGGCCGTCGATCTGGTTGCCCATGTAGTTTTCGATGCCGAGGGACTCGCACTGGAAGTAGACGCGCTGCGAGAAGGTGTACCCGGTGCGCGCGGTCTTGATCGAGATCGCGGTGGTGGAGCCGTCGAGCAGTTCGCGCGTCACCTCCGCCGGACGGGACACCGATTCATCGGCATAGAAGGGGATTTTCATCTGCTTGACCAGCCAGCGGCGGCCCATCACGTCGTCGGCGGGGTTGAGCTCCTCCGCCATCAGCAGGTCGAGGTCGTCCATGTCGCGCAGCGCGCGGGCCGCCTCGGTGGCGGACCAGCCGCGGTTGCCGTCGATATAGAGATCGACGGTATCGCCGAAGTGCTTGCGCAGGGCGCGGCACACCGCCACGTCCAGCGAATACGGGCGGCGGCCCACCTTCACCTTGAAGGTGGAGATGCCGTAGGTTTCCTTGAAGCTCTGCGCCACCTCGACCATTTTCGCCGGATCGTCGAAGCCGACCATGTGGCTCACCCGCATGTGGTCGGTATAGCCGCCGAGCAGTTTGGTCACCGGCATTTTCAGCACCTTGCCGATGACGTCCCAGATGGCGATGTCCACCGCGCCCTTGGCGCAGGGGTTGCCGACGGTGCGGTTGAGCTTGGCGTGGATCTTCTCGCGGTCGAACACGTCGAGGCCGACGATCGCCGGGGCGAAGATCTTCTCCACCAGGGCTTTGATGCCGTCCTGGGTTTCGCCGTAGGTGTAGGGCCGGGGCGGGGCCTCGGCGGAGCCGATGACGCCGTCCTCGCCGTGCACCCGCACCAGGATGTGTTCCGCGGTATAGACCTCGCCGGAAGCGAACTTGAGCGGGTGGACGTAGGGGATCGAGAACGGAATGGCCTCGACTTTCGTGATCTTCATGGTTTCACCTCGGAATGTTTTTCGGGGCCGATGAACATGCCCGCGTCGTCAAGCACGCCGAGCACCCGCCGCAGCACAAGGGAATTGCTCGCCTGTCTCCAGGTCAGGGCGATATCCATGTTTTCGGTAAGGCTCAGGTCCACGTACTTGACCCCGGAAATGCGCAGGCTTTGCGCCGAGCGCGGCACCAGGGCGACGCCGAGGCCGGAGGCGACGAGACCGATCAGGGTGCCGGTGTCGCTCACCTCCAGCAGGCTGTGGGGGACGAAGCCGGCCCGTTCGCACTGGCGCAGAACGGCTTCGCGGACCACCGATCCGGACGCATGCGGATAGGTGATGAAGGCTTCTTCGCGCAGGTCCTCGACCTGCACTTCCGGCCTGTCGGCCAGGGGGTGGCCGGCGGCGAGCACGAGGACCAGGGGGTCGCTCGCCGCCACGCGGTAGGCGAGGCCGGGGATGCGGATCGGCAGGCGCAACAGGCCGATATCGATGCTGCGGTCGAGCAGCGCCTGCTCCTGCGCGGGGGTGAACATCCCCGCCTGAACCTTGAGTTTGATCCCCGGCATCGTGGTTTCGATGATCTGCGCGATGCGCGGCAGCAGCGTATAGCTCACCGATCCGATCACCCCGAGCCGCAAAACCCCCTCCTGCCCGGAGGCAAGGCGGCGGATGTGCTGCGCGACGCCGTCGATCTGCGCCAGCAGATCCCTGCCCTCGGCCACCAGTTCCTGGCCGATCTCGGTGACCGAGACGGTGCGGGTGGTGCGGGCGAGCAGTTCGGCGTTCAGGTCGTCTTCCAGCCTGCGGATGCGTTGCGACACCTGGGCGAGGGAAATCCCCAGCCGTTCGGCCGCACGCCCGAAGTGGCATTCTTCCGCGACGACGAGAAAGGTTCTCAGATCCGACAAGTCCATATCCGCCTCCTGTTGGCCCCTACCAGGCGCCCAGGATTTTCAGCCAGGCCGTGGCCACGCCGATCCAGATCGTCAGGTTGAAGAGACTCATCACGAAGTTCTTCTTCCACCACTCGACGGTCGGGAAATACCCCTGGGCGAACAGCAGGGTCGGTGCGGCCCCGCCGTAATGGGTGATCGTCGAGAAATAGCTCGACAGGAAGGCGAACACCATCACCGCCAGGGTCGGGGGCACGCCCACCGCCACCGCGGTGCCGACGAAGGCCACATACATCGCCGCGACGTGGGAGGTGAGCGAGGCGAAGAAGTAGTGGGCGTAGAAGTAGATCAACGCCAACAGCACGAAGGCGACGGGCCAGGAGAGGCCGCTCACCATGCCGGCGTTGAGCTTGCTGAACCACGGAATGAAGCCGAGCGTGTTGAGGAAACTCGCCATGGTCAGCAGGCAGGCGAACCACACCAGGGTGTCCCAGGCGGTGCGCTCGCCGGTGACGTCGGACCAGTCCAACGCGCCGGAGAACAGCAGCACCAGAAGGCCGACCACGGTGGCGGTGACGGAACTGACGTGGAAGAACACCGCGCCCACGGTCCACAGAACCAGAAGCAGCAGGATGACGAACACCACCAGCTTCTCGTGGGTGGAGAGCGGACCCATCGCCTTGAGGTGGGCGGTGGCGTTGGCCGCGGCTTCCGGCGTGTGCTTGACCTGCGGCGGGCTGACCGCATAGCAGAGCAGGGGGGTCAGCAACAGCGACAGAACCCCGGGCAGCAGGGCGTAGAGGAACCACGACCCCCAGGTGATGGTGACGCCGAACTGGGTGGCGAAGCCGACCATCAGCGGGTTGGCCGCCATCGCGGTGAGGAACATCGCGCTGGAGGCGGAGTTCATGTGCGCCTCGGTCAGCGTCAGATACTTGCCGATGCGGTCCGCCGAGGGCGAGTTGGGTTCGGAATCGTAGGTGGAGGCCACCGCGCGGAGAATCGGCAGCACGATCGCGCCGCCGCGCGCCATCGCCGAGGGCGTGGCCGGAGCGAGCACCAGATCGGTGAAGCCGAGGCCGTAGGCGACGCCGAGGGCGTGCTTGCCGAGCTTGGCGACGAAGAAATAGGCGATGCGCTGCCCCAGGCCGCTCTTGATGATGGCGCGGGAGATGAAGATCGCCATCAGGATCATCCACAGCACCGCGCTGCCGAAGCCGGACATGCCCTGCCCGGGGGTGAGGACCTTGGTGAAGATCGCCACGCCGATGCCCGCCAGCGCCATCACGCTCAAGGGGAACGGCTGGAGGATCAGGCCGATAATGGTGAGAACGAAAATAATGAAGAGATGCCACGCCGCCGGTTTCATGCCTTCCGGTGCGGGAACCGTCATCCACGCCACCAGACCCACCGCGAACAGCAGGGCGATGGTGAGCAGGGAACGGCGGGACGGTAGCTTCCACATCGCGCCGTTCGGCGCGGCAGTCGATTGGTTTGCCATTGTATTTGCCTCCCTCACGGCGTCGCCGTGCTGCCTTATGAAGCATTCTTACACATCAACGTATTTTTGGATGTATCATGTAACCCTGTAGAGGACAACATGAAAAAGATGGCTTTATTATTCAGAATACCCGTTTAATCAAGTGTTTGTTCTAAAAAATACAGAAAAATACCGGGTTGACGACAGCACATCATGGAGATTTTATATAGGTTAGTCGGACTGATAAGCTTTTTCGATTTTTTGATAAAAAAGAATAAATTTATAAACAATGCGTTTAATTGTATTCTTCGTTGAAGTTTGCTTTTTGGGTTGATATAGCTTGAATTCCGCCGCCCGGGCCGCAACGCCCCACTCCCGGCGGCTTTACCCACGAGTCGCCGGCCCCCGGCGGCGCCACTGCAAGGAGACGACGATGCTTTTTCTGGTGCGCATGGACGTTCACCCGCCGCTCGACATGCCGGCGGAAAAATTCGCGGAGATCAAGGCGACGGAAAAGGCCTATTCCCTGTCGCTGCAGCGCGACGGGCGCTGGGCCCACATCTGGCGGATCGTCGGCCAGTACAGCAACTATTCGATCTTCGACGTGTCCGGCAACGACGAACTGCACAAACTCCTGCAGGACCTGCCGCTCTATCCCTACAGCAGCTTCCAGGTGACGCCGCTCGCCACCCACCCCTCGGACATCGCCGTCCAGTAACCCCCACACGCAGCCGCAGCGGAGACCGATGATGACCCAGCTTCCCCTTCTTCTGACCGCCGAACTCGGCGCGCCGCAGGCCGCGGCGCGGCCGCTCCTGGTGGTCGGGCCGTCGCTCGGCACCTCCGCGGCGGCGCTGTGGAGCGCCGCGGCGCAGCGCCTCGAAGGCCGCTTCACCGTGCTCGGCTTCGACCTGCCCGGCCACGGCCTTTCGGCCAAGGCCGCGCCCGCCGCCGACATGGCCACCCTGGCCCGCGCCGTGCTCGCCGCGGTCGATGCCTTCCAGGCGCGCAGCGGCGCAACCGGACAGGGCTTCTTCTATGCCGGGGTCTCGGTGTCGGGATGCATCGGCCTGCAACTCCTCCTCGACGCGCCGGACCGCATCGATCGCGCCGTCATCCTCAACTCCGCCGCCAAGATCGGCGAGGCGGCAGGCTGGCGCGAGCGCGCCGACCTGGTGCGCGCCCAAGGCTGCGCGGTGCTGCGCGAGGCCTCGGCCGGGCGCTGGTTCGCCCCCGGCTTCCCCGAACGCGACCCGGCCACCGCCGACGCCCTGCTCGAGTCCCTCTGCGCCGCCGATGCGGCAGGCTACGCCGGAGTGTGCGAGGCCCTCGCCGCCTTCGACGTGCGCGCCCGCCTCGCGGAAATCGAGGCCCCGGTCCTGACCATCGGCGGCCGCGACGACCTCGCCACCCCGCCCGCGGCGCAGCAGGCGCTCGCCGCCGGGGTGCGCCACGGCCGCGTCGAAATCCTCGATGCCGCCGCCCACCTCGCCCCGGCGGAACAGCCGGACGCGGTGGCCGGATTGATCGCGGGTTTTCTCGGGTGAGACAACACCAGGCCAGGGGCGCCGCCCCTGGACCCCGCCGGGGCCTCGGGCCTCAGACCCCATAAGTTTTTCGCCGCGAAGCGGCTATCGATCGTCATGCCGCGTGATGGCTTTATAGCGCTACGCGCAAAAATAAGGTTATGGGGTGCGCGAGGGGTCCGAGACCCCTCGCAACGTTTTACCCTTACGGCACCAGGCGGTAGCCGCCCGCGTCGGTGACCAGGATGCTGGCGTTGGAGGGGTCTTTCTCGATCTTCTGGCGCAGGCGGTAGACGTGGGTTTCCAGGGTATGGGTGGTGACCGCCGGGTTGTAGCCCCAGACCTCGTGCAGCAGCACCTCGCGCGAGACCACCGCGTCGCCCGCGCGGTAGAGGTATTTGAGGATCGAGGCTTCCTTCTCGGTGAGGCGGATGATCCGCTCGTCGTCTTCCACCAGGTGTTTGGAGGCGGGCTGGAAGGTATAGGGCCCGATCGTCAGCACCGCCTCGTCGCTGTTCTCGAAGACGCGGATGAGGGCGCGCAGCCGCGCCAGCAGCACCCCCATGCGGAAGGGTTTGGCCAGCCCGTCGCAGACCCCGCCGAGCCCGGAGAAGTCGTCCGACGCCTCGGCTCCGAGAATCAACAGCGGCCAGGTCACCCCTTCGGCGCGCAGCGACCGCGCGAAGGCGAGCCCGCCCATGGCGGCGGAGACGATCAGCGCGTCGAAGCGCCGGGCGTGCGCCATCGCCGCGCCATCGCCCGCAGACGCGGCGGTCTCCACCAGGGCGAAGTCCTCCTGGGCCAGAATCTGCTCGCTGAGGGAGCGGCTCAGCACCGCATCGTCCTCGATAATCAAGACCCGACGGCCCGCCATACCCCTCTCCGGCGCTTTACATTCCCGGTGCGTGGTAACATATGTTGCACCGGGATTCAGATATAGCGAGTCCGCCGGACTCGGACCAGGGCTTTCCGTCCCGCCGGTTTTTGTCTACAGTCCCCTCCTGTTTTTCCGATAGTGGCGATGATGTCCCGTCCCATTCTCTCCTTTCCCGGCCTCGTCCTCTCTCCCTCCGCGGAGGGCACCGCCGCATGGCTGCCCGAGACCGATGCCCTGCTCTCGGTCAACCGCATCGTCGATGACGTGCGGCGCGGCGCGATGGCGGGCCTGCGCCGCAGCGCCGCGGGCCGCGCGGTGGCGGTGCTGGCGCTGGAGGCCGCGGGCCGCGACCCTCTGGCCGCCTTTGCCGAAACCGCGGGCGGCGCGGCGCGCCTGGCGATGACCGGCCGACGCGCCGTGGTGCTCGGCCTGTGGCCGGAGGACGCCGCCGAGCCGCCGAAGGTGGTGGTGGTGGAGGGCGACCTGCCGGTGATCGCCGACCTTGCCGCCGCCGCCGTCGATCCCATCGCCGCCGGGCCGTTTTCCGCGCCGGGCATCACCGTGCGCGCCGCCGATGCCGACGGCCTCGCCGCCGCCGCGGTGCACCTGATGAAGCGGGCGCGCCTGATGCCCGCCGCCGCGGTGGTGGACGTGACGCCGGACCGCGCCGCCGCCCTGCCGCTGCTCTGGGCCGAAGCCGCCGACGTGCTGCACCACGAACACCTGCTGGCGCTCAGCCTGCAACCGGTAAGCCGGGCGCATGTGCCGCTCGCCGACGCGCTGGAAACCACGGTGATCGCCTTCCGTCCGTCCGACGGCGGCATCGAGCACCTGGCGCTGCTGATCGGCGAGCCGGAACCCGGAGCCCCGGTGCTCACCCGCCTGCACTCCGAATGCTTCACCGGCGACCTTCTGGGCTCGCTGCGCTGCGACTGCGGCGACCAGCTGCGCGGCGCGATCAAGGAAATCGGCGAGCGGGGCGCGGGCATTCTCCTCTACATGGCGCAGGAAGGCCGCGGCATCGGCCTGGTCAACAAGCTGCGCGCCTACACCCTGCAGGACGCGGGTTTCGACACCATGGAGGCGAACGAACAGCTCGGCTTCGACGACGACGAGCGCATCTACCTCCCCGCCGCGGCGATGCTGCGCCAGCTCGGCTTCTCCCAGGTGCGGCTGATGACCAACAATCCGGCCAAGGTGGAGGCGCTCGCCCGCCACGGCGTCGCGGTGGTGGAGCGGGTGCCCCACGTCTTCCCCTCCAACGACCACAACCGCTCCTACCTCGAGGCGAAGCGCACCAAGGGCGGTCATCTTTTCTGACCGCCCGGCAATTCTTTCCCTGTCCGGCCACCGCGGCGGGCCGATTCTCCCCCTGATTTCCAGCGTTTTTCAATAAGATACGAGTTTGGCACCGGGCTTGCTGTCTCCTTGGCGGAGGCATGCGTATGACCATCGACGCCACACAGACGCAAGGACTGACACGCTCCCTGACCCGCGACACCCTGAACCTCGGGCCGCAGGGCAAGGTCGAGCTGAAGAAGTCCGCGCACGACGAGGACAAGGACAAGACCGGCGCGTCCGGCGGTTCGTCCTTCTCCCTGTTCGGCGACGACGGCCTGAGCTTCTGGGACGTGCTCGACGTGTTCAACCCGTTGCAGCACATCCCGGTGGTCAACAGCATCTACCGCGAACTCACCGGCGACACCATCAAACCCGGCATCAAGCTGATCGGCGGCACCCTGTTCGGCGGCCCGGTCGGGCTCGCCGCCGCGTCGGTGGACGTCGCGGTCGAAGGCTTCACCGGCAAGGATCTCGGCGGCAACGCTCTCGCCATGATCGAAGGCGAACCGGACGAAAAAGGCGCCGCCTACGCCGCCCTCAGCGTTTCCATCGAGCCCAGCGACCCCAACGCCGCCGAACTCGAGGCCGCCGCCGCGGCAGCGCGGGACTACCTGCAGAAATCCGCATCCGCCTCTCCCACGGAAACCGCCGCAGCCACGGCACAGGCCGCCGCCGAACCCGCGCGCCTCGCCCGCGCCGAACCCGCGGCGAAAGAGCCCGCCGCCCTGCCGCCGTGGAGTCCGGCGGCCCAGACCGCCGCCGCGGTGCAATCCGCGCCTGGGGTTTCGGCAAAATCCTTCGCGCCGCCGAAGCGCCGCAACGCCTATGCCGACTCCCCGAAACCCCTCAGCGAACTGCGCGCCGATACCGTCGGCCGCGCCGCGCTCACCTCCTCCGCCGCCGAGCTGCCGCCCGGCCTGTCGGAAGCGGCGATGCGCGCCGCCGGGCTGACCCCCGACATGGTGCGCGACGTCATCGCCGTCCACAGCAACGCCGAGGCCGCCACGACCGCCGCCACCGCCAAGGAAACCGCCGGGATCGGCTCCGCAAACACCCCCGCCGGGACGGAAAACATGTGGTTCTACAGCGCGATGAACCAGGCGCTCGACAAGTACGGCGCCGCCAAGACCCTCAGCCCCGCCGCCGAAATCCCGGAAATCGCCGCCACCGATACCGGCTCCGGGCGATAAAACCAGGCCGGGGTTCCACCCCGGACCCCGCTGGGGCCGCGGGCCCCAGACCCCCTGACTTGTTTTCGCCGCGCAGCGGCCATTAACCATCACGCCGCGTGATGGTCATACGGCGCTACGCGCAAAAACCAAAGTTATGGGGTGCGCGAGGGGTCCAAGACCCCTCGCAAGGTTTTTGTTTTACCCCGCCGCCGGATACGCCCGGGCGCCGAAGATGGCGGAGCCGACGCGGACGAGGGTGGCCCCCAGGGTGACGGCGATGGGGTAGTCGTCGCTCATGCCCATGCTGAGTTCGGGCAGGCCGTGGCGTTCGGCGATCTTGCGCAGCAGCGCGAAGTGAGGCGAGGGTTCCTGCTCCACCGGGGGAATGCACATCAGCCCGGCCACCGGCAAGTTCCATTCGGTTTTGCAACGATCCAGGAAGGCATCGGCCTCCGAGGGAAGCACCCCGGCCTTCTGGGGTTCGCAGCCGGTGTTGATCTGAACCAGGAGGCGCGGCAGGGCGAGACCTTCGTCGCGCAGGCGGACGAAGGTTTCGGCGAGTTTGGGGCGGTCGAGGGTTTCGATCGCGTCGAACAGGGCGATCGCCTCGCGCGCCTTGTTGCTTTGCAGCGGGCCGATGAGGTGGAGTTCGATGCCGGGATAGCGGGCGCGCAGGCCGGGCCATTTGGCGGCGGCCTCCTGCACGCGGTTTTCGCCGAACCGGCGGTGCCCGGCGTTCAGGGCCTCGGCGACGGTTTCCGCCGGGTGGGTTTTGGAAACGGCGACGAGGCGCACGGCGGCGGGGTCGCGGCCGAAGGCCTCGGCCTCCGCGGCGATTCGCGCCTTCACGGCGGCGAGGTTTTCCTCGATAGTGGCTGACACGATAAGAGCTCCCGGATTCATTCCGTTGCGCACCATAACAACCGTCGCCTTCCGGCTCAATGCCCGTTCCGGGGATGCGCGCCTGCCCGCGCTTCTGGCGATGAGCGACCGCGCGCGCCTGCCCGATCCCGTGCCTTTCCTGCGCCGCTTCCCGCGCCGCGCCGCCCTGGTTTTCCGCGGCGGCGACGCGGCGCGCGGCTGGGCGGCGCGGGCGGCGTGCCGCCGCCTGGGGGTTCCCTTCTTCTGGGCGGGCGCGGCGGCGGAGGCGCGGTTTCTCTCCGCCGACGGGCTGCACCTGCGCGACGATGCGGCGGCGCGGCAGCGCGAGGCGCGGGCCTGGCGGCGGCACGGCGGCGCGCTGCTGTTCGCCGCGGCGCACGGGCCGCGGGCGGTGCGCGCGGCGGCGGCGGCGGGGGCGGATGCGGTTCTGCTGTCGCCGGTGTTCCCCACGGCGAGCCACCCCGGCGCGCCTGCGATCGGGATTTCGCGCTTCCGCGCCTGGGCGCGGGCGGCGGGCGTGCCGGTTTATGCCCTGGGCGGCGTGACGCCGAAGACGGCGCGGGCGCTTGTTTCCACGCCGTGCGTCGGGATCGCGGGAATCGACTGGGTTCTCGCCCTGCGCGGGGCATGAAAAAGGGCGGCCGGAGCCGCCCTTTCCCGTTTCATCCGGAAACCGGATCAGAAGTCGAGGTGGATACCCACCACACCGCCATAAGCCCCATCGTTGCTGTTGGCCGGGGTGACCGAATCGCCGTCCTTGTAGTCGGCATAGGCGACCTGGCCGAACAGATCGACGCCCGCGCCCAGGGCATACTTGGCGCCCACGGCATAGGTGTCGATGATGTCCTTGCCCTTGTTGTTGGTGGCGCCCTCGGCGGAGGACTTGCGGTAGTTCAGGGACACCGCATAGGGGCCTTCCGCATACATCAGGCCGGCATCCCAGGCAAAGCCGTCGGCCGACGCAGAGGCGGTGGACTCCGGAGCGTTGATGCCGCGATAGGCGCCGCCCAGGGTGAATCCGCCGTAGGTCAGGTTCAGGCCGACCGCCCAGTCGGAGGCATCCTTCGACGACTTGGTGCCGGCGGCGGCGTCATGACGGCCGTTCGCCATGGTGTAGCCTGCGGTGGCGAGAACGCCGACCGGGCCGAAGGTGTTGTCGTAGCTCAGGGTGAGCGCCATGGCTTCATCGAAGTCGGCGGCGCGGGTAACGGTTTCGGAAACCGCGGAGGCGTCGTCACCCACGGTGTTGTTGGACGGCGCATAGGACGCACCGGCCTGCACGCCGTAGAACTTCGGCGTGAAGTAGCTGAGCTTGTTGGCGTCGCCGTCGAAGCCGAGGTCGGTGATGTTGTCGGTCACCGCGGCGGGACGGGACAGGTAGCGCGGAATCGCGACGTCATCCACCTCGGTGTAGGCGGCATTCGGCGCGGCGGCGCGCATCAGGTACGCGGCGTTGTCTTCCGAACCGACGATCAGCTTGCCGTAGTTGCCCTCGATGGTCATGTAGCTTTCGTCGATATTGTCCCCGCCGGAGGCATCGCCGTCGGAGCCGGCTTCCAGTTCGACCTGGACGCTGATCTTCATGCCGTTGTCGAGAGTGGTCGAACCGACGAACCAGATTTCGGATTCGCCCTGCACGTCGAAGTTGTTGACGGCCGTGCCTTTCTTGAAGTCGCCGTCCTGGCTGGCGCCGGCCATGTAGTATTCCATGAAGCCGCCAAGCTTCAGCTTGATCGGATCCGACGCCTGGGCGGCGGAGGCCAGAGCGCTCGCCGCCAAAAGAGCGGACGTTCCAAACAGAATCTTTTTCATTACGCGTTCCCTCTTGATTGTCACCGGATCCCACGGCTACGGGTTCCTTCAGCCCAACATTGAGAAAAAATCATACGGCCGGACACCAGGCAATGCCGATCAACGCTTATCGACATTTCCATGGCGGTGTGTGCTTAAAATATCACACATTTTTAATCAAAAACCGCTCCTGCCCAAAAAACGGGCGTTCGTTCGCGTGCCGCGCCTCCCGGCGCGCCGCCAAAAGCAACGGGGCGGCCCAAGGGCCGCCCCGCGCACGGTCGATCCGAGGATCGGCGATTAGAAGTTCAGGTGCAGACCGACGACGCCGCCGAAGGCGCCTTCGTTGTCGGTCTTGACGGTCGCAAGCTCATCCGAGGAGTCGAGGTACGCCACCTGACCGAACAGGATGACGCCCGGGCCCATGGTGTAGCTCGCGCCGACGCGCCACGCATCGACCTCGTCGTCACCGGCAGTCGTGCGGGAGCCGACCACGGTGGAGTTGAGGTAGTTGAGGGACACCTTGTACGGGCCCTCGGCGTACATCACGCCGGCGTTCCACGCCACGCCGTCGGTCGCGGCATAGGCGGTGTTCGCGTTGGCGATACGGCGCTTCGCGCCGCCGCCGACGGTGAAGCCCTGGTAGGACACGGCCAGACCACCGGCGAATTCCTGGATCTCGGTGTCCTGGTTGTGGAGGGCCGGGGTGACGCGGCTGGCGGTCGCATCGTCGATGGTGATGTAGCCCGCGGAAGCCTGCACGCCGACGCCGGAGAAGGTGTTGGCGTAGGTCAGGCTGAAGGACCACGCGTCATCGTTGCCGGCGCGCTTCAGGATGTCTTCCGACGTGGCGGCACCGTCGAGGCTGGTCCCGGAGACCGTGCCGCGGAAGGTGTCGTCGCCGCTGCCGTTGTTCGACGGGGTGTAGGAAACGCCGCCCTGCAGGCCGTAGAACTTCGGCGTGAAGTAGCTGATCTTGTTCTGGTCGCTGAGAGCGTTCAGCTTGGTATCCAGAACGGAGACGGTCGCGCCGGTCGGCAGGTAGGTGAACATGTCGCCTTCAGAGGACGCATAGGCGCCGCCCATCTCGGAGGCTTCCGGGGCGTCGATCTGCATCAGGTACGCCACGTCGTTCTCGGAGCCGATGATCGCCTTGCCGTACTTGCCTTCGAGAGTCATGTAGCTCTCGTCGATGACGTCGTTCTGGCCGCCGACATCGTTGTTGTTCGAACCGGCTTCCAGTTCGACCTGGACGCTGATCTTCATGCCGTTGTCGAGGGTGGTCGAACCCTTGAAATAGATTTCGGACTCGCCGGCCACGTCGAAGTTGTTGACCGCGGAGTTCTTCTTGTAGTCGCTGTCCTGGCTGGCGCCGGCCACCCAGTATTCCATGTAGCCGCCAAGCTGCAGCTTGATCGGGTCGGACGCCTGGGCGGTGGAAACGAAAGCACCAGCGGCGAGCAGCGCGGTGGTGCCGATAAGAATCTTCTTCATGTCTATCCCTCGTTCGATAGGACTGAATCGGTCCCGACCCCACTCGGCGGAACCATGCTCGCCGACAAGGAAGTCATGGCCGCCCCCGCCCCGTCAACGCGCAAGACCGCCTCGGGGGCGTTTCCCACCCCGTGTGTTGCCGTATGGCAACACTCGTAGGGGTCGGCGGGTCGGCGGTCGTCAAAAATCTCTTTCTTTTATAATGTGTTACGCCTGATATTTGTGGCGGCCCGCCTTAGTGTGTCTTTTGTGACACGATTACGCCACAGTGTGTGACATGTTCTCGCCATATATGGGGCGGGGTTTGCGGCGCTTCCGCTCATAAAACGGCGCGCCCCGCTCCGGCGTTCGGCCGTGCGGGCGGTTCCGTTCAACCTGCTGGATTTACGGGAAAAACCCCGCTGAAAAAGCAACGGGGCGGCCCAAGGGCCGCCCCGCGCACAGTCGATCCGAGGATCGGCGATTAGAAGTTCAGGTGCAGACCGACGACGCCGCCGAAGGCGCCTTCGTTGTCGGTCTTGACGGTCGCAAGCTCATCCGAGGAGTCGAGGTACGCCACCTGACCGAACAGGATGACGCCCGGGCCCATGGTGTAGCTCGCGCCGACGCGCCACGCATCGACCTCGTCCTCACCGGCAACGCCGCGAGCGGCGACCACGGAGGAGTTGAGGTAGTTGAGGGACACCTTGTACGGGCCCTCGGCGTACATCACGCCGGCGTTCCACGCCACGCCGTCGGTCGCGGCATAGACGGTGTTCGCGTTGGCGATACGGCGCTTCGCGCCGCCGCCGACGGTGAAGCCCTGGTAGGACACGGCCAGACCACCGGCGAATTCCTGGATCTCGGTGTCCTGGTTGTGGAGGGCCGGGGTGACGCGGCTGGCGGTCGCATCGTCGATCACGATGTAGCCCGCGGTCGCCTTCACGCCGACGCCGGAGAAGGTGTTGGCGTAGGACAGGCCGAAGGACCACGCGTCATCGAGACCGGCGCGCTTCAGGATGTCTTCCGACGTGGCGGCACCGTCGAGGCTGGTCCCGGAGACCGCGCCGCGGAAGGTGTCGTCGCCGCTGCCGTTGTTCGACGGGGTGTAGGAAACGCCGCCCTGCAGGCCGTAGAACTTCGGCGTGAAGTAGCTGATCTTGTTCTGGTCGCTGAGGCCGTTCAGCTTGGTATCCAGAACGTTCACGCCGGACGGCAGGTAGGTGAACATGTCGCCTTCAGAGGACGCATAGGCGCCGCCCATCTCGGAGGCTTCCGGAGCGTCAACCTGCATCAGGTACGCCACGTCGTTCTCGGAGCCGATGATCGCCTTGCCGTACTTGCCTTCGAGAGTCATGTAGCTCTCGTCGATGACGTCGTTCTGGCCGCCGACATCGTTGTTGTTCGAACCGGCTTCCAGTTCGACCTGGACGCTGATCTTCATGCCGTTGTCGAGGGTGGTCGAACCCTTGAAGTGCACTTCGGACTCGCCGGCCACGTCGAAGTTGTTGACCGCGACGCGATCCTTGTAATCGCCGTCCTGGCTGGCGCCGGCCACCCAGTATTCCATGTAGCCGCCAAGCTGCAGCTTGATCGGGTCGGACGCCTGGGCGGTGGAAACGAAAGCACCAGCGGCGAGCAGCGCGGTGGTGCCGATAAGAATCTTCTTCATGTCTATCCCTCGTTCGATAGGACTGAATCGGTCCCGACCCCACTCGGCGGAACCATGCTCGCCGACAAGAAAGTCATGACCACCCCCACCCCGTCAACGCGCAACGCCACAAGAAGGGCATTTCTGGCCCCGGGTGTGGCGCTGATGACACACTAATGCCTTAATGCCGACCAGCTTGCCGCGCCCGCCTTTTTTCTTCCGCGGCACAAAGGGCATTTTCCCGCTGGACGATCCGCTCGTGCCGCGACAAACTGTCGCGGCGTTTTCCGCTCGTTTTGGCAACCTTGACGATGGCGATATTCATGACCTTTTCCCGATCGGCAACCCGGTTCCGCGTGGCGGCGGCGTGTCTTGTGCTCGGCAGCCTTCTTTCCGGCTGCGACAGCCCGAACACCGAATACGCCTACCCCGAAAGCTACGGCAAAAAGATCTACCACCCCGGCGACAAACGGCCGGACAGCGTCTTCGGCAAGGAGGGGCTGGACATTTTCGGCCAATCCAAGAAGGACGCCAACCAGGGCGGCGGCGGCGGGCTGGGCATCAACAGCTTCCTGTGGCGCGCCTCGCTCGACACCATCAGCTTCATGCCGATCGCCTCGGCCGACCCGTTCGGCGGGGTGATCATCACCGACTGGTACGCCCCGGCGGAAACCCCGAGCGAGCGCTTCAAGCTCAACGTCTTCATCATGGGCCGCTCGCTGCGCGCCGACGGCTTGAAGATCGCCGCCTTCCGCCAGGTCAAGGACGAAACCGGAAACTGGGCCGACCGCCCGGTGGACGCGAACGTCGTCACCGACCTGGAGAACACCGTGCTCACCCGCGCCCGCAAGATGCGCATCGCCGCCCAGGCCGGCGCCACGGAGTAAACCCTCTTCCCTCCTTTGCCCGCCGGTCCCGGCCGTTCGGCCATGCGGGACCGGCGTGCGTCTATAAAGAATAAGACTGAAGAAAGGCTGGTATCGCGATCATGACGCGGATGGACGAACGCTACAATTTCCGCGAATCGGAACCCAAGTGGCAGGCCTACTGGGCGGAAACCGACGCTTTCGCCGCCGAGGCGGCCTCGGCCAAGCCGAAGTGCTACGTGCTCGAGATGTTTCCCTATCCGTCGGGGCGCATCCACATGGGCCATGTGCGCAACTACACCCTGGGCGACGTGATCGCGCGCTTCCGCCGCGCCCAGGGCTACAACGTGCTGCACCCCATGGGCTGGGACGCCTTCGGCCTGCCCGCGGAGAACGCCGCGATCCAGAACCGCGTGCACCCGGCGAAATGGACCCGCGAGAACATCAGCACGATGAAGGCGCAGTTCCAGCCGCTCGGCCTCTCCATCGACTGGAGCCGCGAGGTCGCCACCTGCGAGCCGGACTACTACCGCCACGAACAGAAAATGTTCCTGGACTTCCTTGCGGCCGGGCTCGCCTACCGCAAGACCAGCATGGTCAACTGGGATCCGGTGGAGCACACCGTGCTCGCCAACGAACAGGTGATCGACGGCAAGGGCTGGCGTTCCGGAGCGGCGGTGGAGCGGCGCGAGCTGGCGCAGTGGTTCCTCAAGATCACCGCCTTCGCCGACGACCTGCTGGAAGCCCTGGAAACCCTCACCGAATGGCCGGACCGCGTGCGCATCATGCAGCACAACTGGATCGGCCGCTCCGAGGGCGCACGGGTGTTCTTCGACCTGGTCGGCCGCGACGGCAAGCTCGAGGTGTTCACCACCCGCCCCGACACCCTGTTCGGCGCGTCCTTCTGCGCGATTTCGATGAACCACCCGCTCGCCAAGGAGCTGGCGGAGACCGACCCGGCGCTGCGCGAGTTCGTCTCCGCCTGCAATGCGGTCGGCACCAGCGAGGCGGCGATCGAAACCGCGGAGAAGATGGGCTACCGCACCCCCTTCTCCGTCGTCCACCCGTTCGACCCGGCGCGCACCCTGCCGGTCTACGTCGCCAACTTCGTGCTGATGGAATACGGCACCGGCGCGATCTTCGGCTGCCCGGCGCACGACCAGCGCGATATGGACTTCGCCCGCAAATACGGCCTGCCGGTGACCGCGGTGGTCGCCCCCAAGGACGAGGACGCCGCCGCCTTCGCCGCACAGCTGGAAGCCGGGGCCGAGGCCTTCACCGGCGACGGCGTGGCGATCAACTCGGGTTTCTTGAACGGCCTCGCCGTCGCCGAGGCGAAGCGCGCCGCGATCGGCCGCCTCGCGGCGGAAAACCGCGGCTCCGGCACGGTGCAGTTCCGCCTGCGCGACTGGGGCGTCTCGCGCCAGCGCTACTGGGGCTGCCCGATCCCGATGATCCACTGCCCGCACTGCGGCGTGGTGCCGGTGCCGGACGACCAGTTGCCGGTCCGCCTTCCCGAGGACGTGAACTTCGACCAGCCGGGCAATCCGCTCGCCAACCACCCGACCTGGAAGAACGTCTCCTGCCCGGTGTGCGGCAAACCCGCGCAGCGCGAGACCGACACCTTCGACACCTTCTTCGAGTCCTCGTGGTACTTCGCCCGCTTCTGCGACCCGAAGAACGAGGGCGCGGCCTTCGACCGCGCCGCGGTGGACTACTGGCTGCCGGTGGACCAGTACATCGGCGGCATCGAGCACGCGGTGCTGCACCTGCTCTATTCGCGCTTCTTCACCCGCGCGCTCAAGACCTGCGGCTACCTCGGCATCGACGAGCCGTTCAAGGGCCTGTTCACCCAGGGCATGGTCTGCCACGAGACCTACCGCGCCGCCAATGGCGGCTGGCTCTACCCGGCGGAAGTGGAAAAGCGCGGCGAGCAGGCGGTGGAAATCGCCTCCGGCGCGCCGGTCTCCCTCGGCCGCTCGGAAAAGATGAGCAAGTCGAAGAAGAACACCGTCGATCCCGGCCACATCATCGAGACCTACGGCGCGGACGCCGCCCGCCTGTTCATGCTCTCCGACAGCCCGCCCGACCGCGACCTGGAATGGACGGAGGCGGGCATCGACGGCGCCTGGCGCTACATCCAGCGCCTCTGGCGTCTCGCCGCGGTCCCCGCCGTGCCGCTTGCCGAAAGCGCGGAGACCGCAAGCGTCTCCTTCGCCGGTTCGGCCAAGGAAACCATGGCGATGGCGCACCGCACCATCGCCGCGGTCACCGACGACCTCGCCAGGCTGCGCTTCAACACCGCGGTGGCGAAGCTGCGCGAGCTCTCCAACCAGATCGCCGCGACCAAGCCGGAAGACGCGGGCGCGCCGGCGGCCTACCGCTTCGCGCTGGAAACCCTCTTGCGCCTGATCGCACCGATGACCCCGCACATCGCAGAGGAAATCTGGCAGGCGCTGGGCCACCCGCAGCCGCTCTCCGCTGCCGACTGGCCGCAGGCGGACCCCGCCTGGCTCGCCGTGGACACGGTGACGCTCGCGGTGCAGGTCAACGGCAAGCTGCGCGCCACCCTCGAGGCCGCCGTCGGCGCAGACGCCAAGACGGTGGAATCCCTGGCCATGGCGCTCTCCGCGGTGCAGACTCACCTCGGTGGCCGCACGCCTAAGAAGGTCATCGTGGTGCCCGACAAGATCGTCAACATCGTCGGCTGACGCCCGCGAGGAGTCCGCATCCATGAGCACAGCCCGGTTCCGCGTCCCGCATCCCGTCCGCCGCGTCCTTCTCGGCGCGGCCGCCGCGGGCCTGCTTGCCGCGCTTGCCGGCTGCGGCTTTCATCCGCTGGATGCACGCGGCACCAACGCCGAGGCATTGCCGGAGCTGGCGCGCATCCATGTCGGCCTGATTCCCGACCGCACCGGCCAAATCATGCGGGGCGAGCTCTCCCGTCGGCTCAATCCGACCAGCGCCGACCTGCCGCCCGCCTATGCGCTACAGGTGAGATACACCGCCAACTCGGTGTCGCGCGGCACCCGCCTCGACGATTCGGCGATCCGCATCGACATCACCATCACCGCCGACTTCACCCTGACCACATGGTCGAAGGAAGACACGCCTTCCCGCATCCTGCTGGCAGGCACCAGCCTGGCGGTGGCGCGCAAGAACAACACCGATGCGCTCTATGCCACCTACGTCTCGGAAGAGGAAGCCACCGCCCGCGCCGCCCGCCTCGCCGCCGAGGACATCGCGCGCCAGGTCGCCCTCTATTTCAAATACCCGGACCGTTATCCGGAAGTCCTCCCGCCCGTCAAACCTGCCCCGGCATTGCCCCAGGGCCGCCCGGCAAGGCCCTGAAATCATGAGCAAACTTGCGGGCAGCGCCGCCGACTCCTTCATCCGGCGCCCCGACCCGGCGGTGCGCGCCGTGCTCCTCCACGGGCCGGACGAAGGCCAGGTGCGGGAGCGCGCGCTCACCCTCTCCCGCGCCATCTGCCCGGACCCGGACGACCCCTTCCGCGTCGCCGACATCCCGCCCACGGCGCTCAAGGACGACCCCGCCCGCCTCTTCGACGAATGCTCCGCGCTCGCTTTCGGCGGCGGGCAGCGGGTGGTGCGGGTTTCCGGCCTCACCGATGCGCAGGCCGCGCCCGTGCTCTCCTTCCTCGCCGGGCCGGTGGGCGAGGCGCTGCTCATCGTCACCGCCGGGGTCTTGCCGCCGCGCTCCAAACTCCGTTCCGGATTCGAAACATCAAAGGTGGGCGCAGCCCTTGCCTGCTATCCGCCGGAGGGCGCGCAGCTTCTCGCGGCGCTGCGCACAGCGTGCGCCGAGGCGGGGGTGACGCTCTCCCGCGAAGGCCTGGAGGAACTCGCCGCGCGGCTCGCCGACGATACCGCCTGCCTCAAGGCCGAGGTCGAGAAACTCCGCCTCTACCTCGGCAACGAAACCCGGCCGCTGACGCCGGAAGACGTCCGCGCCTGCTGCGGCGACCAGTCGGAACACTCGGTGTTCGAACTCGCCTTCGCCGTCGCCGACGGCGCGCAAAAAGCCATCCAGGGAATCTGCGACCGCCTCTTCGCCGCGGGCGACTCCCCCATCGCCATCCTGCGCGGCGTCGCCCGCCACTTCGACCGCCTGCTCCAGGCGCGCGGCGCGGTGGATGCGGGAACCCCTCCCGACCAGGCGATGAAGGAGCTACGTCCCGCCGTCTTCTTCAAGGACGCCACAACCTTCCGCCGCCAGCTCGGGGCCTGGACCGGCCCCACCCTGCTCGCCGCGCTCGACCGCCTCGTCGAGGTGGAGCGCCAGTGCAAATCCACCGGCATCCCCGCCAACCTCGTCACCCAGCGCGGCCTCATGGAAATCGCCGCCCTCGCCAACCGCACACGGCGGAGATAGGACCAGGGGTTTCACCCCTGGACCCCACCAAGGGCCTTGGGCCCTTGGATCCCATGACTTATCCACGCAAAAGGGGGATATTTCTATCCCCCTTTTGCGTGGATTAAACCGGGGTCGAGGGGTCCGTGACCCCTCGCGGGGGTACCGGGGGCGGAGCCCCTGGCCCTATCTCACCCCGGGCGGCCGAGGCGTTGCAGCAGGTCGTCCAGTTGTTCGAGGGTTTGGTACTGGAGGACGAGTTTGCCGCCCTGGCCCTGGGTTTCGATGATGACCTTGAGGCCGAGCATTTCGGTGAGGTCGTGTTCCAGGGCGCGGCAATCGGCGTCTTTTTCGCGCGGCGGCCTGGGGGTTTTGGGCTTGCCGCCGTGGCCCGCCTTGGCGAGGTGTTCGGCCTGGCGGACGTTGAGGCCTTTCTCGGCGATTTCGCGGGCAAGCGCGACGGCGTTCTCGACGCCGAGCAGCGCACGGGCATGCCCGGCGGTGAGGCTGCCGGCCTCCATCAGCTGCTTGATCTCGTCCGGCAGGGCAAGCAGGCGCATGGTGTTGGCCACGTGGCTGCGGCTTTTGCCCACCGCCCTGGCGAGGTCTTCCTGGGTGTGGTGGAACTCCTCCTGCAGGCGGCGGTAGCCTTCCGCTTCTTCCAGGGCATTGAGGTCCTGGCGCTGCAGGTTTTCGACGAGGGCGACTTCCAGGGCTTCCTGGTCGCTCATCTCGCGGATCACCACGGGGACTTCGTGCACCTGGGCGCGCTGTGCGGCGCGCCAGCGGCGCTCGCCCGCGATGATCTCGTAGATGCCGTTCATCCCCGGCGCGGGCCGCACCAGCAGCGGCTGCAACACGCCGCGCTCGCGGATCGAGGCGGCGAGGTCGTCGATCGCGGCCTCGTCGAACACCTGGCGCGGCTGCAACGGACTCGGGGTCAGCGCGGCGACCGGCAGGACCATCGGCCCGCGGGTTTCGGGTGCTTCGGGGGAAACCGGGTCATCCCCGAGAAGGGCGGAAAGGCCGCGTCCGAGGTTGCGGCGTTTGGTATCGTCGGTCATGCGGCGGCACTTCGTTCTTGTTTGAGGATTTCTCCGGCAAGGCGGATATAGGCCTGGGACCCGGCGCAGCGCATATCATAGAGCAGCGCGGGCTTGCCATGGGACGGCGCCTCGGAAATCCGGACGTTGCGGGGGATCACGGTCTGGTAGACCTTGTCGCCGAAAAAGCCGCGCACGTCGTCGGCGACCATGCCGGCGAGGTTGTTGCGGCTGTCGAACATGGTGAGCACGATGCCCTGGATTTCCAGGCGCGGGTTGAGCGCGCGGCGCACCCGTTCGATCGTCTTCATCAGGTGGCTGATGCCTTCGAGGGCGAAGAACTCGCACTGCAGCGGCACCATCACCGAATCCGCGGCGCACAGCGCGTTCAGGGTGAGAAAGCCGAGCGCCGGCGGGCAGTCGATGAGGATGTATTCATAGTCCAGCGCCGCGGCTTGCAGCGCGGCGCGCAGGCGGAACTCCCGGTCCTCCAGCGCCACCAGCTCCACCTCCGCCCCGGCGAGGTGCATATCCGCCGGAATCACCGACAGCATCGGAATATCGGTGGGCTGGACCGCATCGCGCGCCGGGATCATCCCGGCGAGCACCTGGTACGACCCCTTGGCCCGCTTGTTCGCGCCGATGCCCAGCCCGGTGCTGGCGTTGCCCTGGGGGTCGAGGTCGATCAACAGGACCGACTTCTGCACCGCCGCCAGCGCCGTGGCGAGGTTGATCGCGGTGGTCGTCTTGCCCACGCCGCCCTTCTGATTGGCGATCGCCATGATGCGGCGAAACGGCGGCTTTTCAGGCTGTTGATCCGGAGCCATGTTCTCGGGCCTCATCGATTTTCAGGATGACCCCATGCGGATCGGTGATGCTGGGGATTGTGTCGAACCGCAGTGTCCAAGTTTTTTCCGCGTCCGTCAATTCCGCCTGGACCCCCCGCCCCTTGGGAAACAGGCAGATCGTGCCGGAACGGCGGATTCCCGCAGAGAGTCGCAGCAGCTCGGCCACCGGGGCGAGCGCCCGGGCGGTCACCACATCGGCCTTGGGAGCCTCCACCGTCTCGATGCGCCGCGCCATCACCTCCACCGCAACCCCGCATGCCCGTGCGGAGTCGCGCAGAAAAACCGCCTTGCGCGTGTCGGACTCGACGAGATGCACCTCCCATCGTCCGAACAGGGCCAGAATCATCCCCGGAAACCCGGCGCCGGAGCCCAAATCCACGATCACCCGCGACTCCGCAGAAATCAGCGGCACCAGTTGCAGCGAATCGAGAATGTGCCGCTCCCACACCTTGGCCTCGGTGCTGCGGCCGATCAGGTTGATCGCCTTCTGCCACTTCGCCAGGTGCGCGGCAAATCGCGCGATTCGCTCCGCCACCGCCGCATCCACGCCATACCGCGGGTCCAGCGCCGCACACTTCGCGGCAATGTCGTCCGGATGTTTCACGTGAAACAGACTCCAAAAACCTTCCGGGGGGACTCGGTCCCTCCGGACCTTCCCTAACTAGCCGGTTTTTGCGCGAAGCGCTATAAAACCGTGCGTGTGGCAGGTATGCCCATCCCGCTTCGCGGTAAAACGCGAAAGTCATGGGGTCAAGGGGACCATCTCCGCCTCAGAAACGCCCGCCGGGCGTTTCTGTCGCCTCCGGCGAACGGCTACGATCCCCTTGCAGGTCCGGGCAGCGCCCGGCCCGGTTTTCCGGCGCGCGCACGAACCGCAGCAGGGCGGTGACCGCCGCGGGGGTGACGCCGGAGATGCGGGCGGCCGCGCCGAGGGTGGCGGGCCGGGCGGCCTGGAGCTTGGCGACCACTTCGTTGGAGAGTCCGCCGATATCCTCGTAGGGAATATTTTCCGGCAGGATGAGCGCCTCGTCGCGGCGGAAGGCCTCGATATCGTGGGCCTGGCGGTCGAGATACCCGGCGTAGCGGGCCTCGATTTCCAGCTGCTCGAGCACGTCGGCGCGCAGGGCGGCGAACTCCGGCCACGCGGCGAGAACCCTTTCCCCGCCGATTTCCGGGTGGCCGAGCAGTTCGAGGGCGCTGCGGCGCACGCCGTCGCGGTTGAGCGACCAGCCGAAGGCCTCCGCCGCGTTGGGGGTGACGGTCGCCGCGGCGAGGCGTTCGCGCGCCGCTTCCAACGCATCCATCTTCCCGGCGAAGGCACGGGCGCGGGTCGCGCCGACGCAGCCCCAGGCGATGCCCTTTTCGGTGAGACGGCGGTCCGCATTATCGGCGCGGAGAGACAGGCGGTATTCGGCGCGCGAGGTGAACATGCGGTAGGGTTCGCTGGTGCCGAGGTGGACGAGGTCGTCGATCATCACGCCGATGTAGGCCTCCGAGCGGTCGAGGCGCACCGGCCCCTGCCCCGCGGCCTGGCGTGCCGCGTTCAGGCCTGCGATCAGGCCCAGCGCCGCCGCCTCCTCGTAGCCGGTGGTGCCGTTGATCTGCCCGGCGAGGAAGAGGCCGGAAACGGCGCGGGTTTCCAGGCTGGGGCGGAGATTGCGCGGGTCCACGAAGTCGTATTCGATGGCATAGCCCGGCCGCAGGATGCCCACATGCTCCAGCCCCGGGATGGTATGGATCATCGCCTCCTGCACGTCGGCGGGCAGCGAGGTGGAAATGCCGTTGGGGTAGACGGTGTGATCGTTCAGGCCTTCGGGTTCGAGGAAGATCTGGTGGCTCTCGCGGTGAGCGAAGCGCACGATCTTGTCCTCGATCGACGGGCAATACCGCGGGCCGATGCTGGTGATCTGCCCGGAATAAAGCGGTGCACGGTCGAGGTTGGCGCGGATCACCGCGTGGGTTTCCGTCGTAGTGGCGGTGATGCCGCAGTCGATCTGCGGCGTTTTGATCTCAGACGTGAGGAAGGAAAACGGCACCGGCGGCGCATCGCCCTTCTGCCTGTCCAGGCCCGCCCAGTCGATGGTGCGGCCGTCGAGGCGCGCGGGCGTGCCGGTCTTCAGCCGCCCGACGGAAAGTCCGAGGCGGATGAGCGCGGCGGAGAGGCCCACGCACGGCGCTTCTCCCACCCGGCCGCCCGGCGTCTGGGTTTGGCCGACGTGGAGAACGCCCTTCAAGAACGTGCCGGTGGTGAGCACCACGCAGGCGGCGGTGAACGCCCGCCCATCGGCGGTGCGCACGCCGGTGACCCGCGCGCCGTCCGGCGTGGTGGTGAGGTCCTCCACCGCCGTGGCGACGAGGGTAAGATTCTCCTGCGAGCCCAGGCCGCGCCGCGCCGCGGCGCGATAGAGCGCGCGGTCCGCCTGGGCGCGCGGCCCCTGCACCGCCGCCCCCTTGGAGCGGTTGAGCACGCGGAACTGGATGCCCGCTTCGTCGATCCAGCGCCCCATCACGCCGTCCAGCGCATCGATCTCGCGCACCAGGTGGCCCTTCGCCAGGCCGCCGATCGCCGGGTTGCACGACATTTCGCCCAGGGTGTCGAGGCGGTGGGTGAGAAGCGCGGTGCGCGCGCCGAAGCGCGCGGCGGCGGCGGCGGCCTCGCAGCCCGCATGGCCGCCGCCCACGACGATCACGTCATACCCAAGATTTTCCGAAATCGCGGTCATTTTCCGATACAGAACTCGCCAAAAATCCGGTCCAGCACATCCTCGACATCGATGCGCCCGGTGATGCGGCCCAACTCGCGGATCGCCAGGCGCACGTCTTCGGCCTGCAATTCCTGCTGCGTCTGCGCCTGGGCGCGCTCCAATGCCACCAACGCCGCCGCCGCCAGAGCGCGGTGGCGCTCCCGGGTGATCGGCGGGGCCTCGCCCGCCTGCCGTCCGGCGAGCGCCCGCACCCGGGCGCGCAGCGCATCGGCCAGAGCGTCGAACCCCGCGCCGGTCAGCGCCGAGACGGCGATCGGCGGCGGCTTCATAGGGGGGCCGCCCGCAACCCCGCCAAGGTCCGCCTTGTTGACCACGACCAGGGCGCCGCTGTCAACCCAACGCCATGTGGGGTCTTCCGGTGCGGGCCAGGTCTCGGCGGAAAATACCGCGAGGCGCAAATCCGCATCCGCCACCGCGCGCTCGGCACGGCGGATTCCCTCCGCCTCGATCTCCTCCGCCGCCGCGCGCAGGCCCGCGGTGTCGGTGACGGTGACCGGCAGGCCCTCCAGCGCCAGATCCACCGAAACCCGGTCGCGCGTCGTGCCCGCGGTGGCGGAAACGATCGCCACGTCCCACCCCGCCAGCCGATTGACCAGGCTGGACTTGCCGACGTTCGGCGCGCCGAGCACCGCAACGGTCACCCCCTGCCGCACCCGGCAGCCGATGCGCGCCGAGTCCACCAGCTCCGCCAGGTCGGCCTTCAGTCCGGCGATCATCGTCAGACCCCGGTCCCGGGTGCCGGCGGGGAGCTCGTCCTCCGGAAAGTCGATCACCGCCTCGATGAAGGCCCGAACCTCCACCGCGCGGTTGCGCAAGTCCTCGAAACGGCGGGACAGCGCGCCATCCATCTGGCGCACCGCCTGGCGGCGTTGCGCCTCGGTCTCCGCGGCCAGAAGGTCGGCCAATGCCTCCGTCTCGGTGAGGTCCATCTTGCCCGCTTCGAACGCACGGCGGGTGAACTCCCCCGGCTCCGCCCAGCGGACCCCGGGCCGCCCGGCCAGAACCCCGGCGAGCCGTTCGAGAACCGCGGCGCTGCCGTGCACGTGCAGCTCCGCCACGTCCTCCCCGGTGAAGCTCGCGGGGCCGGGGAAGCACACCGCGAGTCCGCGGTCGATCGCCTCCCCGGTTTCCGGGTCGGAAAAGCGCACCGAAACCATCGCCCGCGGCGGAAACGCCGCCCGCCCACAAAGCGCGGCAAGCGCGGCGAAGGCCTGCGGCCCGGAAAGCCGCAGCACCGCCACCCCGGCGCGCCCCGGCGCGGTGGCCGGGGCGAAGATCGTCGCCCGTTCTTCCATGCTCCGTCCTGCTCGTTTCGCACGGGCACTGTTTCACGTGAAACATCCGCCCCGGATCAAACCGTCTCGACAGAGCCGCCGTTTCACCCCATCTTAGGTCGCAGTCCCCGGCAATGGAGGTCCACACCCATGGACAGCGGCAGCCTCGTCGTTCCCTCGCCCTTCGGTCCGCTCACCTTGTTCGCCGACGAAGGCCGCATCGTCGCCTTGGAATTCGGCCAGGGCATCGCCACCCCGGAAACGCCCGCCGTGCTCGCCCGCGCCGCGGAACAGCTCGCCGACTACTTCGCCGGAAAACGCGATACCTTCGACCTGCCCTTAGCACCAAGCGGCACACCGTTTCAACAGCGGGTTTGGCTGGCGATGCGGCAAATCCCCTACGGTCAAACCCGAACCTACGGCGACGTGGCCGGAGATCTCGACTCCGCGCCGCGCGCCGTCGGCGGCGCCTGCGGCGCCAATCCCATCCCCATCCTCATCCCCTGCCACCGCATCCTCGGAACCGCCGGCCTCGGCGGATATTCCGGCCTCGGCGGCCTCGACACCAAGGCCGAACTCCTCCGCCTCGAAGGCGCGATGCAGTAGATGAAAACAAGGCCAGGGGCGTTGCCCCCGGACCCCATAACTTTTTCGCCGCAAAGCGGCTATCGGCCATCACGCCGCCAGACGGTTCTTTCGCGCTTCGCGCAAAAACCAAAAGTTAGGGGTGGCGCGGAGGGACCGAGTCCCTCCGCGAAGTTTTAGCTGTTCATCGAATCGAAGAAGTCGTTGTTGTTCTTCGACAGGCGGAGTTTGTCGAGGAGGAACTCCATGGCGTCGGTGACGCCCATGGGCATCAACACGCGGCGCAGCACCCACATCTTCTGCAGGGTGCCCCGTTCGACCAGAAGCTCTTCCTTGCGGGTGCCGGAGCGGGTGATGTCGATACCCGGGAAGGTGCGCTTGTCGGTGAGCTTGCGGTCGAGGATGATTTCCGAATTGCCGGTGCCCTTGAACTCTTCGAAGATCACCTCGTCCATGCGCGAGCCGGTATCGATCAGCGCGGTGGCGATGATGGTGAGCGAGCCACCCTCTTCGATATTGCGGGCCGCGCCGAAGAAGCGCTTCGGCCGTTGCAGGGCGTTGGCGTCCACGCCGCCGGTGAGCACCTTGCCGGAGCTCGGCACCACGGTGTTGTAGGCGCGCGCGAGCCGGGTGATCGAGTCGAGCAGGATCACCACGTCGCGTTTGTGCTCGACCAGGCGCTTGGCCTTCTCGATGACCATTTCCGCCACCTGGACGTGGCGGGCGGCCGGTTCGTCGAAGGTGGAGCTCACCACCTCGCCCTTCACCGAGCGGGCCATGTCGGTCACTTCCTCCGGGCGCTCGTCGATGAGCAGCACGATGAGGTAGACCTCCGGATGGTTGGCCGAGATGGCGTGGGCGATGTTCTGCAGCATCACCGTCTTGCCGGTGCGCGGCGGCGCGACGATCAGCGCGCGCTGTCCCTTGCCCAAGGGCGCGATCAGGTCGATGACGCGGGTGGTATATTCCTTCGTCTTCGCCGGGTTTTCCACTTCCAGGTGAAGGCGGTCCTCCGGGTAGAGCGGTGTGAGGTTGTCGAAGTTGATGCGGTGGCGCACCTCGTCCGGCTCGCCGAAGTTGATCTTGTTGACCTTGAGCAGGGCGAAGTAGCGTTCGCCTTCCTTCGGCGCGCGGATCTCGCCTTCCACCGTGTCGCCGGTGCGCAGGCCGAAGCGGCGCACCTGGGAGGGCGAGACGTAGATGTCGTCCGGACCGGGGAGATAGTTTGCCTCCGGCGAGCGCAGAAAGCCGAATCCGTCCTGAAGAATCTCGAGAACCCCATCGCCGTAGATGGCGGTATCGTTCTCCGCCAGCTGCTTGAGGATGGCGAACATCATGTCCTGCTTGCGCAGGGTCGAGGCGTTCTCGATTTTCAATTGTTCAGCGAATTCCAGCAATTCCGCCGGGGATTTGCCTTTCAATTCCTGTAGGTGCATAGAAACCCCTGATGGCTTAAGTACGCAGCCTGAAATTTCGACTCATGGATGGGAGGATTGAGAAACCTCTCGTTCGAATCGAACGCGAGTCCACACGAAAGACTACGGAGAGGGAGAACACGAAAGGAGGTTCGGCGGGCCGAACGGGCGCACCACCGGCTGCCGGAGGGCCCATTTACCCAATCAATCGCGGAGTGTCAAATCCCAAACTCCGCCCCGATCCTAAAAAGGCCGGACCACGACACAAACGACTATACCGACAAATAGGACGATTGGAAACACCTTCAAGCGGCGAAATGCCGCGGGCGTCGGCACCCGACGCCCCGCCGCAAAGGCGCGGAACCACACCAGAAGCCGCGCATGATAGGCGAGAAGCATCGCCACGGCGAGAATCTTGGCGTGCAGCCAGGGTTCCAGCTCCGCGCCGAAGGTGAGCGTCAGCACCGTGCCGCCGGCGACGGCGAGGACCGCTGCCGGGTTGACCACGCGGTTCATCAGGCCGCGGCACCAGGAGAGGCAAGGCCCGCCGCCCGCCTCCTGCGCCAGGGCAAAGGCCTCGCCCCAGGCGATCAGCCCGCCCACCCAGGCCACCGCCACGATGACGTGCGCCGCCTTGAGCCAAACGTAAGCGCCGTACGAAAGATCGAGCATTTCGGAATCAATCCATCAGACAGTGGCCGGCTCCGGCGCGGCAGGCGCGGCGGCAGCCATCGCCGGTGAAGAACCATTTGCCCGCATCGCAGGGCAGGTCCGCGGCGAAGTCCACGAGGTCGGCGAGGCCGCCGATGTAGGGAACGGCGCACTGCGCCGTGGGCGCGCGGAAATACTCCGGCACGCCCGCGGCCTCCGCCTGTTCGCGGTAGTCGATGTCGAGCTCGACCAGGGTTTCCGAATGCTCGGAAACGAAGGCGATGGGCACCACCACCAGGGAGCGTCCCTCGGCGCCCGCCGCGGCGATCACTTCCTCGGTGTCCGGGCCGATCCACACCTGCGGGCCGACGCGGCTCTGGTACGAGAGCACCCAATCGAGGCCGGGGCGGCGCAACGCCTCCACCACCGCGTCCACCGAGGCTTCGACGTGCGCGGGGTACGGGTCGCCCGCATCGACGATGGTCTTCGGCAGGCCGTGGGCGGAAAAGACCACGCGCACCCGCTCCGGGTCCGACACCTTGGCGAGTTCGCGCTCCACACCCTCCGTCACCGCGTGAATCCAGCCGGAAAGCCGTGGATAGCAGCACAGCGCCAGGTGCGGGCAATCGAGTCCGGCCTTTGCCGCCGCTTCCTTCCAGTCGGTGAGGGAAGAGCCGGTGGTGGTGGTGGAATACTGCGGATAGAGCGGCAGCATGATCACCCGGTCCGGATTCCAGGCCGCCACCTCCCGCACCACCTCTTTCGCCATCGGATGCCAGTAGCGCATCGCCACGAAACAGCGGAACTCCACGTCGTCGCGCCGCAGGGCGAGGCGGGCGGAGAGCGCCTCCGCCTGGTCCCTGGTCTGCGCGAGAAGCGGCGAGGCCCCGCCGATCAGGGAATAATTGTGCCGCGCCACCGCAAGACGCCGCCAGACGATGAAACGCCCGAGCAGCCAACGGAACGGCTGGGGCATGGTGAGGATCGCCGGATCGGCGAACAGGTTGCGCAGAAACGGCTTCACCGCCTCAAGCGAGTCGGGACCGCCGAGATTGCACAAAACCACGGCTACTCGAGTCATGTCGTCACACACGCTTCGCTGCGAATCAGCCGGACCATCGCCTCCACATGCTGCGGCGGCGTGTCCGGCAGGATTCCATGGCCAAGGTTGAAAATGAACCGGCCTTTGCGCCAGCCGTCAACGATGGCGGAGACCGCGCGTTCCATCGCCACCCCGCCGAGGCGCAGCAAACCGGGATCGAGATTGCCCTGGATCAGGGTTTGCTTCTGCAGCACGTCGCGTCCCCAGGCCAGCGGCACCGCCCAATCCAGCGCCAGGCCGTCCGCATCGATGCGCGCCGCCAGACCGTCGAGATGCTGCCCCGCGCCGCGCGCGAACACCAAAATCGGTATCTCCGGATGCTTCGCCCGCACCTTGCGGATCACCGCGGCGATCGGCTTTTCCACCCAGTTGGAGAAGCCCCAGTCGTCGAACACTCCGGCCCAAGTGTCGAAGATCTGCAGCACGTTGGCCCCGGCCTTGACCTGGGCGGAAAGATGCAGCGCCACCGCCTCCACCAGCACGCCGATGAGACGGTCGAAATCGTCCGGCCGCGCATAGGCCCAATACTTGGCGATCTGGAACTCGCGGCTGCTGCGTCCCTCCATCATGTAGGTGGCGAGAGTCCACGGCGCGCCGGAAAAGCCGATCAGCGCGGTCTCGGCGGGCAGCGCATCGCGCAGCAGGGAAACCGTCTCGTACACCGGCTCGAGGTGACGCTCCATCCGTCCCAGCGACAGGCGTGCGAAGTCGCCGGTCTTTTCCAGCCGCATCAGCACCGGACCGACCCCTTCGTCGAAGCGCACCGTCTGCCCCAGGCCGTCGGGAATCACCAGAATGTCGGAAAACAGGATCGCCGCATCCAGATCGAAGCGGCGCAGGGGTTGCAGCGCCACCTCCATCGCCAGCTTCGGCGTATAACAGAGGTCGAGGAAAGAACCCGCCTCCGTCCGCACCTTGCGGTATTCGGCGAGATAGCGACCGGCCTGACGCATCAGCCAGATCGGCGGAGATCCCTTGGCGGGACCGGAGAATGCCGAGATCAAACGGCTCTTGGCGGGCGAAAAGGAATGGGTCACGGAACGGAGTCCTCCGAGTACGGTCGCTCTCTTACCTAAACATGAATCCTTGAATAAAAAAGGTATTGGTTGTGGTTGTAGGGGGGAATTGCGGGAATGCCGAATCATCCACGAAATCGTCCCCAACCGTGCGGGAAAATCCGCCGCACGGTCGAAACCCCCCGGACGGCTGCGGATAATATTTTTTATAATATTGAAAATAAATGGTAATTACGGTTATCCACAGGATGTGAAAAATCCGCATAAGCGGCGGCGGCAGTTCCCTCATCCCGATGATTCACCCAATGCGGCGCGGCGGCGGGCCTGCGGGAAAATCCTGTGGACGAGAATCAGGGGTACGGGCAGGAAATCCGGAAATCCGGAAAAACCGGAAATCATCCACAGTTTGTCCCCAGATTGTCCTATGGAGTTATCCAGGGTAGGCTGCATGCGGCATTTCAGGAGAGACGGCATGCTCGACGGCAGCGGCGGATTCCACGTTCACCTGGTTTCGGACTCCACCGGCGAGACGGTGGCCACGGTGGCGCGCGCCTGTCTCGCGCAGTTTTCCGATGCGCGGCCGATCCAGCACCTGTGGTATCTGGTGCGCACCCCGGGCCAGGTGGAGCGGGTCCTCGCCGGCGTCGCCAACGACCCGGGCCTGGTGCTGTTCACCGTGGTGGACAGCACGGTGCGCCGCGCGCTGGAAACCGGCTGCTATGCCCTCGGCGTGCCGTGCATCGCGGTGCTCGACCCGGTGATGTCCACCCTCACCACGCTTCTCGGCCGCGGCATCACCGGCCGCCCCGGCGGGCAGCACGTGCTGGACGCCGCCTACTACAAGCGGATGGAGGCGATCGAATACACCATCAGCCACGACGACGGCCAGGCGCTGGACGACCTGGAAACCGCCGATCTGGTGCTGGTGGGGGTTTCCCGCACCTCCAAGACGCCGACCTGCGCCTATCTCGCCAACCGCGGCTTCAAGGCGGCGAACGTGCCGATGGTGCTCGGCATCGACCTGCCGGAGCAGCTGGCGACCCTGAAAAGCCCGGTGATCGTCGGCCTCACCCGCGAGCCGAAAAGCCTCTCCGAGATCCGCCAGAACCGCCTGCGCATGCTCAACGAGGCGGAAACCACCGCCTACGCCCGGCTGGAAAGCGTCACCGAGGAGGTGGGGGAGGCGCGCCGCATCTTCGCCCGCCGCGGCTGGCCGGTGATCGACATGACCCGCCGCTCGATCGAGGAGGCGGCGGCGACGATCGTCGAGCTCTACCGCAGCCGCTATCCCAACCGGGGCGAAGATGGCTGAGCCCGCCCTCATCCTCGCCTCCGGCAGCGCGGTGCGCCACCGCCTGCTCGCCGAGGCCGGGGTTCCCCACGCCGTCGAACCGGCGGATATCGACGAGGCGGCGGTGAAGGCGCGGCTTCGCGCCGCGGGCGGCAGTGCGGCGGATGCGGCCAAGGCCCTGGCGGAGGCCAAGGCGCGCGCCGTGGCGGCCCGCCACCCGCAGGCCTGGGTGCTCGGCTGCGACCAGATTCTCGATTTCGAGGGCGCATGGTTCGACAAGGCGCAAGACATCGCAGAGCTGCGCCGCCATCTCCAGCGCCTGCGCGGGCGGGCCCACATGCTGGTCTCCGCCCTCTGCCTGGTGCGCGGCGGCGGCCCCGCCTGGGTCGCGGCGCGCACCGCGCGCCTCGCGATGCGGGAATTTTCCGATGAATTCCTCGAAGCCTATCTGAAAATCGCGGGGCGAGAAGCCTTGCAAGCGGTCGGGGGCTACAGTATCGAAGGACGAGGAGCGCAACTCTTCGCGCGCGTCGAAGGCGACCTGTTCACCGTCATGGGCCTGCCCCTGATGCCGCTGCTCGCGCGGTTGCGCCGCACCGGGATTTTGCCGTCATGACCCATTCGCCTCGGATTCTCACCCACACCGGCGCCAGCCGCCTCGCCGGGGTGATCGGCTGGCCGGTCGATCACTCGCAGTCGCCGCGCCTGCACGGCTATTGGCTGGCGCACCACGGCATCGACGGCGCCTACGTGCCGCTCGCGGTGCCGCCGGACCGCCTGGCGGAAGCGCTGGCCGGGCTGCCCGCGCTCGGCTTCTCCGGGGCCAACGTCACCATCCCGCACAAGGCCGCGGTGATCCCGCTGGTCCACCACGTCACCGCGGTGGCGCGGCAGATCGGCGCGGTCAACACCCTGATCGTCAACGGCGACGGCACCATCACCGGCACCAACACCGACGCCCAGGGCTTCCTCGACAACCTGAAACAGCAGGCCCCGGCCTGGACCCCCGCCCGCCCCGCCGCGGTGATCGGCGCGGGCGGCGCGGCACGCGCCGTGTGCGCCGCCCTGATCAAAGCCGGGGTGCCGGAAATCCTCCTCTTCAACCGCACCATCGACAAGGCGGCCGAACTCGCGGAATCCCTGCGCATCCACCGCGCCGCCGCGATCTTTCCGCTGCCGCTTACCGGCGGCATGTGGAAGGCGCGCGCCCGCGACATCGGCCTGATGGTCAACGCCACCGCGCTCGGCATGACCGGCCACCCGGCGCTGGAGCTCGATCTCTCGGTGCTGCAACCCGACGCCGTGGTCGCCGATATCGTCTATGCGCCGCTCAAAACCCCGCTGCTCGTCACGGCGGAGCAGTTCGGGCTGACCACCGTGGACGGCCTCGGCATGCTGCTGCACCAGGCGCGCGCCGGCTTCTCCCAGTGGTTCGGCGTAATGCCGGAAGTCACGGACGAACTGCGCGCCTTCGTCCTCTCCGGCATCAACGCCTGAGGCCGGATGATGCGGGTGATCGGACTCACCGGCTCCATCGCCATGGGCAAAAGCACGACGGCGGCGATGCTGCGCCGCCTCGGCGTTCCGGTGTACGACGCCGACGCCGCGGTGCACCGCCTCACCGCGCCGAGGGGCCGCGCGGTCGCCGCCATCGCCGCGCGCTTCCCCGGCGTGATCGACCGAACCGGCGCGGTGGACCGCCGCCTGCTGGGACCCCGCGTTTTCAAGGATGTGAAGGAACTGAAGGCGCTGGAGGCAATTCTTCATCCTCTAGTCAAGCATGAGGAAAGGCGCTTCATGCAACGGCAATACCGCGAAAAACGCCGCATCGTCGTCCTCGACATCCCGCTCCTCTTCGAAACCCGGGGACAGGGCCGCTGCGATGCGGTGTGGGTGGTCTCCGCGCCGCGCCTGTTGCAGACCCAGCGGGTGCTGCGCCGTCCCGGCATGACCGGCGACCGCCTCGCCGCGGTGCGCGCCCGCCAGATTCCGGATGCGGAAAAACGCCGCCGCGCCGACCTCGTCATCCCCACCGGGCTCGGCCGCCGCCCCGCCTGGAACGCCGTGCTCCGCGGCCTGAAGAAACAGGGAAAGCCCGATGCGTGAAGTCGCCCTCGATACGGAAACCACCGGCCTCGACCCGGAAACCGGCGACCGCATCGTCGAAATCGCCTGCGTCGAAATGATCAACCACCAGGCGACCGAGAACGTCTACCATGCCTACGTCAACCCTCTGCGCGACATGCCGGAAGAGGCGCGGCGCATCCACGGCCTGACCGCCGAATTCCTCTCCGACAAGCCGCTGTTCGACGAAATCGCCGACGAGTTCCTGAAATTCATCGGCGACGCGCCGCTGGTCATCCACAACGCCGCGTTCGACATCAAGTTCCTCAACATGGAACTCAGACGCGCCGGGCTGAAACCCCTGCCCTATGAACGCGCCATCGATACCCTGCGCATCGCCCAGGGAAAATTTCCCGGCGCGCGCGTCAACCTCGATGCGCTGTGCCAGCGCTTCGGCATCGACAATACCCACCGCACCCTCCACGGCGCGCTGCTCGATACCCGCCTCCTCGCCGAGGTCTATCTGGAACTCTGCGGCGGCCGCGAACCCGGCCTCGCCTTCCTCGGCGCGGGCGCGGAAAAATCCGAAACCGGCCCGGCCCGGGTCTCCCTCGACCGTCCCTTCCGCGAACCCAGACCCCACAGCCCCACGCCGGAAGAGACGCAGGCCTTCGAGACCTTCCTCGATACCTTGAAAAACCCGATCTGGCGCCGGGACGCGTAGCGAAAAACCAGGCCGGGGCTCCGCCCTGGACCCGCAAGGGGCCGGAAGGCCCCTTGACCCCCCCCCAACTTTTTGCGCGCAGCGCCATAGAGCCGTCACGCGGCGAAAACTTAGGGGGGGTGCGGGGGGCCCAAGGTCCCCCGCGAAGCTTTGGTTTTTACGCCTGGGTGTCCACGGTTTGGCCGGGGCCGCCGGGGGGCATGCCGTCGCCCTTCGGGCCGCCTTTGGAGACCACGACCATGGCGGCGCGCAGCAGCCGGTCGTGCAGCACGTAGCCGGGCTGGAACACCTGGACGACGGTTCCGGAGGGCACGGAGGCGTCCTCGATTTCGTGCACCGCCTGGTGGACGTGCGGGTCGAAGGGTGCGCCGACGCCGGGGACGGCGCGGATGTTGTAGCGCCCCAGCGCCTCCTGGAGGCCCTTCTCGGTCATTTCCAGGCCGATCACCAGGTTCTTTACGGTTTCGTCGGCAAGGCCGTCCTGCGGCACGGCGGAAAGCGCGCGTTGCAGGTTGTCGGCGACCGGCAGGATGTCCGTGGCGAGGCCCTGCAGGGCGTATTTCAGCTTGGTCTCGATTTCCGCCGCGGAGCGTTTGCGCAGGTTCTCCATATCCGCGTGGGCGCGGATGTAGGCGTCCTTGAGCTTTGCGGCCTCGGCCTCCAGTGCGGCGATTCTGTCCTCGGGCGTGGGTTCCGGCGCCGGTTCCGGGGCCGGAGCCTCGGCCTGCGGGGTTTCCGGCGGGATGATGTTCTCAGGGTTCTCGGTCATCGCGGTAACGGTTCTTCCTTGGGTGGTTTGCGCCGGGGGGGTCCCTAGCCGATCAGGCGCGTCAGGACCTTGGCGGTGAAATCGACCAGCGGGATGATACGGCCATAGTTGAGGCGGGTCGGCCCCACCACCCCGATCGCGCCGACGATCTTTTCCGAGGCGGAGCGGAACGGCGCGACGATGAGCGACGAACCGGACACCTCGAACAACGGATTGTCGGAGCCGATGAAAATTTGGACGCCCTCGGCCTGATTCGCAATATCCAGCAGCGAGAGCATGCGTTCCTTGGCTTCCAGCGCTTCGAACAGGGCGCGGATGCGCTCCAGCTCGTCCAGCGCGTGGACGTTCTGCAACAGGTTGGCCTGGCCGCGCACGATCAGCGCGCCGCCGCCCGCCTCACCGCCCCAGACGGCGAGCCCGTCCTCCACCACCTTTTTGGTGAGGACGTCGATCTCGCTCCTGTGGCCTTCCAGCTCGGCGAAGATGCGGGCGCGCGCCTCGGCCATGGTGCGGCCGACGATGTGGGCGTTGAGGTAGTTGGTCGCCTCCACCAGCACCGAGGGCGGCAGGCCGCGCGGCACCGAGATGATGCGGTTTTCCACCAGGCCGTCGCTGCTGACGGTGACCACCAGCGCCCGCTCGTCGGAGAGGGCGACGAACTCCACGTGCTTCAACGGCGCTTCCGCCTTCGGCGCAAACACCAGCCCGGCGCAGCGGGAAAGCCCGGAAAGCAGGGTGGTGGTGCTTTCCAGCGCGGCGGGGAGGTCCTTGCTGCTCTGGCGGCAGCGCGCCTCGATGAGGGCGCGGTCGTCGGGGTCGAGGTGGCCGGTCTCCATCAGCCCGGAGACGAAGAAGCGCAGCCCCGCCTCGGTGGGCAGACGCCCGGCGGAGGTGTGCGGCGCATAGATCAGGCCCATCGCCTCCAGGTCCGCCATCACCGCGCGGATGGTGGCGGAAGAAAGCGGCTGCGAAAGCCGCGCCGACAGCGTGCGCGAGCCCACCGGCTCGCCGGTTTCCACATAGGAATCGACGATCAGGCGGAACACCTCGCGGGAGCGGTCGTTCAGCTGCTGGACGGGCGAATTCGCGTAGGGCATCGGCTCTCGGGCGCGTGGAAAAATTCGTACACCCTTCACTTAGTGCAAAGCGCGGCAAAGGGGAAGCGCGGAAGGGGACTCGCCGTCCTTGTGTTTTGCCGCCGGGATGGGTACATCCCAAGGAACACGAATTTCACCGGAACAAAGGAACCGCTCATGCGCCCCTCCGGCCGCGCTTTCGACGACCTGCGCACCGTCGTCCTCGAACCCAACGTCAACAAGCACGCGGAGGGCTCCTGTCTCGCCAAGTTCGGCGATACCCATGTGCTCTGCACCGCCAGCGTCGAAGACCGCGTTCCCTCGTGGATGCGCAACACCGGCCGCGGCTGGATCACCGCCGAATACGGCATGCTGCCGCGCTCCACGCACGAGCGCACCGACCGCGAAGCGCGGCGCGGCCAGTCCGGGCGCACCCACGAGATCCAACGCCTGATCGGCCGCTCCTTGCGCGCCGTGGCGGACCTCAAGGCGATGGGCGAGCTGTCGATCAAGGTGGATTGCGACGTCATCCAGGCCGACGGCGGCACCCGCACCGCCTCGATCACCGGCGCCTATGTCGCCCTCTTCCTGGCGTTGCAGAAGCTGCGCGGCATGGGCATGCTGCCCACCATCCCGCTCAAGGATTACGTGGCCGCGGTCTCCTGCGGCCTCTACAAGGGCCAGCCGGTGCTCGACCTCGACTACGACGAGGATTCCAACGCCCAGGCGGACGCCAACTTCGTGCTCACCGGCTCGGGCGGCATCGTCGAAATCCAGGGCACGGCGGAGGCCGACCCCTTCTCCCAGGCGCAGTTCATGCAGCTGCTCGACCTCGCGCGCAAGGGAACCACCGACCTCATCCGCATGCAGAAACAGGTCCTCGGGACCGGAGGCTGAGGCATGGCCAGGCAGTTTTCCGGCAGCAAACTGGTGATCGCCAGCCACAACGCGGGCAAGGTCAAGGAAATCGCCGAACTCCTGGAAGGCCGCGGCATCGCGGTGGTCTCCGCGGGAGACCTCGGCCTGCCGGAGCCGGAGGAAACCGGCGAAACCTTCGCCGAGAACGCGGCGCTCAAGGCGCGCGCCGCGGCGGAGGGCGCGGGCCTGCCCGCGCTCGCCGACGATTCCGGCCTCTGCGTCACCAGCCTGGAAAACGCGCCGGGCATCCACTCGGCGCGCTGGGCCGGGCCGAACCGCGACTTCAGCTACGCCATGGAACGCATCCGCATCGCGCTGGGCGATTCCGCCGACCGCGAGGCCCATTTCGTCTGCGCCCTCGCGCTCGCCTGGCCCGACGGCCACTGCGAAATCCTCGAAGGCCGGGTGGACGGCCAGCTCACCTTCCCGCCGCGCGGCGAAAAAGGCTTCGGCTACGACCCGATCTTCGTGCCGGTGGGCGATTCCCGCACCTTCGCGGAAATGGAACCGGCGGAAAAACACGCCATGTCCCACCGCGCCCGGGCGTTCCGGAAGCTGCTGGATGCGTGCTTCGGGGAAAAATAAAACGGTGCGGGGGGACTCGGTCCCCCCGCGCCCCCCATATGTTTTTTGCCGCGAAGCGGCAGGCAATACCTCCCGTTGCAGCCGCACAGGTTTATGGCGCTACGCGCAAAAACCAAGTTATGGGGTCAAGGGGACCGAGTCCCCTTGCGGGTCCGGGCGGAGCCCGGCCTTGTTTTCACGGACTGACGCATGACCCAATCGCCCGAGACCGCGTTTCATCTCTACGTGCACTGGCCCTACTGCCGGGCGAAGTGCGGCTACTGCGATTTTGCCAGCTTCGTGCCGAAGCGGGCGTGGGATGCGGCGGCGTGGGGCGCGGCGTACGAGGCGGACATTGCGGCGTTGCGCGGGCGCACCGGCAGCCGGGAGTTGGGGTCGGTTTTCTTCGGTGGGGGCACGCCTTCCCTGGCCGAGCCTGCGGTGATCGGCCGGGTGGTGGAGGCGGCGCTGCGCGCGTGGGAGCCGCGGGCGGATTTGGAAGTGACCCTGGAGGCCAACCCCGGCACGGTGGACAAGGCGGGCCTGCGGGCATTGCGCGACGCGGGGGTGAACCGCCTGTCGGTGGGGGCGCAGAGCTTCGATCCCGAAGATCTGGCGCGGCTTGGGCGGATTCATTCCGTCGATGAAACGAAGCGGGTCCTGGACTGGGCGCACCACATCTTCGACCGTCTGTCCTTCGACCTGATCACCGCGCGGCCGGGGCTGACCCCCGCCGCGTGGCGGGCGGAACTGGCGGAAGCATTGGAGTTCGCGGGCGAGCACGTGTCGATCTACCAGCTCACCGTGGAGGACGGCACGCCGCTTTCGCGCGATGTGGCGGCGGGCCGCGTGACCATGCTCGACGAGGACACCGAGGCGGAGATTTTCGAGGACACGCGGCAAATCATGGCGGAGGCCGGACGCCCGGCCTACGAGGTCTCCAACTTCGCCCGCCCCGGCGCGGAATGCCGCCACAACCTGGCGATCTGGCGCGGCGCGGACTACGGCGGCGTCGGCCCGGCGGCGCATGGCCGCCTGACGCTGGAGGAAGGCCGCTTCGCCACCCGCCACGCGCCGGATCCGGCGGCCTGGGTCAAGGGCCCGCCGCCGCCGCGCCTCGAGCCGCTTTCCGCCGAGGAACGTGCCCGCGAGCACCTGATGATGGCGCTGCGTCTCACCGAGGGCGCGCGCGCCGAGCCCTTTCGTCTGCGCTTCGCCGCCGACGGCATGGCCGACCCGCGCGAATTGATGAACCCCGACGCGCTCGCCGAGGCGGTGGGCCTCGGCCTGATCGAAAGCGGCGAGGACGGCGTGCGCGCCACCGAACAGGGCGTGATGCTGCTCAACACCCTCACCGCCCGCCTGCTCGACGGAGAAAGGACGCCCCGATGACCGAGCCTACCCCCTTCGCCGCCGCCTCCCCGAAACCGCGATCGCCGCTTTTCTGGCCGGTAAGGGCTGAAAAAACTAGAACTTTGCGAGGGGTCTTGGACCCCTCGCGCTCCCCATAACTTTTGGTTTTTCGCCGCGAAGCGGCAGACAACATCTCCCGTTGCCATCGCACGGGCTTATGGCGCTTCGCGCAAAACTTAGGTTATGAGGTCAAGGGGACCGAGTCCCCTTGCGGGTCCGGGCAGAGCCCGGCCTGGTTTTATCCCTCAGTTCCCCTGCGCGAAGCGGGTCGGCGCGGGGGAGACGACGCGGCTGCCGGTACGGGTGACTTCGCGCACCGCGAGCATGCGGTCGGCCTGGCCGTTGGAGTCGAGGCGGAAGGCCCCGTTGACGCCGATGAAGCCGCCGGGGGCGGTGAGGTAGCGCCACGGCGTGGCGCTCTGCCGCGACAGGGCGGCGGCGAGCGCCACCATATCGTAGGCGAGGGAGCCGAGCTGCGTCGGCGGGCGGCCGTAGGTTTCGGTATGGCGATCGACGAAGCGTTCGTAGCCGACGCGCGAGGCGGCGGGGAACCATGCGCCGACGAGGGCGGGTTCGCTGCCCAGGGTTTCGTCCTGCCACAGCAGGGTGCCGAGGAATTTCACCTGGCCGGGATCGACGTCGTAGAACTTGAGCAGCGAGATCGCCTGGCGCAGGGAGGTTCCGCCGATCGGCAGCAGCAGCGCGTCGAAGTCCACGTCGCCCAGGGTATCGAGTTTCTCCAGGCGTTTCAGCGCCTCGGCGGAGGCCGGGTCGGTTTCCGCGGCGAGGGCGAGTTTGGCTTTTTCCGCCTCCAGCGCGGCCTTGCGCCGGGCGTAGGAGGAGAGTTCCTTGATCACCGGGGAGAAGTTGACCTTGGCCGGGTCGAACACCGCGGTGCGCACCATCACGCCACCGGCGCGGGCCACCGCGTCCTGGGCGGCGGCGGCGGCGGCATGGCCATAGGGGGTGGCGGGCGCGAGCACGGCGAAGCGGCGCGCCCCCTGCTCCGCGGCGAAGGAGACGACGCGTTCCACCTGCGGGCGGATGAGGAAGCCGGAGACGAAGACGTTGGCGGAGGTGGCCGTGGCGTCGGAGGAGAACGACAGCACCGGGATTCCGGCGGACTGCGCCACCGCGGTGACGGCGGAGACGGACTGCGAGAAGAGCGGCCCGATGAACAGCTCCGCGCCCTGGTCCTTGGCCGCCAGGGCGGCGTCGCGCGCGCCCTCGGCGGTGCCGCGGGTATCGTAGAACTGCAGGATCAGGCCGGGGTTGGCCACCTCGAATTGCGCAAGCAGCGCGGCGTCGCGGAGCGACTGCCCGGCGGCGGCGGCCTCGCCGGTCAGCGGCAGCAGCACGCCGACGCGGGTTTCCCGCACCGGGGCGGGCAGTGCGGCCTCGGGCGCGGCGGCGGGCGGCAGTGCGGCCTCCTGCGGCGCGGCGGGCGCGGCGGGCGCGGCGGGTGCGGCGGCGGCAGGCGGCGGGCCGCCCGGACGCCCGGAAAGGTAAAGCGGCGTCTGCCCCTTGTCGCAGGCGGCGAGCGCCAGCAGCGCGGCGGCGAGGGCGAGCAGGCCGAGGCGGCGCGCTTTCCCCGCGACAGGGGGCCGCGCCGTCGTGTTATAACCGTTGCCGTGGATACCGTTCATCTGCCGTTCCGTCCGCATTGGAAACCTTCGCCATGACGCGCGCGATTTCGCCCGATCATCCCACCGAACGATCCGCCGAGCCGCTCGCTCCCGCACTCTACATCACCGCGACGCCGATCGGAAACCGCGGCGATGTCACCCTGCGCGCGCTCGAGGCGCTCGCCCGCGCCGACCGGCTGCTCTGCGAGGACACGCGGGTGACCCGCAAGCTGTTGGGGATGTACGGGTTGTCGCGACCGCTCATCGCCTATCACGATCACAACGCGGAGTCCATGCGGCCGAAAATTTTGGCGTGGATCGCTGCCGGGGAGTCGGTGGTGCTGGTCTCCGACGCGGGCACGCCGCTGATCTCCGACCCCGGCTTCAAGCTGGCGCGCGACTGCCGCGCCGCGGGGCTGCCGGTCACTGCGCTGCCCGGCGCGTCGGCGGCGCTGGCGGCGCTGGCGGTGTGCGGCCTGCCCACCGACCGTTTCTTCTTCCTCGGGTTTCTGCCGCCGAAGAGCGCGGCGCGACGCGCCGAACTGGCGGAGGTGGCGGGCCTGCGCGCCAGCCTGGTGATCTATGAGTCGCCGCGGCGGCTCGCCGCGCTGCTCGCCGATGCGGCGGCGGTTCTGCCGGGGCGGCAGGCTGCGGTGTGCCGCGAACTGACCAAGATGTTCGAGGAGGCGGTGACCGGCACGCTGGAAGAGCTGGCGCGGCGCTATGCCGAGGCCGACACGCCGAAGGGGGAGATCGTTCTGGTGATCGGCCCGCCCGGCGAGGCGGCGGCATGGAGCGAGGCGGCGGTGGACGCCGCGCTCGACGAAGCTCTCGCCACCCACTCGGTGAAGGATGCCGCGGCCGCGGTGGCCGCCGCCTCCGGCCTGCCGAAAAAGACGGTCTACGCCCGCGCGCTCGCCCGCCGGGATGCGCCGTGAACCGCGCGGCGGCGGGGCGCGCCGGGTATGCGCGCGGCAAATGGGCGGAAACCCTGGCCGCGTGGCTGCTGCGGGCGAAGGGCTACCGCATTCTCGGCCGCCGCGTCGCGCCGCCGCGCGGCAGCGGCGCGGGCGAGATCGACATCGTGGCGCGGCGCGGCCGCACCCTCGCCTTCGTCGAGATCAAGGCGCGCCCCTCCGCGGAAGAGGGATTGTTCGCGGTTTCGCCGCAACAGCAGCGCCGCCTCTTGCGCGCCGCGGCCTGGTTCACCAAAAATCAACCGAGGCATGCGATGTGTGATATCCGCTTCGACGTCGTCGTCGTTGCGCCGGGGCGGTGGCCACTGCACCTGCCCGATGCCTGGCGCGGCGACTTTCTCTGAACGGAGTCCGGTGATGAAACGATCCCTACCCTTCGCCGCGTGCGCGGCGCTTGCCGCGGTTCTCGGGCTTTCCGCCTGCTCGCCGTTCGGCGCGCTGGTGGGCGTCGGCGCGACCGTGGGCACGGCGGCGGTGGACGAGCGCGGCGTCTCCGGCACCGCCTCGGACGTGCGCATCCGCGCCGAGGTCAACGCCGCGTGGGTGAAGCGCGACGCCTTCGGCTTTGCCGGGGTCGGCCTGCTGATCCACGAGGGCCGGGTGGTGCTCACCGGCACCGTGGCCGACGAGGGGCTGCATGCGGATGCGGTTTCGCTCGCCCGCGGCGTTTCCGGCGTGAACGAGGTCTACGACCACGTCCGCGTCGATCCGGGGAGCGGGCTCGCCGACTACACCGAGGACGCGGGAATCGTCGCGTCGATGCGCAAGGGCATCCTGCTCGACAAGAGCATCACCTCGCTCAACTACGACATCGACGCCTCCAACCACGTGCTCTACCTCATCGGCATCGCCCAGGATGCGGGGGAGAAGCAGCGGGTGCTGGCGCACGCGCGGGCGCTCTCCGGGGTGCGGCAGGTGGTCGAGTATGTCCGGGTCAAGACGCCGTAGTCTCGGCGGAGGGCGCCGCTTCCACGCAGACGCGGTTGCGCCCGCCGCGCTTTGCCGCATAGAGCGCGGCGTCGGCGCGGGAGACCACCGCGGCCGCGGAGTCCCCCGGCGCATGGGCGGAAACCCCGAAGCTCACGGTGACGCGCCCGGCCTCGGGGAAGGCGATCGCCGCGATGCGGCGGCGCAGCATGTCGGCGAGAATGACGGCGGCCTCCGGCCGGGTGTGCACGCAGACGATGAGAAACTCCTCGCCGCCCCAGCGCCCGACCACGTCGGTGGTGCGCGTCGAGGCGCGCATCTCGGCGGCGACGATCTCCAGCACCCGGTCGCCGATGGGGTGGCCGAAGGTGTCGTTGACCGCCTTGAAGCGGTCGATGTCCGCCATGATCACCGAGAAGCCGGTGCCGTAGCGCCGGGCGCGGCGCTCCTCGGAGGCGAGAACCTCCTCCAGCTTGTAGCGGTTGAACACCTGGGTCAGCGGGTCGGTGACCGAAAGGGTGTGCGCCTTGCGCAGCATCTCGGATTGGCGTTCCCACAGAGTCAGGCAGGAAAGCGCGTTGGCCACGGCGCAGGCATAGGGAATCGACTGCTTCTCCCAGGCCTCGGCGAGCGCCGCGTCGTCGGGCAGCACCATGACGGCATGGCGGCGGCCCGCGGGCATGGTCTCGTCGGCGAAGCAGAGGAGAAGCACGGAAAGCCCGGGGTGCGCGGCGGCGAGCTCGGGCGCGATCTCGGCCAGGCGCCCGGCCCGGATCGCCGCGGCCCCGGTTTCCCGCCCGCGGCCGCCGCGGCGCATCTCCGCCGCCAGGGCGGCGAGCCAGGGGGCCGGCGGCTCGGGCGGCTGCGGTTCGATGACGACGCGCACCGCGCCGGAGATCGCCTCCATCAACAGCGTCAGGTCGCGCAGGAATTCCGGCACGTGATTGGACTTGGCGAGAAGCTCGGTCACCGCCGAAAAGGCGCGCGTCACCGTGTCGGTGGCGCGGTCGCGCTCCGCCCGGGTGCGCGCGTGGGAGACCGCGCGGGCGAAACCGTCGGTGGTCCAGATCTCGCAGGCATAGCCGCCGCCCGCTTCCCGTGGGCGCGGCTGCGCCATCAGGATGCCGCCGACGGAGCGCCCGGACTTGCCCCGCAGGGCGACGGGCAGGAACGGCGAAGCGCCGGGCCGGCCGAGGGCGCGGAAAAAGACATCGGCCTCGGCGCGAAGGCCGGGTTCGAGAAAATCGCGGAAGGGGAGCCCGACGCAGTCCTCCGCGGCATACTCGAGAAGGGAATTCCATTCCGGATTCACGTCCAGAATGCACCCCTCGTCATCGAGCACCTGCAGCAACAATCCATCGAAGCCATGGAGATCGGCGGCTCCATACACGATCTACTTGACTCCTCTTTCCCGCAGATAGACTTGGTTGTCTTATTTTGCTTTTGGGCAGGGCCGCCAAAGGGATCGTCCGTCCCGGAGGCGCAGACATTAGGATCGTATCTTTCATATTTCCAGTAAATTCGAAAAATTTTATGTATGAATAGCCGCTTGCGGCAACCTTCCATTGGAATGACTATAAAATTCCGCTCTGGTTCATAAGGCGGAAAAAACCGCGCCGAATGGCGCGAAAACCGCGCCGCAAGGCCTTGCGGCTGGATGCGGGAGAGGAAATCTCCTATTTCGTTTGAGAGTTCACGCGAAGGAGAAACCGACCATGACCCTTTCGGTCGCCCTGCAAATGGACCCCATGGAAGGGGTGAACATCGACGCCGACTCCACCTTCGCCCTCGCCGAAGAGGCGCAAGCCCGCGGCCACAGCCTGTTCCACTACCTGCCCAGCGCCCTGCGCCTGGAGGGCGGGCGCGTCTCCGCCACCGGCCATGCGGTCGCCGTGCAGCGCGTGGCGGGGGACCACGCCCGCTTCGGCGCGGCGGAAACCCTCGACCTCTCCACCTTCGACGTGGTGCTGCTGCGCCAGGACCCGCCCTTCGACCTCACCTACATCACCACCACCCACATCCTCGGCCATATCCATCCCAAGACCCTGGTGGTCAACGACCCGGCAGGCGTGCGCAACGCGCCGGAGAAACTCCTCGCCACCCACTTCCCCGACCTCATGCCGCCCACCCTGGTCAGCGCCGACCCCGCCGCCATCCGCGACTTCCGGGCGCGCCACCGCGACATCATCGTCAAACCGCTCTTCGGCAACGGCGGCGCAGGCGTCTTCCACCTTCGCCCGGAGGACGAAAACCTCGGCTCGCTGCTGGAGATGTTCTTTCGTTCCGGACCCGAACCGTTGATGGTCCAGGCCTACCTGCCCGCGGTGCGGGCGGGCGACAAACGCATCATCCTGATCGACGGCGAGGCCGCGGGCGCGCTCAACCGCGTGCCGAACGAAGGCGACGCCCGCTCCAACATGCACGTCGGCGGCCGCGCCGAGGCCGCCCGCCTCACCGACCGCGAACGCGATATCTGCCGCCGCGTCGGCCCGGTGCTCAAAAACATGGGCCTGCTCTTCGCCGGACTCGACGTCATCGGCGACTGCCTCACCGAAATCAACGTCACCTCCCCCACCGGCATCCAGGAAATCGGCCGCTTCGACGGAACCAGCCTCGCCGCCCGCATCTGGGACGCCATCGAGGCGAAATTCGCCGCGACGCGGTAAAACTTTGCGGGGGGACTCGGTCCCCCCGCTCCCCCCATGACTTTTAGGTTCTGCGCGTAGCGCTATAGACCTTCACGCGGCGAAAAACAAAGGGGTCCGGGGACAGCGCCCCTGGTCTGGTTTTTTGTTCTCTTGACCGTTGCGCGCATTGGGTGATCTGTTGAAACCGGCACGGTGGTTTCGGGGGAGGGTTTGCGGTGGTGGCGTTGGTGCACACCGTGGCGTTTGCGGGGGTCGAGGTTTGCCCGGTCGAGGTTCAGGTGCAGATCGCAAGCGGTCTGCCCACCTTCTCGGTCGTGGGTCTGCCCGACAAGGCGGTGGCGGAGAGCCGCGAGCGGGTGCGCGCGGCGCTGGTGGCGATCGGCCTCGGCCTGCCGCCGAAGCGGATCACGGTCAACCTCGCGCCGGCGGATCTGGCGAAGGAGGGCAGCCACTTCGACCTGCCGATCGCTCTCGGCATTCTCTCGGCGATGAACCTCGTCCCGGCGGAAGAGATTCTCAATTACACGGTGATGGGCGAGCTGTCCCTCGACGGGCGGATCAGCGCGGTGGCCGGGGTGTTGCCCGCGGCGATTTCCGCCCATGCGCACGAGCGCGGGCTGATCTGCCCGGCGGCGCAGGGGGCGGAGGCGGCCTGGGCGGGCGGCGGCGACACCTATGCCTTTTCCGACCTGATGCAGGCGGTGGGCTTCCTCAAAGGAGAGACCGTGGTGCCGCCCGCCGCGCCGGGCGCCCCGGCGGAGGCCGCCCCGGGGCCAGACCTCGCCGACGTGAAGGGGCAGGAGACGGCGAAGCGTGCCTTGGAGATCGCCGCCGCCGGGGGGCACAACATGCTGATGGTGGGGCCGCCCGGTTCCGGCAAGTCGATGCTGGCGCGCCGCCTGCCGGGGCTTCTGCCGCCGCTGTCGCCGCGCGAGGCGCTGGACGTCAGCATGGTGCACTCCATCGCGGGCGACCTGCCGGAGGGCGGCCTGGTGTGGCAGCGGCCGTTCCGCGCGCCGCACCATTCGTGTTCCACCGCGGCGATGGTGGGCGGCGGCCTGCGCGCGCGGCCGGGGGAGGTTTCGCTGGCGCATCTCGGGGTGCTGTTCCTCGACGAGCTGCCGGAGTTCCCCCGCGCGGTGCTGGAGAGCCTGCGCCAGCCGCTGGAGAGCGGCACGGTTTCGGTGGCGCGGGCCAACCGCCACGTCACCTATCCGGCGCGGGTGCAGCTGATCGGCGCGATGAACCCGTGCCGCTGCGGCCATCTCGACGATCCGGCGCAGGCCTGCCGCCGCGCGCCGCTCTGCGCCGAGGAATACCAGAACAGCCTGTCGGGACCCTTTCTCGACCGTATCGACCTGCACGTGGCGGTGGGCCGGGTCGATCCGTGGGAATTGGAAAGCCTGCGCCCCGGCGAATCCACCGCTCTCGTCGCGGCGCGGGTGGCGGCGGCGCGCGCCCGCCAGGCGGCGCGCTTCGCCGGGCGGCCCGGGCTTTCGCTCAATGCCGGACTCGAAGGCCGGGCGCTGGAGGAACTGGCGCCGCTTTGCGCCGCCGACCGCGGCTTCCTCGCCGAGGCGGCGTCACGGTTCAATCTGACGGCGCGGGGCTACCACCGCGTCATCAAGGTGGCGCGCACCATCGCCGACCTCGCCGGGGCGGAGGCGGTGGAGCGCCCGCACCTCGCCGAGGCGCTCACCTACCGCCGCCGCCCGCCGCACGGAGGAAACCGCAAATGATCACCCTGCCCTTCCTGCTCACCGCGCTGGTGGTGGTGCTGATGCCCGGCACCGGGGTGATCTACACCGTCTCCTGCGGCCTGCTGCACGGGCGGCGCGCCGCGGTGGTCGCCGCCTTCGGCTGCACCCTCGGCATCGTGCCGCACCTTGCGGCCTGCCTTCTGGGCCTCGCCGCGGTGCTGCACGCCGGGGCCATGGCCTTCCAGGCGATGCGCCTCCTCGGCGCGGTCTACCTCGGCTTCCTCGCCTGGAGCCTGTGGCGCGACGCGGCGGAGCCGGTCTCCCTCGCCGCCCCGGCGGCGCGGCGCGGCCACCCGGCGCTGCGCGGCATCGCGCTCAATCTGCTCAACCCCAAACTCACCCTGTTCTTCTTCGCCTTCCTGCCGCAGTTCGTCGATCCCGCCACGGACCCGGCGCGCCAGATGCTGCTGCTCGGCGCGGTGTTCATGGCGATGACCTTCGCCGTGTTCGTGGTCTATGGCCTGTGCGCCGCCGCGGCGCGGCAGAAGGTCCTGGAGTCGCCCGCCGTGCTCTCCTGGCTGAAACGCGGCTTCGCCGCGGCGTTCGCCGCCCTGGGGCTGCGGTTGGCGTTCGGCGAGTAAAGAAAAAACTTCGTGGGGGGACTCGGTCCCCCCACACCCCCGATAACTGGTTTTTCGCCGCGTAACGGCAGGCGGCACCTCCCGTGGCAACCGCACGGGCTTATGGCGCTACGCGCGAAAAACCAAAAGTCATGGGGTGCGCGAGGGGACCGAGTCCCCTCGCAACGCTTTGATTTTTCACCCGACCGGCAGGCCGTGTTGGCGGAGGAAGGTGAGTTTGTCCCAATAGCCGCGCTGGAAGGCGATTTTGCCGTCCCTGACGTGGAAGAAGCCGCAGCCTTGCAGGCCGAGGGGGTCGCGCCATTCGAGGATGGCGACCTCGCCGTCGGCATAGAGGGCCTCGACGAGACAGACCATTTCGGCGGCGGCGAACGCGCGGGCGAACATTTTGCGGATCGCGTCGCGGCCTGCCACCGGCTCTTGCGCCACCTGGTGGTTGATCGCGTCCTCGTGGTAGAGCGCGGCCAGCGCGTCGGCGTCGCCGCGGTTGAAGGCGGCCACCCAGGCGCGCACCAAGTCCTTCGGAGTCATCGCGGAATTCCTTTTTTCGCGGCTTTGGCGAGGGGCATGATAGCGCGAAAGCCCACCCCTGGGCACGAAACGATGGCGGAAAGCCTGGGGCTTGCGCGCAAGGGGGGCGATGCGGAAAAAGCCTGGGGGGTGCGGCGCGTGCGACCGATTCGCCGCCGAATCTTCCGCGCCGCGCGCCGCTGCGGGAACCGGCGGGCGATTCGCGGCATCGGCGCGGCGTTTCCGGCGGGCGTGGGATGGGGTGACGGAGGAGGGGTTGCCGAGTCGCGGCGGCGGCGATTCGGCGGCGCGGAGGCGTGTTACAGGCTTGCGACTCCGCGGAATTCATTGGTTGTCTGGAACGTCCTAAAACGCGAACAACCACGATTGAAGTTGTTCTGCTCCGGAACCCTCCGAAAACGCCGACGCAGCCAGGGATTCCCTCGGCCCCGGCGTCCGTAAAAGGCAGATTATCGCTTTTATTTCAAAAGATTATACGCGACCGGCAAGCATCGGGCCGAGCGGCCGCCCGGCGAACACGTGCACGTGAAGGTGGGGCACTTCCTGGCCGCCGTTCAACCCGACGTTGCTTAAAACCCGGTAGCCCTCTGCCTCTGCGCCGAGCATGCGCGCGGTCTCGCCGACGGCACGGACGAATCCGGCGATTTCCTCCGCCGGGGCGTTGGCGGAGAAGTCCGCCATCGACACGTAGGCGCCCTTGGGAATCACCAGAACATGCAGCGGAGCCAAGGGGTTGATGTCGTGGAAGGCGAGCGCGTGCTCGGTTTCCAGCACCTTCTTGCAGGGGATCTCGCCGCGCAGGATTTTCGCGAACACGTTGTTCGGATCGTAAGCCACTCTCGTCTCCTTGGTTAACGGAACGGTGCAACGGCTTGCTGCGTCAGTCTTTCGGCCGCTTCGCCTTCTCCGCGAGGCCGGAGGTTCCGGTGCGCGCCGCAAGTTCCGCCCACACCGCGTCGGGGGAGATTCCGGCGTCGGCCCACAGCACCAGCATGTGATAGAGCAGGTCGGCGCTTTCCGGCACGATCTTCTCCGGCTCGGCGCAGGCGGCGATCACCAGCTCGGCGGCCTCCTCGCCCACTTTCTGCGCGATCTTGTTGCGCCCCTTGGCGAACAGCTTTGCGGTATAGGAGGAGGCGGGATCGGCGGTCTTGCGGGCGGCGATGGTGGCGGCGAGGGCGTCGAGCGGGTGGTCGGTCATCTTACGCGGGGCTTTCCTTTGGGGCGATTCGGCGGAGCGCGGTCTCCGGGCGGAGTCCGATGCTCCCGCTTCGCACCATACATGGCCTGGTCGGCGATGCGCAAAAGCAATTCGACGCTCTCGCCGTCGTCGGGGCAGACGGCGAGGCCGAGGCTGGCGCGGATCGGCCCCACCGTATCCCCTGCCGCGGCGGCTTCCATGCGGTCGGCGATCTTGGCGCGCACCGCCTCCGCCGCGGTGCGGGTTCTGCACGGGGCGAGGAGGACGACGAACTCGTCGCCGCCGAGGCGGCCCACCGCATCGCTGTCGCGGATGCAGGCGCGGATGCGCAAAACCGTTTCCCGCAGGCAATCGTCGCCCGCCTCGTGGCCGTAGATGTCGTTGATCTCCTTGAACTCGTCCAGGTCGGCGAAGATCAGGGCATAGCCCTCGCCGGCCGCCTCGTAGCGCGCCGCGGCGACGGCGAGGCACTCGTCGAAGGCGCTGCGGTTGAGCGCCCCGGTGAGCGGATCGACGGAGGCGCGGTGCAACAGGCGGATGTGGCGGTGGCGGCGCTCGGCCCACAGCACCGCGAAGATCCATGCTCCCAGGCCGAGCGCCAGGATCGAGGCGAAGGCGAAGGGCAGGAGGGTCTGCAAGATGTCGTTTTGCATCTCCGCCAGGGCCTCCGGCGAGAGGAAGGAGATGATCTTCCATTCCGAGGCCTCCGGCGCGGGTTCGCCGTCGCCGCGCAGCCCCCAGAAGCCCTTGATCGCCGGGTGCGCGGTGCGGAAGACGAAAACCCCGTCCTTGACCCGGATGACGCCGCTCTCCTCGCTTTGGATGCGGCCCCAGGCGACGGGGTAGCGCTGCGGCAGGCTCGCCTTGGCGAAATCCACGTGGTCGAAGCCCCAGGTCAGGGCGGAGGCCAGGGGGTGCGCCAGCCACAGGCTTTCGCGGTCGGCGACGATCAGGGTGGTGGTGGTGTGCGCGCCGATCTGCTCCATCTGGTCGAGAAGCACGTCGGCGCGGTAGGCGACCTCGACGATGTGGGTCGGTTTTCCTCCGGTGGCGGCGGCGGTGGTGGCGAAACGCCAGAGCGGGCGGGGCGAGGCGCCGTCGTGGCGGTCGTGGGCGAGCATCAGCATGCCCCCCGGCGCCATGCGCAGCACCGCGGCGCGCACCTGCGGCGAGAGGGGGCCGGGCGCAGCGCGCATGTGGAAGCTGATCTCGCCGTCGATGTCGGAAACCGCGATCAGTTCCCTGCCGGAGAGGTCGAGCAGGCGGATGGCGTCGTAGAGGCCGACGGCGTGCGCGAACTCGGCATATTCCCGCGCCAGGGCGGCGAGCGCAGGAGACCCGGGCGTGGCGGCGGCCAGTTCGCTCTGGCGGCTGAGAATCAGCAGGTCGGCGCGGATGCGGTGCAGGGCGTCGATCATCGCCGTGGTTTGCGCCGTCACCACCAGGGATTCGGCGGTTTCCATCTGCGCCAGGCGGCCCAGGCGGCGGATCTCGAAAAAACCGATGCAGGCGACCATCACCATGAGCGCGAGCCCGGCGAACAGCTTCGCGAACAGGGGAAACCAGGAGGGAGGGGAGCGTTCGCCTGCGATCACGAAAGCGGTCCTCGGCTCGGGTGACGGGAAAACACGGGCGCGGCCGGTCCCCGGTCGCGGGGCTCAGGCCGTCGGCACCGAACGCACCGGAATTCCGGCGGCGGCGAGATACGCTTTCGCCTCCGGAATGGAATAGTGCCCGAAGTGGAAGATCGAGGCGGCCAAAACCGCCGTCGCCCCGCCGTCGCGGATTCCTTCCACCAGGTGGTCCAGGTTGCCGACCCCGCCGGAGGCGATCACCGGGACGGAAACGGCGTCGGAAACCGCGCGCGTCAGCGCGATGTCGAAGCCCTGCCGCGTGCCGTCGCGGTCCATCGAGGTCAACAGAATCTCACCTGCTCCATATGTGGTCATTCGGCGCGCCCATTCCACCGCGTCGATGCCGGTGGGCTTGCGCCCGCCGTGGGTGAAAATCTCGAATTTTCCGGGGGCCGTCCGCTTCGCGTCGATGGCGACGACGATGCATTGGTTGCCGAACTTTTCCGCCGCCTCGCGCACGAACTCCGGATGGTGCACCGCCGCGGTGTTGATCGAAACCTTGTCGGCCCCGGCCAGCAGCAGCTTGCGGATGTCCTCCACCGCGCGCACCCCGCCGCCGACGGTGAGCGGCATGAAGCACTGCTCGGCGGTGCGGCGCACCACGTCGTAGAGGGTGTCGCGGTTGTCGGAGCTGGCGGTGATGTCGAGGAAGCAGAGTTCGTCCGCCCCCGCCGCGTCGTAGACGCGGGCCTGCTCCACCGGGTCGCCCGCGTCGATCAGATCGACGAAGTTGACCCCCTTGACGACCCGTCCGTCCTTGACGTCGAGGCAGGGGATGATGCGCATGCTGAGCATGGTCAGGCCGCCCCCAGGATGGCGATCGCCTCCCGCAGGTCGAGCTTGCCGTCGTAGAGCGCGCGCCCGGCGATCGCGCCGATCAGGCCGCTCTTGCGCGCCGCCGCCACGGCGCGGATGTCGTCCATTCCCGCCACCCCGCCGGAGACGATCACCGGCAGGCCGCAGGCCGCCGCAAGCCTGGCCGAGGCGGCGACGTTGGCGCCGCCCATCGCGCCGTCGCGCGAAATGTCGGTGTGGACGATCGCCGCCACGCCCGCGTCGGCGAAGCGGCAGGCGAGGTCCTCCGCGGTGACCTGCGAGGTTTCGGCCCAGCCCTCCACCGCGACGAAGCCGTCGCGCGCGTCGATGCCCACGGCGATGCGGCCGGGGTGGCGCGTGCAGGCGGCGGCGGCGAAATCCGGGTCGCGCACCGCAACGGTGCCGAGAATCACCCGCTCCACGCCGCGCGAAAGCCAGGCCTCGATGGTCGCCTCGTCGCGGATGCCGCCGCCGAGCTGCACCTTCACGTCGTTGTCCGCGGCGATTTCCAGAATCGCCTCCACCGCCGCGGCGTTCACCGGCTTGCCGGCGAACGCGCCGTTCAGGTCCACTACGTGCAGCCAGGTGCAGCCGGTGACGATGAAGCGTATCGCCTGGTCGGCGGGCGAGGCGTTGAACACCGTCGCCTGGTTCATTTCGCCTTTGTAAAGACGCACGCAGGCGCCGTCCTTGAGGTCGATGGCGGGGAAGAGAATCATGGTGCGGGCGTCCAGGAAAGGAAGTTGCGGATCACCGCCAGGCCGACCGCCTGGCTCTTTTCCGGGTGGAATTGGGTTCCGACGATGTTGCCGCGCCCCACCGCCGCGGTGACCGGCCCGCCGTAATCGGTGGTCGCCAGAACGTCCGCCGCATCGGCCGGGGCGAGCGCATAGCTGTGGACGAAATAGACCTGCGCCGCCGCGGGCAGGCCGCGGAACACCGGATGCGCCGCCCCGGCGGCGGTGAGCGCCAGGCCGTTCCACCCCATGTGCGGAATCTTCAGGCCCGGGCCTTCCGCCAGGCGCGACACCTCGCCCGGAATCCACCCGAGGCCCGGGTGGGTGCCGTGCTCGTGGCCCTCGGCGGCGAGCAGCTGCATGCCGACGCAGATGCCGAAGAACGGTTTCTTTTCGGCCAGCACCGCCTCGGCCAGCGCCTCGGCCAGGCCGCGGCGCGCCATCAGCCCGGCGCGGCAGTCGCCGAACGCGCCCACGCCGGGCAGCACGATGCGCTCCGCCGCGCGGATCGCCGCCGCATCGTCGGTGACGACGACGGAGAAGGACAATTCCGCCTCGGCGGCCGCGCGTTCGAACGCCTTGGCCGCCGAGCGCAGGTTGCCCGAGCCGTAATCGACGATCGCGACGGTCCGCGTCATGGCCGGTCCCGCGCCTCCACGCGCAGCGCGCCGCTGAGCACGCCCTTGGTGGAGGGCACCGCGGTGGCGGCGCGCGGGTCGATCTCCACCGCGGCGCGCAGCGCGCGCGCCAGCGCCTTGAAGCACGCCTCGACGATGTGGTGGGTGTTGCCGCCGTAGAGCGACTCCATGTGCAGGGTCGCCCCGGCGGTCTGCGCGAAGGCCTGGAACCACTCCTTGAACAGCTCGGTTTCCATGGTTCCCAGCCGCGCCTGCGGCAGCGCCACCCGCCAGATCAGGTATGGCCGGTTGGAGAGGTCGATGGCGCAGCGCGCCAGCGTTTCGTCCATCGGGATCAGGGCGTCGCCGTAACGGCGGATGCCGGCGCGGTCGGAAAGCGCCTGGGCGATCGCGGTGCCGATGGCCAGCCCGCTGTCCTCGGTGAGGTGGTGCGCGTCGATGTGCAGGTCGCCCTTGGCCTTGACCGTGAGGTCGATCAGGCTGTGGCGGGAAAGCTGCTCCAGCATGTGGTCGAGGAAGCCGACGCCGGTTGCGACGTCGTAGACTCCGGCGCCGTCCAGGTTCACCGTCACCGAGATCGCGGTTTCCCGCGTCACCCGTTCGACCGTTGCGGTTCTCATACCCGTTTCCTCCGCTGGCGGCGCGGCTCCTCCCGCGCCCCGCATGCATTCCCTGGGTGTATTACAGGAATGCGGGAGGAGAGGCAAATCCTTGCTCCGCCGAAGCTTGTGCGGTGTGCGGAAATAACGTGCGGGATTCGCCGCCTTTGCCGCGATGCCCATTGACAGCGGCAAAAAAACGCACGTATGCATGCAGTCAATAAAACATCTCCCTGATACCCCCCTTGAGAGATTCCAGTCCCATGATCGAACGTCGCTTACCCAAGAATGTCGTGACGGAAAACGGTCCGGACCCGATCGACGTCCACGTCGGGCAAAGAATCCGTCTGCGCCGCAATCTGGTGGGCATGACCCAGGAACAGCTTGCCGCCTCCGTCGGTGTGACATTCCAGCAAATCCAAAAGTATGAACGCGGCTTCAACCGCGTCTCCGCCAGCCGCCTTTACGACATCGGGCACGTGCTCTCGGTGCCGATCAGCTTCTTCTTCCAGGACGTCAACGCCCAGGTGGCGGAGGAACGCTACGGCGTGCTGCCGGACACCTTCGACGGCGCGGGCGCGCCGTCCGTTCTTGCCGAGGACGAAAGCTTCTCCGACGACCCGCTGTCGCGCACCGAAACCCTGGAGCTGGTGCGCAACTACTGGAAAATCCGCAACGAACGGGCGCGCGCCCAGGTCTTCGCCCTGATCAAGGCGATGGCCCAGGCGGACGCCTGAGCCCAACCGCGACGGTGGCGTTTCGGCGCCACCGGCCTTACATTGCATCCCTGTCCCCTCACGACAGGGAGTATCCTCCTTTGGAACCGCAATCCTGGCACGGAACCACCGTGGTTTCGATCCGCAAGGCCGGTCGTGTCGTCATCGCCGCCGACGGCCAGGTGACCCTTGGCAATACCGTGGTCAAATCCACCGCGCGCAAGGTCCGCCGCCTCGGCGACGGCCGCGTCCTCGCCGGGTTCGCCGGCGCGACGGCCGATGCCTTCACCCTGTTCGAACGCCTGGAGGCGAAGCTGGAACGCTTCCCCGGCCAGCTCACCCGCGCCTGCGTCGAACTCGCCAAGGACTGGCGCACCGACCGCTACCTGCGCCGCCTCGAGGCGATGATGGCGGTGGCGGACGCCGAAACCTCGCTCATCCTTTCCGGCACCGGCGACGTGCTGGAACCCGACGACGCCCTCATCGGCATCGGCTCCGGCGGGCCCTACGCGCTCGCCGCCGCCCGCGCCATGATCGACCGGCCCGACATGGACGCCGAGGCGATCGCGCGGCGCGCCGTGGAAATCGCCGCGGACATCTGCATCTACACCAACCGCAACATCGTGATCGAAAGCCTATGAACGTGTTCAGCCCCCGCGAAATCGTTTCGGAACTGGATCGGCACATCGTCGGCCAGACGGAAGCCAAGCGCGCCGTCGCCGTGGCGCTGCGCAACCGTTGGCGCCGCCAGCAGCTGCCCGAGGGCCTGCGCGAGGAAATCCTGCCGAAGAACATCCTGATGATCGGCCCCACCGGCGTCGGCAAGACCGAGATCGCGCGCCGCCTCGCCAGGCTCGCCCAGGCCCCGTTCATCAAGGTGGAAGCCACCAAGTTCACCGAGGTCGGCTACGTCGGCCGCGATGTGGAAAGCATCGTCCGCGATCTCCTGGAATCCGCCATCCAGACCACCCGCACCCGCCTGCGCCAGGATGTCCGCGCCAAGGCCGAAGGCGCGGCGGAGGAACGCGTCCTCGACGCCCTGGTCGGCGCGTCCGCCAATCCGGAAACCCGCCAGAAGTTCCGCGTCATGCTGCGCCAGGGCGAACTCGACTCGCGCACCATCGAAATCGAGGTCAAGGATACGGCGGGCGCGGCGCTCCCCACCTTCGACCTGCCCAACATGCCGGGCGCGCAGATGGGCGTGCTCAACCTCAACGACATCTTCGGCAAGGCGTTCGGCGGCGCGACGAAAAAGCGCAAGACCACGGTCTCCGAAAGCTACGAATTCCTCATCGCCGACGAAAGCGACCGCCTCCTCGACGAGGAACAGGTGGTCCGCGAGGCGATCCGCGTCACCGAGAACGACGGCATCGTCTTCCTCGACGAAATCGACAAGATCTGCGCGCGGGCGGAGATGAAGGGCGGGGCAGACGTCTCCCGCGAGGGCGTGCAGCGCGACCTCCTGCCCCTGATCGAAGGCACCACCGTCGCCACCAAACACGGCATGGTCAAAACCGACCACATCCTGTTCATCGCCTCGGGCGCCTTCCACCTCGCCAAACCGTCGGACCTGCTGCCGGAACTCCAGGGCAGACTGCCCAACCGCGTGGAACTCAAGGCGCTTTCCCGCGAAGACCTCAAACGCATCCTCACCGAGCCGGAAGCCAGCCTGATCACCCAGTATACCGCCCTCCTCGGCACCGAAAACGTCACCCTCGCCTTCGCCGAAGAGGCGATCGACGCCATCGCCGACCTCGCCGAGGAAATCAACCAGACGGTCGAAAACATCGGTGCACGAAGGCTCCATACGGTCCTGGAACGTCTGCTGGAGGAAATCAGCTTCACCGCCGCAGACCGCGCGGGCGAAACCGTCGAGATCACCGCCGAAATGGTCCAGGACCGCGTCGGCACCCTCGCCAAATCCTCGGACCTGTCGAAGTTCATCCTCTGAGGCGGGGAAAAACCAGGCCAGGGGCGCTGCCCCTGGACCCCGCTGGGGACGCGGTCCCCAGACCCCGCAACTTTTGGTTTTTGCGCGTAGCGCGAGAGAGCCGTCACGCGGGGTGACGGCCGATGGCCGCTATGCGGCGAAAAAAGTTAGGGGGTGCGCGAGGGGACCGAGTCCCCTCGCAACGTTTTGGTTCTTACTTCTTCGCCGCGGCGGCGCGGGCGATGGCTTCGGTGAGGACCTGTTTGGCTTCGGCGCAGGTTCCCCAGCCGAGGATTTTCACCCATTTGCCGTTTTCCAGGTCCTTGTAGTGGGCGAAGAAGTGTTCGAGGCGCAGGCGGTCGAGTTCCGCCACGTCGGTGACTTCCTGGACGTTGGAATAGAAGGATTTCAGCGATTCGTGGGGGACGCAGAGGAGCTTCTCGTCCATGCCCTTTTCGTCTTCCATGCGCAGCACGCCGACCGGGCGGGCGCGCACCACGGCGCCGGGGATGACCGGCAGGCGGCCGAGCAGCATGACGTCCACGGGGTCGCCATCCTCGGAGAGGGTATGGGGGACGAAGCCGTAATTGCAGGGGTAGTGCATGGCGGTATGGAGGAAGCGGTCCACCATCATGGCGCCGGATTCCTTGTCGAGTTCGTATTTCACCGGGTCGGCGAGCAGGGAGACCTCGACGAGGACGTTGACGTCGTGGGGCGGGTTCTTGCCGAGCGGGATCTTGTCGATATTCATCGGTGGGTCCTGTGTGTGGGGGAGAACGCGGCGTCTCCCATCCGGGTTTTGCTGAGAACATGGGCGAGCAGGGCCAATCCGGGAAGGGCCATCGCCGCGGTAAGGGCGAAAAAGGTGCTCCAGTCGCCGTTCAGGCGATCGACGATCCAGCCGCTGCTTCCGGCGAGCTGGATGCGCGCGAAGTTGGCGATGGAGGCGAGCAGCGCGTATTGGGTGGCGGCGTATCCGGCCTCGCAGAGGCGGGAGAGGAAGGCGACGAAGGCGACGGTGGCGAAGCCGGAGGTGAATCCGTCGCCCGCCACGGCGAGGATGAAGTGGGCGCGGTCCGGGGCGGCGGCGAGGGCGGAGAACAAGAGGTTGGTGGCGCTCATCACGATCCCGGCGAGGAAGAGACCGCGCCCGGCGCCGAGCACGCGTAACGCGCCGCCCGCGACCAGCCCGCCGGCGAAGGCCGCGCCGATGCCGTAAAGCTTGCTCACTTCGGCGATCGTTACGTAGTCGAAACCCATCTCTCGGAAGAACACCCCGCTCATCCGCCCGAGCATCGCGTCGCCGAATTTGAAGAGCACGATGAAGGCGAGGATTTCCGCCCACAGCGGCCGTTTGGCGAGGCTTTTCAGCGGGTCGATGACGGCGCGGGCGAGCGCGGCGGCGAAGCCCGGCTCCCGGTCCTCCGCGGCGGTTTGCGGCGCGGCGGGCTCGCGGATGAAAAACACGGCGAAAAGCGGCAGGGCGAGCGCGCAGGCGAGCGCGGCATAGGCGGCGGGCCAGCCGAAGCGGGCGGCGAGGACGAGGCCGCCCGCGCCGCCGACCACCGTTCCGCCGATGTGCCAGCCCGCCACGGTGGCGGCGGAGCCCGCGCCCATGTGCGGCGGATCGAGGGTTTCGATGCGGTAGGCGTCCACCACCACGTCGAGGGAGGCGGAGAGCGCGGCGACGGCCACTGCGCAGGCGGCCATGGCGGCGAGGCCGCCGCGCGGGTCTTGGCGGCCGAGCAGCAGCACCGCGGCGATCAGGCCGCAGAGCAGACAGGCGAGCCAGCCGCGCCGCTGCCCCAGGGAGGCGAACAGCGGCGGCCGCATGCGGTCGAACAGCGGCGCCCACAGGAAGTTGATCGCGTACGGCGTCGCCACCGCGCCGAAGGCGGCCACCGCGGTGCGGCTGAGCCCCGTATCCGCCAGCCAGATCGACAGGTTGGCGAACAGGAGCGGCGAGGGCAGGCCGCTCGCCACGCCGAGGATGAGCACCGGCAGCAGCCGGGCATCCCGATAGACGGCGAGCGCGGCGGCGAACCGGGGCATCGCCTCAGCCGGAATCGCGGGCGGCGCGGGCGGCGCGCTTGCGGTCGTTGGGGTCGAGGATCGCCTTGCGCAGGCGGATGTTGGTGGGCGTCACCTCGACCCGCTCGTCGTCCTCGATGTAGGAGAGCGCCTCTTCCAGCGACATCTTGCGCGGCGTGGTCAGGGTGACCGCCTCGTCCTTGGAGGTGGTGCGGATGTTGGTGAGCTGTTTCGCCCGCAGCGGGTTGACTTCGAGATCGTGGCCGCGCGCGTTCTCGCCGATGATCATGCCGGTATAGACGTCGATGCCCGAGGTGATGAACAGCGGGCCGCGTTCCTCCAGGTACCACAGGGCGTAGGGAACCGAGGTGCCCTGCGCGGTGGAGACGAGGACGCCGTTGCGGCGGCCTTCGATCGCGCCCTTGTAGGGGGCGTAGCCATGGAACAGGCGGTTCATCACGCCGGTGCCGCGGGTGTCGGTCATGAATTCGGAGTGATAGCCGATCAGCCCGCGCGACGGCGCGAGGAAGGAGAGCCGCATCTTGCCGCCGCCGGAGGGGCGCATCTCGGTCATCTCCGCCTTGCGCTGCGACATCTTATCGACCACGGAGCCGGAGTATTCCTCGTCCACGTCGATCACCACCTCCTCGATCGGCTCCTCGCGCTCCCCGGTTTCCGGGCTGTCGCGGAAGAGCACGCGCGGCCGCGAGACCGACATCTCGAAGCCCTCGCGGCGCATCGTCTCGATCAGCACGCCGAGCTGGAGTTCGCCGCGGCCGCCCACCTCGAAGGCGTCGCGGTCGGTGGATTCCTTGACGGTCAGCGCCACGTTGCACTCCGCCTCACGCTTCAGGCGCTCGCCGATCATCCGCCCGGTGACCTTCGTCCCCTCGCGCCCGGCCAAGGGCGAATCGTTGACCGAGAAGGTCATCGCCAGGGTCGGCGGGTCGATCGGGTGCGCCGCCAGCGCCTCGGTGACGTCCGGCGCGCACAGGGTGTCGGCCACCGTGGCGTCGGTGAACCCGGCGAGCGCGATGATGTCGCCCGCCTCGGCGGAGTCCACCGGCACGCGCTCGAGGCCGCGGAAGGAGAGAATCTGGCTGGCGCGCGCCAGCTCGACCGGGTTGCCGGTATGGGAGAGGGCCTTGAGCGCCATGTTGCGGGTGACCCGCCCGTCGAGGATGCGGCCGGTGAGCACGCGGCCGAGGTAGGGGTCGGCCTCCAGCGTCGTCGCCAGCATGCGGAACGGCTTCTCCAGGTTCGCCTCCGGCTCCGGCACGTGGGCGACGATCAGCTCGAACAGAGGGGTGAGGTCGGTGTGCGGATCGTCCAGCGACTTCGCCGCCCAGCCGTCGCGCCCCACCGCGTAGAGCATCGGGAAGTCCAGCTGCTCCTCGCTGGCGTCCAGCGCCGCGAACAGGTCGAAGATTTCGTCGTGCACTTCGTCGGGACGCGCGTCGCCGCGGTCCACCTTGTTGATCACCACGATCGGCCTGAGCCCAAGCTTCAACGCCTTGCCGACGACGAACTTGGTCTGCGGCAGCGGGCCTTCGGCGGCGTCCACCAGCACCACCACGCCGTCCACCATGTCGAGGATGCGCTCCACCTCGCCGCCGAAGTCGGCGTGGCCGGGGGTATCGACGATGTTGATGCGGATGTCGTGCCACAGCACCGAGGTGCACTTCGCCAGAATGGTGATGCCGCGCTCGCGCTCCAGGTCGTTGGAGTCCATGGCGCGTTCCGCCACCATCTGGTTGGCGCGGAAGGTTCCGCTCTGCTTCAGCAAATTATCGACCAGGGTGGTCTTGCCATGATCGACGTGCGCAATGATCGCGATATTGCGACGCTGCATTAACTTTGTCCTGTCAGGTTGGCGGTGCGAGACGGTGCCGGATCAAGCCGTCGCCCGCGCGTACAGTTCTCCCATGGGGCGCTCCGGTCTGGCCCCGAAATGGGTAATGATTTGCCCGGCTGCCAGGTTGCCCAGGCGGCCGCAGGCGGAAAGGTCGAGATCTTGCGTATAGGCACGCAAAAAACCGGCGGCGAAGGCGTCGCCCGCGCCGGTGGTGTCCACCACCGCTTCCACGGGGTCGGACGGCACGGCAAGGGTCTCCCCGCCCGCAACCACCACGCAGCCGTTGGATCCGCGGGTGATCGCGGCAAGGCGCACGTGCGGGCGCAGCGCGTCGAGCGCGGCGTCGAAGCTTTCGGACTCGAACAGCGCCATCGCCTCGTCCTCGTTGGCGAAGAGGATATCCGCCTCGCGCTTCACCAGGTCCTGGAATTCCTCGCGGTGGCGGTTGACGCAGAACGGGTCGGAGAGCGACAGCGCCACGGTGCGCCCGGCGGCGCGGGCGGCGTGGCAGGCCTTCAGCATCGCCGCCTTGGCGGCGGGCTCGTCTCACAGGTAGCCTTCGAGGTAGACCGCCTTGGCGTCGGCGATCAGCGCCGCGTCCACGTCGTCGGAGGTCAGCTCGCGGCAGGCGCCGAGATAGGTGTTCATCGTGCGCTCGCCGTCGGCGGTCACCAGGATCAGGCAGCGCGCGGTGGAAGCGCCGTCGGCGCTGGGCACGCAGCCGAAGGCGACGCCCGCCTTCTCGATATCGTGGCGGAACACCGTGCCGAGGAGGTCGTCCCGCACCTTGCCGATGTAGGCCGGGCTGCCGCCGAGCGCGGCGATCACCGCGGCGGTGTTGGCCGCCGAACCGCCCGAACACTCGACACCCGGGCCCATGGCGCGATAGATTGCCTCGGCGCGCTCGGCGTCGATCAGGGTCATGATGCCCTTGTCCATGCCGTGCGCGGCGAGGAAGGCCTCGTCGGCGTGGGCCAGGACATCGACGATGGCGTTGCCGACGGCAACCACGTCATGAGCCGTGGACATGCGCGTGCTCCTCCAAAAAACGGTTCTTCAAGCGGCGGCAGTATACCCAGCCGCGGGCCGATCACAAGCAGTCCCGGGTTGCGGTTGCGTGAATGCCGCAGGGACGAAACTTTCGAGGCGGTCTATAGATGTTTGGTCTGTTCGTCAAATCCCTTGCGCAATTATCCGACCCGCGCACCCGCGGCGTGCTGTGGCGGGCGGTCGGTTTGGGGCTTCTGCTCTACGTCGCGGTGGTCGCCGGGGTGTGGTGGGGGCTCACCTTCCTTTCCGAGACCCGGTGGGAAACCGTCAACGCGCTGATCGCCGCGGCGGGGGGCCTGGTCGCGGTGGTCGCGGGCGCGCTGATCTATCCGGCGCTGGTCACCGTGCTGATCGGCCTGTTCTCCGAAGCGATCTGCCGCCGCGTCGAAACCCTGCACTATCCGGAGCGCGGCGCGGGGCGGGAACAACCTCTGACGGAAATCCTCATCGGGACGATCAACTTTGCCGGAAAGACTCTTGCCCTGAATCTTCTCACGCTGTTGCTGACGTTCATCATTCCCGGCGTGAATATCTTTGTGTTTATTGCGATCAACGGCTATCTTGTGTCGGTTGAGTATTTTGAAATGGCCGCTGTCCGACGCGTCGATCTGAAACAGACCAACGCTTTGCGCAAGCGGCATTTCTTTCGATTGTGGGGAGCAGGCGCGGTTTTCGCGGTCGGTATGGCGGTGCCGGTGGTCGGCATCGTGGCGCCGGTGGTCGCGATGATCTTCATGGTCCACATGCTGGAGACCGCGCGCACTCCCGCACCCAAGAGTCCCTGAAAGGGACCGCAGACGAGGGATAGCCCCGCAAGCAATAGAGGGAGAACCGATATGTTCCGTTTGTCCGGGCTGGGACCGGCGCAGGTGCCGGAAGAAGTCCAAGACAAGGAGACCCCCGCCTCCGAACCCGCCGCCGCGCCGGAGTCCGCTCCACCGCTCAAACCGTTCTCGAAAAGGGGTAGCCACATGCCGAGCAAACCCTCTGCGCCCCAACAGCCCTTCCGCAACGATATTCCCCGCCGCGTCCTCGACATCCCCGGCGCGCAGCGCAAACCCGCAACCCCGGAAGGACTGGCGGGCGACGGCAAAAGGCTGGTCGTCGGCCGGGAAATCCGCCTCTCCGGCGCGATCTCCTCATGCGACTGCCTGGTCGTCGAAGGCCAGGTGGAAGCCGACCTCACCGAGGCGCGCATGGTCGTGGTCTCCCGCGGCGGCACCTTCAAAGGCACCGCCACCGTCGCCAACGCGGAAATCTCCGGCCTGTTCGACGGCAACCTCACCGTCTCCGATACCGCCACGGTCAAACCCGGCGGCGTGGTGCGCGGCACCATCCGCTATACCAACCTGGTGATGGAGAAAGGCGGCATCGTCGAAGGTACGCTGACCCCCCAGCCGCGCAAGTCCGCGCCGGTCAAGGGGCTGATGATGCCCTCCGACAGCGCCGACGACGGCAGGAGCTGACCGCTCTTGTCCTGCCCGACCGATATGCCGCGGCGTCCCCTGCGCGCCGCGGCGGCAGCCTTCCTGCTTTTCCTCACCGCCGCCTGCGCCGGACCCGGCCTGCAGGAACGCCCGCGCTTCGACCCCGCGCTCACCCGGGCGCTCGCCGCGCTCGCCCACCCCGACGCGCCGGTCCGTCTCGACGCGCCGCCCGGCCAAACCAGAAGCCTCGACGGCGCGCTGCTCAACGGACTGTCCGCCGCCGACGTCACCGTCATCCTCGGCCCGCCCGCGCGCACCCGCCACGATCCGCCCGCCCAGGTCTGGCTGTTCGAACGCCCGAACTGCTTCGTCGATGTCTTCCTCTACGACGAAGGCAACGGCTCGCGCGTCGTCTACGTCCAGGAACGCTCCCGCCTGGTGAAGAAAATCCGCCCCGGCGCCTGCCTCGGCGAGGTCTGGCAGACGCGCCAGGAAAAACCGCGGTAAAGCTGAAATGTTGCGAGGGGTCGCGGCCCCCTCGCGCTCCCCATAACTTTGTTTTTTGCGCGAAGCGCCATAAGCCTGCCGCTTCGCGGTGAAAAAAGCGGGGGGTCAAGGGGTCCGCGACCCCTTGCGGGTCCGGGCAGCGCCCGGTCCGGTTTTTGCCTCAAACCGTTTTGCTGTCGAAACGGCAGAGGGTGGCGATGGGGCAGGCCGGGCACTGCGGGCGCTGGGCCTTGCAGGTATAGCGCCCATGCAGGATCAGCCAGTGGTGGGCGTGGCGCTTGAACTCGGCGGGAATCGCCGCCTCCAGGCCCTTTTCCACCTCCAGCGGCGTCTTGCCCGGGGCCAGCCCGGTGCGGTTGCCGACGCGGAAGACGTGGGTGTCCACCGCGATGGTCGGCACGCCGAAGGCGATGTTGAGCACCACGTTGGCGGTCTTGCGCCCGACCCCGGGCAGCGATTCCAGGGCCTCGCGGTCGCGCGGCACCTGGCCGCCGAACGCGGCGATCAGCTTCCCGCTCAGCGCGATGACGTTCTTCGCCTTGGTCTTGTAAAGTCCGATGGTGCGGATCGCCTCGGCGAGCGCCGGCTCGCCCAGGGCGACCATCTGTTCCGGCGTGTCCACCCGCGCGAACAGGGGCCTCGTCGCCTTGTTCACTCCCTTGTCGGTCGCCTGCGCCGACAGCACCACCGCCACCAGCAGGGTGTAGGGGTTGACGTGCTCCAGCTCCCCCTGCGGCTCCGGATTCGCCGCCCGCAGCCGCGAAAACATCTCCCGGATTTCGGACTCGCTCAACGCCGTGGCCATGGCTTCGCCTTTCGAAAAACAAGGCCAGGGCTCCGCCCTGGACCCGCAAGGGGACTCGGTCCCCTTGACCCGTTAACTTGTTTTTCGCCGCGAAGCGGCAGGCAACGCCTTTGTTGCAACCGTCGTAGGCTTATGGCGCTTCGCGCAAAAACAAGTTATGGGGGGCGCGGGGGGACCGAGTCCCCCCGCAAGGTTTTGGTTTTTACATCCCCAGCACGTCGGTCATCGCGTAGAGGCCGGGTTTCTTTCCGGCGAGCCAGGCGGCGGCGCGGAGGCCGCCGGTGGCGAAGATGCTGCGCGCGGTGGCGCGGTGGGTGAGTTCGATGCGTTCGCCCGCGCCCGCGAGGATGACGGTATGTTCGCCGACCACGTCGCCGCCGCGCAGGGCGGCGAAGCCGATATCGCCCATGCGGCGTTCGCCGGTATGGCCGTGGCGGCCGCTCTGGGTGACTTCGGCGAGGGCGACGCTGCGGCCTTCCGCGGCGGCCTCGCCGAGGAGGATGGCGGTGCCGGAGGGGGCATCGACCTTGTGCTTGTGGTGCATTTCGACGATTTCGATGTCGAAGGCTTCCGCGGGCAGGGCGGCGGCGGCGTTCTTCACCAGGGCGGCCAGCAGGTTGACCCCGAGGCTCATGTTGAACGACTGGAGGATCGCCGCCTTGGCGGCGCAGGCGCGGATCTCCGCCAGGTCTTCCGGGGAGAGGCCGGTGGTGCCGATGACGGCGGGGGTTCCGGTTTCCGCGGCGAGGCGCGCGGTGGCGCGCGCGGTGGCGGGGGTGGTGAAATCGATCAGCGCGTCGGCATCGGCGAAGGCGGCGCGCGCATCCGCCTGCGCGGCGATGCCGATGGGCGCGCACCCGGCGAGCGTGCCGAGGTCCTGGCCGATCAGCGGCGAACCTTCGCGTTCCGTGCCGCCTGCGATCGCATGTCCGCCGCCTTCGAGGATGAGCTTCATCAAGAGGCGGCCCATGCGTCCGCCGCACCCGACGATTCCGAACTTCATGGTCTGGTTCCCCCTGTTGCTGCGTTTATTCCGTCAGGTCCTCCCAGAACTCCTTCACCTTCTTGAAGAAGCTGGTGGATTCCGGGCTGTGGTCCTCGCCCGCCTCGGCCGCGAACTCGCGCAGCAGCTCTTCCTGGCGTTTCGACAGGTTGACCGGGGTTTCGACCACCGTACGGACGAACATGTCACCGCGCGCCGGGCTGCGCAACACGCTCATGCCCTTGCCCTTCTGGCGGAACTGCGCGCCGGTCTGGGTGCCGCGCGGGATGTCGATCTTGGCGCGGCCGCCGTCGATGGTGGGCACTTCCACGGCGCCGCCGAGCGCAGCGGTGCTCATCGGGATCGGCACGGTGCAATAGATGTCCGCGCCCTGGCGCTGGAAGATGCGGTGCGGCTTGATCGACAGGAAGATGTAGAGGTCGCCGGGCGGCGCGCCGCGCAGGCCCGCCTCGCCCTCGCCGGAGAGGCGGATGCGGGTATCCTCCTCGACGCCCGCGGGGATGGCGACCTGCAGGGTCTTCGCCTTCTGCACCCGGCCGCTGCCGCCGCAGGCGGTGCAGGGGTCCTTGATCACCCGGCCCTGGCCGTGGCAGGTGGGGCAGGTGCGCTCGATGGTGAAGAAGCCCTGCTGCGCGCGCACCTTGCCCGCGCCGCGGCAGGTGGGGCAGGTCACCGGCTCCGCGCCGTCCTTGCCGCCGCTGCCCTTGCACGCCTCGCAGGGGACGGAGGTGGGGATTTCGATGGCGGTTTTGACCCCGGCGAAGGCTTCCTCCAGGGTGATCGTCATGTTGTAGCGCAGGTCGGCGCCGCGCATCGCGCCGCCGCCGCCGCCGCGGCGTCCGCCGCCCATGAACTCGCCGAACATTTCGTCGAAGATGTCGGAGAAGCCGGAGGCGAACTCGAAATCGAAGCCGCCGCCCGGCCGCGCGCCGCCCTGTTCGAAGGCGCGGTGGCCGTAACGGTCGTAGGCGGCCCGCTTCTGGTCGTCCTTGAGGATTTCGTAGGCCTCGTTGATTTCCTTGAAGGCGAGTTCCGCTTCCTGATCGCCCGGATTGCGGTCCGGGTGATACTGCATGGCGAGCTTGCGGTAGGCCTTTTTCAGCTCGTCGGCAGAGGCGGTGCGGGACACCCCCAGAACTTCATAGTAGTCGCGCTTACTCACCCATTCCCTCGCGTCGCGGCAACCGATGGCCCGTGCCTCCCCTGCGAAACCGGGCGGAACCGCGATGGGTTCCGCCCGAGGTCCGCATCCGGGAAGAGTGGGTTACTTCTTGGTGTTATCGACTTCCTCGAAGTCGGCATCGACGACGGCGTCGTCGCCCGGCTTGGCCTGCTGCTGCGCCCCGGCGGCTTCCGCCTCCGGCGCGGCCTCGGCGGCCTGGTCCTTGTACATCGCCTCGCCGAGCTTCATCGCCGACTGGGCGAGCGCCGCGGTCTTGGCCTTGATGTCGTCGAGGTCGTCGCCCGCCGCGGCGGTCTTGAGCGCGGCGACATCGGCCTCGATCTTGGCCTTGACCTCCGGCGGCACCTTGTCGGCGTGTTCGGAGAGGCTCTTTTCCGTCGAGTGCATCAGCGCGTCGGCGTGGTTCTTCGCCTCCACCAGTTCGCGGCGCGCCTTGTCCGCGGCGGCGTTGGCCTCGGCGTCGTGCACCATGTTCCGGATCTCGTCGTCGGAAAGACCGCCGGAAGCCTGGATGCGGATCACCTGCTCCTTGTTGGTCGCCTTGTCCTTGGCGGAAACGTTGACGATGCCGTTGGCGTCGATGTCGAAGGTCACCTCGATCTGCGGGAAGCCGCGCGGCGCGGGCGGAATGCCCACCAGGTCGAACTGGCCGAGGAGCTTGTTGTCCGCCGCCATTTCGCGCTCGCCCTGGAACACCCGGATGGTCACCGCGGTCTGGCTGTCCTCGGCGGTGGAGAAGATCTGGCCCTTGCGGGTCGGGATCGTGGTGTTGCGGTCGATCAGCCGGGTGAACACGCCGCCCAGGGTCTCGATGCCGAGCGACAGCGGCGTCACGTCGAGCAGCAGCACGTCCTTGACCTCGCCCTTCAGCACGCCGCCCTGGATCGCGGCGCCGATGGCGACCACTTCGTCCGGGTTGACGCCCTTGTGCGGCTCGCGGCCGAAGAACTGCTTCACCGTTTCCTGGATCTTCGGCATGCGGGTCATGCCGCCGACCAGGATCACCTCGTCGATTTCCGAGGGCTTGAGCCCCGCGTCCTTGAGCGCGGCCTTGCACGGGCCGATGGTCCGCGCGATCAGGTCCTCGACCAGGGCTTCCAGCTTGGCGCGGGTGAGCTTGACGTTGAGGTGCTTCGGCCCGTTCTGGTCCGCGGTGATGAACGGCAGGTTGACGTCGGTCTGCATCGCCGAGGACAGCTCGATCTTCGCCTTTTCGGCGGCTTCCTTCAGGCGTTGCAGGGCCAGGCGGTCCTTGCGCAGGTCGATGCCGGATTCCTTTTTGAACTCGTCGGCGAGGTAGTCGATGATCCGCGCGTCGAAGTCCTCGCCGCCCAGGAAGGTGTCGCCGTTGGTGGACTTCACCTCGAACACGCCGTCGCCGATCTCGAGGACCGACACGTCGAAGGTGCCGCCGCCGAGGTCGTAGACCGCGATCACACCGGTGTTGTTCTTGTCCAGGCCATAGGCGAGGGCCGCGGCGGTGGGCTCGTTGATGATGCGCAGAACCTCGAGGCCCGCGATCTTGCCCGCGTCCTTGGTCGCCTGGCGCTGGCTGTCGTTGAAGTAGGCGGGCACGGTGATCACCGCCTGGGTGACCTTCTCGCCGAGGAAGGATTCGGCGGTTTCCTTCATCTTCTGTAGGATGAAGGCGGAAATCTGGCTGGGCGCGTACTTCTGCCCGTCGGTTTCCACCCAGGCGTCGCCGTTGTCGCCGGGGACGATCTTGTAGGGGACCAGGTCCTTGTCCTTGCCCACCATCGGGTCGTCATAGCGGCGGCCGATCAGGCGCTTGATCGCGAACAGCGTCTTTTCCGGGTTGGTCACGGCCTGGCGCTTCGCCGGCTGGCCGACCAGGCGCTCGCCGGAATCCGAGAACGCCACCATCGACGGCGTGGTGCGGGTGCCTTCGGCATTTTCGATCACGCGGGCGTCCTTGCCATCCATGATGGCGACGCAGGAATTGGTGGTACCCAGGTCGATACCGATAACTTTGCTCATCTTGAACCTCTGTTTGTTACGGCAGGTTCACCGGGGCCTCGGCCGCATGGCCTTGACATAAGCACCCCAACGAACCCCCAGGGACGAATTCCGTCTTACGGTTTCCACAAGGGGGCCGCCGCGCCGCAGTGGCGAGCGGGAATCGCGGCAAACCCTTGTCCGATTGTCACCGGACGATATAAGAAAAGGCGAAGCGCGCCGCAACAGGAGATACGGCACGCGGAGATGAGGTATTAGCACTGTTTTCCGCCGATTGCCAAGGCCGGAGGTCCCCCGATGATCCGCTACCGCCTGCGCTGCGCCCATGGCCACGCCTTCGACTCCTGGTTCCGCAACGCGGACGCCTGCGACGCGGACCTCGCCGCCGCTTCGGTCGCCTGCCCGGAGTGCGGTTCCACCGAGGTCGCCAAGGCGATCATGGCCCCCGCCGTGGGCAAGCAGGCCGCTCCCGCCACCCCCTGCGGCAGGCCGGTGTGCGCCTGCGGCTGCCCGGCGCTGGACGGATGATCGTCTCGGCGAGCTACCGCACCGATATTCCGGCGTTCTTTTCCGCCTGGTTCGCCGAACGCTGGGCCGCGGGCTTCGCCGAGGTGGAAAACCCCTACAACCGCAAACCCTACCGCGTCAGCCTGAAACCGGAGGAGGTGGACGGCATCGTCTTCTGGACGCGCGCGGCCAGACCCTTCTTCGGCTGCCTCGACCGCGTCGCGGAGGACGGCGTGCCCTTCTTCGTTCACTACACCGTCACCGGCTACGGCGCGGAGCTGGAGCCCGGCGTGCCGGACTGGCGCAAGGGCGCGGAAACCCTCCACGCGCTCGCCGACCGATTCGGCAAGGAGTCCGTGGTCTGGCGCTACGACCCCGTGCTGATCACCGAAACCCAAACCTGGGACTGGCACGCGGAGCACTTCGCCGAGCTCGCTGCCGCGATCAAGGGCGCGACCGACGAGGCGGCGCTCTCCTTCGCCCAGTTCTATGCGAAGACCAGACGCGGCCTCGCGGGGCAGGCCGCCCGCGACCCGGACGCGGCGGAAAAGCGCACCGCCCTCGCCACGTTCCGCGACATCGCGGCGGGCCACGGCCTCGCCCTCAGCCTCTGCGCCCAGCCGGAGCTGCTGATCGAAGGCGTGCGCGATGCCGCCTGCATCGATGCGGCCCGTCTCTCCCGCATCGCGGGCCGCCCCATCGCCGCCGCCGCCAAACCGCACCGCCCCACCTGCCGCTGCGCCCAGTCGCGCGATATCGGCACCTTCGCCACCTGCCGCTTCGGTTGCCGTTATTGCTATGCCGCATAAAAAAAGGCCGGGGCGCTGCCCCGGACCCCGCTGGGGACTCGGTCCCCAGACCTCATAACTTTTTTGCGCGTAGCGCGAGACAATCATCGCGCGGCGTGGCGGGTATTGCCGCTACGCGGCGAAAAACTTAGGGGAGGCCGGAGCCGTTCGCCGACGGCGGCGGAAACGCCCAGTGGGCGTTTCCGAGGCGGAGATGGCCCTCCGGAACGTTTTGGCTTTCGGGACATCTTGACGCCGCGTGTAGATTTCCTTGTGCCGTTCCTTCATCCCGTTCCCCTCCGCTTTACTGTTTGCCGCCGCTCCAATCGATCTCGGGCTCGCCCAGGCTGCCGTCGTCGCCGATGGGAATACGCCCGCTGACCGGCGGCCCCCCCCATTCGCCGTGCATGTCGAACGGCTTGGCCTTGCCCTGATTCTCCAGCACGAGCATCTCGTCGCCGGTGACCAGTCCGCCCAGGAAGGAGGTATCCTTCTGCCAGTCGTAGACGTCGCGCCAGCGGTGCGCCTGGTCCCCTTCCACCCGGATGTTACCGCCATCACGGGTAAAAGTTAAGGTGGCGGTCGTGTCCAGGTTGCTCTTTCCGCTTGCATAGTGCAGGTCGTTGAAGCCGTCGGCGTTTATATCTTTGTTCTGCCGTGTCAGAGGGTGGGTCAGGCTCTGGCCCTCCTTCAGCGCGGCTAGCTTGTCGCGCGGGCCGGGTTGATTCGGAAAATTCTTATCCATCCACCCCCGATTCTGCTCTTCCGCATCCCGGATCGCCGGGCCGGAGCGGAGGGTGCGCCCGGCCGCGTCGTATGCCTCGGCGTCGGGGTAGGCGCGGGCGAACTCCTGCGTCACGTGCGCGCGCAGCCGGTCGTCCGCGGGGTCGTGATACAGCGGATGCTCCATCAGGGAGCGCAAACGCCGGTCAACGGTGTCGCCCGCGGGCACGATGGGAAAACCGCCCCCGGAGGACGGGGCGGCATCAGAAAATAACGAATTTCGTATTTTTTACGCATGGCAATCCCCCTGATTTTTGCGAGTTCTTGCTGGCATTCTACAAAATTTCACCGAAAAACGCAAGGAAGTATGACGAATATCGGTATTTAAGGCCTGTATCACATAAAACAAGGCCGGGGCGCAGTTCGAAAAATGCTTGAGGCATTTTTCTCATCCTCGGCTCCGCCTCGGACCGTTGCCTTCGGCAACGTCCCTACGAACGCCTTCGGCGTTCTCCGTGCCCCGGACCCTGCTGGGGACTCGTCCCCAGACCCCATGAATTTCGGTTTTTGCGCGTAGCGCGATAAATTACGTCACGCGGCGTAATCGTTGACTGCCGCTGCGCGGCGAAAAACTTAGGGGAAGCGCGGAGGGTCCGCGACCCTCCGCGAAGTTTTTACCTTTACGCCTTGGCTTCGGCTTCGGCCATGCGCTGCTGGTAGATTTCGACGAAGTCGATGGGGGCGATCATCAAGGGCGGGAAGCCCGCGTCGCGGGTGATGCCGGCGACCACGGCGCGCGCGAACGGGAAGAGGTGGCGCGGCACTTCGATGAACAGCATCGGCTTCAGGTGTTCCTCGGGGACGTTGAGGGTGACGATGCCGCAATAGAGGATTTCCACCAGGAAGGCGGGTTTCTCTTCGGTCTTGGCCTCGACGTTGAGGATGAGGTCCACCTCGTACATCTCGGCATGCAGTTGGGTGGCCTTGACGTCCACGGAGATGCCGATGGAGGGGCCGTCGCCGCTCGCCATGTCGGCGAAGATTTCCGGGACGTGCGGCGCCTCGAAGGAGAAGTCCTTGATGAACTGGCCGTTGATCGTCAGCGGCGGGGCGGGGGTCTGGTTTTCGGCGCCGGCGGCGTCCTGTCCTTCGGTCATTACAGCATCTCCGGTGAAGGGAAGGGTGCCTTTTCGTAGCCGAAAGGCCCCCTGCGGGTCAAAGGAATCCGGAGCGTCAGCGCGGTTCGTCCTGCGGCGGCAGGCCCTGCGGCGGCTCGGGCGGCTCATCGACCACGGTGAATTCGCCCTCGATCACGGTGGAGCCGCCGTGCTGGGCGGTGTGCGCGGCGCGCGCCGCGATCAGCCCGCCGATGGCGCGCCGCAGCGGCCCGATGAGCAGCAGCAGGCCGAGGATGTCGGTGAGGAAGCCGGGCAGGATGAGCAGCAGCGCGGCGACGGAGAGCGCCGCGCCGGAGAGCATCTCGGAGAGCGGCATCTCGCCGCGGGCCATCGCCGCCTGCACCTTTCGCCCGGTTTCCCACCCGGCGATGCGCAGGATGTTGGCGCCGATGATGGCGCTGACGATCACCCAGGCGATCACCGGCAGCGCGCCGACGTGCGAGCCCACGACGATCAGCCCGGCGAGTTCGACGAGCGGCAGGGCGAGAATGAGCAGGGGAAAGGGGAACGGCATGCTTGTTCTTTCGGGTAAGACCGCTTAATTTCCAGATAATAGCGGGCGGCGCGCCCTGTCGATCATGGACGATTCCGGCGGGCCGCGTCCAATTGTTCTTCTTTCGCCGGAGAGATCGGCGCCAGCATCGGGACCGACAATGGACGGCAGCTTTCAGATTCTCGACCTGATCTTCCTGGCGCTGATCGCCGGATTCCTGGTGTATCGGTTGCGCAACGTTCTTGGGCGGCGCGGCGGCTACGAGCAGACCCCGGAGGATTTGATGGGGGGCCGCAAAACGGACCACGACAACGTGGTGGACCTCGCCGATGCGCGCACCGCCGAGGAGCCGGTTGTTCCCCCCGCCCTGATCCTGCCGCCGGGCACCGACCCGCAGGTGGGGGAGGGGCTGGCGCAGATTCAGGCCGCCGACCCGGATTTCGACCCCGAGGGTTTTTTGGGCGGCGCGAGCAAGGCCTTCGAGATGATCGTCTGCGCCTTCGCCGAGGGCCGCCTGGAGGACATCCGCCCCTATCTCGGCACCGAGGTCTTCTCCAACTTCGCCCTCGCGGTGCAGGAGCGCGAGACGGCGGGCGAGACCGCCGAGACCCAGGTGATTTCCATCAAGTCGGCGAAGATCACCGAGGCGGCGATGAAGGGCCGCGACGCCGTGGTTTCGGTGGAGTTCGTCACCGAGCAGGTCAACGTGACACGCAACGCCGAGGGCGCGGTGGTGGACGGCGACGCCAATTTCATCGCCACCCTCACCGACATCTGGACGTTCAGCCGCGATGTCGGCACCGGCGATCCGAACTGGAAACTCATGGTCACCCGAAGTGTCGAGGCCTGACGCGGCGCATTCCGCGATTCGGCGCGGGCTGGCGGTTTGCGCGCTGTTGCTGACCGGCGCGTGCGCGCAGCACGAGGCGTTTCCGCCGCCGGAACCCCAGGCCGGGTTCAAGGCCGAGACGGCAAGTTTCGACTCCCTGCCCGGATGGGAAACCGACGCGGTGGAGCATGCGCTCCCCGCCTTGCGCCGCTCCTGCGGCGCGTTTTCGCGCAAGCCGCCGGATGCGGCGGTGGGCGCGGGCGCGTTTGCCCGGCCTGCGGCGGATTGGCAGCGCGCCTGCGCCCGCCTGCCGGAGACGGCGGACGCCGCGGCCCTGCGCGCCGCCCTGCGGGAGGCGTTCATTCCCTATCGCGTCACCGCGGCGGACGGCGCGGACGAGGGCCTCTTCACGGGTTATTACGAAGCCGAATTGAGCGGCTCGATGTTCTCCTCGCCCTACTTTCCCTATCCGGTCTACGGGCGGCCGATCGACCTGGTGGAGCGGGTGCAGGACGGGCGCAAGCTCACCGGGCGGCTGAAGGACGGCCGCGTCGCGCCCTATCCCGCCCGCGCCGAGATCGAATCCGGGGCGATCGCCAAGGTGGCGCCGGTATTGTTCTGGGTGGACGATCTGGTGGACCTGCACGTCGCGCAGATCCAGGGTTCCTCGCGGGTCCTTCTGCCCGACGGGCGGCGCTTCCGCATCGGCTATGCGGGCAACAACGGCAGGCCGTTCAAGGGCCTGGGGCGCATCCTGCTGGACGCCAGGCTGATCGAGCCGGGCAAGGCCTCGATGCCGGAAATCCGCGCCTGGCTGCACGCCTATCCGCGCCAGGCGGAGCGCCTGATGCAGGAGAACCCGCGCTTCATCTTCTTCCGCCTGATCGACGGCGAAGGGCCGGTCGGCGCGCTCGGCGTGCCGCTCACGCCGATGCGCAGCCTCGCGGTGGACCCGGCGGTGGTGCCGCTCGGCGCGCCGGTGTGGCTGGATAGCGTCGATCCCGACGGCAAGCCGCTCACCCGCCTGATGGTGGCGCAGGACATCGGCAGCGCGATCAAGGGCGCGGTGCGCGGCGACTTCTTCTGGGGGTCGGGGGAGCCCGCGCTCGCCAAGGCCGGGCGGATGAAGAGCCCGGGCCGCTATTTCGTGCTGATTCCCGCCGCCGCGCCGGTGTTCGCCGATGCGGCCCCCGCTTCGTGAGCCCGCGATGACCGCCCCCTCTCCCCTGCCGCGCCGCGTCGCGCTGTTCGCCACCTGCCTGGTGGAGACCTTCCGCCCCGCCGTGGGCTTCGCCGCGATCAAGCTGCTGCGCGATGCGGGGCTCACGGTTGCGGTGCCGCCGGGGCAGACCTGTTGCGGCCAGCCCTCGTTCAACTCCGGCGACCGCGAAGGCGCGAAGCGCCTGGCGAAGCGGGTGATCGCCGAGTTCGAGGATTACGACGCGGTGGTGGTGCCGTCCGGCTCCTGCGCCGGAATGATCCGCGAGCACTACCCCGCGCTTTTCGCCGACGATGCGCAGTGGGGGCCGCGCGCGGCGCGCCTTTCCGCCAAGACGCATGAACTCACCGCCTTCCTGGTGGATATTTGCGGTATCGAAACGGTCGAGGTGGAACGCTCTGCCTCCGCCGCCTATCACGACAGCTGCTCGGCGCGGCGCGAGATGAAGGTGCTGTCCCAGCCGCGCAAGCTGCTCGCCTCGGTGGACGGGCTGGAATTGCGCGAAATCGACGAGCCGGAGGAATGTTGCGGCTTCGGCGGCACCTTCTGCGTGAAGAATCCGGAGATCTCCGGCCATATGGTAGAGGAAAAGGCGAAGGCGGCGCTCGCCACCGGCGCGGACATGCTGCTCGCCGGAGACATGGGCTGCCTGCTCAACATCGCGGGCCGCCTGCGCCGCATGGGCTCGGCGATGGAGGTGCGCCACGTCGCCGAGGTGCTGGCCGGGGATACGCAAACCCCCGGCATCGCGGAGCCGGAAGAATGACTCCGCTCTCCAGCGGCGGCTTCCCCGCCAATGCGCGCGACGCGCTGGCCGACGAAAAACTCCAGGCGGCGCTGGTCAACGTGCGCACCATCTTCCGCGGCAACCGCACCCGCGCCGTCGCCGCGACGCCGGAGTTCGAGGCGCTGCGCGATGCGGGCGCGGCGGTGAAGCGCCACGTCGTCGAAAACCTCGATGCGTACCTGGAACGTTTTATCGCCGCGGCGGAGGCGCGAGGCGGCGTCGTCCACCTCTGCGCCGATGCCGCATCCGCCCGCGAGACCATCGCCGCGATCTGCCGCGGCGAGGGGGCGAAGCTGGTGACCAAGGGCAAGTCCATGGTCACCGAGGAGATCGGCCTCAACCCCTACCTGGAATCCCAGGGCTTCACCCCGGTGGAGACCGACCTCGGCGAATACATCGTGCAGCTGCGCGGCGAGCCGCCCAGCCACATCATCGCCCCCGCCTGCCATGTGAAGAAGGAGCAGGTGGCGGAGACCTTCCGCGCCGCGCACCCGCACCGCCCGGCGGAACGCGACCTTTCCACCCACGAGGCGCTCTTGGCCGAGGCCCGCGCCGAGCTGCGCGCCCGCTTTCTCTCCGCCGACGTCGGCATCACCGGGGCCAACCTCTTGATCGCGGAAACCGGCGACGCGGTGCTGGTCACCAACGAGGGCAACGGCGACCTCACCCAGTCGCTGCCGCGCTGCCACATCGTCGTCGCCTCGATCGAGAAGCTGGTGCCGACCCTGGAGGATGCGGCGACGGTGCTGCGCGTGCTCGGCCGCTCCGCCACCGGCCAGGCGGCCTCGAGCTACACCACGCTCTCCGGCGGCGTGGCGCAACCGGGGGAACGCGGCGGCCCGGCGGCCTGCCACGTGGTGATCCTCGACAACGGCCGCAGCGCCATGCTCGGCGGCAAATACGAGGAGATGCTGCGCTGCATCCGCTGCGGCGCGTGCATCAACCACTGCCCGATCTTCGCCGCGGTCGGCGGCCACGCCTACGGAGCGGTCTACGTCGGCCCCATGGGCTCGGTGCTCACCCCCCTGCTGCAAAGCCTGGAGGAAGCGCGCCACCTGCCGCATGCCTGCACGATGTGCGGCCGCTGCGCCGAGGTCTGCCCGATGAAGATTCCGCTGCCGGACCTGCTGCGCCGCCTGCGGGAGGAAACCCACGCCGCGGCGCTGACCTCGGCGCGCAGCCGCATGGGCTTGCGTCTGTGGACGTTTCTGGCGCAACATCCGAGTCTGTACCGCGGGGCGGGCCGCCTCGCCGCGGCGGCGTTGCGCCTCGCCGGGCGCCGCGCCGGGGCGCTGCGGCGCTGGCCGCTGGCGGGCGGGTGGACGCGCTTCCGCGACCTGCCGGTGCCGCAGGGCGGCGGCTTCGTCGCGCGCGCCTACCGCGGGGACCGCACCGGGCGAGCCGCCGAGGGGGACGGAGCAGATGGCCAGTGAATCGCGCCGGCAGCGGCTGGAAAAGGAATTCGACTACCGGGTGCTGCAACACGGCATCAGCTCCGGCCGCCTCAAGGTGTTCACCGACTTCCGGGTGTTCAACCAGGGCCATTCCCCCACCTACAGCCCGTGGGACAACGTCGCGCCGCTGCTGCTCATGGTGCTGATCAGCCTGGCGCTGCTGGTGGTGGTGGGAATCATCGTCGGCGTGCTGGCGCTCGTGCTTTCGGTGGTGCTCTACGCCTTCTTCGTCCGCCTCTGGGTGATGCATCGCCTGCACGAGCGCACCCGCCAGGCGATGATGCAGAACCTCAACAACTGGGACCTGTTGTGGAGCATGGGCGGCGTCGTCCTCTCCAACGAGCGCACCGGCCAGATCTGCCATGCGCCCTCGGGCAACTGGCGCGCCTTCGTCGTCAACGGCCTCGCCGACATCGCCGCGGCGCTGCGCGGCGACGCCGACATGGCGAGCCTGCGCGAAGACGGCGCGCTGACGCGGGGAGGGCGCAAATGACCGCCGCCGACGGGCGCGCCGCGGCGCTCGCCGCCGTCGCCGCCCGCCTCCCCGGTTCCGCCGCGGAGCGCGCCGCAGCGGCGGAACGCCGCCTTGCCGAGCGCCCCCGCGGCCCGGGGCTCGCCCACGTCGCGGCGGCGGCGAAGGCGGGAACCCTGGCGGAAACCTTCTGCGCCGCCGCATCCGCATCCGGCGCCACGGTGCTGCGCACCGCCGGGGCCGCCGCCTCGGAGGCGGCAATCCGCAAAATCCTCGCCGAACATGCGCCCGCGGGGCCGGTCGTCCGCGCCGACCTGCCGCGCTTCGCGGGCCTCGACGATCGGCCGGGCGGCGCGCATGCCGGCGCGGCGCAGCCGGAAGATGCGGCCGGCGTCACCCGCGCCGCCGCGGGCATCGCCGAAACCGGCAGCGTCGTCCTCGCCTCCGACCCGGAAACCCCGACCAGCCTCAACTTCCTGCCCGCGATCCACATCGTCACCCTTTCCGCCGCGGCGATCCACGCGGGCCTCGACGACGCGCTCGCCGCGCTGCGCGGCCCCGGCCGCCGCCCGCGCACCGTCAACCTGATCACCGGGCCGTCGCGCACCGGCGATATCGAACTCACCCTCCAGGTCGGCGTGCACGGCCCGCGCGCGATCTTCATCCTGGTCGAGGACGATGACTGACGAGCCGAAGCGCCGCCGCCGCAAGCCCCTGATCTCGCGGGAGGACGCGGAACTCTGGGCCCGCCTCACCAGCCGCGTCAAACCGCTCGCCGAAACCCCGCCGGTGGTCGTTCCGGAGGCGGAAGAACCGCTGCCCGAACCCGATCCCGCCGCCCCGCCGCAGCTGCCCGGGCCGCGCCTGCCGCGCCCCGAACCCGGCGCTGCGAAACGGGAACGCAAAGCCCCGGCGCTCACCCACGGCTCCACCGCCGGGGTGGACAAACGCACCGCGGAGCGCTTCAAGAAAGGCGATATGGAGATCGAGGCCCGCATCGACCTCCACGGCCTCACCCGCGAGGCGGCGCACATCGCGCTCACCCGCTTCATCCAGGGCTCCGCCGCGGCGCGCCGCCGCATGGTCCTGGTGATCACCGGAAAAGGCCGCCAAAGCGGCGAAGGCGAGGGAATCCTCAGGGCCGAGGTGCCGCGCTGGCTCAACGAACCGGCCCTCCGCCCCCTCGTCCTCAGCTTTTCCTACGCCCAGCCGCGCCACGGCGGCGAGGGCGCGCTCTACGTCTTCCTCAAACGGGAACGCACCGCATGACCCCGTTCGGCGCCCGCCTGCGCGAACTCCGCGCCCGCCGCGGCCTGACGCTGACCCGCATGGCCGCCGACCTCAACATCTCCGCCGCCTACCTCTCCGCGCTGGAACACGGCCGCCGCGGCAGCCCCACCCCCGGCCTCGTCCAGCAGATCTGCGGCTACTTCAACCTGATCTGGGACGAAGTCGAATACCTCAAACGCCTCGCCACCCTCTCCCGCCCGCGCGTCACCCTGGATACCGCCGGACTCCCCGCGGAAACCACCCGCCTCGCCAACGAACTCGCCGAGGCGATCCGCGACCTGCCGGAAGAAGACGCCCGCGAACTGCGCCTCGCCCTCGCCACCCTGCGCGGCAAAGGCCCCGGCCACCCGCCGTCGTAGGGCGGGGAGGGAAAACCAGGCCGGGCTCCGCCCGGACCCGCAAGGGGACTCGGCCCCCTTGACCCCGTGACTAAGTTGGGCCGGAAGGGGAATGGCGGCTGTGGAGCGGGCTGAGTGGAATGCCGCCATTTGAGCTGCTGCCGGTTCATCAAAACACCTTAACTCGGCGTCCTTCAAACCGGATTGCCTGGAGTGAGCCCGACCCAAAGGAGACTTACACCGTAGTTCATTCTCCGAAGCTGTTTCGAGATGCTCGTTAGGGCGACTTTGCTAAAGAAGGGGAGTGTTGGGTTTCCCTCATGTAAGAGCGCGTAGACGATTTCATAGTCGGCCGGGTTAGGCCTGTCCGCTGGGATTAGCTCCACGATCTCTGGCATTGCCTCCCGAATTTGTGCTCTAAGCGGTGGATGGTCGAGAAAAGCCTCGGCAGATACCTGTCCTTGCAGGAACAGATGACTCAGTGTTTGTGACTTACTACGGCGCTTCACATGTACGAGTTGCCGACCATCGGTCAGAATGTCACAGAATTCGACCCGACCACGCTCTCCTTCGAAGTTCACGAGCCTTTTGTCGTAAAGATACATCCCTGCTTGGGCCGTGGCCGCACGGGCGTTGTAGTCGCCCTCCTTTTCGCCAGCGGTGTAGAAAGGGAGCTGGAGGGTAGATAACGGAATTTCCACCATGGCTGCGTTGACGATGGCGACGAAATCATCCTTGACCACATACCATTCGTCCGATGCGAGAATGTGGAGCTGGTCGTTGAACTGAACCTCTGCGCATAGACATTTGAACACAGACCATCGGTCACGGAACGGCCCATCATCGTTCGCGACACGAACCTTGTCCGATTTCAGATGTGCAAGCGTGACGGCATGCTCCTCGTCAAAGAGGGCCAGATAATCATGCAGACGAAGATCATCGAACGTATCCGCCCGTAAGCTACCCGAGAATTTGAACCGGTCGACATTCTGATAGTCGATGATTTCCGGTGGCGCGAGATGGATGCCGTCGATTTCCCCATTCTGCAATCGGTTGACTAGGTTCTGGTTGAGTTGGTCTATGCGTAAACGATCCCGTATGGGTGTGATCTTGCCATACCAAGGAAACAGCTCCCGGTATGCCGTATCATTGAATGAGTTGATGATCGTCAGACCTTTATCGTCGATCCCGTTATAATCGACCTCGCAACTTAGCTTGAGTCCGTCGTTTCCTGTCAGTGTCCCCCCAAACGCTTCGTCTACCGATTTTCCGGTAATTGCCTGAAGAATGATGCTCGATGTATCGACACCGAAATCGAAGATTTCGCCGATCCGGCTATTCTGCGAGCGAGTCTGAATAGTTGAGTCTTCGGGCCTACGCGTGTCGATGCTCTTGATCCGCTCGCGACCGAGCCGGTTCAGCGCTACCTTCAATCCGAACTGGCTCTCCAGCGCTTCCGGGCGAAGCTCCTGAAACCCCATTCCGAAGCATACGGCAAGCCATCTGTGCTGCGGATTGGTGCCCTCGGTAGCGAGATCGATACCAACAAACAGGATCGCAGCTGCTTGCCCACCGTAGAGCCCATCGAATTGGGCCCGGTCAGCAGCATTGAAAAACGATATCCAGCCGGGAGGAGAGTTGTATGCCTGGCCTGCGAACAGACGCTTGTTTTCGGGGTTACCAGTAAGGGGCTTTTCATCTAGCCGATGTTGCTCTTTGAGCGCATTAGCTGGATCTGCAACATGCGCTTTCAGCAGCCGGAATGTATATGATCTTTTGGCCATAATATACTCCCCCACAAGTAGCGCCAGCTATGATAGAGGTTGTTGTCGAACGGTTCACGCCCTAAATGCGGGAATTGAGTATGCGTAGCACTGGATTTCAAGGCATACCAAGTTTGATGCTTATAAAGCGTATCCTACGGGCGGCTGCTTTCCGAAAGCCTACAATCTGGTACTAATGACCGAGATGGGCGCGAAGCGCCCGATGTGCCGCTCTTGATTTGAGTCCTCGAAGGATATACATCATTATAATTGTGTATCCAAAAGGTGGAGGATGGCATGCAGGTATCCAAATGGGGCAACAGTCTCGCCGTTCGTCTCCCCGCCGCCGTGGTTGAAGCTCTCGAACTTAAGGAAGGCGACGAGATCGAAATCCATGTCGCCGACGCGCGGAATCTCGGCGTTGCGCGCAAGCCGGGCCGTGATGAATTGCTGAAACGGCTTCGCGCTTTCCGTGGCCGTCTGCCGCTCGATTTCAAGTTCGACCGGGACGAGGCAAATGCCCGGTAGCTTCTTCGATACCAATATCCTGGTCTACGTCGCGTCCGGCGACTCCGTGAAGGCGGATCGCGCGGAAGCGATCATCGGCAATGGTGGCGTGATCAGCGTGCAGGTCCTGAACGAACTGACCAATGTCGCGCGCCGCAAGATGCGGATGGCGTGGCCGGATACGCGCAGCTTTCTGTCTGTACTGCGCTCCCTGCTGACCGTCCAGCCGATCACCATCGAGACCCACGAGACCGGGCTTGCGCTTGCCGAGCGCTACAATCTCTCTACTTACGATGCGATGATCGTCGCTTCGGCCCTTCAGGCCGATTGCGATACGTTATGGTCGGAGGATATGCAGCACGGCATGACGTTTGGCGAGAGACTGCGAATCATTAATCCGTTTCTCATGGCGGATTGATCCCAATCAAAAAGAGACAAGGGCGTTCGTAGGGACATGGCCGAAGGCCATGGTCCGAGGCGTAGCCGAGCAAGCGCCATAGGCCTGCGGCGAAAGACAAGTCATGGGGTGCGCGAGGGGTCCAAGACCCCTCGCAAAGTTTTTGCCCCTACTGCTTTTACACGTCCGCTTCGTCGTCCAGGGAGTAGCCGAGGGAGGAGGTGACGTCGGCTTTCGGGCGGTCGCGGAGTTGTTTGCCGGTGACCATGAAGTAGGTGAGTTCGGCGATATTGGTGGAGTGGTCGCCGACCCGTTCGACGTTTTTGGCGATGAACAGCAGGTGGGCGCACGCGGAGATCTGGCGCGGGTCTTCCATCATGTAGGTGAGGATTTCGCGGAACAGGCTGGAGTAGATGGCGTCGATTTCGTCGTCGTGTTCCCACACCGCGATGGCCTGCTGGGCGTCGCCTTCGACGAAGGCGTTGGTGGCGGCGTGGAGTTGGCGTTTGACCATTTGCATCAGGCGCACCACGGGGCGCGCCGCGGGGACCAGCGGCATGGTGTTGAGCACCATGGAGCGTTTGGCGGCGTTGGCGGCGTAGTCGGCGACGCGTTCGAAGGCGGAGGCGGCGGAGATGGCGCTGACCACGAGGCGCAGGTCGTCGGCCACCGGCGCGCGCAGGGCGAGCATGTGGAGGATCTTCTGCTGGATGTCCGCCTCCAGGCGGTCCACTTCCTGGTCGCGTTTGATCACCTCGGCGGCGAGGCGGTCGTCGCGTTCCAGCAGCGCGCGGGAGGCTTCCTCGATCTGGTTTTCCGCCATGCCGCCGATGCGGGCGATGAGCTTCAGGAGTTCGGCGAGTTCGCGATCCAGGACCTTGGCGGTATGGGGTTCGTTGAGGTTGGTCATGGTGTCCTCGGACAAGGGTCAGGGGGAAAGGGTCAGGCGGGGCGGCCGATGCGTTGCGGCGGCGCATCGGTTCCCGCGGTGGCGGCTGCGGCGGCGGGCAGGTAGGCGGTGAACACGCTGCCGAGGCCGAGCGAGCTGTCGATGGTGAGCACGCCGCGGTGGCGGCTCATCACGTGTTTGACGATGGCAAGCCCCAGGCCGGTGCCGCCCATCTTGCGCGAGCGCGCGGAATCGACGCGGTAGAAGCGTTCGGTGAGGCGCGGGATGTGTTCCTGGGCGATGCCTTCGCCGCGGTCGCGCACCGCCACGGCGACCACCGGGCCCTGGGCTTCCTTGGGCATGTTCACCGGGCCGCGCTCCAGCGCGGCGATGGAGACGGTGACCTCGGTATCCGGCAGGGTGTATTTCACCGCATTCTCGATGAGGTTCTGGAACACCTGGGTAAGCTCGTCCGGTTCGCCGCGCACCGCGGGCAGGCTTTCCGGCGCGGCGATGGCGAGGGTGACGTTGCGCGCCGCGGCCTTCTGTTCCAGGCCTTCGATCACCGAGGCGATGACGCGGCGCACGTCCACCGCGTGCGAGGGCTGGGTGTGTTCGTTGAGTTCGATGCGCGACAGCGAAAGCAGGTCTTCGATCAGCCGCGCCATGCGCGCCGCCTGTTCCGCCATGATGCCGAGGAAGCGTTCCCGCGCTTCCGCGTCGTCGTGGGCGGGGCCGCGCAGGGTGTCGATGAAGCCGATGAGGGAGGAGAGAGGCGTGCGCAGTTCGTGGCTGGCGTTGGCGACGAAGTCGGCGCGCATCTGCTCCATGCGGCGGATCGTGGTGATGTCGTGGAAGGAGATCAGGATCGCGGCGTTGCCCGCGAGGTCGCCGGGCAGCGGCCGGATGCTGACGATGAAGCGGCGCTCCACCGGAATCGGCAGGGAGAACTCCAGTTCGCGGCCGCCGCCTTCGATCTGGTCGATGGCTTCGAGGATCGGCGGATGGCGCACCAGGCCGGAGACGTCGCGCCCGGTGAGGCTGCGGCCGAAGAGCCCGCGCGCCGCCATGTTGGCGCGCACCACGCGGTGGTCGGCGTCGAGCATCACCACCGCGTCGGGCAGGGCGTCGAACACGTCCTCCATGGAGCGGGCGGAGCGGTCCGAGGCGGCGAGCGCGCGGCGCATTTCGCGGCGCATCTGCGACAGCGCGAAGGCGGCGGCGGCGGCGACGCCGTGGGTGCGCATTTCCGGCGTCGGCGGCGCGGCGCCCTGGGCGAGTTCCTGCACGAAGCGCAGCAGGCGGGAGAGATCGACCAGCGGCGCGAGCGCGAGCAGCGCGGTGACCGCGGCGGCGGCGAGGACGGCGAGGAGGGCGTCGGCGGCGGCGAGGCGGCCGAGCGCCGCGAGCGCCGCCAGCACCAGCGCGGCGGGGAAGAGGGCAAGCGCATACCAGCGCAGCGCACGGCCCAGCACCGAAGGCCCGCTTACGGCCGGGGCCGCGGGCGTCGTCTCGGGGGTCGGTTCCGTCGTTTGGCCGGACGGCCGGTCGCTCATGGTGCGCATCGTCCCGCGTTGTCGGGACGTCCTGTCCCGGGGAAAAGTATTGCCGGGCGTTTCGCGAAGGTCAAACCCGCAAGATGGCCGGGCAGTCTCGCACGGTTGCGCGGGCGGGCCGATGACGGTTTTTTGAAAAACGAAACGCGGCGGGGTGCGCCCGCCGCGTCCGTTGGAATGGTTCGCGGGCGCGCCCTACTCCGGCGCGCACAGCGCGATGGCGTGGGTGAGCCGCGCCGTCAGGGAGGCGCGGTAGGCCTCGATGTCGGCGATCGGCTTCTGCGCGACGCCGCTCTTCATCGCCGCCTCGGCTACCGCCACCGGCACCCGCGACATCAGGCGCGGGTCGAACGGCACCGGCAGGATGTATTCCCGGCCGAAGGACATCTTCTTTCCGGAGTAGGCCGCGCCCACCTCGGCCGGAACCTCCTCGCGCGCCAGCATGGCGATCGCCTCGGCGGCGGCGAGCTTCATCTCCAGGTTGATCGTGCTCGCCCGCACGTCGAGAGCGCCGCGGAAGATGTAGGGGAAGCCCAGGAGGTTGTTCACCTGGTTCGGATAATCCGAGCGCCCGGTGGCGACGATGGCGTCGTCGCGGACCGCGTGCGCCTCCTCCGGGGTGATCTCCGGGTCGGGGTTGGCCATGGCGAAGATGATCGGGTCCTTGGCCATGGATTTCACCATGTCCTGGGTCAGGGCCCCCTTCTTCGACAGGCCGAGGAAGACGTCCGCCCCCTTCACCGCCTCGGCCAGGGTGCGCAGCTCGGTCTTCACCGCGTGCCTGGTCTTCCACGGGTTGAGGTCGGCGCGTCCGCTGTGGATGACGCCCTTGGTGTCGATCATCGTGACGTCGGAGACGCCCATGCCCTTGATCAGTTCGACGCAGGCGATCGCCGCGGCGCCCGCGCCGCTCACCACCATCTTCGCGCCGGCGAAGGTGCGGCCGGTGAGGTGGAGCGCGTTGGTCAGACCGGCGAGCGCGGTGATCGCGGTGCCGTGCTGGTCGTCGTGGAACACCGGGATGTTCATCAGCTTCTGCAGGCGTTCCTCGATGACGAAGCACTCCGGCGCGGCGATGTCTTCCAGGTTGATGCCGCCGAAGGTCGGGCCGAGGTAGCGGACGCAATTGACGAAGGCGTCGGCATCCTTGGTATCGACCTCGAGGTCGGTGGCGTCGATGTCGGCGAATCGCTTGAACAGAACCGCCTTGCCCTCCATCACCGGCTTCCCGGCGAGCGCGCCGAGGTTGCCGAGGCCGAGCACCGCGGTTCCGTTGGAAATCACCGCGACGCTGTTGCCCTTGATGGTGTAGTCATAGGCGGCGTCGGGGTTCTTTTCGATGGCCAGGCAGGGGGCGGCAACCCCCGGCGAGTACGCGAGCGAAAGATCGCGTTGGGTGGTCAAGGGCTTGGTCGGTAGAATCTCGATCTTCCCAGGGCGGCCCGTTGCGTGCAAGGTGAGGGCGGCGGCGTCAAGTTCGGTTTTTTTATCGATCGGTTTGTTCATGGTACTGCTTTCGTCTCCTGCGCTGTGGCGGCGATTACGCCTTATCGTTGTCGTGGTGGACTATGCGGAGGCCCCACAGGATACGGGGAAGAACCGTCTATATCATATTATTTGCAAAAGTGCTGGGGTTTTTGTGAAACTTAATTACTAACTAAGGCAGCGCTGCATCCCCATTCCATATCTTTAGGGGTATTACAATGAGAGTGCGTCGCATTACGAGGTAGACCGATGACTCGGGAGATCCCGCCTGAAACCACCCATGAGGGCGTTACGCCGTTGATGCGCCAGTATTTGGCCATCAAGGCGGAGAATCCCGGCTGTCTGCTGTTCTACCGCATGGGCGATTTCTACGAGATGTTCTTCGACGACGCGGTGGCCGCCGCGGGCGCGCTCGACATCGCGCTGACCAAGCGCGGCACCCACCAGGGCGAGGACATCCCGATGTGCGGCGTGCCGCAGCATGCGTATGAGGGCTATCTCGCGCGGCTCATCCAGAAGGGCTTCAAGGTCGCCATCTGCGAGCAGATCGAGGACCCGGCGGAGGCGAAGAAGCGCGGCGCGAAGTCGGTGGTGGAGCGCGCGGTGATCCGCCTCGTCACCCCCGGCACCCTCACCGAGGAGGCGCTGCTCGACGCGCGGGCGGCGAACTATCTGGCGGCTTTGGGGCGGGTTCATGGCGAAATCGGGGCGGCGTGGCTGGACCTTTCCACCGGCGGCTTCTCCACCCGCTCCTGCGACGCGGCGGGCCTGCCCGCGCTGATCGAGCAATTGGACCCCGGCGAGATCCTGGTCTCCCAGCGCCTGGTCGAGGACCCGGCGTTCTACGACCTCTGGGCGCGGCTGAAGCCGCGCCTCACGCCGCTGCCGGATATCCGTTTCGATAGCGAAATCTGTGCCCGCCGCCTTGCCGAGGCCTTCGGCGTGGCGACGCTGGACGGCTTCGGCGGCTTTTCCCGCGCCGAGATCGCCGCCGCGGGCGCGGCGCTCGACTATGCGGTCGCCACCCAGGCCGGGCGGCTGCCCCTGGTGCGCCCGCCGGTGCGCGTCGCCCGCGGCGCGGTGATGGAGATCGACGCGGCGACGCGCCGCAGCCTGGAACTCACCCAGACCCAGACCGGCGAGCGCAAGGGCAGCCTGCTTTCCACCATCGACCGCACCGTCACCGGCCCCGGCGCGCGGCTGCTCGCCGAGCGCCTCGCCCAGCCGCTCACCGAGCCCCCCCGTATCGCACGCCGCCAGGACGACGTCGGCTTCTTCCTCGACCGCGCGGAAACCCGCGACGGCCTGCGTGCGCTGCTGCGCCGCTGCCCCGACGTCGCCCGCGCGCTGACCCGGCTTTCGCTCGGCCGCGGCGGCCCGCGCGACGCGTTGTCCATCCGCGCCGCGCTTTCCCGCCTGCCGGAGGTCAAGGCCCTGCTCACCCAGCCCGACGGCCTGCTGCCCGAGGGGCTGCTGCGCGGCTATGCGGCGCTCGGCGATCACGGCAACCTGGTGGAGCGGCTGGAACGCGCCATCGTGGACGAGCCGCCGCTTCTCGCCCGCGACGGCGGGGTGATCCGCCCGGGCTATGCGCCGGAGCTGGACGAGTTGCGCGAGCTGCGCGACGACAGCCGCCGCCTCATCGCCGCGCTACAGGCCCGTTATGTGGCGGAGACCGGCGTCTCCTCGCTCAAGATCAAGTTCAACAACGTGCTCGGCTACTTCATTGAGGTATCGCAACGAAATGCCGGGCCGCTGGCCGAAAACAAGGGCCGCTTCATCCACCGCCAGACCATGGCCAACGCCATGCGCTTCACCACGGTGGAACTCTCCGACCTGGAAAACCGGGCGCGCGGCGCGGCGGACAAGGCGCTGGCGCTGGAGCTCAGGCTGTTCGACGACATCGTCGCGGAAGTGCTTGCCCACGCTCAGGAAATCCTCGCCGTGGGGCAGGCGCTCGCGGTCTTCGACGTGGCCGCCGGATTGGCCGATCTCGCCACCGCGCGCGGTTACGTGCGGCCGAAAATCACCGACGACGCGCGCTTCATCGTGCGCGGCGGGCGTCATCCTGTGGTCGAAGCGGCGCTTTTCGACCGCGACGGCGGAAAATTCGTCTCCAACGACTGCGTTCTCGACGAAAATGCGCGAATCTGGCTGATTACAGGCCCGAATATGGCCGGTAAGAGCACTTTTCTCCGCCAGAACGCGCTGATCGCCATTCTCGCCCACATCGGCTCCTTCGTGCCCGCCGAGTCGGCGGAAATCGGCGCGGTGGACCGCCTGTTCAGCCGCGTCGGCGCCGCCGACGATCTCGCCTCCGGACGCTCCACTTTCATGGTCGAAATGGTCGAAACCGCCGCCATCCTCCACCAGGCGACGGAGCGCTCCCTCGTCGTCCTCGACGAGATCGGACGCGGAACCGCCACCTACGACGGCATGGCCATCGCCTGGGCGGTGGTGGAACACCTCCACGACGTCAACCGCAGCCGCGGCCTCTTCGCCACCCACTACCACGAACTCAAGGCGCTCACCGCCAAGCTCCCGGCGCTCGCCCCCTACACCATGCGCATCAAGGAATGGAAGGGCGACCTCGTCTTCCTTCACGAGGTCGCGCCCGGCGTCGCCGACCGCTCCTACGGCATTCACGTCGCCCGCCTCGCCGGGCTGCCCGCCGCCGCGGTGCGGCGCGCCGAAACCGTGCTCTCCACCATCGAACGCAGCGAACGGGACTCCGCCGCCACCCGCCTCGCCGACGACCTCCCCCTGTTCTCCGCCGCGCGCAGCCATGCCGCAGCGCCGGACCCCCGCCCCGACGCCCTGCGCGCCGCGCTCGAAGGCTTCAGCCCCGATGCGATGACCCCGCGCGACGCGCTGGACGCCCTCTACCGGTTGCAGGAGATTGTGCGGGAGGAGGAAAAGGAGCGGTAAAACCAGGCCAGGAGCTCTGCCCCTGGACCCCGCCGGGGATTCGATCCCCGGACCCCATGACTTTGGTTTTTCGCCGCGGAGCGGCATTCAACGCCCGTGTTGCCGCCGCATGGACTTATGGCGCTACGCGCAAAAACCAAAGTTATGGGGTGCGCGAGGGGATTGGAGCCGACCGCCGGAGGCGGTGGGAACGCCCAGTGGGCGTTCCCAAGGCGGAGATGTCCCCTCGCAAAGTTTTGGTTTTTGTGAGCGGGGTGGCAGCCCCGTTGTTTTCCCGGCGCTTCAATTTCATTTGATAATGTTCTAGGGTTTCTCGCGTGGGCCGTTGGGGCCTTGAGGGATTGGGTGCATGGACACGAAGACGATGCAGTCGGTGGCGATGGCCTGCGACTGGGACGCGGATCAGGCGCGGCTCGGCTGTTCGGGCATTGCGCCCGAGTTCCTGGCGGCAATTCCGGACCCGGAACAGATTATCCGCTGCGACGCCATGGTGGCGCGGCTGGAGGAGATCTGGCAGGAGGCGGGTGGCGACGCGGCCAAGGCGCGGCCTGCCGCGTTGGCCCTGTTCAAGGCGGCGTTGAAGGACGGCTCCGAGGAGATCCGCCGCCGTTTCGAGGACGACAAGGCCAACGGCACCCAGGTGGTGCGCGCCCAGGCGTACCTGGTCGATCGCATCGTGCATGCGCTGATGGAACTGGTGGTCAAGCGGATCTACGGCGAGGGGGTGCGCACCACCGGCGAGGCGCTGACGGTGGCCGCGGTCGGCGGCTACGGCCGCGGCGAGCTTGCGCCGCATTCCGACATCGACCTGTTGTTCCTGCTGCCCTACAAGGCGACCGCCTACCACGAGAAGGTGGTGGAGACGGTGCTCTACATGCTGTGGGACCTGGGGCTGAAGGTGGGGCATTCCACCCGCTCGCCGGACGAGTGCGTGCGCCAGGCCAAGGACGACAGCACGGTGAAGACGGCGCTTCTGGAGTGCCGCTGGCTGTGGGGCGACAAGGCGCTTTATGACGAGGCGCGCCGCCGTTATTGGGAGGATGTGGTCTCCGGCACCTCGGCGGCCTTCATCGAGCAGAAGCTGGCGGAGCGCGACGAGCGCCACCAGCGCACCGGCTGCTCGCGCTATGTGCTCGAACCCAACATCAAGGAGGGCAAGGGCGGCCTGCGCGACCTGCACACCCTGTTCTGGATCGCCAAATACACCTACGGCGTCACCGCGGTGGAGGACCTGGTGAAGGGCGGCCTGTTGACGCCGGAGGCGGTGCGGGTGTTCACCCGCGCGCAGAACTTCCTGTGGACGGTGCGCTGCCATATGCACTATCTCACCGGCCGCGCCGAGGACCGCCTGACCTTCGACCTGCAGCCGGAGCTGGCGCGGCGCATGGGCTACAAGAAGCGCACCGGCCAGAAGACCGTCGAGCGCTTCATGAAGCACTATTTCCTCGTCGCCAAGGACGTGGGCGACCTCACCCGCATGGTCTGCGCGGTGCTGGAGGAGCAGAACAAGCGCCGCACCCGTTTCGGCATCGGCTTTGCGCGCCGGAAGGTCACGCCGGAAGGTTTCGTCATCGAAAAGAACCGCGTGGACATCGTCTCCGACGATGTGTTCGCGAAGGACCCGGTGAACATCCTCCGGCTGTTCTTCCTCGCCCACGACCAGGGGCACAACATCCATCCCCACGCCTTGAAGCGCGTCACCGAGGAGTTGGGCCGGGTCAAGGGCCTGCGCCGCGATGCGGAGGCCAACCGCCTCTTCCTCGACATCCTGACCCACCGCAAGAACCCGGAAAGCACGCTGCGTAAGATGAACGAGAGCGGCGTGTTCGCCCGCTTCGTGCCCGATTTCGGCCGCGTCGTGGCGCAGATGCAGTACGACATGTACCACGTCTACACCACCGACGAGCACACCATCCGCACCGTCGGCATCCTCCACGACATCGAACTCGGCCGTTACGCCGCCGACATGCCCACCGCCACCGAGCTCTTCCCCCTGGTGCAGTCGCGCCGCGCGCTCTATGTGGCGATGCTGCTGCACGACATCGCCAAGGGTTCGGGCGAGGACCACTCCGTCGCCGGGGCGCGCATCGCGCTGACCCTCGGGCCGCGCTTCGGCCTCAGCGAAGAGGAGACGGAGACCGTCTCCTGGCTGGTGCGCAACCACCTGATCATGTCGATGGTGGCGTTCAAGCGCGACCTCGACGACCCCAAGACCATCGCCGACTTCGCCGCCCAGGTGCAAAGCCCGGAGCGCCTGCGCCAGCTGCACGTGCTCACCTGCGCCGATATCCGCGGCGTCGGCCCCGACATCTGGAACGCCTGGAAGGCGCAACTTCTGCGCGCCCTCTATTCGCGCACCCTCGACCGCATCACCGGCGGCCTCGCCTCTTCCGCCGGGGTCTCCGCCGCCGCCGAGCAGGAGGCCGCGGCCAAGGACGCGCTGCGCGCCCGCCTGGCCGATTGGCCCGCCGAACTGGTGGACCGCGCCATCGAGCGCGGCTACCGCGCCTACTGGTATTCCTTCACCGCCGAGGAGCACGAGCGCCAGGCCCGCATCATGCGCGCCGCCGACGAGGCGGGCGAGGACCTCACCGTGGTCTGCCGCGTCAATCCCGACACCGCGCACACCGAGGTGATGGTCTATACCACCGACCATCCCGGCCTGTTCTCCAAGATCGCGGGGGCCATGGTGCTCGCCTCCGCCTCGATCCTCGATGCGCGCATCACCACCTTCTCCGACGGCATGGCGATGGACGTGTTCACCGTGCAGGGCCTCGACGGCGAGGCCTACACCGAGATCGACCGCATCGAACGCGCGATTTCCCGCGTGCTCAAGGGCGAGGTGCGCATCCACAAGGAACTGGCGGAGCGGCCGATACGCGGGCTGAAGCGCACCCAGGTGTTCACCGTGCCGCCGCGCGTCATCATCGACAACACCGCATCCGCCGCCTACACCCTTATCGAGATCAACGGCCGCGACCGCCCGGGCCTGCTCTACGACGTCACCTCCGCCCTGCGCGACCTCGGCCTGCAGATCAACTCCGCCCACATCTCCACCTATGGCGAGCGCGTGGTGGACGTGTTCTACGTCAAGGACGTGTTCGGCATGAAGATCGCGCATGAGGGCAAGCTGCAACAGGTCCGCCGCGGCCTTCTCGACGCCATCGAACCGTTCGCGCCCGCTGCCGGAGCCAAAAGCGCATGAGCCTCTATCGCGCCGTCGCCACCGTCGGCGGCTTCACCCTGATCAGCCGCGTCACCGGGTTCGTCCGCGACGTGCTGCTCGCGCGGCTGTTGGGCGCGGGCACCGTGGCGGACGCCTTCTTCGTCGCCTTCCGCTTCCCCAACCTGTTCCGCCACCTCTTCGCCGAGGGCGCGTTCTCCGCCGCCTTCGTGCCGCTGTTCTCCCGCAAGCTGGAGGGCGAGGGCGCCGCCGCGGCCAGGGCCTTCGCCGATTCCGTCTTCGCCATGCTGTCGCTGGCGCTGCTCGCCATGGTTCTGGCCATGGAGGTCGCCATGCCCTGGGCGATCGCCGCCTTCGCCCCCGGATTCGCCGAGGTGGCGGGCAAGCTGGAGCTCGCCAGCGATCTCGCGCGCATCGCTTTTCCCTATCTCTTCTTCATCGCTCTGGTCTCCCTCTTCTCCGGCATCCAGAACTCGCTCGGCCGCTTCGCCGCCGCCGCCGCCGCGCCGATCCTCCTCAACCTCTGCCTGATCGCCGCGGCGCTCGGCTATGGCCGCCTGTGGCAGGGCGACGGGCCGGGCCAGGTGCTCGCCTGGGCGGTCACCATCGCGGGCGTGGTGCAGTTCGTCTGGCTGTTCGTCAACAACCGGAAGAGCGGCATGGGTCCCGGCCTGGTGCTGCCGCGCCTCACCCCCGACGTGCGCACCCTCGGCCGCCGCATCGTCCCCGGCGTCGTCGGCATGGGCGTCTACCAGATCAACCTCCTGGTCGATACGGTGATCGCCTCCCTGGTTTCCGAGGGCGCGGTCTCCTGGCTCTATTACGCCGACCGCGTCAACCAGCTGCCGCTCGGCGTCGTCGGCATCGCCATCGGCACCGCTCTCCTGCCCATGCTGTCGCGGCAGATCAAGTCCGGCCGCGGCGACGTCGCCCAGCATACCCAGAACCGCGGCCTGGAATTCGCCCTGCTGCTCACCCTCCCCGCCGCCGCGGGCGCGGCCAGCCTCGCCGGGCCGATCGTCGCAACCCTGTTCGAACGCGGCGCCTTCACCGCGCGGGACACCACGGCCACCAGCCTCGCCCTCGTCGCCTTTTCCTGCGGCCTGCCCGCCCACGTGCTGGTCAAGGTGCTGGTGCCCGGCTTCTTCGCCCGCGAGGACACCGTCACCCCGGTGCGCATCGCCGCGGTCTGCCTCGTCTCCAACCTCGTGCTCAACCTTGCCCTGATGGGCCCGCTCGGCCACGTCGGCATCGCCACCGCCACCGCGGTTTCCGCCTGGCTCAATGCAGGCCTCCTCGCCCTCATCCTGCACCGCCGCGGCCACTTCCGCCTCGATGCGCGGATGAAACGCCGCGCCCCGCGCATCGCCGCCGCCGCGCTCGGCATGGCCGCCCTGCTGGTCGCCTTGCAGGCCGCGGGCGCCGCCACGCCGGAACTCGCGGCCCTGCCCGCCTGGGGCCGCCTCTGCCTGTGGATCGCCATCGGCGGGGCGGTCTACGCCGTCGCCGCCGGCGCCCTCGGCGCAGCCACCCTCTCCGAACTCCGCGCGGCTTTGCGGCGGGGGTAAAACCGGGCCGGGGGCGCTGCCCCCGGACCCCACAACCGTTTTTCCGCGTAGCGGGATAAGCCTGTGCACGCCGCACGCATGGTTCTATGGCGCTGCGCGCAAAAACCTAAAGTCATGGGGTGCGCGAGGGGATTGGAGCCGACCGCCGGAGGCGGTGGGAACGCCCAGTGGGCGTTCCCAAGGCGGAGATGTCCTCTCGCAAAGTTTCGGTTTTTACCCCCTCCGGCAGTGCGCATCCGGCATCCGGCATTATATGTGACCCGCGCCTTGACCCTGGGCGGTAAAATGGAGGATACCTCGAACGGGCCGCGCGGCGACCGTTCGGGTTTTCGTTCCTCAGGCAGAGTTCTTCTCAAATGAATCGGATTTTTTCGGGCATCCAGCCCTCGGGCAATCTTCATCTCGGCAACTATCTCGGCGCGATGAAGAACTGGGTCGATTTGCAGAACGACTACGAATGCATCTTCTGCATGGTGGACATGCATGCGATCACCGTGTGGCAGGAGCCCGCTGCCCTGCGCGCCCAGACGCGCGAACTGGCGGCGGGGATGATCGCCGCGGGCATCGACCCGGAGAAGAACGTGCTGTTCGTGCAGAGCCAGGTTGCGGCGCATGCCGAGCTGGCCTGGGTGTTCAACTGCGTGGCGCGCATGGGCTGGCTCAACCGGATGACCCAGTTCAAGGAGAAGGCGGGCAAGAACCGCGAGAACGTTTCCGCCGGGTTGTTCGCCTATCCGTGCCTGATGGCCGCCGACATTCTGGTCTACAAGGCGACGCACGTGCCGGTGGGCGAGGACCAGAAGCAGCATCTGGAGTTCACCCGCGACGTGGCGCAGAAGTTCAACATCGATTTCGGGCGCGAGGTGTTCCCGCTGCCGGAGCCTTTGATCTTCGGCGCGGCGACGCGCGTGATGTCGCTGCGCGACGGCGAGAAGAAGATGAGCAAGTCCGACCCGTCGGATTATTCCCGCATCAACATGAGCGACGACGCGGACGCCATCGCCTTGAAAATCCGCAAGGCCAAGACCGACCCCAACCCGCTGCCGGAGACGGCGGAGGGTCTGGAGGGCCGCCCCGAGGCGGCGAACCTGTTGGGCATCTACGCCGCGCTCACCGGCAAGAGCCTCGCCGACGCGGTGGCCGAGGCGGCGGGCATGGCGTTCGCCGACTTCAAGGCCAAGCTGGCCGATGCGGCGGTGGCGATGCTCGGGCCGATCAACGCCGAGATGGCGCGCCTGCGCCAGGACCCGGCCTATGTGGACGGAATCCTCAAGCGCGGCGGCGAAAAGGCCGCGGCGTTGGCCAAGCCGGTGCTCGACGAGGTTTACGAGACGGTGGGTTTTCTGCGACCCTGAGGGACGAAGAAGAATAAATACAGGAACGGGAGGTTCCGCATGCCGAACTTCGAGGATTTCACCGGCCGTGTGCGTGGCGCGTTTTCCGCCGTGCGGAAGCGGGCCAACCTGAAGGACGGCATCGGCCGCCTCAACCGGGGCGCCGGACCGTGGCGGATGGTGAAGTGGGTGGTGGCGGTGGTGGCGGTGGCCGCCCTGCTCTACTACCCCATCGGCATGGCGGTATTCCACAAGATCAACGACGACCCGGACTTCGCTCCGGGCGAGGTGGCCGCCGGGCAGTCCCGCGCCGTCGCCGTGGCCGCCGAGTTGATCCGCCGCGAGGTGGCCGACGGCCACTGGATTCCCAACGATCCCTTCTTCTTTCCCACCGCGGCCCTGGACAACATGCCGAATTTCCAGACCGGCCTCTTCGCCGCGCTGTCGCGCTTCGCGGTGGAACTGTCCGACCAGTTGGGGCGCACCCGCGGGTCCTCCCAGGTCGATCCCGACCTGGAGAAGGCGGTGGGGCTTTTGAAGTATCCGGGCAACGTGTGGATCTTCAACTTCTCCACCTCGCTGATGCCCACCGCCTCCTCCGAGAGCCAGTACCTGGCGGCGCGCCGCGCCCTGGTGAGCTACAACGAGCGCCTGGGGGTGGGCAAGGCGGTGTTCGAGCGCCGCGCCGACAACCTCATCGCGACGCTGGAGCGCATCGGCAACGACATGGGCTCCGCCTCGGCGCTCCTCGACCGGCGCATCGAGGACGGCGGCGGCCTGATCTTCGACCGCACTTCCGACGACGTGTTCTATCAGACCAAGGGGCGGCTCTACGGCTACTACCTGATCCTGCGCGAACTCGGGGCCGACTTCGCCGCGGTGATCAAGGACAAGGAGCTGACCTCCGCCTGGGAGCAGATGCTGGGGTCGTTCCGCGTCGCCGCGACGCTCGACCCGCTGATGGTGTCCAACTGCGCGCCGGACGCGCAGCTCTGCCCCAGCCATCTCGCCGCGCAGGGGTTTTATTTGCTGCGGTCGCGTACCCAACTCCAGGAAGTCGCCAACATCCTCTTGAAATAGGATAAGCCGCACGGCGAGACGCACCGATGATTCAGGTCTACCTGCCGATCGCCGAAATGTCCGTGGATGCCGCCGCCATCGTCGCGCTCGGCACGGCGGTGGGATTCATCGCCGGGCTGTTCGGCGTCGGCGGCGGCTTTCTGATGATGCCGATCCTGATCTTTCTCGGCGTGCCGCCCGCGGTGGCGGTGGGTTCCGGCACCAATCAGATCATCGCCTCCTCGATTTCCGGGGTGATCGCCCACTGGCGGCGCGGCAACGTCGATTTCAAGATCGGCGGGGTGCTGCTGGCGGGCGGCGTGGCCGGTTCCGGCATCGGCGTTCTGCTGTTCCGCCTGCTGCGCACCTCGGGGCAGATCGACGTGGCGATCCGCATGGCCTATGTCGTCTTCCTCGCCGCGATCGGTGGGCTGATGCTGGCCGAGACCGTGGTCTCGCTGATCCGCTCCCCCGGCGCGGGCGGCAAGCCGCGCGGCACCGAGCGCTTCGCCTGGGCGGCGCGGCTGCCCTGGCCGATGCGCTTTCCCCGCTCGGGGCTCTACATCAGCATTCTGCTGCCGCTCGGCGTGGGCTGCGTCGTCGGCGTGCTGATGGCGATTCTCGGCGTCGGCGGCTTCGTCATGGTGCCGGCGATGATCTACATCCTCGGCATGCCGACCCAGGTGGTGGTGGGAACCTCGCTGTTCCAGATCATCTTCCTCACCATGGTCACCACCTTTCTGCAGGCCAATCTCAACCACAACGTCGATATCATCCTCACCGCGCTTCTGATGCTCGGCGGCATCATGGGCGCGCAGTGGGGCGCGCGGGCGGGCGCGCGCCTGGGGGCGCGGCATTTGCGCATTCTTTTGGCGCTTCTGGTGCTCGGGGTGTGCGTCGGCCTGGTGGACGAACTGGTCTCCACGCCGAAGGAGCCGTTCTCCGTGACCATCGTGAGGCCGTCATGAAGCGGCCGCGCGCCCTCTTCGCCGCGCTGGGGCTTTGCCTCCTCGCCGGGGGGAGCGCCGACGCGGCGCGCCCGGTGGTGGCCGACCTCTCCAATCACCTGGTGGCGATCACCACCGGGTTTTCCGGCACCCATGTGCTGGTGTTCGGCGCCACCGACGAGCGCAAGGGCGACATCGTGATGGTGGTGCGCGGCCCGCAGGAAACCCACGTGGTGCGCGAGAAGACCCGCCTCGCCGGGGTGTGGATGAACCGCACCGAGGCCTATTTTTCGCAGGTGCCCGCGTTCTACGCGGTGGCGGCGACGGCGCCCTTGGACAGCATCGTCCCTCCGGAGGTGCGCAAGCACCACCAGATCGGCGTCGCGGCCCTGGAGCTTTCCGCCACCAACTCCGACGGCCGCGCCCTGCCCGCGGACGAGGCGAAGCGCTTCCGCGAGGCGCTGATCCGGCTGAAGAGCAGGGCCGGGCTCTACCCGGGTGGACTCGGCAACGTGACGACGCTCGAAAACCGGCTTTTCCGCGCCGAACTCGACCTTCCGGCGACCGTGCCGGTGGGGTCCTACACGGTCGAAGTGTTTTTTGTGCAGGATGGCGGTGTGATCGGCGCGGAGATCACTCCGCTCTTCGTATCCAAGACCGGTTTCAGCGCCGAAGTGTTTGATTTCGCCATGTATCATGCGGTGCAGTACGCCCTTGCGGCGATCGCCTTCGCGGCGCTTTCGGGCTGGGGAATCGCCCTGGTGTTCCGCCGCTGAAAACAAAAGTGACTTGACCCCCGGCCCGCCTCCCCATATTTCAAGCTCCCGGCAAGGAGGTCGGCGATGTTCATTCAGACCGAAACCACGCCCAATCCGGCGACCGTGAAGTTTCTGCCCGGACGGGTGCTGACGGAAGGCGGACCCGTCGATTGCCCGACGCCGGAGGATGCCGCCGCCAGTTCGCCTCTGGCCGAACGCCTGTTTCAGCTCGACGGCGTGACCGGCGTACTGATCAACCGCGACGCCGTGGTGGTGAGCAAGGCGGAAACCGCATCCTGGGACGTGCTGAAGCTGCAGGTGATGGGGCTTCTGGTCGAGCACCTGACGCTGGGGCATCGCGTCCTGTTCGAAACCGAGGCGGCGGCGGCCGGTGACGACGAGGGCATCGGCGGGCGCATCCGCAGCCTGATCGAAACCCGGGTCCGCCCGGTGGTGGCCCGCGACGGCGGCGACATCGTGTTCGACCGCTTCGACGAGGGCATCGTCTATCTGCGCATGAAGGGCGCCTGCGCCGGCTGCCCGAGCGCGACGATCACGCTGAAGAACGGCGTGGAGGCGATGCTCAAGACCTACGTGCCGGAAGTCGTCGCGGTGCGGCAGGTCTCGTAACGGCATACGATTTGCTAACCATTTTTGTGCGTAACTGAACCGGCCGGGTCAACAGCAACGGAGACGAGATCATTGACCAGCACGACCTTTCCCGACGCTAGCGCGCGCCCGCGCGTCGCCCTGGCCTTCGCGGCGGCTGCCGTCGCGCTGGGCCTGGGTGCGCTCGCCGCGGTCGCGCCGCCCGCGCCGCAGGCGAAACTGGCCGTGATCGAAAACGTGCGCGAAGTCCGCACCGCCAAGGCGGTGGCGCCGAAGGTGGTGCCCGAGGAGTCGCTCGCCCTTGCCGCCCGCTTCGATGCGGAAGGCTACGACTGGGACGCGGTGCTCGCCGGAAACCAGGAGGTGCCCTCCCTGGTGATGAAGAGCCTGCCCAAGGATCTCGTGCACCTGCAGAACGTCGATCTGAAAAAGAGCCTATTCTTCCGCACCCTGCTGCCGCTGGCGCTGCAAATCAACGCGGATATCGAGGCGGACCGCAAGCACCTGCTCGCCCTCAAGGCGAAGGCGGCGGCGGGCGAGCCGTTCTCCGCCCGCGATTCCCGCCGGCTCGCCGACCTCGCCCGCGCCTACAAGACCGAACCGGAGAACATCGAGGAACTGCTGCTGCGCGTCGATGGCGTGCCGCCCTCGCTGATGCTCGCCCAGGCGGCGGAGGAAAGCGGCTGGGGCACCTCCCGCTTCGTGCGCGAGGGCAACGCCCTGTTCGGCCAGTGGACCTGGTCCGACGACCACAGCGGCATCGTCCCCGCCGCCCGCGATGAGGGCGAAACCCACAAAATCCGCGCCTTCGCCAGCGTCAAGGGGGCGATCGCCGCCTACGTGCGCAACCTCAACACCCACGCGGCGTACGAACGCTTCCGCCTGCAGCGCGCGCTCGGCGCCTCCGGCTACGACCTCACCGCGACCCTGGACAAGTACTCCGAACGCGGCGTCAAATATGTGGACACCCTGCGCACGATCATGCAGGCCAACAACCTCGCCGCCCTCGACCAGGCCCGCCTGTCGAAGGAAGTGCTGGTGGTGCGGCGGTAACGGCAGGGAAAACTTTGTGGAGGGACTCGGTCCCTCCACGCCTCCCATAACTTGGTTTTTGCGCGTAGCGCGATAGAGCCATCACGCCGCGTGACGGTTGACTGCCGCTTCGCGGCGAAAAGTTATGGGGAGCGCGAGGGGTCCGAGACCCCTCGCAACGTTTTTATGTTCCATTTTTGTTCTTGCCGTCTCCCGGCTTTCGCGGCATGCTTTCGGGCATGGAGCACATTCCGTTCAAGGCGCAGCCGCACATTGCGGCCTCCCGCAAGCGCGGCGCGGGGCTGAACCGCGCGGGCCGCTACGAATCGCGCGCGAGCGAGGTGGTGGACGACGGCTGGGAATCGTGGAACGACCCGGACCTGCCGCCGCTCTCCACCACGGTGCAGGAGGATGCGGCCCGCAGCGTCATCACCCGCAACGACAGCCCGGACATTCCCTTCGACCGCTCCCTGAACGCCTACCGCGGCTGCGAGCACGGTTGCATCTATTGCTATGCCCGGCCCTCCCACAACTGGCTGGGGCTTTCCTCCGGGCTGGATTTCGAGACCCGGCTGTTCGCCAAGTCCCGCGCCCCCGAACTGCTGGAGGCGGAGCTTTGCCGCGCCGCCTACCGCAAGAAGCCGATGCAGCCGCTGGCCATGGGCACCAATACCGACCCCTACCAGCCGGTGGAGCGCCGCCTGCGCCTCACCCGCCGCGTGCTCGAGGTGCTGCGCGACTTCAACCACCCCTTCACCATCACCACCAAGTCGGCCATGGTGGTGCGCGACATCGACATCCTCGCCCCCCTGGCGGCCAGGGGGCTCTGCGCCGTCGCCCTCTCCCTCACCACGCTGGAGCGCGACCTGGCGCGGGTGATGGAACCCCGCGCCACGCCTCCGGCAGGCAGGCTGGAGGCGATGCGCGCCCTCTCCGCCGCGGGAATCCCGGTTACCGTGATGTCCGCGCCGATGATCCCGGCGCTCAACGACCACGAGATGGAGGCCATTCTCGCCGCGGCGCACAATGCCGGGGCCACCAGCGCCGGGTATACCCTGCTGCACCTGCCCTACGACCTCACCGAGCTGTTCTCCGACTGGCTCGCCACCCACGCGCCGGACCGCGCGGAACACGTGCTCTCCCTCATCCGCCAGACTCACCAGGGCTGCCTCAACGACGCGCGCTTCGGCTTCCGCATGCGCGGCACCGGGCCGATCGCCGACCTCCTCCACCTGCGCTTCGCCAACGCCTGCAAACGCCTCGGCCTCGATAAACCCCGGCCGAACCTGCGCACCGACCTCTTCCGCCCGCCGCCGCGCCGGGGGGAACAGTTCAAACTCGCGCTGTGAAGCGGGAAAAACCAGGCCAGGGGCGCTGCCCCTGGACCCCGCTGGGGACTCGGTCCCCAGACCCCATAACTGGTTTTTGCGCGTAGCGCGATAGAACCATCACGCGGCGCGACGGTTGATAGCCGCTGCGCGGCGAAAAACAAGTTATGGGGTGCGCGAGGGGATTGGAGCCGACCGCCGGAGGCGGTGGGAACGCCCGGTGGGCGTTCCCAAGACGGAAATGTCCCCTCGCAAAGTTTTATTTTTCGCGGGGCGGCAACTCAACCGCAGGCCGGACAGTCGTCCTGGAATTCCGCGGGGTCGATGGTGCCGATGACCAGAAGGCTGGCCCTGGCTTCCGCCGTCACCGTGCCGTCGGGCAGCGCGATACTGCCCGCCATCTCGATCAGCTTGCCGCGTTCCTTCACCACCCAGCCGCTGACGGTCAGCGCCTGCCCCACCGGCGTGGGATGGCGATAGCGCGTCTCCATGCGCGCGGTCACCACCTTCAAACCGTGCTTGCAGTGCACCCGGCCCATCACCTCGTCCAACACCGTGCCGATGATGCCGCCGTGCAAAGCCCCCTCGTAACTCTGATGCTCCGGCCCCGGCGTGAAAATCGAAACGTATCGCCCACCCCGCTCGCAGAATTTCAGCTTCAACCCGATGGGATTGGCCTTGCCGCAGGCAAAACAATAATCGTTCCGCGCTTCCTCTCCAGACACGATCCACCGCCTCTCCGGTTATGACTCTCCTGGCCGAAACTGGCGCTCCGGGTGGGAAAAAGGAAGGGAAAAAAGGGAAAAACTTCACGAGGGGACATTTCCGCCTTGGGAACGCCCACCGGGCGTTCCCACCGCCTCCGGCGGTCGGCTCCAATCCCCTCGCGCCCCCCATAACTCAGCCTCTCAACGCGACACGGCCAGCAACTCCTGCTGCATCGGCAGTGGGCCGGAAGCGGACAGTCGGCCATATGGCGACAATTGTAACGAACGCAACGATTAGACCAAGTTCATATTTGAGCTGGGGAGGGGCTCAATGGTCGATCACAAGGGCCGATTCCGGAGCGCCGTTTCTGGGTGGCACCATGTCTTCGTCAGGAGGCGTTAGCTCTGACGCCTGCGCTAGGTTTTCGAGCGGATAGCGCGCATCGAGTGTCCTTGCATCGAGTTGCGGAAGCTGAATTTTCTCGAAATCAAATACCTCTCGGCCATTGAGGAACAGCCTACCGCTTGTAGCGTCCGGCCAATGAACAGCAAACTCGATGGTTCTAAAGAATGGGTAGACTTTGAGAAGTTGTGGCGCGCCGCCGATGACCCCTTTCAGGTCTCTGCGGCGGTCCGTATAGACCGGATTATTAAGCATAGAATTAAGGGCGCAGAACGGCTCCATGTTGATCCTGTCTGCCGAGCCGTAGTCAATGTGCTGGCCGAGTTCCTGATAATATTGATGCTGAAGGTCACCGATCATGCCAAACTGCTTGACCTCGCGATGAAGTCTCTCACTTATTCTCTTGGGAAAGGATGAGCTAGAAGCCACAAACTGCTTCGCGCCATTGTCGAAGCGAATTTTGTTGATAATGGGGTGCCCGTGACGCCACGAAAAGCAACCGATCAGGAAAGAGGTCTCTAAGAGTTCCCGCTCAAGATCGACAGGATCAATGTATGAGTTCAAAAATTTATTGGCGAGTGCCGCAAAGCGGCGTGGCAGCTCCGAGCCGTCAAGTGCCCGGTCTATATTCTTCTTATAATTTTTAATATAAGATATGAATTGATTGATGAGTGGATAAGCGATCAATGTGCTGCCACAGAAACCTATTGCCGCATCTTCACGAGGAAGGGGGAACAACTTCTGGCAAACGTCGATATTACCTCCGCCCGACAACCGACTATCAGAGCAAAAAACGATCTCGGAGTACGTTGTGAGGCGGCGTTCCCAAGCCAGCGTGACCGTCAATTTTCTCTCCGAATTTTATAGATCTCACCTTTATTCTGCTCTTCCATAAGACTTTCATCTAGTCATAGATGAACATATGACGTGGATTGAATGGTTCTCCTGGGTTCTGGCGTAATGGGGGTCCTGTCACTGCCAGTTCATGGCTGCTTTTTGGAACGGCTTCCATCAGCATGGAATGTCGTGAATGGGCGCAGAGCGGAAATGATCTGTTTTTTTGCGCGCAGCGCCATAAGCCCGATGCCTGATGCAGCAGGGGTTGATTGCCGCTGCGCGGCGAAGAACAAGTTATGGGGGGTGTGGGGGGCCTGAGGTCCCCCACGAAGTTTTTTATCCACCCGGAATCAGCACAGCGTTTCGCGGGCGAGTTGGGTGGCTTCGGTGAGCCAGGTGGCGCGTTGGTCCGGGGTGCTGAGGATTACCGGCTCGAAGTTGCGGCGTTGGGTGGGGATGCCGAGGGCGCCCCAGACGCAGCGTTTCCAATAGGTGTCCAGCGGGTCGCCGTAGAGGGCCTGTTCCGCCGCCTGGGGGGTATTGGAGGTGGTGAAGACCAGGGCTTTTTGGGTGTTGAGTAGGGAGACCATGACGCCCTCGCCCTTTTCGTTGGCGCCGAAGCGGTAGGCCACGCCGACGCGGAGCACGCGGTCGAGCCATCCCTTGAGGATGGCCGGGGCCTGGCTCCACCAGTTGGGGTGGACGATCACCACCGCGTCGGCGGCTTTCAGGCGGTCGATCTCGGCGGCGAGGCGCGGCGGGAGTTCGCAGTCGCGGTTGAGTTCGTCGGCGGCGAACAGCGGGTCGAAGCCTTCGGCATAGAGGTCGCAGGTATCGACGGCGTGGCCTTCCGCCGCCAGGGCCGCGCCGACGGCGGCGGCGATGGCGTGGTTGAAGCTGCCGAGGCGGGGGTGGGCGAGGACGATGAGAACGCGCATGGGGATCGGTCCTGGTGAGAAGCGGAGAGGGTGAGTCCCGGTTACCACTTGCTTCGCCGCGCGTCCAGGCCGGGCTTTATTTCCGCGCGATGAGGGAGATCACCGCGCCCTCGCCCTGGTGGCTGGGGCCTTCGTCGAGGGTTTCGAGAACGGTTTCGAGGAGGAGGATTTCCGCGCAGGCGGCGAAGTCCTTCCGCAGCGTGGCTTCGCTGTAGAGCATGGTGGGGTCCTTGGGGCCGCCGGAGGCGTAGTGGAGCTGTTCCGTGCAGAAGGCCTGGAGGAGGACGAGGCCGCCGGGCTTGAGGGTTGCGACGGTCTTGGCGTGGAGGTGGTGGCGCACCCGCGGCGGCAGGTGGGCGAAGATCAGGGCCACGGCGTCGTAGTAGCCGGGCGGGTAGTCGAAGGCCAGGGCGTCGGCGGCGAGCGCGGCGATGCTCACGCGGTTTTTCGCCGCCAGGGCCTTGGCCTTTTCCACCCCGACTTCCGACTGGTCGAAGCAGGTGACGGCGAAGCCCTGTTTGGCGAGGAAGACGGCGTTGCGCCCTTCGCCCTCCGCCGGCAGGAGCACGCGCCCGCCGGGCGGCAGCAAGTGGGCGTGCGCGGCGAGAAAACGGTTGGGCGTGCGGCCGTAGGCGAAGCCCGCGGCGCGGTAGCGGGTGTTCCAGAAGTCTTGGGTCATGCGGCTGATATGGGGTGTTTTCCGGGTGTGTGAAAGCGATATTGCGAAGAGTGCGCCGTTTGCCCGGGCCAACGGAGCCAGCGATGCCGTGAGGTGGTAGGCTTGGGGGCGGTTGGCCCCTGTTGAACGGAGGCGGGCATGGAAACTCTGCCGATCGGCAAGGCGTTCACGCTGCTGGAACCCGGACCGGTGGTTCTGGTCACGACGAACGACGGCCGCAAGGACAACGTAATGACCATCAGCTGGACCATGGTGCTGGACTTTGCCGCGTCCTTCGCCATCACCACCGGCCCGTGGAACCACTCCTATGCCGCGCTGCGGGAGTCGCGGGAATGCGTGATCGCCATTCCCACCGTGGACATGCTCGACACAGTGGTCGGCGTGGGCACCTGCTCCGGACGGGATACGGACAAGTTCGGGAAATTCGGACTCACCCGGATCAAGGCCGCGCAGGTGCGCGCGCCGCTGATCGGGGAATGCCTGGCGAACATCGAATGCCGCGTCGCCGATATCGTCGAACGGCACAACATCGTGGTGCTGGAAGGACTTGCCGCCTACCTCGATTCCGCCCGCAAGGAGAAAAGAACCCTCCACGCCATCGGCGACGGCACCTTCGTCACCGACGGCCGCAAATTCGACCGCAGGGAAATGATGCGGTCGAAGCTGCCGGATGGGGTGTGAGGCGGGGAAAACCAGGCCGGGCTCCGCCCGGACCCGCAAGGGGCCGGGAGGCCCCTTGACCCCATAACTTTTTTGCGCCGCGCAGCGGCAATCATCCCCTGCTGCATCGGGCATCGGGTTTATCGCGCTACGCGCAAAAACCAAAAGTTATGGGGTGCGCGAGGGGATTGGAGCCGACCGCCGGAGGCGGTGGGAACGCCCGGTGGGCGTTCCCAAGACGGAAATGTCCCCTCGTGAAGTTTTGGTTTTTCCCGCCCCTACTCGGCGTTTTTGTATTTCAGGCCTTCCTCGTCGTAGAAGAAGCCGTTGGAGTTGGGGGCGCCGTCGATCAGGCCGTCGGTTTCGTCGAGGAGGTCCTGCGGGTCGGCGGTTCCGTCGATGATGCCGCGGAACTGCCGGGCGATGCGGACGACGTCCACGTCGTGAGGCGAGATGCGGAAGCTTTTGACCCCCATTTTGAGCATTTCGGGGATTTCCGCGGCGAGGTTGGAGACGGTGTAGGACATCGTCTGGGTGCCGTTGACGGTGAGGAAGGGTTTGCCGTCGAGGGTATCGATGGCGAGGCCGTCGTTGTCGAGGCCGCAGACGTAGCGGCAATTGGATTTCGGCACCTTGTGGATGCGCGAGTGATAGCAGCGCGCGGCGATGGCGAGCGGCATGCGGCCGAAGACGAAGACCTCCACATCCATGATGCCCGCGCCCGCGAGCACGCCGATGGCGTGGCCCGACATTTCCACCGGCACGCAGACGCGGTCCGCACCGCCCGCGGCGAGGCGGGCGAGGGTGCCTTCGTTATAGACGTTCATCATCGGGCCGATCATGTGGGGGCGGCCCTTGAGCATGTCGTCCACGGCGATGTCGTTGGCCTCGAAGTAGAGGTTCTCGTCCGCCACCGTCTCGCGCATGTCGTTCATTTCGCGGCTGGAGAGGATGAGGCCGAGGGTGGAGAGCACCACTTCCTTGCCGCCCTTCTGCAGGCGGTCGATCAGGCCGGGCCAGTGCGGCTCCTGGAAGGGGGTGCGCTTGGAGCAGACGGTTTCCCCCAGGATCACGGTGTCCACGTCGGCCTCGTCGGCGACGCGGGCGTAGTAGTCCTGGCGTTTTTCGTTGCTCCAGTTGAACAAGAGCGGGCCGAGGGTGAGCTTTGCGGTCTGTGCGGCGGTCACGGTGCGGCGCTCCTTGCTCAGTGCCAGGCTTTCTTGTAGGCGCCCGCGGTTTCGCGGCCGCCCTCGGTGAGGTCGGCGATCGCCGCGGCGTCCAGCTGTTCGCCGCGGTCGAGCGCGTCCACCGCCTTGCGGAAGGCGCGCACCACCTTTTCCACATAGGCCTTGCCGCGCTGGCGGCCTTCGATCTTGAGGGCGGTGACGCCCGCGTCCGCCACTTCCGGCAGCATGGTGAGGAGGTTGAGGCTCACCGGCTCCTCGAACAGGTAGCTCACCTTGTCGTTGGCGGAGAAGCGGCCCTTGCACAGGGTGGGGTAGCCCGCCGGTTCGCCCTCGGCGAAGCGGTTGATGGTGAAGCCGCCGAGCTTGGAATCGAGGCCGGAGCCGTGTTCCTCGTAGGCGACGTGGCTGGCCGGGGAACACACGCCGGTCTTGTTGGGCGATTTGCCGGTGACGTAGGAGGAGAGCGAGCAGCGGCCCTCCGCCATCACGCACAGGCCGCCGAAGACGAAGACCTCGGTCTCCACATCGGTGTGGCGGTTGAGCTCCTTGATTTCCGGCAGGGTGAGGACGCGCGGCAGCACGACGCGGGAGATGCCGAACTCGCGGGCGTAGAAGTTGATGCCCTCGGGCGTCGAGGCCGCGGCCTGCACCGAGAGGTGGCGGCGGATGTTGGGGCAGTTGTCGCGGGCATAGGCGACGAGGCCGATATCGGCGAGGATGGCGGCGTCTGCGCCGATCTCCGCCGCGTCGTCGATGGCGCGGTGCCAGGGGGCGAGGTTGCCCGCCTCGGGGAAGGTGTTGATCGCGACCAGCACGTCGGCGCCGTGGTCGTGGGCGTAGGCCACGCCTTCGCGCAGTTCCGCGCGGTTGAAGTTGAGGCCGGGGAAGTTGCGGGCGTTGGTTTCGTCGCGGAAGCCGCAATAGACGGTGTGCGCGCCCGCATCCACGGCGGTGCGCAGGGCGGCGGGGGTTCCCGCCGGGCAGACCAGTTCCAGGGTGGTGACCGGGCGGGACGGATCGCGGGCGACGCGTGTCATGGCGGAGCCTCCTTCGGCGGGCGCGGGGATTTTGAGAACCGTTCTCAGGTAGGCATGGTCTTGACCCGGCGCAAGGCCTTTTCCAGCCGCGCGCAGCGTTCTTCCAGTTCCTCGATGCGGCGGGCCTGCGCGTCGGTGCGGCGCACCACCGGCTGGATCAGCGACTCGCCCACCGCCGCGAGGTCGGCCTCGGCGCGGGAGAACCCGGCGAGCGCCTTTTCCGCCACCGCCTGCGCCGCGCCGGAAAGCGGCCCGAAGGCGGAGGCGATGTCGGCGATGAAGTCCACGTCCGCGCCGTCCAGCGCATTGCGCAGCGCCACCACCGCCTCGGTATCGCCCTCGTAGGCGAGGTCGCGGGTGAAGAACATCGCGTCGCCGTCGATGCTGCCGTCCAGCAAGCCGAACAGCACCTTCAGGGGGGCGTGGATGCGGGCATCCGCCGCGGTTTCGTCGGACTTGGCGCGCACCTCGACATGGCCCTCGCCTTCCGCCACGGAGAGGAGAAACAGCCACGGCAGGTCGGTGACGTCGATGGCGAAGCTGCGCGGGCCAAGCGGCGCGAGGCGTTCGAAAATGCCGGGGTGGCGGTCTTGCAGGCGGCGGGCCAGACGCTCCGCGACGGGCTGCACCAGCTCCGGCGGAATCGCCCGCAACAGCAAGCCGCCCATGAGAATGGGAGAGAACGGCGGCGTCGTCATCGTGGCTTCCTTATGGCATGCGCTGGGGGTCGTTTTAGCACGGCGTTTCGGGTTTGTCCCCCCCCTGCATCGGCGCAAAGGCGGTGCGGCAGGGGTCGAGCGGGGCCTCCGGCGGCGCGGCGTCGGGGAGCTGGGGCTTCCACCGGGTGAGCAGGAAGGCGTTGAGCACCACGCTGATGCTGGAGGCGGCCATCGCCGCGCCCGCCACCGCCGGGCTGAGCAGCCCGAGCGCCGCGAGCGGCAGGGCGATGAGGTTGTAGACGAAGGCGAGCGCCAGGTTCTGGCGGATCTTCTTCCAGGTTTCGCGGGCCACCGCCAGCGCGTTGGTGACGGAAATCACGTCGGTGCGCAACAGCGTGATGTCGGCGCTCTGCAACGCCGCATCGGCGGCGGACCCCACCGCGATGCCGAGGTCCGCCTGCGCCAGCGCCGGGGCGTCGTTGATGCCGTCGCCGACCATGGCGACGCTGCGGCCGATGCGCTGCAGGCGGCGGACGATGCGGGTCTTGGTTTCCGGCAGGGCGTCGCAGAAGGCGTTCTTGATCGCCAGCGCCTCGGCCACCGCCGCCACCGCGGAGTCCGCGTCGCCGGAAACCACGGCGCAGGCGATGCGGTCCTTCTGCAGGGCGGCCACCGCGCGCCGCGCATCCACCCGCAGCGGGTCGCATACCGAGAGTCCGCCGATCAGCCGGGCGTTTTCCGCCACCCAGATCGCCGAGCGGCCCTTCATCGCCAGCATCGGCACGATCCACTCGCCGACGTCCATATCCACGCCCGCGCTCTCCATCAGCGGGCGGTTGCCGATCAGGACCTCGGTGTGGCCCTCGAGCGCGGCGCGCACGCCGCGGCCGGGTATCGCCTCGAAGGACTTGAGCGCCGCGGGCACGATGCCGTAGTTTTCCGCATACTCCAGGATGGCGCGGCCGAGCGGATGCTCGTTGCCCTGCTGCGCCGAAGCGGCGAGGTAAAGCAGGCGCGAGACGTCGCCGTCCAGGGCCTCCACCGAGGTGACGAAGGGCCGCCCCTCGGTCAGCGTGCCGGTCTTGTCGAACAGCACGGTATCGACGCGGTAGGCCTTTTCCAGGCTGTCGATGTCGCGGATCAGAATGCCCGCCTTGGCCGCCGCGCCGGTGCCCGCCACCAGCGCCGTCGGCGCGGCCAGGCCGAGGGCGCACGGGCAGGCGATGACGAGCACGGAAACCGCGGCGTTGACCGCCTCGGCGAAGGGGGCGTTGAGCGCCAGCCAGGCGAACAGGGTGAACGCCGCGATCCCCAGCACCACCGGCACGAACATCGTGGTGGTGCGATCGACGAAACGCTGCAACGGCACGCGCCGGGCCTGCGCTTCCTCCACCAGGGCGATGATCCGCGCCAGCGTGGAGTCCGCCGCGGCGCGCCGCGCCTCCACATGCAAGGTGCCGCCGCCGTTCATCGTGCCGCCGGTCACCAGGTCGCCCACCGTCTTGTCCTCCGGCAGGCCCGCGCCGGTGATCATCGAGGCGTCCACCGTGCTCTCGCCGCGCACGATCGCCCCGTCCACCGGGATGCGCTCGTAGGGCTTCACCAGCACCACGTCGCCCACCGCCACCGACTCGATCGGCTTGGAGACCAGCGCACCGTCGCGGATCACCCGGGCGCTCTTCGCGCGCAGCTCCATCAGCGAGCGGATCGCCCGCGTGGTGCCGTGCTTGACCACCGCTTCCAGCCACTTGCCCAGGCGCACGAAGGCGATGATCGCCGCGGCGGTCTCGAAATAGAGGTTGCGCCCCGCCGGACCCATGGCGATCCACGCGATGACGCTGTAGAAGAAAGCCGAAGCGCTGCCGAGAACCACCAGGATGTCCATCGTCGCGGTGCGCTCGCGGATCGCCCGCCACGCGCCGAACACATAGCGCGCGCCGCCCAGCGAGAGCACCACCGAGGACAGCAGGAACGCCCACACCACGCCGAACAGCGGGCCCTCGCCCAGCACCCGCCAGGCGAGGTTTGCGAGCAAGGGCACGGTGAGCACTCCGACGATGCCGAGCATCAGGGACTCCACGCGGCTCGCCCCCGCGCCGAAGCCGTAGGCCGCCGCGCTCTCCACATCCGCCACCGCGCCGTGTTCGCCCAAGGGCGTGACGCCGTAGCCCACGCGGCGCACCGCCTGCATCAGGGCCTCCACGTCGCGCGCGGTGGAGACCAGGCGCACGTCGGCGCGGTTCAGCACCGGGTTGACCTGCGCCTCGATGACGCCCTCTACCGTCTCCAGCGCATGGCGCACCCGCACCACGCAGGCGCTGGAGGTCATGCCGCGGATGGAGAGCGGCACCAGGGCGTCGATCACCGCAACCTCCAGTCCCTCCAGCTCGCGCACCACCTCGGGCAAGGTGGCGCGCGCCGGGTCCAGGGTCAGACTCACCGCGTCCAGGCCGGGGGACACCTCCACCGCGATCACCCCCTCCATGCGGCGCAGGCGGTTGGCGAGGCGCTGCGCCGCCGCGGCGTCGCCCATGCCGGACACCGGCAGTGCGACGCGGCGGTACGGGCCGGGGTCGGCGGCTTCTGGGGTCGTCTCGGTCGGCGGGACGGACATGCGGCGGGTGCCTCAACCTCGAAAAAATCAGGGCGTATCAAGACTGTCGCACGCCGCGTCGGCTCCGTCCAGATTTTGGCCGGATAGGGGTTGACCGGGCGCGGGCGCGGCACGATAGTCTCTGCCAACGATATGCTTGTTCTCAGGGCAGGGTGCAATTCCCGACCGGCGGTAATCCCTCGCAAGAGGAAAGCCCGCGAGCGCCCGTCCCCCCAAGGGGCGGGGTCAGCAGATCCGGTGCGAAACCGGAGCCGACGGTACAGTCCGGATGGAAGAGAATGGGTAGACGGCTTGCCGCGCGGGGGAACCCGCGGGCCGGACCGTCCGCGTTTGCGGCTCGCCGCAAGTCTCTGAATTGCCCTGATTCAGGCTCATTGCTTACGGAGCATGTGAGAACCATGAATCAGACCGTCGTAAAGTCCTATACCCCCGAAGTCCCGTTCTGTAGCCCCGATGCCGCGGCCGACCGCGTCGCCCGCGCCGTCGCGGCGCTCAAGGCCGGGCGCGGCGTCGTCGTCACCGACGACCCGGACCGCGAAAACGAAGGCGACATGATCTTCGCCGCCCATACGTTGACCGCCGCGCAAATGGCCCTGCTCATACGCGAAGGCTCCGGCATCGTCTGCCTCGTCCTCACCGCGGAACGCTGCCGCCAACTCGGCCTGCCGCCCATGGTTGCGGACAACTCGTCCGCCTACGGCACGCCGTTCACCGTCTCCATCGAGGCGGCGAGCGGCGTCACCACCGGCGTCTCCGCCGCCGACCGCGTCGCCACGGTGAAGGCCGCCACCGACCCGGCAGCCAAACCCCAAGACCTCGCCCGCCCCGGCCACGTCTTCCCGCTGGCGGCCAACCCGCAGGGCCTCGCCGGACGCCAGGGCCATACCGAAGCCACCCTCGACCTGATGCGCCGCGCCGGGCTGCCCCCCGCGGGCGTGCTCTGCGAAGTCACCAACCCCGACGGAACCATGGCCAAAGGCGACCGCCTCACCGGCTTCGCCTATGCCCACGCCCTGCCCATAGTCTCCATTGCCGACCTGCTGAAGGTGCCGGGGTGACACCAAAACTTTGCGGAGGGACTCGGTCCCTCCGCGCCTCCCCCAACTTTTCGTTTTTGCGCGCAACGCGATAAGCCCGTGCGGTTGCCACGGGGGATGTTGCCTGCCGCTACGCGGCGAAAAATAAGTTATGGGGTCGAGGGGCCTTCCGGCCCCTCGCGGGTCCGGGCGGAGCCCGGCCTGGTTTTTGATTCCATCCCGCCCCTACGCGTCCAGGTTCACTACGTTCATCGCGTTTTCGACGATGAAGTCGCGGCGGGGTTCGACGACGTCGCCCATGAGGGTGGAGAAGATATCCTCCGCCTCGTCGGCCTGGCGGACGGTGACCTGGAGCAGGGTCCGGGCATTGGGGTCGAGCGTGGTTTCCCACAGCTGGTCGGGGTTCATTTCGCCCAGGCCTTTGTAGCGTTGGATGGTGATGCCCTTGCGGCCTGCGTCCATCACCGCGTCGGCGAGCGCCACCGGGCCGTCGATGCGGGTTTCCTTGTCCTTGCTTTTCAGCGTCGCGGGGTGGGTGAAGAAGTCCGCGAGTTCCGCCGCCACGGTGCGCAGGCGGCGCGCCTCCGGGCTTTCCAGCATGGTGGGTTCCAGGGTGACCACCTGGGGCACGCCGCGCAGGATGCGCTTGAAGGTGAGGCCGCCTTCGGCGGAGCGTTCGCCGCTCCAGCCGCGGGCGTAGGGCGGCTCCAGCGCGTCGAGCACCTGGGCGATATGGTTGGCCGCGGCCTGGGCGGTGGTCTTGTCGTCGAGCACGTGGGGTTCCAGCGCGCCCGCGATCGCCGCCTGTTCGACGATGTGCATCGGCACGGAGCGCGACAGCGGGGTGAGCAGGTGCTTGGCGGAGCGGCAGCGTTCGGTGAGGTGCTTGAGGTCGTTGGCGGCGATCTGCTGACCGTCGTGGAGGACGAGCACCGCGTCGGCGACGCCGCTGTCGGTGAGGTAGTCCTCGAGTTCGCGGTCGTCCTTGAGGTAGCGGCCCTTGGTTTCGCCGCGTTTGACCCGGTAGAGCGGCGGCTGCGCGATGTAGAGGAAGCCGCGTTCGATGAGTTCCGGCATCTGGCGGAAGAAGAAGGTGAGCAGCAGGGTGCGGATGTGCGCGCCGTCCACGTCGGCGTCGGTCATGATGATGATCTTGTGGTAGCGCGCCTTGTCGATGTCGAAGTCGTCGCGGTCGATGCCTGCGCCGATGCCGGTGCCGATGGCGGTGATCAGGGTGCCGATTTCCGCCGAGGAGAGCATCTTGTCGCGGCGCGCGCGTTCGACGTTGAGGATCTTGCCCTTGAGCGGCAGGATCGCCTGGTTGGCGCGGTCGCGGCCCTGTTTGGCGGAGCCGCCGGCGGAATCGCCCTCCACCAGGAAGAGTTCGGAGAGCGCGGGGTCGCGTTCCTGGCAGTCGGCGAGCTTGCCCGGCAGGGTGGCGACGTCGAGCGCGGTCTTGCGGCGGGTGAGGTCGCGCGCCTTGCGTGCCGCCTCGCGCGCCGCGGCGGCCTCGATCACCTTGCCGATGATCTTTTTCGCCTCGGTGGGGTGTTCCTCGAACCACTGGGTGAGCCTGTCGCCGACGATCGCCTCGATCACCGGGCGCACCTCGGAGGAGACCAGCTTGTCCTTGGTCTGCGAGGAGAACTTGGGGTCCGGCGCCTTGACCGAGAGGATGCAGGAGAGGCCCTCGCGCATGTCCTCGCCGGTGAGCGCCACTTTTTCGCGCTTGGCGATGCCGGAATCGTTGGCGTAGGCGTTGACCGAGCGGGTGAGCGCGGCGCGGAAGCCCGCGAGGTGGGTGCCGCCGTCGCGCTGCGGGATGTTGTTGGTGAAGCAGAGCGTGGAATCGTGATAGGAGTCGGTCCATTCCATGGAGACTTCCAGGACGATCCCCTCCTTCTCGCCGCTCATCGTGATCGGCGGGGAGTGCAGCGCCGTCTTGGTGCGGTCGAGGTAGCGCACGAACGCCTCGATGCCGCCCTCGTAGTGGAAGTCCACGGTGCGTTTTTCCGGCGTGCGGGCGTCGGTGAGCGACAGGTAGACCCCGGAGTTGAGGAAGGCGAGTTCGCGCAGCCGGTGTTCCAGCGTCGCGAAGTCGTAGGTGGTCATGGTGAAGGTTTCGCTCGAGGCGAGGAAGGTGATCTCGGTGCCGGTGAAGGGCCTGCCGTCGTCGCGCTTGGGCGCGGCGCCGACCTGGGCGAGCGGCGCCTCGGCGTCGCCGTGGCGGAAGCGCATGAAGTATTCGTGGCCGCCGCGCCAGACCCGCAGGTCCAGCCATTCCGACAGCGCGTTGACCACCGAGACGCCGACGCCGTGCAGGCCGCCCGAGACCTTGTAGGAGTTCTGGTCGAACTTTCCGCCCGCGTGCAGCTGGGTCATGATGACCTCGGCGGCGGAGACGCCTTCCTCCTTGTGGATGTCCACCGGGATGCCGCGGCCGTTGTCGCGCACGGTGACCGAGCCGTTGGCGTTGAGGGTGACGTCGCAGCGGTCGCAATAGCCCGCCAGCGCCTCGTCGATGGCGTTGTCCACCACCTCGTAGACCATGTGGTGCAGGCCCGAGCCGTCGTCGGTGTCGCCGATGTACATGCCGGGGCGTTTGCGCACCGCCTCCAGTCCCTTGAGGACCTTGATCGACTGGGAATCGTAGGTTTCGGTCGCAGGCATGGTGATGTCGCTCAACGGATTCAGTCCTTGGTCATCGGGGTTTCCCCCGTCACGGCGGCGGCTTCCACCGCCAGAAACTGGGCGCGGCCCTGCAAGGGCGCGAAGAGGGCCGCATCGGTGCCGGTGAGCCAGGATTGCCCCGGAAAACCGGCAAGGGTATCGAACAGCGCGGCGCGGCGTTCCGCATCCAGGTGCGCCGCCACCTCGTCCAGCAGGAGGAGCGGCGGCGCGGTGCGCCCCTGCGCCAGCACGCGGGCCTGCGCCAGCACCAGGCCGATCAGCAGCGCCTTCTGCTCGCCGGTGGAGGCCAACTGCGCCGGCATCTCCTTGCCGAGATGCGTCGCCGCGAGGTCGCTTCTGTGCGGCCCGCCGGTGGTGGCGCCCGCCGCCGCGTCGAGGCCGCGCGCGGCGCGCAGCCGGGCGCGGAAGCCGTCCTCCACCGCCAGCGCCGAGGCGCCTTCGGCGAGTTCCGCCTCCAGCGCGCCCGCCAGCGCCAGGCCGCAGCCGGGGAAGGGGCCGTGGCCCGCCGCCGCGAAGGGCGCGAGCCGCAGCACCCAGTCGCAGCGCGCCGCCGCCACCGCCACGCCCTGCGCCGCCATCACCGATTCCAGCGCCGCGAGCCAGGCATCGTCGCGGCGGCCTTCCTTCAGCAGCGTCAGGCGCTGGCGCATCGCCCGCACATAGGCCGCGGCGCGCTCCGCATGCCCGGAATCGAGCGCGTTGACCATGCGGTCGAGGAAGCGCCGCCGGTGCGATGCGCCCTCGATGAACAGGCGGTCCATCGCCGGGGTGAGCCACAGCACCGGCAGCACCCGTCCGAGATCCGCCAGGCTGCGCAGCGGCTGGCCATCCATCCGCACCATGCGCTTGCTCTCGCCGTCCTCGCCGCTCCAGCCGGTGCCCACCGCCACGCTCTGTCCGGCGCTCTCCACTTCCGCCGCCACCGCCCAGCCCGCCTGCGCGCCGTGGCGCACCGCCTCGGCCAGCCGCGCGCGGCGCAGGCCCCGGCCGGGGGTGAGGAAGGACACCGCTTCCAGAAGGTTGGTCTTGCCCGCGCCGTTCGGCCCGGTCAGCACCACCGGCGCGGCGCCGAGGTCGAGGCGCTGCCGCTCATAACAGCGGAAGTCGGTGAGGGTGAGCCGCCGCACCGCGGTGCGCGCCGCACCCGCATCTCTGGGCAGGCATGCCGAACGCTCCATCACGAGGCCCGCGCCGCCCGCCCTAGACGCGCATCGGCATCAGCACGTACACCGCGCTGGCATCCGCCACGTCGCGCACCACCGTGGGCGAGGCCGCATCGAGCATGCCGAAGCGCGCCGCGTCGCCCTCGATCTGCCCCATGATGTCCAGGAGGTAGCGGGCGTTGAAGCCGATCTCCAGCGGCGCGCCGTCGTAGGCCGCTTCCAGTTCTTCCTCGGCGCTGCCGCTTTCGGGGCTGGAGGCCGACAGCTTGACCAGGCCGTTCTGCACCTGCACCTTCACCGCGCGCGATTTCTCCGACGACACCGCGGAAACGCGGTCCACCGCCTGGCTGAACGCCTTGCAATCGACTTCCAGGACCTTGTCGTTGTCGGTGGGGATCACCCGCTCGTAGTCGGGGAAGGTGCCGTCGATCAGCTTGGACGACATCACCGCGTCGTCGAAGGCGAAGCGCACCCGCGAATCCGACAGCGACACCGAAATGTCCGCCGCGGTGTCCTCGATCAGCTTGCGCAGCTCGGTCACCGTCTTGCGCGGCAAAATCACCCCCGGCATGCCCTGCGCGCCCTCCGGCAGCGGCAACTCGACGCGCGCCAGGCGGTGGCCGTCGGTGGCCACGGCGCGCAGCACCGGCACGCCCTCGGCCGCCGACTGGTGCAAAAAGATGCCGTTGAGGTAGTAGCGCGTCTCCTCCACCGCGATGGCGAAGCGGGTGCGGTCGATCAGGCCGCGCAGGTCCGCCGCCGCGATGCGGAAGAAATGGGTCAGCGCGCCGCCGGTCATCGCCGGGAACTCGTCCACCGACAGCGCCGAGAGGGCGAACCGCGACCGTCCGGAGGTGAGCATCATCTGGCCGTCCTCGCCCGGCGTGGAGATCTCCACCACCGCGCCGTCCGGCAGCTTGCGCACGATGTCGAACAGGATGTGCGCGGGCGCCGTGGTCGCGCCGGGCTCCGCCACCTCGGCGGGCACCGTCTCGGTGATGTCGAGGTCGAGGTCCGTGGCGTTCAGGGAAAGCCCCGCATCGCCCGCCACCAGTTTGACGTTGGAAAGGATCGGAATGGTGTTGCGCCGCTCGACGACGCTTTGCACGTGTTGCAGCGATTTGAAGAGTTGCGCGCGTTCGATCGAAAGCTTCATGTCGGTGCGACTCACCCGTGATGTCGGGAAACCGGGAGCCCCCGGCCGCATCCCCGCAGCCGCCCGAACCCCCGGAATAATCCCTTGAGAACTGAGGAACAACCCCCACCAGAAGGGCCGGTCAGTATAGCACACGCACACCCCCGCCCAAGTGAAAACGCGGCGCGGTGGAGGTAAAAACCAGGCCGGGCTCTGCCCGGACCCGCAAGGGGTCGCGGACCCCTTGACCCCATGTCCCTGGTTTTTGCGCGCAGCGCCGTAAGACCGTGCGTGCGGCAAGCACAGGTTTATCCCGCTTCGCGGAAAAACAAGTCATGGGAGGCGCGGAGGGACCAAGTCCCTCCGCGAAATTTTGGTTTTTTCGGGGAGCGGGGGTCTAGTTTTCCAGCATCCGGCGCAGCAGATCGACTTCCTCGGCGAAGTCGGTGTCCTGCTGCATCAGTTCCTCGACCTTCTTCACCGCGTGCATCACCGTGGTGTGGTCGCGGCCGCCGAACTTGCGGCCGATCTCCGGCAGGGAGCGGGCGGTGAGCTGCTTCGCCAGGTACATCGCGACCTGGCGCGGGCGGGCCACGGCGCGGGCGCGGCGCGGCGAGGACATGTCGGCGATCTTGATGTTGAAGTGCTGGGCGACTTCCTTCTGGATCGCGTCGATGGTGAGGTGGCGTTCGCGCTGGCGCAGCAGGTCGTGGAGGACTTCCTGGGTGCTTTCCAGCGTGATGTCGCGGCCGATCAGCTGGGCATGGGCGACGACGCGGCGCAGCGCGCCTTCGAGCTCGCGGACGTTGGTGGTGATCTTGTGGGCGAGGAACTCCAGGACCTTCGGCGGGATGAGGACTTCGGCGGCGTCGGGGCGGGACTGTTCGGACTTGATCTGTTCGACCTTGGATTCGAGGATGCCGAGGCGGAGTTCGTAGCTGGTGGGATGGATATCCGCCACCAGGCCGCAGCCGAGGCGGGATTTCAGCCGTTCCTCGATGCCCTGGAGGTCGGTGGGCGACTTGTCGGCGGAGATGATGATCTGCTTGCCCTGGTCCATCAGGGCATTGAAGGTGTGGAAGAACTCCTCCTGGGTGGAGTCCTTGTCGCTGATGAACTGCACGTCGTCGATCATCAGCACGTCGAGGGAGCGGAGCTGTTCCTTGAAGTTCATCATGTCGTGGTAGCGCAGCGCGCGGATGAACCGGTACATGAACTTTTCCGCCGAGAGGTAGCCGACGGTGCGGCCCGGGTCGCGCTCGCGGATGTGCCAGGCGATGGCGTGCATCAGGTGGGTCTTGCCGAGGCCGACGCCGGAATAGAGGAACAGCGGGTTGAACGGCGGAATGTCGGATTCCGCGACGCGGCGCGCCGCGGCCCAGGCGAATTCGTTGGGCTTGCCGACGACGAAGGTGTCGAAGGTGAAGCGCTTGTCGAGCGGCGCGTTCATGGAGTCGCGGTCTTCCGCCGGGGCCTCCGCCACGGCGGGCAGGGAGATCACCTCCGCCGAGGCCGCCGGGTCCGGCTCCAACAGGCCGGAGGCGGCGCGCCGCACCGGCTGTACCACGAAGCTCACATCGACGGATTCGCCGCTCAGCTCCGCCCACAGTTCGCGGATGCGTTGCGCGTAGTGTTCGACCACCCAGTCGCGGATGAAGCGGGTGGGCACTCCCAGGCAGACCGCATCGCGCTGCGCCTCGACGACGCAGATCGGCTGCAGCCAGTTGCGGTAAGCGGCATCCCCGATTTCACCCCGCAACAGATCCTGAACGCGCTCCCATTGCTGTTCCATTTGCCCCACTGACTCTGCGTGTCCCGCCAGCCCATTCGCTCCGGCACCGCCCCCCGGCGTGTTTTCCGGCCTTCCTGCCGCTCCGTTGCGGCGCGGTCCCTCCACCGCGCCGCCGCAAACCGGAAGCGGGCATGGTAGGCGCGCCGGACGGGCGGCGCAACGACGTCGCCGCAGGACCGGAAAAACCCTTGACCGCCGACGGCTTGCCGCCGTGGCGTACGCCGCGGCCGGGGTCGGCGCGGCAGGGAAGACGCGGCGAATCCGCCGCACATGCAAAGGGCGGCCCGAAGCCGCCCCGCGATGGTGTCGAGCGAACCCGAGACCGGATTACATCGCCTTGATTTTCGCCGCCAGACGCGAGGTCTTGCGCGACACCGTGTTGCGGTGCATGACGCCCCGGGAGGCGCCGCGGTGCAGCTCCGGCATGGCCGCCAGGAACGCCGCCTGCGCCTCGTCCTTGTTGCCGGCCTCGATCGCGGCTTCGACCTTCTTCACGAAGGTGCGGACCCGGCTGAGGCGGTTCTTGTTGATCACGGCGCGCCGTTCGTTGCGGCGAATCCGCTTCTTGGAAGAGATGTGGTTGGCCATGACCTGAGAAAACCCGTTCGTTTCATCCAGACTCGCACACTGGCGAGAGGGGGGCTTATACGCGTCCCGCGCGCCCAGGTCAACCGCTTTGTGCCTTGTTTGCGGCGATTCCGCGCGGCGTTTTCAATCCGAGGTGATGAGGATGCGGATCACCGTGGGCGGCCCCTTGGAGACCACCTCGAAGGTCAGCGTTTCCCCGTCGCGGACGAACTTCGCCGCGGTCTTTCCGCTCCAGCCGAGCTGCGGCAGGGTTTCGGCATAGGCGGCGAGCACGGCGGCGGCGGATTGCGGCGTCTGGGCGAAGGCTTCCACCACGCGGCCCTGCGGCGTGTCGAACACCATCACCGAGTCGCGGTCCTGGGTGAGCCCGGCCAAGAGCGGCAGGTCCTCGTGCCCGGTGAGGAAGCCCGCGGCCTGCGCCGGGGCCGCCGCCGCGAGGGCGAGGCCCGCCGCGAGGAGAGCGGTTCGAATCCAGATGCGCATGCCGTGGTTCCCGTTCAGCGCTGACAGCCGGGACAATAATACGTGGAGCGGCCGGATTGCACGATGCGTTTGATGCGGTGGCGCGGATTCGCCCCGTCCGGATGCGCCGGGCAGGGTTCGCCCTCGCGGTCGTAGACGGCGAACCGCATCTGGAAATACCCCAGCGTGCCGTCGGGGCGGCGGTGGTCGCGCAGGGAGGAGCCGCCCGCTTCCACCGCTTCGGCCAGCACCGCGGCGATCGCTTCGGCAAGGCGGGCGACGCGCGCGGCGGAAAGCGACCCCGCGGCGACGGCGGGGGAGATTCCGGCGCGGTAGAGCGCCTCGCAGACGTAGATGTTGCCGAGCCCGGCGACCAGGGCCTGGTCGAGCAGCGCGGTCTTCACCGGCCCGCTGCGTCCGGAAAGGCCGGCGGCCAGCGCCGCGGCGGAAAACGCCGGGGCGAGAGGCTCCGGCCCGAGGCGGGCGAGCAGGGGGTCGGCGGCGAGGCTTCCCGGCGCGGCGTAATCGACGAAGCCGAAGCGCCGCGGGTCGCAGAAGGTGACCGCGCCGCCGTCGTCCAGGGTGAATCGCAGGTGGTGGTGCGGGCCCAGCGGGGCCTGCGGGTCGGTTTCCACATGGCCGGACATGCCGAGGTGGATCAAGACCGTGCCGCCGTCCGAAAGGTCCCACAGCAGAACCTTGCCGCGGCGGGCGAGGCCTTCGATGCGGCGGCCGACGACGCACGGACCGAAGTCCAGCGGCACGGTGCGGCGCAGGTCGCGACGGCGCACCAGAACGCCCGCGATGCGGCGGCCCGGCAGGATCGGCAGAAGCCCGCGGCGGACGGTTTCGACTTCCGGCAGTTCCGGCATGTTCGGTCCCGGCGAGGGGGATGAAAAACGCATTTTCAACATGGTGCGGCGGCGGCGCATCCGCTATGGTGCGGTCATGTCGATCGATGAAAAATCCGCCGGTCCCGGCCTCGGCCCGACCACCCATTTCGGCTTCAAGACCGTGGACACCGCCGCCAAGGCGGGCCTGGTGCGCGGCGTTTTCGACGCGGTGGCCGGCCGCTACGACCTGATGAACGACCTGATGAGCATGGGCGTGCACCGGGTGTGGAAGAGCGCGATGATCGACGCCCTGAACCCGCGCCCGGGGCGCACCTACCTCGACGTCGCGGGCGGCACCGGCGACATCGCCTTCCGCATCCGCAAGCGGGTGATGGAAAAGGGCGGCGCGGCGCGGATCATCGTTGCCGACATCAACACCGAGATGCTGCGCGTCGGCCAGGACCGCGCCATCGACCGCGGCATCGACGGCCTGGAATGGCTGTGCATCGACGCCCAGGACGTGCCCCTGCCCGACCGTTCGGTGGACGCCTACACCATCTCCTTCGGCCTGCGCAACGTCACCGACATCGCCCGCGCGCTCTCCGAGGCGCACCGCGTGCTGAAGCCGGGCGGGCGCTTCCTCTGCCTGGAGTTCTCCCGCGTCGTGCTGCCGGTGCTCGACAAGGCCTACGACGCCTATTCCTTCACCGTGCTGCCCACGCTCGGCCGTCTCATCGCCCACAATCCCGAGGCGTACCGCTATCTGGCGGAGAGCATCCGCAAGTTCCCGGCGCAGGAGGAACTGGCGCAGACGATGCGCGACGCGGGTTTCGGCAACGTTACGGTGCGCAACTATTCGGGCGGCATCGCGGCGCTGCATTCGGGCTGGCGGATCTAGGATCGCACCATGCTGCGGACCCTGCGCAACACCTCCCGTCTCATCACCATCGCGCGGGTTCTGGCGCGCCACGACGCGCTCTTCCTGCTCGACCGCCTGCCGGTCACCCGCCACATCGCGGGGATCGTCCGCCTGCTGTCCAGCCGCAGCGCCCCGGGCCGCCCGGGCGAGCGCCTCGCCCGAGCGCTGGTGGACCTCGGCCCCAGCTTCATCAAGTTCGGGCAGGCGCTGTCCACCCGCGCCGACCTGGTGGGCGACGAGGTGGCCGACGATCTCTCGGCGCTGCAGGACCGCCTCGCGCCGTTCCCCTTCGCCGAAGTGCGGGCGATCGTCGCCGAGGAGCTGGGCGCGCCGATTCCCGACCTCTTTTCCGAATTCGCCGAAACCCCGGTCGCCGCCGCCTCGGTGGCGCAGGTGCACCGCGCGGTGACCAAGGACGGCCGCACCGTGGCGGTGAAGGTGATCCGCCCCGGCGTCGAGGCCGCCTTCGACCGCGACATCGATCTGCTGTTCTGGCTCGCCGAGATCGCCGAGCGCGCCCAGCCCTCGCTGCGCCGCCTGCGCCCGGTGGACAGCGTCGAGACCTTCGAACGCACCGTCGCCATGGAGATGGACCTGCGCTTCGAGGCCGCCGCCGCCTCGGAACTCGGCGAGAACTTCATCGAGGACGAGACCTTCCGCGTGCCCGAGGTGATCTGGGCGCTCACCGGCAAGAGCGTGCTCACCACCGCGTGGATCGAGGGCATCCCGATCGACGAGCGCGGCCGCATCGCCGCCGCCGGGTTCGACCCGAAGGTGATCGCCGAGCGCGCCGCCCGCGCCTTCTTCACGATGGTCTTCTCCGACGGCTTCTTTCACGGCGACATGCACCCCGGCAATCTCTTCGTCGGCGCGGCGGGCGAGATCATCGCCGTGGACTTCGGCATCATGGGCCGCATCGACGCGCCGACGCGCCGCTATCTCGGCGAGATGCTGCTCGCCTTCCTCCGGCGGGATTACCACCGCGCCGCGGAGATGCACTTCGAGGCGGGCTACGTGCCGCAGGACCGCTCGGTCGAGCTGTTCGCCCAGGCCTGCCGCTCCATCGCCGAACCGATCTTCGACAAGCCCGCCTCGGAAATTTCGCTCGCCCGCCTGCTCTCCCAGCTGTTCAAGGTGACCGAGACCTTCGGCATGGAGGTCCAGCCGCAGCTCCTGATCCTGCAGAAGACCATGCTCACCGCCGAGGGCGTGGGCCGCAGCCTCTGCCCGGACGTCAACTTCTGGGAGCTCGCCCGCCCGCTGGTCGAGGCGTGGATGGCCGAGAACGTCTCCGCCCCGGCGCGCCTGCGCCGCACCCTGGAGGAGACGCTTTCCGCCGCCGCCACCCTGCCGCGCTTGATCGAGCGCGCCGAGCGCATCTCCACCCAGTTCACCGACGACGGACTCAAGCTCCACCCCGACACCCTCAAGGCGCTGCTCACCCGGCGCAGGACCTCGGCGGTGCAGACCTGGCTGCCCTGGGCGCTGATCGTCGCCCTGTTCGCGCTGCTGGTGGCGCGGCGGTGAAACTTCTCCGTCCGGCCCCCTTTACTTCCCGCCCGGCGTCGATTATCCACAAAAGAGGGCGGGCATCCCCGGGATTGAACACATGCTGACTGGAAAAAAGGTTTTCCTCATCATCGCGGGCGGCATCTCCGCCTATAAATGCCTGGACCTGATCCGCCGCCTGCGCGAACAGGGCGCAAGCGTGCGTTGCTGCCTCACCGAGAACGCCAAGGAATTCGTCACGCCGCTCTCCGTCGCCGCGCTTTCCCAGGGGCCGGTCTATACCGACCAGTTCTCGCTGAAGGACGAGAGCGAGATGAGCCACATCGAGCTCTCCCGCCAGTCCGACATCCTCGTCGTCGCCCCCGCCACCGCCGACGTCATGGCCAAGATGGCCGCGGGCCTGGCCGACCAGCTCGCCACCACGCTTCTGCTCGCCACCGACAAGCCGGTGCTGATCGCGCCCGCGATGAACCTGCGGATGTGGCTGCACGCCGCGACGCAAGCCAATCTCGCCACCTTGAAATCCCGCGGCATCCACGTCGTCGGCCCCAACGACGGCGCGATGGCGTGCAACGAGTTCGGTCCCGGCCGCATGGCCGAGGCGCCGGAGATCATGGCCGCCATCGACGCGGTGCTCAACCCGCGCCGCCCGCTTTCCGGCAGGCACATCGTCGTCACCAGCGGCCCCACGGTGGAGCCGATCGACCCGGTGCGCATCATCGCCAACCGTTCCTCCGGCAAGCAGGGCCACGCCATCGCCGCGGCGCTCGCCGCGCTCGGCGCGCGCGTCACCCTGGTCAGCGGCCCCACCGCGCTGCCCGATCCCGAGGGCGTCGATGTGGTGCGCATCGAGACCGCGCGCGAAATGCTCGCCGCCTGCCAGGCGGCGCTGCCCGCCGCCGCCGCGGTGTGCGCCGCCGCCGTCGCCGACTGGGGGGTCAAGGCCCCCGCCGGGCAGAAGATGAAAAAATCCCCCGGCGCGCCGCCGCCCGCGATCGAACTCATCCCCAATCCGGACATCCTCGCCACCCTCGCCGCGCCCGGCGCGGCGCGGCCCGGCCTTGTCGTCGGCTTCGCCGCCGAGACCGAAAACCTGATCGAGCACGCCCGCGAAAAACGCGCCCGCAAGGGCTGCGACTGGATTCTCGCCAACGACGTCTCCGCCGCCGCGGGCACCTTCGGCGGCGAGACCAACCGCGTCCACCTGATCACCGCCGACGCCTGCGAACCCTGGCCCGTCCTCGACAAGCGGGCGGTGGCGCAGCGTCTTGCCGACCGTATCGCCGAGGCATTGTCATGAGTATCGTCACCGTTCCCGTCGCCGTCCCCGTGCAGCGCCTGCCGCACGGCGAGGACCTGGCCCTGCCGAAATACCAGACGCCGGGCGCGGCGGGGGTGGACCTGCTCGCCGCGCTGGCCGAGCCCAGAACCCTTGCGCCGGGCGAGCGCGCCCTGGTGCCCACCGGCATCGCCATCGCCCTGCCGCCGGGCTACGAGGCTCAGGTGCGGCCGCGCTCCGGCCTTGCGCTCAAACACGGGGTGACGGTGCTCAACGCGCCGGGCACCATCGATGCCGACTACCGCGGCGAGATCGGCGTGATCCTGATCAATCTGGGGCAGGAGTCCTTCACCATCGCCCCCGGCGAGCGCATCGCCCAGATGGTGGTGGCGCCGCTGTCGCGCATCGTCTGGCAGTCCATGGGCACTGCGCTTTCCGAAACCGGGCGGGGCGCAGGGGGTTTCGGCTCCACTGGCGCCAAATAGTTCCGGCGGAGGTGCGGAGATGCTCAACCCGTCGAAGAAAACCCTGTTCGCCATCGAGGCGGTGCTCGACATCGCCTACAACGCCGGCGGCGAACCGGTGCAAAGCAGCGAGATCACCGCACGCCAGGGAATCCCCCGGCGCTACCTGGAACAGACCCTCCAGGCCCTGGTGCGCGCCAATATCCTTATCGGCGTGCGCGGGCCGCGCGGCGGCTACCGCCTGGCGCGGGAGCGCCGCCGCATTTCCGTGGGCGACATCGTGCGCGTCGTCCAGGCGGGAGAGGCCGCCGCCTCCCCCGGGGCCGACCTGCCGAATTCCGAAATCGGCGCCAAGGTGATCCAACCGATGTGGGGGGACCTCCAGGCCTCCCTGATGGCCCGCCTCGACGAACTCAGCATCGATGCCCTGTGCCAGAGCGCCAGCGAACAAGGCGTGCCCTGCACCGCCCGCGAACGCCTGAGCTACGAAATCTGAAGGAGCCGCCATGACCCAGCCTCCGCCCTCCGCCGCCTTCCGCGGCCGCATCTACGACGACGTGCTCGCCACCATCGGCGCGACGCCCTTGGTGCGCTTCTCCCGCCTCGCCGCCGAAAACGGCGTCGGTGCGGAAATTCTCGCCAAACTCGAATTCTTCAACCCCCTCGCCTCGGTCAAGGACCGCATCGGCCTGGCGATGATCGCCGACGCCGAATCCCGCGGCGAAATCGACAAGGACACCGTCCTCATCGAGCCGACCTCCGGCAACACCGGCATCGCGCTCGCCTTCGTCTGCGCCGCCAAGGGCTACCAGCTCGTCCTCACCATGCCGGAAAGCATGTCGGCGGAACGCCGCAAGATGCTCGCCCTGCTCGGCGCGCGCCTCGAACTCACCCCCGCCGCCAAGGGAATGAAGGGCGCCATCGCCCGCGCCGAGGAACTCGCCAAGGAGCTTCCCAAGGCGAAAATCCTCCAGCAGTTCGCCAACCCCGCCAATCCGGCGGCGCACCGCGCCACCACGGCGGAGGAAATCTGGGCCGATACCGCGGGCGAGGTGGATATCCTCGTCGCCGGGGTCGGCACCGGCGGCACGCTGACCGGCATCGGCGCGGCGCTGAAGGAAAAGAAACCCGGCGTCCGCATCGTCGCGGTGGAGCCGGAGGACAGCCCCGTGCTCTCCGGCGGCGCGCCCGGCGCGCACGGCATCCAGGGCATCGGCGCGGGCTTCGTCCCCGAAGTCCTCGATGCCTCGCTGATCGACGAAGTGGTGCAGATCGCCACCGCCACCGCGCTGGCCACCGCGCGCGCCGCCGCGCGCAGCGAAGGCGCGCCGGTCGGCATCTCCTCCGGCGCGGCGCTCGCCGCCGCCATCGAACTCGGCAAACGCCCGGAAAACGCAGGCAAGAAAATCGTCGTGATCATCCCCTCGTTCGCCGAACGCTACCTCTCCACCGCGCTGTTCGACGGCCTGTGAGGGAAAAATAAAACTTCGCGGAGGGACTCGGTCCCTCCGCACCTCCCCTAAGCTTTGGTTTTTGCGCGTGGCGCGATAGAGCCATCACGCGGCGCGACAATCGATAGCCGCTTCGCGGCGGAAAACTTATGGGGTCTGGGGACCGAGTCCCCAGCGGGGTCCAGGGGCAGCGCCCCTGGCCTGGTTTTTCGGCAAGGGAGCCCGCCATGGCTTTGACGTCCGGCCAGAACATGCGGTACGCGCGGCAGATTCTGCTGCCGGAGGTTTCCGGCGCGGGGCAGGAAGCGCTTTTGGCCGCGCGGGTTCTGGTGGTGGGTGCGGGCGGCCTCGGCGCGCCGGTGCTGCTCTATCTCGCGGCGGCGGGGGTGGGGCGCATCGTCATCGCCGACGACGACGCGGTGACGCTGTCCAATTTGCAGCGCCAGGTGCTCTACGAGACCGCGGATGTGGGCCGGCCCAAGGCCGCCTGCGCCGCCGCGCGGCTGGCCGCGCTCAACCCGGATGCGGCGGTGGAGGCCCTGGCCCTGCGCGTTTCCGCCGCCAACGCGGCGGAACTGGTGGCGGCCTGCGACGTGGCGGTGGACTGCTGCGACAACTTCGGCAGCCGCTTCGCCCTCGGCGACGCCTGCCTCGCCGAGGGCAAGCCCCTGGTCTCCGCCGCGGTGCAGGGATTCTCCGGCCAGCTTGCGGTGTTCGACCCGGCGCACGGCGGGCCGTGCTTCCGCTGCTTCAACCCGGCGCCGCCGCCGCGCGACGGCCGCGCCTGCGAAGAGATCGGCATCCTCGGCGCGGTGGCGGGCATGGTCGGCGCGGCGCAGGCGCTGGCGGTGCTCAAGCTCATCCTCGGCCTCGGCGACGACGCGCAAGGCTTCCTCCAGGTCTTCGACGGCCTCGCCGGAACCGCGCGCCGCGTCCGCCTGCCGCGCGACCCCGCCTGCCCGGCGTGCGGTGGTCGGTAAAAACCAGGCCGGATTCTGCCCGGACCCGCAAGGGGCCGGGAGGCCCCTTGACCCCCTAACTTTTTCGCCGCGCAGCGGCAGAAAATGCCGCTCATGGCAAGCGCTGCAGGCTTATGGCGCTACGCGCAAAAACAAGAGGTTATGAGGGGTGCGGGGAGACGGCGTCTCCCCGCAAAGTTTTTGTTTTTTGGCGGTGCGGTTTGTGTTTCCGGGCGGTTGTATGCATATTTATCGGATTCCCTCCCCGCGCCCCCACGCGCAAAAAGCAGAATGGAGATATCCATGCCCAACACGGTATTCATCACCGGCGCGACCGCCGGGTTCGGCGCGGCGTGCGCGCGCAAGTTCGCCGCCGCCGGGTGGAGCCTGGTGCTCACCGGCCGCAGGGCCGAGCGCCTGGAGGCGCTGAAGGCGGAGCTTTCCGCCCAGTGCGCGGTGCACACCATCCAACTGGACGTGCGCGACCGCGCCGCGGTGCTCGCCGCCGTCGCCGCGTTGCCGGAGCCGTTTTCCCGCGTCCACACCCTGGTCAACAACGCCGGTCTGGCGCAGGGCCTCAACCCCGCGCAGACGAGCGACCTCGACGACTGGGACCGCATGATCGACACCAACGTCAAGGGCCTCACCTACTGCACCCGCGCCCTCCTGCCGACGCTGATCGAAGTGGGCGGCGGTACGGTGGTCAACCTCGCCTCCGTCGCGGCGCGCTGGCCGTATCCGGGCGGCAACGTCTATGGCGCGACCAAGGCCTTCGTCCGCCAGTTCAGCTACAACCTGCGCTGCGACCTGGCGGGCACCGGGGTGCGCGTCACCTCCATCGAGCCGGGCATGGCGGAGAGCGAGTTTTCCTTGGTGCGCTTCCACGGCGACGAGAAAAAGGCCGCCTCGATCTACAAGGGCGCGCACCCGCTGACCCCGGAAGATATCGCCGAGACGATCTTCTGGGTCGCCTCCCTGCCCAAGCACGTGAATATCAACAGCCTGGAAGTCATGCCCACCACCCAGGCCTGGCAGGCCCTCGGCATTACCCGCGACGCGGAGTGAGGGGCGAAAAAACCAAAACTTTCCGGAGGGTCGCGGACCCTCCGGGCCTCCCATAACTTGTTTTTCCGCGAAGCGGGATAGAGCCGTCATGCGGCGTGACGGTTGATTGCCGCTACGCGGCGAAAAACCAGTTATGGGGTCCGGGGACCGAGTCCCCGGCGGGGTCCAGGGGCAGCGCCCCTGGCCTTGTTTTTTTGGGGGCTACGCCCGCGCCGGGCGGGCGGCGATGGCGGCGCTGCCGGCGGAGGCGGCGACCATGCAGGCGATGGCGAGCCACTGCGGGCCGGTGAGCCGTTCGCCGAGGACGACGAAGCCGGAGAACGCGGCGACGGCGGGCGCGGTGCTGACCAGGATGCCGAAGACGAAGCGCGGCAGGAAGCGCAGGGCCATCATTTCCAGCGAGTAGGGCAGGGTGCTGGAGAAGAGGGCGATGACCGCGCCGAGGGCGAGGGTGGAGGGTTCCAGCAGCGCCGCGCCCGCGGTGTGCAGGCCGAGCGGCACCATGCAGGCGGCGGAGACGGCCATGCCGATGGCGACCGCCTGTCCTCCGGCGAGGATGCCGGAGATGCGTTTGCCGGAGAGGATGTAGAGCGCCCAGCAGAGTCCCGCGCCGCCCGCATAGGCGAGCCCGCGCCAGTCGAGGCCGCGGTTGGCCTGGTGCAGCGGCAGCAGCAGGGAGAGGCCGAGGACGGCGAGCGCGAGCCAGACGAAATCGAGCGGTTTGCGCGAGGAGATCAGCACCACGAAGAGCGGCCCCGCCACCTCGATGGCGACGCCGATGCCGATCGGGATGAGGGCGAACGCCTTGTAGATGAGGAGGTTCATCACCCCGAGGGAGAGGCCGTAGGCGAGGAGGTTGACGCGGTGCCGCCACGCCGCCGCGGCGTTGCGCCAGGGCCGCCACATCGCCGCGAGGAGGAGGGCGGAGATGCCGACGCGCAGCGCCACCATGCCTTCCACGCCGACCAGGGGGAAGAGGGTTTTGGCGAAGGCGGCGACGAGGTTCTGCGAGAACAGCGAGCCGACGATGGCGAGCGTCGCCATCGGCACGTGGGTGGGGGAGGCGGGTACGCTCGTCATCGGCTACGGCGCGGCGGCGCCTCCATCCTACAGGTTGGGCAGAACGCGGTCGGGCGGGCGGTGGCCGTCTACGAAGGTCTTGATGTCGATCAGCACCTTCTGGCCCATTTCGTGCCGCGCCTCGAAGGTGGCGGCGCCGAGGTGGGGCATCAGCACCACATTGTCGAGGGCGACGAAGCGCGGGTCCACCGCCGGTTCGTTCTGGAACACGTCGAGCGCCGCGCCGGCGATGCGCCGCGTGGCGAGGAGTTCGAGCAGCGCGTCCTCGTCGATCACCGAGCCGCGCGCGGTGTTGACCAGGTACGAGGTCGGGCGCATCAGCTCGAGGCGGCGGCGGTTGAGCAGGTGGTGGGTCTGCGGCGTGCCGGGGCAGTGGATGGAGATCACGTCCATGCGCGGCAGCATCTGGTCCAGTTCGTCCCAGTAGGTGGCTTCCAGCGCGTCCTCGACCGAGGGGTGGAGGCGGCGGCGGTTGTGGTAGTGGATGGACATGCCGAAGCCGCGCGCGCGTTCCGCCACCGCCTGGCCGATGCGGCCCATGCCGATGATGCCCAGGCGCTTGCCGGAGACGCGGCTGCCGAGCATGGTGGTGGGGCCCCAGCCCTCCCACTTGCCGGCGCGCACCAGGCGGTCGCCCTCGATCAGGCGGCGCGGCACCGAGAGCAGCAGCGCCATGGTCATTTCGGCGGTGTCCTCGGTGAGCACGTCGGGGGTGTTGGTGACGGTGATGCCGCGGCTCTGCGCGAAGGCGACGTCGATGTGGTCGGTGCCCGAGCCGAAGTTGGCGATCAGCTTGAAGTGGGGCGTGGCGGATTCGAGGATGGCGCGGTCGATGACGTCGGTGACGGTGGGGACCAGGACGTCGGCTTCCGCCACCGCTTGCGCCAGTTCCGCCGCGCTCATGCGGTGGTCGTCGGTGTTGAGCCGCACGTCGAAGAGTTCCTTCATGCGGGTTTCGACGACTTCGGGCAGGCGGCGGGTGACGATGACGATCGGCTTTTTCATGGATGTTCCTCCCGCGGGCTTGGCGAGACTTACCAATCCCGGAGACTCTTGTCCAGGGGTTGAGCCGGGGGGGGCTTGACGCTATGGTGGCACCCGATCCGCTGGAGAGAGGCCGAGAGCCGATGCGCCGTCCGTTTTTGCGTGCCGTGATGCGCGCCGTTGCCGCCGTCCTCGTGGTGGGCGTGTGCGCCGGAACCGCCGCCGCGGCCGACCCCAACGGGGAAACCGGTCTGCGGCTGCCGCGTTTCGCCTCGCTGCGCGCGACGCAGGTGAACCTGCGCTCCGGCCCCGGCGTGCGCTATCCCATCGAGTGGGTGTACCTGCAACGCGACCTGCCGGTGGAGATCATCCAGGAGTTCGACCACTGGCGGAAGGTCCGCGACTGGGAGGGCACCGAGGGCTGGGTGCACCGCAGCATGCTGTCCGGCGCGCGGGCGATCCGCATCATCGGCCCGATGACGCCGCTGCGCGCGTCCGCCGGGCCGGAAAGCCCGGCGGTCGCACAGTTGGAGGGCGGCGTCATCGGCCGCCTGCTTTCGTGTCCGGAGGGCTCGGCGTTCTGCCGCGTCGAGGCCGGGGGGTATGCCGGTTGGCTGCCGCGCGCCGCCTTCTGGGGCGTCTACCGCGGCGAGACGGTGAAGTAGCCTCAGGCGTCCGCCAGGCGGATCACCACATCGATGCGTTTGATCACCGTGCCATCGGGAACCATCGGCGCGCCGGTGACCCGCAGGTGGTCGCCGGGCACGTCTTCCAGCATGCCGGAGGACTCGTGGTAGTAGTGGTGGTGCTCGGTGGTGTTGGTGTCGAAGTACGAACAGCCGGTATCCACCACGATTTCCCGCAACAGGCCCGCCCCGGTGAACTGGTGCAGGGTGTTGTAGACGGTGGCGAGAGAAACCCGCGCGCCTTCCGCCGCGGCTTCCTTGTGCAGGGTCTCGGCGGTGATGTGGCGGTCTGGCTTTTCGAACAGAAGCTTGGCGAGCGCCAGACGCTGCCGCGTCGGGCGCAGGTTGACCGAGCGGAGCTGCTCGAGAACGTGTGAGAACGGTCGTGTGCGATTGAACATGCGCAAATTTACCGGCCGAGGCCGGTCCCCCCCTTGCGGGCCGTTTGCCGCAATATTGTTTTTTCCCTCCTCAATGTATTTCAAATTGCGGATACAAATGCAACTAAGAAGCCGACAAACACCTATGGTTTGTCGGCTTCTTAAAACGACTCTTGAGTAAAGGACGCGGCGGTAGCCTTGCGGCTCAACCGCCTTTCAGCAGGTGCTCTACCAGTTCCTTAACCGTCGGCACGAAGCCGTTGCGGTAGAACGGATCGCTTTTGAAGCGGAACACGTTGTGCCCGGCGAACATCAGCTCGTGCTCGATGTCGCCGGTGTGCGCGATGCTTTGCAGCGTCTTCTGGATGCAGAAGGAACGCGGATCGGCGCGGCGGCCGGTGGTGCCCTCCTCGTTCTGCGACCAGTTGGAGAAGTTGCACGCCGAAAGGCAGCCCATGCAGTCGGTCTGCTCCTTGAGGATGCGGCGCGACGTCTCCGGCGTGACGAAGACCAGGGTTTCGTCCGGGGTCTTCAGCGGTTCGGTGTCGCCTTCGGCGATCCACGCCTCGGCCTTCGGCTTGTCCTCGGGCTTGAGGAACACCGAACGGCCGCGCCGCCCGAAGGCGAGTTCCGCGGTGAACTCCCCCTCCGCCGCGGCGCGGAAGTCCACCTGGCGCTCCGAACGGGCGACCAGATCGTTGAGGAAGGCGTTGCGCACCGCCGACGAATAGAAGCCGGTGGGGCTGAAGCGGTGCAAGAGCACGTCGCCCGGGTTGAGCTCCAGCAGGCGGGTCTTCCACTCGTCGGAGATCGGGCTTTCCCGGGTGAGCAGCGGCCGCGTGCCGAACTGGAAGGCGACGGGCCCGATCTCCGGGTTGCCGATCCAGTCGGCGAAGTCGGAGACCGACCACACGCCGCCCGCCATCACCACCGGGGTGTCGGTGAGCCCGGCGGCGTTCATCTCGCGGCGCAGATCGACGACGCGCGGATAAGGCGCTTCCGGCGAGCGCGGGTTCTCGTTGTTGGACAGGCCGTTGTGCCCGCCCGCCAGCCACGGGTCCTCGTAGACCACGCCGCCCAGCCATTCCTTGCTCTTGTGGTAGGCGCGCTTCCACAGCGCGCGGAAGGCGCGCGCCGAGGAGACGATGGGGTAGTAGTAGACGCCGTACTTCGCCGCGATCTCGGCGAGGCGGTAGGGCATGCCCGCGCCGCAGGTGACGCCGTGCACCAGGCCCCTGGCCTGGGTGAGAATGCCTTCGAGGATGCGCTCGCAGCCGCCCATCTCCCACATCACGTTCATGTGGATGCGGCCCGCGCCGCCGGAGATGTCGTTGGCGATGCGCGCCTGGGCGGTGCCGCCCCGGATGCCGAAGGCGATCAGCTCCTCGTGGCGTTCGCCGCGCGTTTTGCCGGTATAGATCATCGGGATCAGGCGGCCGTTCTCATCGTAGAAGTCCGCGTTGACGCCGGAAAACGTGCCGACGCCGCCGGCCGCGGCCCACGCTCCGGCGCTCGCGCCGGTAGACACGCCGATCCCTTTGCCGCCCTCGACCAAGGGCCACACGTCCTTTCCGGAGATCCAAAGCTTCTGCAGGGCTTTCACGCCATCGCTCTCCACCCGCACCGGCGAAGGGCAAGCTCCCCGCCGTTGTTGTCACGCCGCACGCGTTTGCCCGCGTGCAGTCCCCTCTTGTCTCGTGGGTGTCGCCCGTTCCCCCGAACGGCGATGCCGCAACCTCTAACCCAGGCGTCACGAAAATGCAAACGCCCCGGTCCGGTCCGGCCCCCCGGCTGCCGCGCCTCCCCCCGCGGATGCGGGGGGAAACGCAACGGATGCGGTCAGTTGGCCTTGGGCGCCGGCGGAATTTCCTCGCCGGTTTCCTGGTCCACCACCTTCATCGACAGCTTGACCTTGCCGCGGTCGTCGAAGCCGATCAGCTTCACCTTCACGGAGTCGCCCACCTTGACCACGTCGTCCGGATGGTTGACGCGCTTCTGCGCCATTTCCGAAACGTGGACCAGGCCGTCGCGGCTGCCCATGAAGTTGACGAAGGCGCCGAACTCCAGAACCTTGACCACCTTGCCGGTGTAGATCGCGCCGACCTCGGGCTCGGCGACGATGCCCTTGATCCAGCGGATCGCCTCTTCCTGCGCCCCGGCATCGACCGCGGCGACGCGGATGGTGCCGTCGTCCTCGATGTCGATCTTGGCGCCGGTGGTCTCGCAGATCTCGCGGATCACCTTGCCGCCGGTGCCGATGACTTCACGGATCTTGTCCTTCGGAATGCTGAAGGTGGTGATCCGCGGCGCGTTGCCCGAAACCTCGGAGCGCGCGTTGGTCAGGGCCTTGGCCATCTCGCCCAGGATGTGCAGGCGGCCGGCGCGCGCCTGGTTGAGCGCGATGCCCATGATCTCCTTGGTGATCGAGGTGATCTTGATGTCCATCTGCAGCGAGGTGATGCCCTCTTCGGTGCCCGCCACCTTGAAGTCCATGTCGCCCAGGTGGTCCTCGTCGCCCATGATGTCGGAGAGCACCGCGAAGCGGTCGCCTTCCTTGATCAGGCCCATGGCGATGCCCGCCACCGGGCGCGGCAGCGGCACGCCCGCATCCATCAGCGACAGCGACGCGCCGCACACCGTGGCCATCGAGGACGAGCCGTTGGACTCGGTGATCTCCGAGACGATGCGGATGGTGTAGGGGAAGTCCTCCGCCAGAGGCAGAAGCGGCTTCACCGCGCGCCAGGCGAGCTTGCCGTGGCCGATTTCGCGGCGGCCCGGAGAGCCCATGCGGCCCGCCTCGCCCACCGAGTAGGGCGGGAAGTTGTAGTGCAGCATGAAGGTCGAGCGGTGCTCGCCTTCCAGCGCATCGACGATCTGCTCGTCCTGGCCGGTGCCGAGCGTGGTGACCACCAGCGCCTGGGTCTCGCCGCGGGTGAACAGCGCGGAGCCGTGGGCGCGCGGCAGCACGCCGACCTCCGCCTCGATCGGGCGGATCTGGTCGTTCTTGCGGCCGTCGATGCGCACCCCGGTGTCGAGAATCGCCCCGCGCACCACCTCGGCTTCCATCTCTTCGAAGATGTCCTTGGCGGAGGCGGCGTCCACCGTGGTCTCGTCCAACAGGGCGGCGGCCTCGGTGCGCACGGCCTTGACCGCGTCCTGACGCGCGAGCTTGGCCTTGATGCCGTAGGCGGCGGCGAACTTGTCGCGGACGCCGGCGGCGGCGAACTTGTCCCGGGTCACCGCAACTTCCGGAGCGGCCGGCGGCACGTCGCGCGGCTCCTTGGCGCAGTTCTCGGCCAGGGAAACGATCGCATCGAGAACCTGCTGGAAGGCCTCGTGACCGAAGGTCACGGCGCCCAGCATCATCTCTTCGGTGAGCTGCCTGGCCTGGCTCTCCACCATCAGCACGCCCTCGCGGGTGCCCGCGACGACGAGGTCGAGTTCGGACTCGGCGATCTCGGCGATCGTCGGGTTGAGGATGTAGGCGCCGTCCTTGTAGCCGACGCGCGCGCACGCGATCGGGCCGAGGAACGGCAGGCCGGAGATGGTCAGCGCCGCGGAGGCGCCGATCATCGCCACGACGTCCGGCGGGTTGTCCATGTCGTGCGACAGCACGGTGCAGATGACCTGCGTCTCGTTCTTGTAGCCGTCGGCGAAGAGCGGACGGATCGGACGGTCGATGAGGCGGGAGATCAGGGTCTCGGCTTCCGAGGGACGGCCCTCGCGCTTGAAGAAGCCTCCGGGGATCTTGCCCGCGGCGAAGGCCTTCTCCTGATAGTTGACGGTCAGGGGGAAGAAGTCCTGGCCCGGCTTGGCCGACTTCGCGCCGACCACGGTGCAAAGAACCGTCGTTTCGCCATAGGTGGCCACCACGGCCCCATCGGCTTGGCGCGCGACCTTGCCGGTTTCCAGAACCAGCTTGCGTCCGCCCCAGAGCAGTTCCTTACGGGTGATATTGAAAAGAGACATGCATCGTTTCCTTCGGGTTTTGCCCGGCTCCTTGCGCGAGGCGGCACCTTGCGCGGCGCATCCTCGAAAACCAAAAACACCTGCGCGGGGAGGCCGGATGATGATCCGCAGCCGTGTGCGTTTTTCCTCGGAACCCAACCGGGGAAAGGCGAACCGGCGGGACATCCGTGATGTCCCACCGGTTCCGCATCGGCTTAACGGCGGAGTCCGAGCCGCTGGACCAAGCCTTCGTACCGCTTCACGTCCTTGCTCTTCACGTAGTCGAGAAGGCGGCGGCGCTGACCCACCATGATGAGAAGGCCACGACGGGAGTGGAAATCCTTCTTATGCTCCTTGAGGTGTTCGGTCAGATTCTTGATGCGCTCGGACAACACCGCCACCTGGACTTCCGGCGACCCGGTGTCGCCTTCGGCGGTGGCGTATTCCTTAATCAGTTCCTGCTTGCGTTCCTGCGTGATCGACACCGGAATCTCCATCTTCATGTGTATGAATGACGCGCACGGGCTGCAACCGGTGGTCGGCAATCCGTGCGATCGCTACCACCCGCTCGCCGCACATCGCCCGTACGACGGGCGCCGTGGCGGCTTCGGGACAGGGCGAGCGCTTCAGCAAGGGCAGAAGCGGCAGAGCCTGTCCGTTCGCCAGGTGGCGGGCCTCCTCTTCCGTCAGGGCCAGGGCCGGGATGTCGTCCAGCGCGGTCGAAACGGAATGCAGGAGGTCCAAGGACGGCGCACTATGCCCGAGGGGCAATAGTTTATCCAGAGAAATCGCCTCGGCCTCGGAAAAAGGGCCGCAGCGCGTGCGGCGCAGCGCCGCGACGTGTCCGACGGTGCCGAGAGCGGCCGCAAGGTCCCGCGCGATCGAGCGGATGTAGGTGCCTTTGCCGCACTCCGCGGCGAAAACCGCATGGTCCGCATCGGGCATTTCCACGAGGTCGAGCGCGTGCACCACGACCTCCCGCGGTTTGAGATCGGGTTCCTCGCCGCCGCGCGCAAGGTCGTAGGCGCGTTCGCCCGCCACCTTGATCGCCGAGAAGCGCGGCGGCACCTGGGAGATGACGCCGCGGAAGCGCGGCAGCGCCGCGCGGATTTCCTCCGCCGCGGGGCGCACCTCCGAGGTGGCGGTCGCCGCGCCTTCCGCGTCGTCGGTGGCGGTGGCGATGCCGAAGCGCACGGTGAAGCGGTAGGCCTTGCGCCCGTCCATGATGAAGGGCACGGTCTTCGTCGCCTCGCCGAAGGCGATCGGCAGGATGCCGGTGGCCAGGGGGTCCAGCGTGCCGCCATGTCCCGCCTTGGCCGCGCCGAAGGCGCGCCGCGCCGCGCCGAGCGCCGCGGTGGAGGTCATGCCGTAAGGCTTGTCGAGAACCAGCCAGCCGTCGATCGGCCGCCCCTTGCGCTTACGCATCGCCCTCTTCCGGGCGGGAGAGGTCGCGCGCCACTTCGGGGCGGCGCAGCACCTCGTCGATGTGCGAGGCCTCGTCGAAGCTCCCGTCGGCGATGAAGGCGAGCGTCGGCGTGTAGCGCAGGCGCAACGCGCGCGCCACCAGCTTGTTGAACATCCAGGCGTTGCGCGAAAGCGCCGCCAGAACCTCGTCGAGGCGCAGGCCGCCCAAGGGCATGACGAAGGCGGTGGCGTGCCGCAGGTCGGGACTCACCCGCACCTCGGAAATCGTCACCGGAACCACGTCGAGCACCGGATCGTGCAGCTCGCCGCGCTCCAGAGCCTGGGCGACCAGATGACGGATCTCTTCGCCGACGCGAAGCTGCCGTTGCGATGGGGCTTGGATCATCTCGGGCCTCCCAAAAACGGTCGCGGGGGTTGCCGGTAAAACCAAAACTTTGCGAGGGGTCTCGGACCCCTCGCGCTCCCCATAACTTTTTTCGCCGCGTGATGGTTTATCGCGCTTCGCGCAAAAACCAAGTTATGGGAGGTCCGGAGGGACCGGGTCCCTCCGGGAAGTTTTTCCGTTTTACAGGGTGACGGCGATTTCCTCGATTTCGTAGCACTCGATGACGTCGCCGACCTGGATGTCGTTGTAGTTCTCGAACGACATGCCGCACTCGTAGCCTTCGCGGACTTCCTTGGCGTCGTCCTTGAAGCGCTTGAGCTGGCCGAGCCCGCCCTCGTGGATCACCACGTTGTCGCGCAGCAGGCGCACCTTGGCGCCGCGCCGCACCACGCCTTCGGTGATCATGCAGCCCGCGACGCGGCCCACCTTGGTGATGTTGAACACCTGGCGGATTTCCGCATAGCCGATGAAGTGCTCCTTCAATTCCGGCGCCAGCATGCCCGAGAGCGCCCGCTTCATCTCTTCCGCCACGTCGTAGATGATCGAGTAGTAGCGGATTTCCGCGCCGTCGCGGCGCGCGAGATCGCGCGCCTGGGCGTTGGCGCGGACGTTGAAGCCGATGACCAGGGCGTTGGACGCCTTGGCCAGGGTGACGTCGGATTCGTTGATCGCGCCGACCGCGGCGTGCAGCACCCGCACCCGCACGTCGTCGTTGCCGATCTTTTCCAGGGTGCCGATCAGGGCTTCCACCGAGCCCTGCACGTCGGCCTTGACGACGACCGGGAACTCCTGGGCCTCGCCCGCCTGGATCTTGGCGAACATCTCCTCCATCGAGGAGCGCGCGGTCTTGACCTGCATCGCCTCGCGGTCCTTGCGGCGGCGGTAGTCCGCCACTTCGCGGGCCTTCTGTTCGTTGCCGGTGACCAGGAAGTCGTCGCCCGCGCCCGGAGTCCCCTGGAAGCCCACGACCTCCACCGGCACGCCCGGCCCGGCGTCGTCGAGCTTCTGGCCGCGATGGTCGGTCATCGCGCGCACCCGGCCCCACTCCTTGCCGCCGATGAAGATGTCGCCGACGTGAAGCGTGCCGCGCTGCACCAGGACGGTGGCGACCGAGCCGCGGCCGACCTCCATGCGCGCCTCGACCACCACGCCTTCCGCCTCGCGGTTGGGGTTGGCCTTGAGGTCGAGAATTTCCGCCTGCATCAGAATCGCTTCCTGCAGGGCGTCGAGATTGGTGTGCTTCTTCGCCGAGACCTCGACGCACTGCACGTCGCCGCCCAGGCTTTCCACCACCACTTCGTGGCTGAGAAGTTCGGTGCGCACCCGGTCGGGGTTGGCGCCCGGCTTGTCCATCTTGTTGATCGCGACGATGATCGGCACCTGTGCGGCGCGGGCGTGGCGGATCGCCTCGATGGTCTGCGGCATGATGCCGTCGTCGGCGGCGACCACCAGGACGACGATGTCGGTGACCTGCGCGCCGCGGGCGCGCATCGCGGTGAACGCCTCGTGGCCGGGGGTGTCGATGAAGGTGATGCGGTCGCCGGTGGACATTTCCACCTGATAGGCGCCGATGTGCTGGGTGATGCCGCCCGCCTCTCCCGCCGCCACATCGGTGGCGCGCAGGGCGTCGAGGAGCGAGGTCTTGCCGTGATCGACGTGGCCCATCACGGTGACCACCGGCGGCCGCGGCTGCAGCAGTCCTTCCGCATCCGGGGCGCCCTTGAGGCCGTCCTCGACGTCGGAGTCGGCGACGCGCTTGACGGAATGGCCGAACTCCTCGACCACCAGCTGCGCGGTGTCGGCGTCGATGATCTGGTTGATGTTGGCCATCACGCCGAGCTTCATCAGCGTCTTGATGACGTTGGCGCCGCGTTCGGCCATGCGGTTGGCGAGGTCCTGCACGCTGATGGTTTCCGGCACCACCACTTCGCGCACCACCTTTTCCTGGCTCTTCGCCATGGCGAGCTGCTTCAGGCGCTCCTTCTCGCGGGCGCGGCGCACCGCCGAGAGGCTGCGGCCGCGTTCCTCGCGGTCTTCGTCGGAGAGCGCGGCGGTGATGGTGAGCTTGCCCATGCGGCGGCGCGGCTCGGACTTCTTGGCCGGAACCTTGGCCGGGGCGGGCGCGCCGGGGCGCACCGCGGCCTTGCGGCGGGCGCGTTCGTCGTCGTCCGCCTCGTCCTTGCCGGCGTCTTTCTTTGCGGGCTTGCGCACCTCGGCGGGGCCGGTGGCGTCCACCTCTTTGGCCGGGCGCGGCAGGTCCACCACCACCGGGGACTTTTCCGGTTCGGCGGCGGGCTTGGCGGTCTCTTCGGCGGCGGCCTGCTTTGCGGCTTCCTCGGCGGCCAGGCGGGCGGCCTCTTCCTCGGCGGCCAGGCGGGCGGCCTCTTCCTCGGCGGCCTGCTTTGCGGCTTCCTCGGCGGCCAGGCGGGCGGCCTCCTCGGCGGCGCGCCTGGCTTCTTCCTCGGCGCGGCGGGCTTCCTGCAGGACGCGCAGGCGCTGCGCCTTTTCCTGGTTGGTCAGCACGCCGTCGTCGCCGATGGCGCCGAATCCGGCGTTAGTCCCTGTGGCGATGGTCCGTTTGCGGCGGACCTCGACCTTCACCTCTTTCGACCGGCCATGCGAGAAGCTCTGGCGAACACGGCCTTTTTCAACCGTCTTCTTCAATTCCAGAGTTCCGCTGCGCAGGGTCAGGGGAGCCTTTCGATCGTTTTCCGTGGTATCGTCCGCCATCACTATCCTGAATATCTGCCGTTCTTAGCGCCTAATCCGGCGCACCAACCTTGTCGATTCCGCGATACGACGCAAGCCGCGCCATATCCCGGGCGATCCGCTCCGCGAGCGGACCCGCCGCCACCCAGACATGCACCGCACGGTCGCGGGCGAATGGGAAACCCAACTCTTCGGCGTTCAGCGCGGCGGCCACCGGGGCGGGGTTCGCCCCCGCACGCCGCGCCGCCTGCGCGATCTTGCGGCTGCCGTCCGCGCTGCCGTCGGCTGCCGTGATCAGGCGGCCCGGACCCTCGCCCAGCGCCGCCGCGACCTTGTCGAAGCCGCACACCGCGCGCCCCGACCGCCGCGCCAGCCCCAGGGACTCCTGGCACCGCCGCAGCAGCAGGCGCTCCACTTGCGCGGCCAAGTCGGCGGGCACCGCCACTTCGCGGCGTGCAGCGCGGTGAAAAGCCTTACGCTTGACCGCCGTTTCTACCACATCCCGGCGTGCACTCAACCAAAAACCCCGTCCCGGCAGCCGTTCCTCGATGTCGGGGACCACTTGGTTCTCCGGCCCGACGACGAAGCGCAGCAGTCCTTCGGCGGCTTGCGGCCCGCCCGAGACCAGGCAGCGCCGCCGCGGCCCGTCGTCTTCGACGATGTCAGGGATTGGGTTCACCGTCTTCCGGCTCCGCCGCGTCCTCTTCCTCGTCCGCGAACCAGTGGGCGCGCGCCGCCATGATCACGGCGTTGGCCTCGTCCTCGGTCATTTCCTCGGCGCCGACGATCTCGATCAGTTCGTCGCTGGCGAGATCGGCGAGGTCGTCCAGGGTCTTCACCTCGGCTTCGCCCAGCTTCACCAGCATCACCGGGGAAAGGCCCTCGATCGCCGCCAGATCGTCGGCGACGCCGAGCTCCACCCGGCGTTCCGAGGCGGCGCGGTCGCGGTCCTCGAGATAGGCCTGGGCGCGGCTCTGCAGTTCCACCGCGATCTCGTCGTCGAAGCCCTCGATGTCGCCCAGGTCCTGCGCCGGGACGAAAGCCACCTCTTCCACCGAGGTGAAACCCTCGGCGACCAACAGATGGGCGATCACGTCGTCCACGTCCAGCGCATCGATGAACATCTGCGAGCGGGACTTCACCTCTTCCTGACGGCGCTCGGATTCCTCCTGCTCGGTGAGGATGTCGATGTCCCAGCCGGTGAGCTGCGAGGCCAGCCGCACGTTCTGGCCGCGGCGGCCGATCGCCAGCGAAAGCTGGTCGTCGGGCACCACCACCTCGATGCGGTTGGTTTCTTCGTCCAGCACCACCTTGGTCACTTCCGCCGGCGCCAGCGCGTTGACGATGAAGGTCGCCGGGTCCTGGGACCACTGGATGATGTCGATCTTCTCGCCCTGCAACTCGCCGACCACCGCCTGCACGCGCGAACCGCGCATGCCGACGCAGGCGCCCACCGGGTCGATCGAGGAGTCGTTGGAGACCACCGCGATCTTGGCGCGGGAGCCGGGGTCGCGCGCCACCGACTTGATTTCGATGATGCCGTCGTAGATCTCCGGCACTTCCTGGGCGAACAGCTTGGCCATGAACTGCGGATGGGTGCGCGAGAGGAAAATCTGCGGGCCGCGCGGCTCCTGCCGCACCGCCATGATGTAGGCGCGCACCCGGTCGCCGACGCGGAAGGCCTCGCGCTGGATCAGTTCGTCGCGGCGCAGCAGGGCCTCGGCGCGGCCAAGATCCACATAGACGTTGCCGAACTCGACGCGCTTCACCAGGCCGTTGACGATCTCGCCCGCGCGGTTCTGGAATTCCATGAACTGGCGCAGACGCTCCGCATCGCGCACCCGCTGCACGATCACCTGCTTCGCGGTCTGCGCGGCGATGCGGCCGAAGTCGATGGGCGGCAGCGGATCGATCAGGAAGTCGCCGACGGCGAGTCCCGCCGCCTGGGCGCGCGGGTCGGCGGCGGCCATCTGAACGTTCTCGTCCTCGACTTCCTCCACCACCTCGACGTAACGGGCGAGCTTGATCTCGCCGGTCTTGCGGTCGATGGTGGCGCGGATGTCGTAGTCATGGCCGTATTTCGACCGCCCGGCCTTCTGAATGGCCGATTCCATCGCCTCGATCACCTCGTCGCGGTCGATCCCCTTGTCGCGGGCGACCGCATCCGCAACCTGAAGCAATTCGGGCCGTGGCAATGCCGCTGTGCGTTCCATCCTGTCGATCCTTAACCTTGCTCTTTTTCCGCTGCCTTGATCAGATCGTCGGTCAGCATCAGTTTCGCCCGCGCGACGTTGGAAAACGGCACGATCACCTCGCCGCTCTCCTCCGACGCCAGAACCACCGCGCCCGCATCGTTCAACCCGACGATGCGGCCGGAAAACCGCTTGCGCCCGGAAACCGGCATCACCGTTTCCAGCTTCGCCGCGAATCCGGCGAAACGCGCGAAATCCTCGACGCGGGTGAGCGGCCGGTCGAGCCCCGGCGAGCTCACCTCCAGCACGTACTGCCCGGCGATCGGGTCGTCCACGTCCAGAAGCGCAGAGGCGGCGCGGCTGATCTCCGCACAATCTTCCACCGTCATCGCCCCACGGTCGGTCCGCTCGGCCATGATCTGCAGGGTGCGCCGCGTCGTTCCGGTGAACTGTACGCGCACCAACTCGTAGCCCATGTCGCCCAGGGACGGCAGAATCAGCTCCGCCACGTGCCGCGCAATGTCCATGGTCTTCCGGTTTCCCGCTCCGTTCCAGCCAACGCCTGCGCCCAAAAACAAAAAAAGTGGGCCACCGGCCCACCCCCATCGGCGCCCGCTGGCCGCTCCAATAAGAATGTCGGCCTCAATCTAGACGATCATCCGCCGGTGTAAAGAAGAATTTCGGGATTGGGGAGAAGCCGGGGAAAAACCAAAACGTTGCGAGGGGTCTTGGACCCCTCGCGCTCCCCATGACTTGTTTTTGCCGCGAAGCGGCGAGCGACCGGCGGCGCATCAATATACCGCAGCTTCCAGACACAAGGTGTGGAGGGACCGAGTCCCTCCACGAAGTTTTTTCATTTCCTCGGCGTGCGGACAAAGCGCAGCACGATGGGCGCGCGGCCCTGTTTCAGGGCCTTTCGTTCGTAGCGGGTGGGGACCCAGTCTGCGGGCCGGCCGAGCCAGTCCTGCGGCCCTTCGGCCATCCAGGCGAAATCCGCGCAGTTCATCAGGTGGGCGAGCGCCCAGCGGATATAGGTCATGTCGTCGGAGGCGACGCGCAGTTCCGCGCCGTCCTTCAGGAGGCGGGCGAGGTGCGGCAGGTTGTCCGGCCCGATGAAGCGGCGCTTGGCGTGGCGGAGCTTCGGCCACGGGTCGGGGAAGAGGACGAAGGCGCGGTCGAGGCAGGCGTCCGGCAGGCGCGGCATCAGGACGCGGGCGTCGCCGTGGCAGATGCGCACGGTTTCCTCCGCCGGGGCGCCGTCGATCAACGAGAGCAGGCGGGCGACGCCGTTGAGGAAGACCTCGCAGCCGAGGATGCCGGTCTCCGGATGGGACGCCGCCTGCCCGGCGAGGTGCTCGCCGCCGCCGAAGCCGATTTCCAGCCAGAAGGCGGAAACCGGGCGGGCGAACAGGCCTGCCGGGTCGAGCGGCGGGCCTTCCTGCGGCACCGCGAGGCGCGGCAGGAGGGTCTCCATCAGGCGGGCGCGGCCGGGCCGCAGGGCCTTGCCCTTGCGGCGGCCGAAGAACTGCGGCCCCCGCGCATCCGGCGGGGTGTCGGGGGCGGCCATGTTACGGCAGCAGCTTCTTCAGGGAGTCGACGAGGTCGCAGCGTTCCCACGAGAAGCCGCCGTCCGCCTCCGGCGTGCGGCCGAAGTGGCCGTAGGAGCTGGTGCGCGCATAGATCGGGCGGTTGAGCGAGAGGTGCTCGCGGATGCCGCGCGGCGACAGGTCCATCAGGTCCTGCAACGCCGCGCTGATCGCCGCCTCCGGCAGCTTGCCGGTGCCGGAGGTCTCCACGTACACCGACAGCGGCTTGGAGACGCCGATGGCGTAGGACACCTGGATCAGGCAGCGTTCGGCCAGGCCCGCGGCGACGACGTTCTTCGCCAGGTAGCGGGCGGCATAGGCCGCGGAGCGGTCCACCTTCGTCGGGTCCTTGCCGGAGAACGCCCCGCCGCCGTGCGGCGCGGCGCCGCCGTAGGTATCGACGATGATCTTGCGCCCGGTGAGGCCGCAATCGCCGTCCGGACCGCCGATGACGAAGCGGCCGGTCGGGTTGACGTAGAATTCGTCCTCCGGCGGCATCCAGCCCTCGGGCAGGACCGCTTCGACGAAGGGGCGCACCAGGCGGCGGATATCGGCCTGGGAGGCGCTTTCGGCATGCTGGGTGGAGACCACCACCGAGGTCGCGCCCACCGGGCGGCCGTTCTCGTAGCGCAGCGTCACCTGGCTCTTCGCGTCGGGGCCGAACTCCGGCCGCGCGCCCGAATGGCGGGCCGCCGCCATGTCCTGCAGGATGCGGTGCGCATAGGTGATCGGCGCGGGCATCAGCTCGGGGGTTTCGTCCACCGCATAGCCGAACATGATGCCCTGGTCGCCCGCGCCTTCGTCCTTGTTGCCGGCGGCGTCCACGCCCATGGCGATGTCGGAGGACTGGCTGTGCAGCAGCACATCGACCTGGCAGTTGGCGTGGTGGAAGCCGTCCTGCTCGTAGCCGATGGCCTTCACCGCGTCGCGGGCGGCTTCTTCCAGGGTTGCGGGAGTGATCGACGACGGACCGCGCACCTCACCCGCAAGCACGATGCGGTTGGTGGTGGCCAACGTCTCGCAGGCGACGCGGGCCTGCGGGTCCGCCGCGAGAAAGGTATCGACGACGGCGTCCGAAATACGGTCGCACACCTTGTCGGGATGCCCCTCGGCAACCGATTCGCTGGTAAACAGATAGTCCGACTGGAACACCGACGGTCCCCTCCCCTGCGATGCCGCGCGCACCGCCCGGTGCGGTGGTTTTTCCGCAGGACGGGGTGCGGTCGAAATGAACGGCAAAAACACGACCGAGGCCCACCCGGCGCGGGCGCCGGGCGAACGCGAACGTTCTCTCGTATCCGAAGTGCCGCCGCAATGCAAGAGAGCCGCCCCGGCAAATTTCACCGGACGGGGCGCGAGGCGGGGGCGGCCGGTCTCGCCCTCAGGCGTCGGAGGCGGGGGTCTGCGGTCCGTCGGCGGCGCTGGCCAGAGCCTTGGCGAGGTCGAACACCCGCTTGCGCACCGTCGGGTCGGCGATGCGGTAGTAGGCGCGCACCAGCTCCAGGGTTTCGCGTTTGGTGAGCGGGTCGGTCCCGATCGTTTCCGGTTCTTCGTCGAGACCGGAGATCAGGCGCGGGCTCTTGTCCGCGACGCCTTCCGACATGTCCTCGTAGAAGAAGCTGATCGGCACGTCGAGGACGCGGCTCAGATCCCACAGACGGCTGGCGCCGACGCGGTTGGTGCCGCGCTCGTACTTCTGGACCTGCTGGAAGGTCAGCCCCAGGGCGTCGCCCAGGCGTTCCTGGCTCATCCCCAGAAGCGTCCGGCGCAGCCGGATGCGGCTGCCCACATGCACGTCCACGGGATTCGGGTTGCCTTGCGGCGTCCGCCCGCGCGACGACCCGCGTGACCGACCGGGGTCGCGGCTTCTGATGGACTTGTTGGGCATTTTCCTCTCCTCGTGGAACCTGCCACGTTTTGCCCGGCATCTATCAACTTATGCGCACTCTATACATGCAGTTGTATGTGCGTCAACCGGGAAAGCCCCCTGTCTCCCGCCATTCGCCCAGACGAGCAAGGGGCGATTAAGATGTGGGTGTTGCACGCCTTCGATGCAAACCATATCGCGCTGCAAGGCACGCGGCGAGGAATCCCATCGCGGCGAGGGCCAGGGGAACCCCGTTGCCGAGGCGCGAAAACGGCGTTTCCGGCAGGGCGCGCGGCAATTCCGCGTCGATCACGCCGCGGCTGCCGAGGGCTAGGCGCGCGACGATGCGGCCGTAGGGGTCGATCACCGCGCTGATGCCGGTGTTGGCGGCGCGCGCCACCGGCAGGCCCTCCTCCACGGCGCGCAGCGCCGCGGCGGCGAGGTGCTGGTGCGGCCCGGCGGAGAGGCCGAACCAGGCGTCGTTGGTGACGTTGAGCAGCCACTCCGGGCGGTCCTTCGGGTCGGCCACCGCGCCGGGGAAGACGATCTCGTAGCAGACCAGCGGGCTGTAGGGCGGCGCGCCGGAAAGATGCACGGTGCGCAGCCCCGGGCCGGGGGAATAGTCCACCCGCCCGGCGGCGAGCTTGGCGATCGGCAGCCAGCCGTGGCCGGGCACGTATTCGCCGAAGGGGACGAGGTGCGCCTTGTCGTGGATGTCGCCGATTTCGCCCGCGGCGCTGAGCGCGATGACGCTGTTCCACAGGCGGAAGGGTTCTCCCGGCGGGGTGCGGCGCGGCGCGCCGGCGATCAGCCAGCCGCCGGGCGGCGCGGCCTGCGCGGCAAGGTTGCGCGCGAGGGCATCCTGCGGCAGGTCGAGCGGGAAGGTGGAGGCGGTCTCCGGCCAGACCACCAGGGTGCGGCTTTCCCACCCCGGGCGGCGGCTGAGCAGGACGTGCTGCAACAGGTTCTCGCGGCGCAGCGCGGACCGCCACTTCTCGGTCTGCGGGATGTTGGGTTGCACCAGGCGCAGGGCGGCGTGCGCGTGCGCCGGCGCGGGCCCGGCGGGCAGGCGCGCCCAGCCCGCGAGCCCCTGGACGGCGACGATCAGCGCCAGCACGCCGCACCCCCGTAATACGCCGCGCGCCGCGCCGAAGGCGGCAAGCCGCCCGGCGGCGGGGGCGGTGGCGGCGAGCGCGACGAGCCAGGAGAGCCCGTACATGCCGATCGCCGCGGCGGCCTGCGCGAAGGCGGGCAGCGGCGCCCAGACGATGCCCAGCGCATTCCACGGGAAGCCGGTGAGCACCCAGCCGCGCAGCCATTCGGCGAGCACCCATGCGGCGGCGAAACCGGCCCAGCGGGCGAGCGGGCGGGCGGGGGCGAACCCGGCGAGCCACAGCGCCGCGCCGGGGAAGAGGCCGAGCCCCACGCCGAGCCCCCCGAGGGCGAAGGGGATCATCCAGCCGTAGGTGGCGGCATCCACCAGGAAGGCCTCCGCCACCCAGTAGAGCCCGGCGGCGAAATAGCCCGCGCCGAAGGCCCATCCGACGAGGAAGCGCCGCCGCGCCGGGCGCGGCCGGGCATCCGCCGCGGCCCACAGCAGGTAGAGGCCGGAGAGGCAGAGCGGCAGCAGCGGCAGGGCGGAGAGCGGCGGCAGGGCCGCCGCCGCCGCCACGCCGGCAAGCGCGGCGAGCGCCGCGGCGCGGCGTGCGGTCATGATGCGGCCGCGCCGGGGCGCGGCGGCAGGTTGCGCACCCGCAGGCGCTTGATGCGGCGGGGGTCGGCATCGACGATCTGGAACTCGATGCCGGAGTCGTGGGGCACCAGTTCGCCGCGCGCCGGAATGTGCCCGGCGAGAGCGAACACCAGACCGCCCAGGGTGTCCACGTCCTCGCGGTCGGCGTCGCTGAGGATCGGGCCCACCGCCTGTTCGAACTCGGAAAGCGGCACCCGGGCGTCGGCCTCCAGCACCGTGTCGGAGCGGAACACCAGTTCCGGCTCGTCCTCGTCGTCGTGCTCGTCCTCGATCTCGCCGACGATCTGCTCCACCAGGTCCTCGATCGTCACCAGGCCGTCCACGCCGCCGTACTCGTCGATCACCAGCGCCATGTGGGTGCGCTTCACCCGCATCTCGAGCAGCAGGTCGAGCACCCGCATCGACGGCGCGACGAAGAGGATGGGGCGCAGCATCTTGCCGAGCGCGCAGGCGTCCTCGCCGACGAAGTGCTGCACCGCGTCCTTGATGTGGATGAGGCCCACCGCGTCGTCGAGGTTCTCGCGGTAGACCGGCATGCGCGAGACGCCCTCCTCGACGATGCGGCGCACCAGGTCGGGCAGGGGCGTGTCCAGCGCCACCGCGACGATGTCGGCGCGCGGCATCATCACGTCCTCGGCGGTGACGTCGCGCAGGTGCAGGATGTTGGACAGCAGCAGGCGCTCGTGCGCGTCGATCGGCGCGTCGGATTCGCCGCTTTCCTCGATCAGTTCGGCGAGCGCCTCGCGCACCGTGGGTTCGCCGCCCGCGGCGGACACCCAGGGCAGGCGGTCCTTGAACGCCTGCCACCACGAGCGCTCGCTTCGAGACGGAGGCTCTTCCGCCGGGACCGGGAGTTGTTCGGGGGTGGGGTCAGTCATCGTCGCTGTCTCCGCGCGGGTCGAGGCCGCCGTAGGGATCGGCGATCCCGATCTCCGCCAGCAGGCGGATTTCCAGGGATTCCATCTCCCGTGCGGCGGCGGCGTCCTGATGGTCGTATCCGAGAAGGTGCAGCAGCCCGTGCAGCACCAGATGGGCGAAATGGTCGGCGGGGGCCTTGGTCTCGGCCGCCGCCTCGGCGAGAAGGGTCTCGCGCGCCACCGCCAGGTCGCCGAGGAGGAGCGGCAGGCCGGGGGCGGGCGGCGGCGGACAGCCGTCGTCCCACCAGGTGGCGAAGGAGAGCACGTTGGTGGGTTTGTCGATGCCGCGCCAGTCGCGGTTGAGCTCCTGCACCGCGGCGTCGGTGGAGAGCGCCAGGGCGGTCTCCGCGGGCGCGGCGCAGCCCGCCTCGGCGGCGCGTTGCGCAACCTCCGCCGCCGCGGCGGCGCCGAGGCGGGCGAGCGCTTCGCGCCAGCCGGGCACGGCGGCGTCCCAGGCGGGGTCCTCGATGCAGACCTCGAAGGCCCAGTCCGCGCCGCCGATGCGGATGCAGTCCTCAACCATGGCCGCCTCCGGGCGGGGCCTCGTAGGGCGAGGCGGGGGAGCGCGCCGCATAGGCGGCGACGATGCGCGCCACCAGGCCGTGGCGCACCACGTCGCGGTCGGTGAACTCGACGACGCCCACGCCGCCCACGCCCTCGAGGGTTTCCAGCGCGTCGCGCAGGCCGGAACGCACCCCCTTCGGCAGGTCCACCTGGGTGAGGTCGCCGTTGACCACCATCACCGAGCCTTCGCCGAGGCGGGTGAGCAGCATCTTCATCTGCACCGCGGTGGTGTTCTGCGCCTCATCGACGATGACGAAGGCGTCGGTCAGGGTGCGGCCGCGCATGAAGGCCAGGGGCGCGATCTCGATCTCGCCGGTCTCGATGCGCTTCTGCACCTGGTCGGCGGGCATCATGTCGTTGAGCGCGTCGTAGAGGGGGCGCAGGTAGGGGTCCACCTTGTCGCGCAAATCGCCGGGGAGGAAGCCGAGGTTCTCCCCCGCCTCCACCGCCGGGCGCGACAGCACGATGCGCGAAATCTCGCCCTTCAGGTATTTCGACACCGCCATGGCGACGGCGAGGTAGGTCTTGCCGGTGCCCGCCGGGCCGAGGCCGAAGACGAGGTCGAAGCGCCCCATGGCGCGGATGTAGTCCGCCTGCATCGGGGTGCGCGGCTGGATCGTCTTCTTGCGGGTCTTGAGCGCGAGATCGGGCGCGGCGGCATCGTCGCGGATCATCCGCACCGCCGCCTCCACGTCCGCCGCCTCGACGCCATGGCCGCTGCGCGCCCGCTCGGCGAGGCCGGTCACCGCGCGCACCGCGGCGTCGAGCGCGCGTGCCCCGCCGCTGATGGTGAGCGCGTTGCCGCGCGGCGCGCAGCCGATGCCGAGCAGGCTTTCCAGCCGGTCGAGGTGGGCGTTGTGCGGCCCGTAGACCTCCGCCGCAATCGCGTTGTCCCCCAGGTCGAGGGTGCGCGCGGCGACGCCGCGCGGGGTTTTCGGCAACTCACTCATTCCGCCGCGTCCCTTTCTCCCAGATCGTCGAGCACGCCCGCGAGGCTGTTGGGCCCGACCCCGACGATGCGCACTGGGCGGATCGCGCCCATCGCTGCGGCGGGCGCTTCCGCATGCACCGCCTGCATCGCCGGGCTGCGCCCCACCAGTTGCCCGGCGTGGCGGCCCGCGCGCTCGAACAGCACCGGCAGGGTGCGCCCGACGCAGGATCGGTTGAACGCCGTTTGAATCTCCGCGAGTCTTTCCTGCAGGCGGGCGAGGCGTTCCACCTTCACCGCATCCGCCACCTGGCCCGGCATCGCCGCCGCCGGGGTGCCGGGGCGCGGGCTGTATTTGAACGAAAACGCCTGGATGAAGCCCACGGCGTCGATGATCTTCAGAGTCTCGGCGAATTCCGCCTCGGTCTCGCCGGGGAAGCCGACGATGAAGTCGGAGGAGAGCATCAGGTCGGGGCGCGCGGCCTTGAGCGCATCCACGGTGCGCAGGTAGTCGGCGGCGGTGTGCCCGCGGTTCATCGCCTTCAGCACCCGGTCCGCGCCCGCCTGCACCGGCAGGTGGAGGAACGGCACCAGGGCAGGCGCGTCGCGGTGCGCGGCGACGAGGTCGGCATCGACGCTCTGCGGGTGCGAGGTGGTGTAGCGCAGGCGCTCCAGGCCGGGAATCTCCGCCAGTTCGCGCAGCAGGCGGCCGAAGCTCCACGCGCCGCCGTGCGGCCCTTCCGCCGTCCAGGCGTTGACGTTCTGGCCGAGCAGGGTGATCTCGCGCGCGCCGGTCTCCACCAGGCGGCGCGCGTCGGCGATCACCTCCGCCGCGGGGCGCGCATACTCCGCGCCGCGGGTGTAGGGCACCACGCAATAGGTGCAGAAGCGGTCGCACCCCTCCTGAATCGCCAGAAAGGCGGACGGACCCTCCGCGCCGGGCGGCGGCAGATGGTCGAACTTCGGCTCCGCCGGGAACTCGGTGTCGAACACCGCGCCCGCGCCGCGCAGCACCCGCGCCACCATCTCGGGCAGGCGGTGATAGGTCTGCGGCCCCAGCACGATATCGACGATCGGCGCGCGGGCGCGCAGCGCCTCGCCCTCCGCCTGGGCGACGCAGCCCGCCACCGCCACCACCATGCGGCCGCCGGCTTCCGCCTTGGCGTGGTGGTGCGCGCGCAGCCGCCCGAGGTCGGAGAACACCTTCTCCGCCGCCTTTTCGCGGATGTGGCAGGTGTTGAGCACCACCAGGTCCGCCCCCGCCGGGCTTTCCGCCGCGGCGTAGCCGAACGGCGCGAGAACGTCCTTCATCCGCGCCGTGTCGTAGACGTTCATCTGGCAGCCGTAGGTCTTGATGAATACTGTCTTGTCGCTCACCGGAAAATGCGTGTCCCTTGCTGATCCGTAAAAACGAAAACTTTGCGGAGGGTCGCGGACCCTCCGCGCCTCCCATAACTTGGTTTTTGCGCGCAGCGCGATAACGCCATCACGCGGCGTGACGGTTGATAGCCGCTACGCGGCGAAAAACAAATGGGGAGCGCGAGGGGGCCGAGTCCCCTCGCGACGTTTTTGTTTTCCTGAAACCCATCTCTTCTCATCGGTGCCCGGAAAAGTCTAGAGCATGTCCGTGCCCGCGTCACGCGCGGTGCCCGGTGTGCGCCCGGCCGAGCGCGTCCTTGACCGCCTCGTGGCACACCGCCGCCGCGTTCTTGCGCGAGCCCAGCGCGGAGAGCAGGCGCGGCTCGAGGAAGTTCACCTCCACGGTGAGGCGGCCCATGCGCAGCACGCTCCACAGGTGGGGCGCCAGGTCCATGTCGCCGTACCAGGCGAAGAAGTGCCGCCAGAGGTAGCCGATCGGCACGCCGAAGCAGTGGGTGTAGGCGACCGCCACCGGCTGCACCACCACCGGCTGGCCCTCGATGTATTCCTCGGCGATGGAGAAGAGGGTGCTTTTGAACGGCAGCACGCGGTTGCCGTCGCTGCTGGTGCCCTCGGGGAAGAGGATGAGCGGCGTGCCGTGGGCGAGCCGTGCGGTGAGTTCCACCTTCTGGCGCGCCGCCTCGGCGCGCTTGCGCTCGACGAACACGGTGCGCCCGAGCTTCGCCAGCACGCCGAGGCCGGGCCAGCCCGCGACGTCCGCCTTGGCGACGAAGACGCCGGGGATGAGGCTGCCGAGCACCGGGATGTCGAGATAGGAGATGTGGTTGCTCACCACCAGGAGCGGCCGCGTCGCGGCGATGCGGCCGTGCACACGTACGCGGATGTTGGCGAGCCGCAGAACCCCTTTCCAGAAGGCGCGGTTGCACACCGTCTGCGCGTGCTCGGAGAGCAGCATCGCGGGCAGATAGACCGGCAGGCAGATCAGCAGCCAGAGGAAAATCAGCGCAAGCCGCACCCCCGCGACCAGGGACTCCAGACCCCCGAGTTCGCCGAACCGCGCCGCCGTTGGCTCCGCTTCCTTGCGCATGCCGCTCAGACCGTGCCCCCGCGCGCCGTGCGGTCGTAATGGCGGAAGTATTTGTCCGTCACCAGGTCGGTCTTGACCATGACGCACACGTCGGTGGTGTTGAACTGCCGGTCCACCACCGCGCCGTCGCCGACGAAGCCGCCGAGGCGCAGGTAGCCCTTGACCAGGGGCGGCAGCGCGGCGAGCGCCTGTTTCGGCGTGACCGAGCCCTTCGCCAGCAGGTCCATCGGCGTGTAGAGCGCGGGCAGCGCGCGCGGGCGGAATTCCTCCGGCGCGAGGTGGCAATGGTGGAGGTAGCTGAGTTCCAGCGCCAGCGCCTGGGGGTCGGTGCCGCTCATGCTGGCGCAGCCGAACATCATCGCGATGTCGTGGGTGAACACGTACTTGGCGATGCCCTGCCACAGCATCTGCATGGTCGAGCGGGTGCGGTAGTCGGGATGGGTGCAGGAGCGCCCGAGTTCCAGAATCTCCCCCGGCAGGGCGAGAATGCGGGAGATGTCGTACTCCGCTGCGGTGTAGAAGCGGCCGATCTTCGCCGCGTTCTCGCGGCGCATCAGGCGATAGGTGCCGACGATGCACGCCGCGGGGGTTTCGCCGCGGGCGTGGTCGATCACCAGAAGGTGGTCGCACACCGTGTCGAAGTCGTCGCGGTCGCGCTGCGATGCGGCGGTCTCGGGCGAAGCCTGCGCGCCGCCGTCGGTGTAGAACACCTGGAAGCGCAGGGCCTGCGCGGCGTCGATTTCGCGCGGGTCCGCCGCCAGACGAACCTCCATGCTGCCGCCGGGCAAGTCGTCGATGGATTCCATGTTTCTCCGTACCACTCAGGGCGGCGCCGATCCCCGTTGCGCCGCATGCAAGGCCATCCCCCGGGCCAGGGAGAGTGTCTTTTTATTCAGTCGTCGGCGACGCCGCCGGGCACCGTGTCGCCCAGCGGCTTGCAATAGAGCTCCAGCCGGTGACCGACCAGGCGGTAACCGTGCTCACGCGCGATGCGGCGCTGCAACTCCTCGATTTCCTTGCACTGGAACTCGATGACGCGGCCCCCCACCAGGTCGATCAGGTGATCGTGATGGTTCTCCGACATCTCCTCGTAGCGGGCGCGGCCGTCGCCGAAGTCCAGGCGTTCGAGAATCTTCTCCTCCTCGAACAGACGGACGGTGCGGTAGACCGTGGCGATGCTGATCTTCGGGTCGATCCGGGTGGCGCGGCGATACACGCCCTCGACGTCCGGGTGGTCGTCGGATTCGGAAAGAACCTGAGCGATGACGCGGCGTTGGCCGGTCATTTTCAGGCCCAGTTCCAGGCATCGCTTCTCAATCCGGGATGTCATGTTCCGTCCATCACGTCCTGTTTGCCTCGCCCGCGACAGTAGTCCGAATCCGCGCAAATGAAAAGACATGCGGATAACGCGCAACGGCGGACTGTATGCAACAGCCCGCCGTTCGTGTCGGTGAAAGTTTCATGAACGCCCGCCGCTTCCGCGGACCGGCCTTACTCCGCCGCGCCGCGCCCGCGCCGCGCCCGCGTGCCCAGGCCGATCTTTTTGGCCAGGGAGGAGCGGTGCCGCGCGTAATTCGGTGCGACCATCGGGTAGTCGGCGGGAAGGCCCCATTTCTCGCGGTAGTCTTCCGGGGTCATGTCGTAGGCCGTCTTGAGGTGGCGTTTCAGCATCTTCAGCTTCTTGCCGTCCTCCAGGCAGACGATGAATTCCGGCGTCACCGACTTCTTGACCGAAATCGCGGGCTGCGGGCGGTCAACCGCCGCTGGAGTTTCCCCAAGCGCCGAGAGGGCCGAAAAAACATTCCGGATCAAACCGGGAAGGTCAGCCAAGGCAACGTCGTTATTGCCGACGTGCGCCGCGACGATTTGCGTCGTAAGATGAAGCAGATTTTCCTTGCACTCTTGCCCAGACATGTACCGAACCCCTTTAATCATCGGATCGATGCTTATATAAAATGTTCATCAAGCATTATCAACATCAAAATCGACGACAATAAAAGGTGCGCGGTATATCCCCGCAACCCTGTGGGTTGATTTAAGAGAAAAAGACATTCTCCGGGGGCGTCGAGATTTTAATACTTACGATAGGTCGCTGTGGCGGGATGTCTAGTCCGAAAGGATGGTTTCGGCCGGAAGGCGCCGAGGGTGCGGTTGCCGGCTGGACAGGGATTGCCGTTGGAGCGCCCTTGCCCGCGGCCGAAAACTCTCATGAAATACCTTTGAAAACAACAAATTATTTGGCGGCTATTGCGTTTTTCCGAGGCCGGTTAGGCCTTTGGCCATAATGTGTGCATCCACGCGCTTTTCCGTATTGTTGATAAACTCAAGGTAGTATTTCCTGCGTGTTCCGGTAATCTGGAATTCATGGGCCGTGTAAAGCGCCACAGCGGCATGATTATTAACGGAAACCTCGAGGAATGCCTGGGCCGCTCCGGCCTCCGCCGCCGCCGCCAGAGCATGCTTCAGAAGAAGGTGCCCCACGCCTTCGCCGCGTTGCTCCGGGCGCACCCCGATGGTCAGAATCTCCATTTCGTCGGCCGCGATACGGGTCAGCACGAAGCCTACAGGCCCCGCTTCCTCCGACTCCGCCAGCAGGGCGAGAACCCCCGCCGAGGACAACAGGGTGCGAAATTCCCCCTCGCTCCATGGGCGGTGGAACATCGCGGCGTGCAGGCGGGCGAGGACCGGCGCGTAGACCGGCGTGGCGTCGATCAGGTGCATCGCGGCGGCGTCGCCAGGGGCACCGCATCCGCGGCGCGCAGATAGGCGGGCAGCGGCGGCCGCCGGTGCGCGGCCACACCCGCGGCGGCGAACACGCCGCTGAGCGATGGCGCGGCGTCGCCGCCGATGTCGCCGCCGAGGCGCAGTCCCTCCGGCGCGGCCCGCGCCTCGGCCAGGGGCATCACCGCCGCCTCGGCCAGGGGCAAACCGTCGGCGCTGAAATCCTGCACGAAGGCGTCGCCGCGCCGGGTGTCGAGAATGACCCTGAGCGGTCCGCCGAGGGTCATCGCCCAGGCCGCGGGGGAGGACACCCCGACCACCGGGCAATCCGCCGCCAGCCCCAGCCCCTGCGCCGCGGCCAGCCCCACCCGCAGCCCGGTGAACGACCCCGGCCCCACGGTGGCCACCACCGCGGCGAGGTCGGCGAACGCCACCCCCGCCTCGGCCAGCGCCTGCTGCAGCAGCGGAATCAGCGCCTCGGCCTGACCGTGCACCATCTCGACGCGCAACGCCGCGCGCGGCGCTCCGTCCACGAACACCCCGGCCTGGCAGGCGCGGCCCGCGGTGTCGATCACCGCCACCGCGCCGCGCGAAAGTTCGACTTGTTCCGGCATGCCCGGTAATCCTATGTTATCCGCGCTCACCCGACCGCAAGGAACCTCCATGCTGATCGAAGTCACACGGCAAAACCACGGCGTCTTCCTGGACCTGGCCTACGCCACCGCCGCCAACTTCACCGGCGCGCCGGTCTATGGCCGCGCCGCATGTTATCTGCACCCGCATGCCCTGGACAAGCTGGAACGCGCCCGCGACCTCGCCGCCGCGATCGGCCTGCGCCTCAAGGTGTTCGACGCCTTCCGCCCCACCGAGGCGCAGTGGGCGCTGTGGAACCATACCCCGGACGCCACCTTCGTCGCCGACCCGAGAACCGGCTCCACCCACGGCCGCGGCGTCGCCGTGGACCTCACTCTCACCGATGAAACCGGCGCGGAACTCGACATGGGCACCGGCTTCGACGACTTCACCCCGCAGTCGCACCACGCCCGCACCGACATCTCCGCCGCGGCGCAGAAGAACCGCGCCCTCCTCCTCGGCCTGATGACCGCCGCGGGATGGGAGTTCTATATGAACGAGTGGTGGCACTATCAGCTCCCCGATGCGGGGCGGAAATACCCCCTGCTCTCGGACAGCGTCCTTTCCCTGCCGATGATGTCTTAAAAAAAACAAGGTCAGGGCTCCGCCCTGGACCCGCTGGGGCCGTGGGCCCCAGACCCCATAACTGGTTTTTCGCCGCACGGGCTTATGGCGCTGCGCGCAAAAACTAAAAACCATGGGAGGCCCGGAGGGTATTGGAACCCCGGTCCCCAAAGGGGACAAATCGCCCCGGTGGGGCGATTTGAGGGTGGAAATCCCCCGGAGGGAGACCCTCCGGAAAGTTTTTGTTTTTTTCACACCACCCGGCTGATTTCTTCCGGCGCGAAGCGGGGGTTGCGCGGGTGCAGGCGGGCGGCGTCGCCGTGGCCGAGGTTGCAGAGGAAGTTGGCGCGGATTTGCGTTCCGGCGAAGAATTCCCCGGTCACGCCGTCGGCGTCGAAGCCGCTCATCGGGCCGCAATCGAGGCCGAGGGCGCGGGCGGCGAGGATGAAGTAGCCGCCCTGCAGCCCGGCGTTGCGGAAGGCGGTTTCGGCGATCAGGGCGTCGTTGCCGACGTACCAGGATTTCGCGTCGGTCTGGGGGAACATGCGCGGCAGCGCCTCGTAGAAGGCGTAATCGATGCCGAGGATGACGGTGACCGGCGCGGCCATGGTCTTTTCCACGTTGCCGGGGGCGAGGTGGGGTTTGAGCCGCGCCTTGCCCTCGGGCGTGGACACCAGAACGTAGCGGGCGGGCTGGGTGTTGGCGGCGGTGGGGGCCAGCCCGGCGAGGCCGATGGCGCGGCGCACCAGATCCGGATCGACCGGCTCGTCGCGCCAATAGGAATGGGTGCGCGCCGCGGTGAACAGCGCCGCGAGGGCGGAATCGTCGAGCATGGGCATTGCAAGCCTCCGGCAAAGGGAATTCTGGACCGCGCATTTCGAAGCGGTAATAATCGCTTCCGTCTCGACATGGGGGAGACTTCGATGATTCACAAGCTTGTGCGGCGTTGCGGCCTGTCGGCCTTTCTGTTCTCCGCCTGCGTGGGCGCTGCGGCCCCGGCGCGGGCCGAGGCCCCGGCGGCGGACGCCACCGCCGCGGTGGCGCTGATGTACCACCGCTTCGGCGAGGACGGCATTCCCTCCACCAACATCCGCGTCGAGCAGTTCGAACGGCATTTGCAGATTCTCGCCGAGGGCGGCTATCGCGTGGCGCCGCTGGAGGAGATCGTCGCGGCGATGAAGGCGGGCGCGCCGCTGCCGCCCAAGACCGTGGCGATCACCGTGGACGACGCCTACGCCTCGGTGTTCACCGTCGCCTGGCCGCGGCTGAAGGCGCGCGGCTGGCCGCTCACCGTGTTCGTCGCCACCGACCCGGTGGACCGCGGCCTGCACGGCTATCTCACCTGGGAACAGATCCGCGCCCTCGCCGCCGAGGGGGTGACCATCGGCGCGCATTCCAGAACCCACGCCCACATGGCGAAGCTCTCCCCCGCCGCCGCGGCGGCGGAGATCGCGCAGTCCAACGCGCGCTTTCAGGCGGAACTGGGCAAGGCGCCGACGCTCTTCGCCTATCCCTACGGCGAGGCCAACGCGGAGACCGAGAGACTGGCGGCGCAGACCTATGCCGCCGCCTTCGGCCAGCATTCCGGCGTGCTCACCGCGGCGGACAACCGCTTCTTCCTGCCGCGCTTCGCGCTGAACGAGACCTATGGCGACGAAAGCCGTTTCCGCCTGGTGATCGGCGCGCTGCCGATCCCGGTGGCCGACGTCACTCCCGAGGACCCGACGCTCACGCGCAATCCGCCGCTCTTCGGCTTCACCGTGGCCGATCCCGCGGTCTCCCTGCGCGGCGCGAAGTGCTATGCGTCGAGCCCGGGGGAAACCACCACCGAGGTGCTCGGCCGCCGCGTCGAGGTGCGGCAAAGCGCGGGCTTCACCGGCACGCGCGGGCGCATCAACTGCACCCTGCCGGGGCCGGATGGGCGCTGGCGCTGGTACGGGCGGATGTTCTATCTGCCGCCGGGGGTGCGCGCCGCCGGGGTAAGGGACGACTAGCCTAGTCGCCGGGCTTCAACCACGGCAGCATCGGGGAATCGTCCTCGTCGAGGTCGGCGAGGTGCTCCTCCCAGGTGGCGAGGTAATCGGCCAGCGCATCGTTCAGCGCGGCCTCGGGGCTGATCCCCTGGGCTTCGGCCACGGCCTTCAGCCGATCGGCGGTTCCGGGATTCAGCGGGACGGTGTAGGTTTCGTCGGGCATTGAAAAAACGTCGCAATTTCTGAAAGGGCGATCACCATAGCATGGCCCGACGCGCCGGACCAAAAGCCAAAACGCGCAAGGCCGCGCCCGCCCGCTCCGGCGGGCGCGCCATCCTGCGCTGGGCGGTGGCGGGGTGCATCTGGGCGGGCATCGCGCTTGCGGGTTACCTCGTCTATTGCGCCTACGGCCTGCCGGACATCGACGCCGCGGCGCGGGAGCCGCGCCGCCCCGCCGTGGTGGTGGAGGCCGCGGACGGCCGCCTGCTCGCCACCTACGGCGACCTGCACGGCGGCTATGTGCGCTTCGCCGAGATTTCCCCCAACCTGATCCACGCCCTGCTCGCCACCGAGGACCGGGGGTTCTATTCCCACTTCGGCGTCGCGCCGCTTTCGGTCGCCCGCGCGGTGTGGGTCAACCTGCGCGCCGGAGGGGTGCGCCAGGGCGCCAGCACGATCACCCAGCAACTGGCGAAGAACCTCTTCCTGTCGCGCGACCGCACGATCCACCGCAAGGTGCAGGAACTCCTCCTCGCCTTCTGGCTGGAGGCGAAGTTCGGCAAGAACCAGATTCTCGCGCTCTACCTCAACCGCGTCTATTTCGGCGGCGGCACCTACGGCGTGGAGGCCGCCGCCCGGCGTTTCTATGGCCGCTCGGCGAAGGACGTGGACGTCTACCAGGCGGCGGTGCTGATCGGCGCGCTCAAGGCGCCGTCGCGCTACAACCCGCTCGCCTCGCCCGAGGCCTCGGACAAGCGCGCCCGCCAGGTGATCCGCAACATGGCGGACGCGGGCTACCTCTCCGCCACCGCCGCCGCCCGCGTGCCGCGCCGCAGCGCCATCGGCGCGGGGGGCGGCGGCCTCTCCCGCTATTTCACCGACTGGGTGCTGGATGCGGTGGGCGACCGCCTCGGCGCGCCGGACCGCGACGTCTGGGTGCGCTCCACCCTCGACCCCCGCGCGCAGAGAATCGCCGAGGAGGCGCTGACCTCCGCCCTCGACCGCGACGGCGCGAAACACCGCGTCGGCGAGGGCGCGGTGGTGGTGATGGACCGCTCCGGCGCGGTGCGCGCCATGGTCGGCGGGCGCGGCTACGTGGCGGGCGGCTTCAACCGCGCCACCCAGGCGGTGCGCCAGCCCGGCTCGACGATCAAGCCCTTCGTCTACCTCGCCGCGTTCTCCCGGGGCCTCTCCCCGGAAACCGTGTTCGACGACGCGCCGGTCACCATCGGCGGCTGGTCGCCGCGCAACGCCGACAACCGCTTCCGCGGCCCGGTGACGTTGCGCACCGCGCTCATCCACTCGCTCAACACCGTGCCGGTGCGCCTGTGGCAGCGCCTGGGGGCCGCGCCCATCCTCGCCACCTGCGCGCGCTTCGGCCTGCCGCAGGACGACGACGCCAACCCCAGCGTGGTGCTCGGCAGCGGCTCCGCCACCCTTCTCGACCTCACCGCCGCCTACGCCGCGCTCGCCAACGGCGGCGTCGGGGTGTGGCCGCGCGGCCTCGAAACCGTGCGCGACGCCCAAAACCACGTCCTCGACCGCCCCGCGGGCGGCGGCCCGGGCCGTATCGCCGATGCCGACGCAGTGGCGACGCTGACCGATATCCTCACATCCGTGATCGCCGAAGGCACCGGCCGCCGCGCCAAGCTCTCCATCCCCGCCGCAGGCAAGACCGGAACCACCCAGAACGGCCGCGACGCCTGGTTCGTCGGCTTCACCGACCGCTACGTCGCCGGGGTCTGGCTCGGCAACGACGACAACTCCCCCATGGAAAAAGTCGGCGGCGGCACGCTGCCCGCCCGCATCTGGCGGGACGTGATGGAAGATTTGTCGCGGTGAAAACCAGGCCAAGGCTCCGCCCTGGACCCGCTGGGGCCGCGGGCCCCAGACCCCCATTCGTTTTTCGCCGCGCAGCGGCAAGCAACACCTGCGTTGCCGACGCACGGTCTTATGGCGCTACGCGCAAAAACCAGAGCTTATGGGATCAAAGGGCCTTCCGGCCCTTTGCGGGGTCCGGGGTAGCGCCCCGGCCTGGTTTTTCCAGACTACCGCAGCGGTGGGCCGATGCGGTGCAGGGCGATGCCGTGGCGTTTCAGCCAGGCGCGGTGGGGGCCGAACTCCGGGTCGAGTTTGGCGACGATCTGCCAGAAGCGGGGGGAGTGGGACATATCCGCGAGGTGGGCGACCTCGTGGGCGACGACGTAGGCGAGGATTTCCGGCGGCGCGAGGACGAGCCGCCAGGAGAAGCGCAGCGTGCCGTCGGCGGCGCAGCTGCCCCAACGGCCGCGCGTGTCGGCCACCGCGATGCGGCGGATCGGCCGGGGGGAAAACGGCGCGGCGCGGTGGAAGGCCTCTTCCGCCGCGGTGGAGAGGAGGGTTCGCGCGGCGCGTTTGAGCGCGTCCGCGGTGCGGCGGGGCAGGTGTTCCGGCCTGCCGCCGAGGGTCAGCGTGGCCGCGGTTTCATCGAGGCCGGGCGCGGCGGCGGGGGCGTGGACGAGGGTGAGCGCGCCGCCCTGGAAGGGGATTTCCGCGCCCGGGGAAAACGCGATGCGCGGCGGCAGCTTGGCGGCGCGGCGGGCGAGCAGCGGCGCGTGTTCGGCGAGCATCGCGGCGATGGTGGCGGCGGGGCAGCGCGGCGGCGCGCCGATGCGCAGGGTATCGGAGACGGCGCACAGCCGCAGGGTGACGCGGCGGCTGCCGGGCCTGCGGGAGAGCACCAGCGGCCAGTCCGCGCCGTTAAGCGGCCAGGTTGCCGGCAGGGCGGCGGGGGCGGCGCGGCGGGCGAGCAGGGAGAGGATCACAGGTCGTCCCACTCCACCACATGGTCTTCCAGGTCGATCACGGTGTCCTCGCCGACGCAGCGGCCCTTCACCGAGACCCCGGCGCGGTGCACCGCCTCCGGGTCGCCGCAGACCAGATAGTGCCACTCCGGCAGGGGCTTGCCCTCGGCGAGCAGGCGGTAGGCGCAGGTGCGCGGCAGCCAGGCGAAGGTGTGCGCGCCCTTGGCGGTGAGGCGCACGCAGTCGGGCACGCGGATGCGGCGGCGCGGATAGTCGGTGCAGCGCGCGGTTCCGGTATTCAGCAGGCGGCAGGCGACGTTGGTGAAGGCGATCTCGCCGCTGTCCTCGTCCTGGAGTTTGTGCAGGCAGCACTTGCCGCAGCCGTCGCACAGCGATTCCCACTCCGCGTGGGTCATCTCGGAGAGTTTCTTGGTCTCCCAGAAACGGCTCATGACGACTCCCGGTCGATCAGGTGCATGAACGAGCCGCACACCTTGCCGCGGCGCAGCCCGGCGCCGCCGCGGTCCTCGCCCGCCGCGTCCTTCACCGCGAACAGCGGCTCGGCGGGACCCTCGGCGGTGATCGCGGCGTAGTGGAACTCGTGCGCGCGGAAGGCGGTTCCCGCCGGGCCGAAGGGCGCGCCGCCCATCTGCGCGGCGATGCGGTAGCCCATGTGCAGGCGGCGGTTGGCGAAGCTGGTGGAGAGCGGCAGCAGGCCGAGCATCGCGTGGTCCGCGCCGTCGGCGTCGGTCAGCACGTCGCCCAGCGCCATGTAACCGCCGCATTCGCCGAACACCGCGGCCCCCTTCGCCGCCGCATCGCGCACACCGGAAAGGAAGGCGGCGTTGCCCGCGAGCAGGCCGGCGTGCAGTTCCGGGTAGCCGCCGGGCAGGTAGACCGCGTCGCAATCGGCGGCGGGGGCTTCGTCCGCCAGCGGCGAGAAGAAGCCGAGTTCCGCCCCCGCGGCGCGCCAGCCCGCCAGCAGCGCCGGATAGCAGAAGGCGAAGGCGACGTCCTGCGCCACCGCGATGCGCTGCCCCAAGGGCGGCACCGGCACCGGCTGCGGCGCATCTGGCAGGGCGGCGGGGCGCGCCATCGCGGCGAGCGTATCGAGATCCAGGCGTTCGGCGATCAGCCCGGCGGCGGAGTCGAGGAAGCCCGGCAGGTCCGGGTGTTCGTGCGCCTGCACCAGGCCGAGGTGGCGCTCCGGCACGCCGAGGCCCTGGGTGCGCGGAATGCCGCCGAGGATGCGCACCCCCGGCACCGCCGCGGCGGTGGACTCGCACAGGATATCCAGGTGGCGGCCCATGCCGACGTTGTTGAAGATCACCCCCGCGATCGCCACCCGCGGGTCGTGGGCGGCGAAGCCGCGCACCACCGCGGCGGCGGAGGCCGCCTGCCCCTTGACGTTGACCACCAGCACCACCGGCCAGCCGGTGAGCCGCGCCAGCGCGGCGGTGGAGCCGTCGCGCTCCGTTCCCGGCGGCACCATCGCCCCGTCGAACAGGCCCATCACCCCCTCGGCGACGATGATGTCCGCATCGCGGGAGAGATCGCCGATCAGCCCGGCGATGGTGGCCTCGCGCATCGCCCAGGTATCCAGGTTGAGGCAGGGCCGGGCGGTGGCCGCGGCGTGGAAGGCGGGGTCGATGTAGTCCGGCCCGACCTTGGCGGAGGCGACGCGCAGCCCCCGCTTCGCCAGGGCGCGCAGGATGCCGAGCGTGGTCAGGGTCTTGCCCGAGCCGGAGGCGGGCGCGGCGAGGATCAGGCCGGGAATGCTCAACGGATTTTTCCTATGGCGGTTTTCAGGGCGCGGGCGAGGAGCCTGGGCTCCACGGTGTGCGCGAAATGGCGGATGAAGCGTCCGTCCGCATCCATCAGGTAGATCGCGGTGGAATGATCCATCAAATACTCCGCCGCGCCCTGGCCCTCAACCCTGGCATAAGTGGCGGAATAGGCCTTGGCCGCCGCGGCGATCGCGGCCGGGCTGCCGGTGAGGCCGGTGATCTTCTCGTGGAAGTGGCTGGTGTACTCCGCCAGGGCCTCCGGCGTGTCGCGGTCCGGGTCCACCGAAATGTAGACCGCCGCCACCTTCTCCTGCTCCTCCGGGGTCAGCAGGTCGATGGCGTCCGCGATGTTGGCGAGGCTGGTGGGGCAGACGTCGGGGCAGAAGGTATAGCCGAAATAGACGATCAGCACGCGGCCCTTGAAGTCCGCGTCGGTCACCGTCTCGTGGTGCGGCCCGGTCAGGGCGAACGGCCCGCCGATGGTCTCCACCGGGCGCGCCGCCAGGCTCCAGGCAAGCGCCAGAAGCACCGCCGCGTTGACCAGGAAAAGCATCGGCAACAGCCGCCGCGCCCAGGCGCGGAAGCGGTCCGCCGCCCAGCCGCCGATCATCCCCAGGCCGATCAGCGCGGGCATGGTGCCTGCCGCGAACGCCGCCATGGCGAACAGGCCGCCCAACGCCTCGCCGGAGGCCGCCGCAGCCGCCAGCGCCGCATAGACCAATCCGCAGGGAATGAACCCCAGCGCCACGCCGAGACCATAGCCGCGCCAGCCGACGGGCCGCGCGAACAACGGCCGCACGATGCGGTCGATGCCGCGCACCCACAGGCTGTCCGCCCCCAGGCGGAAGGGCAGCTTCAGCCCCAGCCGCGGCAGCGCATAGCCGAGGAAGCCGAGCGCGGCCAGGGCCAGCAGCGCCGCCCCCGCCCAGTTGGCGGCGCGCCCGGCGGGGATCATCCCGAACAGGCCGCCCGCCACGCCGCCGAGCGCCGCATAGGTGGTCATCCGCCCCAGGTGATAGGGCGCGAGCAGGCCGCCCTTGACACGGTGCCACTCCCGCATTTCGGCGGCGGGAACGTCCTCCAGACGGCAGGCCGCCTGCGCCACGACGAACGGCCCGCACATGCCGACGCAATGGGTCACCGACCCCAGAAGCCCGGTGAAGAACAGGGTGGCGATCAGACTGCCGTGCTCCTCCACCGCCGCCACGCAGTGCGCGGCGCCGGAACCGAGAAAGGTGAGAAGCAGGTCCTGCGCATTCATGATGCCTTCAAGGTAGACGAAACCTCTGCCGGTTCAACCCGCTTTCACGGGAAGCGGGAAAACCAAAACGTCGTGGGGGGACTCGGTCCCCCCACGCCCCCCATAACCAAGTTTTTCGCCGCGCAGCGGCAGGCAACCGTCACGCCGCGTGACGGCTCTATGGCGCTACGCGCAAAAACCAAGTTATGGGAGGCCCGGAGGGTCCGCGACCCTCCGGAAAGTTTTTGTTTTCCACCTCACACTCACCCCGGCAAATCGCGGTTGACGGCGGGGGGAGGGGGCACCGATCATGGCGCGCCATGATCGAGACTCTTTCCCCCGCCGGAATTCTGTTCGCCGCGTTGCTGTTCGACACCGCGGTGGGCGACCCGCATGGGTTCTACGACCGGGTGCCGCATCCGGTGGCGTTGATCGGGCGCGCCATCGCCTTTCTCGATGCACGGTGGAACCTGCCGCAACGCGGCCCCGAGGCGCGGCGGCGCAGGGGCGTGGCGCTGGTTCTGACCATGGCGGGCGGCATGGCGGCGATCGGCCTGGCGCTGCACGGCCTGGCGTTGGCGCTGCCCTACGGCTGGGCGATCGAGGCGTTTTGCGTCTATCTGCTGATCGCGCAGAAGGATTTGTACGTGCACGTGCGCGCCGTGGCGCGCGCCCTGCGCGGCAAGGGGCTGGAGGCGGGGCGCGCCGCGGTGGGCTGGATCGTCGGGCGCGACCCGGCGCTGCTGGACGAGCCCGGGGTGTGCCGCGCCGCCATCGAATCCTGCGCCGAGAGCTATTCCGACGGCATCATCTCGCCGGTGTTCTGGTACGTGGCGCTCGGCCTGCCGGGGTTGTGCGCCTTCAAGGCGGTGAGCACGCTCGATTCCATGGTCGGCCACAAGACCGAGACTTACATCGACTTCGGCCGCGCCTCGGCGCTGACCGACGACGCGATGAACTGGGTTCCGGCGCGGCTGGCCGGGGCCTTTCTCTGCGGTGCCGCGGCGCTCTGGCCCAAGACCGACGGCTGCGCCGCCTGGCGCACCATGCGCCGCGACGCCAAGCTGCACGATTCCCCCAACGCCGGATGGCCGGAATGCGCCATGGCCGGTGCGCTGGGGGTCAAGCTGCTCGGCCCGCGCGTCTACCCCGGCGGCGAGGCGATCGAGGCGCCGTGGGTCGGCGACGGCGCGGCGGAGGCGACCATCGACCACATCTGCCGCGCGCTCAGGCTCTATGCCACGGCGTGCGCAATCAGCGGGGGACTGGCGATAGGGGTTCTGGCTTTCGTGGGGTAGGGGGATTCATTATCGGCATAAAGGAGTGCGTAACGTGACGAGTCGAACCCAAGACCCCCGGCCTGCCGGGGCGGACGTGCCGGGCTCGGTGGAAGAGGCGATCACCAGCCGCAAGTCGGCGCGGGCCTTTCTGCCCACGCCGGTGCCGCGCGAAACCGTAGAGCAGGTCCTCGCCCTCGCCGCCCGCTCGCCGAGCGCCACCAACACCCAGCCCTGGCGGGTCTACGTGGCGATGGGCAAGGTGCGGGATGCGTTGGCCTTCGACCTCTGCGCCGCCTTCGACGACCCCGACTTCCCGCAGGAGCCGGGCTATGCCTTCTATCCGGACCCGATGCCGGAGCCCTACCTCTCCCGCCGCCGGGACCTCGGCTGGAAGCTCTACGGCCTCCTCGGCATCGACCGCGGCGACCCCGAGGCGCGGCACAAACAGCACGGCCGGAACTTCCGCTTCTTCGATGCGCCGGTCGGACTGTTCTTCACCGTCGAACGCTGCATGGAACGCGGCAGTTGGCTCGATATCGGCATGTTCATGCAAACCGCCATGCTCGCGGCGCGCGGCATGGGGCTGCACACCTGCCCGCAGGCGGTGTTCGTGCCCTATCACAAGGTGATCCGCAAACACCTGCCGATCCCGGACACCGAAGTGATGGCCTGCGGCATGTCGCTCGGCTACGCCGATCCCGCGAAGATCGAAAACACCCTGGTCTCCCCCCGCGACCCCGTGACGGGCTTCGCGTCGTTCCTCGGGTGCTGAAACCAAAAACTTTGCGGAGGGTCGCGGACCCTCCGCGCCTCCCATAACTTTTGGTTTTTGCGCGCAGCGCCATAGTCCCGTGCGGCTGCAACGGGAAATACCGATTGCCGCTTCGCGGCGAAGAAAGTTAGGGGATCAAAGGGCCTCGCGGCCCTTTGCGGGGTCCGGGGCAGAGCCCCGGCCTGGTTTTCCCCGCTACCGCGCCGCCTTGAGGATCGCGTCGATGTCGGTATGGGCTTCCATGTGGTCGGCGAGTTTGTCGAGCGTCGTCTCGACCAGTTTGTCGTATTCCACGGCGGAGCGGTCGCTGCCCGCGATATGGCGGAGGAAGGCGGCGCGGAAGCCGTCGGAGGCGAAGATGCCGTGGATGTAGCAGCCCATCACCCGGCCGCTGGCGTCGATCGCGCCGACGGCAGTGTTGCCGAGCGTCACCCAGGGGGTGTCGAGGCCGGGGCCGGTGGTTTCCCCCACGTGCATTTCGTAGCCCGCGATGTCGCTGTCGGACCAGTGGTCGTGGCCCGCCACCTCGCGCAGCACCTTTTTGCCGCGCATCGAGGTGGCGAGGTCGAGGTAGCCGAGGCCGGGGGTGTCGCCGGGCGGGCCCTCGATGCCGTCGGGGTCGGAGACGGTGGTGCCCAGGCTCTGGAACCCGGCGCAGAGGCCGACGAGGAATCCGCCGCGCCGCACGTGGGCGGCGATGTCGATGTCCCAGCCCTCGGTGCGGATGACCTCCAGGTCGGCGCGGGTGGCCTTGGAACCGGGGAGGATGACCACGGTGGCGTCCGCCGGGATCGGTTCTCCCGACTGCACGAAGATCACGTCCACGTCCGGCTCGGCGGCCAGCGGGTCGAGATCGTCGAAGTTGGCGATGCGCGAGATGCGCGGCACGGCGGCGACGATGCGCCCGCCCTTGCGCGAGAAGTCGCGGTTCTCCAGGGTCATCGCGTCCTCGGCGGGCAGCTTCGCCGCATCGGCGAACCACGGCACCACGCCGAGGCAGCCCATGCCGGTGCGCGCGCGGATCGCCTCGATGGCCGGGTCGAACAGGGAGACGTCGCCGCGGAACTTGTTGATCAGGTATCCGGCGATGCGGGCGCGCTCGCTTTCGGAGATCAGCACGTGCGAGCCGACCAGGGAGGCGATGACGCCGCCGCGGTCGATGTCGCCGATCAGCACCACCGGCACGTCCGCCGCCTCGGCGAACCCCATGTTGGCGATGTCGTTGGCGCGCAGGTTGACCTCCGCCGCGCTGCCGGCGCCCTCGATCAGCACGATGTCGCACTGCGCCTCCAGGCTGCGGAAGCTTTGCAGAATCTCCGGCATCAGGGCCGCCTTGGCGGAGAAGAACTCCCGCGCGCTCGCCGAGCCGCGCATCTGGCCGCGCACCACCACCTGCGCGCCGATGTCGGTCTGCGGCTTCAACAGAACCGGGTTCATCTCCACACTCGGCGGCACGCCGCAGGCCTTCGCCTGCAACGCCTGGGCGCGGCCGATCTCTCCGCCCTCGGGCGTCACCGCCGCGTTGTTGGACATGTTCTGCGGCTTGAACGGGCGAACCCGCATCCCCCGGCGCACCAGGGCGCGGCACAACCCCGCCACCAGCATCGACTTGCCGACATCCGACCCGGTGCCCTGAAACATGATCGCGGTCATTGGCCTAAGCCCTTCCTTCCCCGAACTCACCCGGTCCCTGGTAATAATGCGGTTTGCCTGAAAACGAAAGCCCTGGGGAAAGCCAGGCCAGGGCTTGTATCTCTGAGTTGCCTGCCGCTTTGCGGCGAAAAACCAAGGGGAGGTCCGGAGGGACCGAGTCCCTCCGGAAAGTTTTTATACCCTAGAACTCGATCCCCGCCTGGGCTTTCACCCCGGCGCGGAAGGGGTGTTTGACCATGCCCATTTCGGTGACGAGGTCGGCGGCTGCGATCAGCGCCTCGGGGGCGTTGCGGCCGGTGGCGACGATGTGCATGTCCTGCGGCTTGGCGGCGAGCGCGGCGACCACGTCGGCGACGTCGAGGTAGCCCATGCGCAGGGCGATGTTGATTTCGTCGAGGATGATCATGCTGTGCGCGCCCGCGGCGATCCAGCCCTTGGCGGTTTCCCAGGCGGCGGCGCAGGTGGCGATGTCGCGTTCGCGGTCCTGGGTTTCCCAGGTGAAGCCTTCGCCCATGATGCGGAAGTCCACCTGGTCGCCGAAGCATTCCAGGGCCCGGCGTTCCGCGGTGTCCCAGTTGCCGGAGCCCTTGATGAACTGGATGATGCCGACCCTGCCGCCGTGGCCGATGATGCGCAGCGCCATGCCCATGGCCGCCGTGGTCTTGCCTTTGCCGGGGCCGGTGTGGACGATGACGAGGCCCTTTTCCACGGTTTTTTCCGCCATCAGGCGGTCGCGGGCGGCCTTGTGCTTTTTCATCTTTTCGGCGTGGCGGCGGTTGAGGTCGTCATCGCTCATGCGGGGATCCTTCATTCGGATTTGAGGGTAAGCGGCAGCCCGGCGGCGACGAAGACGACGCGCTGCGCGGCGGCGGCGACGGCCTGGTTGACCAGGCCCTGGGCGTCGCGGAAGGCGCGGGAGAGCGCATTGTCCGGCACGATGCCGAGGCCGACCTCGTTGCTGACGCAGACCACCGGCCCCGGCGCGCGGGCCAGCGCCGCGGCGAGGGCGGCGATCTCCGCCGTGGCGTCGTGGTCTTCGAGGATGTGGTTGGTCACCCACAGGGTGAGGCAGTCGAGCAGCACCGGGCGGCCCGGCGGCAGGGTCGGCAGCAGCGCGGCGACGGCCAGCGGTTCCTCCACGGTTTCCCAGGCGTCGCCGCGGCGCGCGCGGTGGGCGGCGACGCGGGCTTCCATCTCGGCGTCCCAGGCGCGGCCGGTGGCGAGGTAGAGCGCGGTCGCGCTGCGGCGCTTCGCCTCCGCCTCCACCCAGGATTCGGCGAGCGCGCTTTTGCCGGAGCGTGCGCCGCCGAGGACGAGGGAAAGCGGCGGCAGGGGGCGGTTTTCAAACATAGAGGCCGTTCACCGCGCGGATGCGCGCGATGCCTTCCAGTTCGCCGTGGTAGTGGTCGATGCGGCTGATCGAGACGAAATCGATGTCGAAAGCGGCGCCGGTTTCGTGCGGCAGGCCGAGCACCGTGCCGATCTGGGCGCGGATGCTGCCCGCGTGCGCCACGCAGACGATCTCCCGCCCCGGGAAGCGGGCGTTGAGGCGCGCCACCCCGGCGGCGACGCGCGCCGCGTGGTCGAAGGCGTTCTCCCCGCCGCCGGGCGGGCGGAAGCCGTAGGGGTCCTCCCAGAAGCGCAGCGGCGCGCCGGGGGAAAGCGCATCGATCTCGCCCCAGGAGAGGCCTTCCCAGTCGCCGAAGAAGCGTTCCTCGAAGGCGGGCTCGGTCAGCGCCGCGGCGGGGTCGCAGGCATAGCCCGCCTCCGCCAGCGCCGCCAGGGTCTTCACCGCGCGGGAGAGGCCGCTGGTCACCAGCACTGCGCCCTCGGGCAGGCGCGCCGCCTGGGCGGCGAAGGTGGCGGCGTCCGAGGTGTCGCAGGCGACGTCGGCGCGGCCATAGACGATTTTGCCCGCCACCGGAACCGGGGCGTGGCGGACCCACCACCAGCGGGTTTTCTCGCCTTGCAGATGCACGGAAGGTGTCCTCGTTTCAGACCGGCGCGCGCAGCATCGCGACGGTGATCATCACCAGAATGTCCACGAGCTGCGCGCCCGCGCCCAGCACGTCGCCGGTATAGCCGCCGATCTGGCGCTTGGCCAGCGCGGCGAGGCCGGAGACTCCGGCGGCGGCGACGAAGAAGCAGAGGAAACCCTGCCCCGGCCCGAGCGCCAGCAGCGCGATCAGCAGGCCGAGCAGGATGGAGGTCAAGGTGGAGCCCTCGGTCGGATAGCCGGAGGACGCGCCGACGCCGTCGGAGCGGGCGGAGAGGTTGAGCGTCATCGAGACGGGGATCAGCCCGCGCCCCAGCGCCCCCGCGGCGACGAAGGCGGCCAGCGCATCCCACGCGCCCATGCTGCCCGCGGCGGTGGCGCGCAGCAGCAGGCTGAGAACCAGGGCGGCGCCGCCGTAGGTGCCGACGCGGGAATCCCGCATGATCTCCATCTTGCGTTCGCGTTCGTAGCCGCCGCCGAATCCGTCGGCGATGTCGGCGAAGCCGTCCTCGTGCAGCGCGCCGGTGAGCAGCACCGTGGCGGCGACGCCGATCACCCCGGACAGCGGGTGCGGCGCACCCAGCGCGGCGGCGGCGGCGAAGGCGAGCCCGCCGACGCAGCCGATCATCGCCCCGGCCAGCGGGAAGGTGCGCATCGCGGTGGCGAGCGGATTGTTTTTCGCCGCGTTTCCGGCATGCAGCGGCACGCGGGTGAGAAAGATCACCGCGAAGAGAAGATCGTCGAACCAGGCGGCGAGGCCGGAGGACGCGGGCGCGGGCGAGTTGGAAGCTGACATAAGGAGGATGATTTCCCTGTTTCGATCGTCTATAGGAATGGGCTCTTTCGAACCGGACCACACTTTAGGGAGAAACCGCCGGATGGTGAAGGCCCTGATGATATCCTCGCTCGACGAAGTGCGGGCGATGCTCTCCGCCTTGCCCGGGCCGGACGAGGCCGCCGCCGCCGCGGCGCGCCGGCGGGAGGCCGACCTGACCAAGCCCGCGGGCTCTCTCGGGCGGCTGGAAAGCCTGGCGGAATGGCTCTCCGCCTGGCAGGGCCGCCACCCGCCGGTGATGGATGCGCCGCACGCCGCGGTGTTCATCGGCAACCACGGCATCGCCGACCTCGGGGTCTCCGCCTACGGCATGGAGGTCACCGAGCAGATGTACCACAATTATCTGCACGGCGGCGCGGGGTTCAACACCATGTGCCGGGCGATGGGCGTGGCCTACGACATCTACCCCATCGACATCGACCGCCCCACCGCGGACTTCACCAAGGCCCCGGCGATGACCGAGGCGGACCTCGTCGCCGCGCTCAACGTCGGTCTTGCCGCGATCCGCCCCGGCATGAGCGTGTTCTGCCCCGGCGAGATGGGCATCGCCAACACCGCCGCCGCCGCCGCGGTGCTCGCCGCCCTGTTCAAAGGCACGGCGGAGGAATGGACCGGCGCGGGCTCCGGCGTCACCGGGGTGCACATGCAGCGCAAGATCGACGTGGTGCGGCAGGGCGTCACCCTGCACACCAAGGACGACCCCGACCCGCTGGAGATTCTCCGCCGCCTCGGCGGGCGCGAGCTTGCCGCGATGACCGGCGCCATCCTCGCTGCGCGGATGCTGCGGGTGCCGGTGCTGGTGGACGGCTTCCTCTGCTCCGCCTCCGCCGCGGTGCTGGAGATGATGCGGCCGGGCGCGCTGGCGCACTGCCGGTTCTCCCACGCCTCGCTGGAGGCCGGGCATGCCCTGCTGATGAAGAAGCTTTCGGGCGATCCCATCCTGCACATGGACATGCGCCTGGGCGAGGCCACCGGCGCCATCCTCGCCGTCGGCATCCTGCGCTCCGCCGTGGCCTGCCATACCGATCTCCTCACCTTCGAGGAAGCCCGCGTCAGCCGCAACAAGCCGATCGTTTGAGGAGACGCACCATGGCCCCCCGGATTTCTTCCCTGGACGACCTCCGCGCGATCCTGCGCGACCTGCCCGGCCCCGACGAGGCGGCGCGCGCCGCGGCGATCGAACGCGAACCCCATCTCACCAAGCCCAAGGGCTCGCTCGGGCGGCTGGAGGAGCTGGCCGCCTGGCTCGCCGCCTGGCAGGGCCGCCACCCGCCGGTGATGGACCGCCCGGCGGCCGCCACCTTCGCCGGCAACCACGGCGTCATGGCGCACAAGGTCTCGCCCTGCCCGGTGGAGGTCACCTGGCAGCAGTCCAAGAACTTCGGCGAGGGCGGCGGCGCGATCAACGCGATGTGCCGCTCCACCGGCACCGCGTTCAAGGTCTACGACATCGCCATCGACAGTTTCACCCGCGACTTCCTGGAAGGCCCGGCAATGGACGAGGGCGACTTCGTCGCCGCGTTCAACGTCGGCATGGCCGCGGTGGAGCCGGGGATGAGCGTGTTCTGCCCCGGCGAGATGGGCATCGGCAACACCACCCCCGCCTCGGCGATGATGTTCGCCCTCTACGGGGGCCAGGCGGAGGACTGGGTCGGCTATGGCGCGGGCGCGGTGGGGCCGATGCTCGCGCGCAAGATCCGGGTGGTCGCCGACGGCGTCGCCCTGCACACCGCCGACAGCCCCGACGCGGTGGAAATCGCCCGCCGCCTCGGCGGGCGCGAACTCGCGGCGATGGCGGGGGCCACCCTCTCCGGCCGCTTGCAGCGCGTGCCGGTGCTGCTCGACGGCTTCCCCTGCACCGCCGCCGTCGCCTTCCTCGATGCGTTCCAGCCGGGCGCGCTCGACCATTGCCGCATCGCCCACGCCTCCGCCGAGGCGGGCCACGCGCTCGCCGCCGAACGCCTGCGCCAGCGCCCGCTGCTGCGCATGGGCATGCGCCTGGGCGAAGGCACCGGCGGCGTGCTCGCGGTCAACCTGCTGCGCGCCGCCGTGGTCTGCCATGCCGAGATGGCGACCTACGAGGAAGCCGCGGTGGCCCGCACCGAGCGGTAAAACCAAAACTTTCCGGAGGGACTCGGTCTCTCCGGCCCTCCCATTACTTTTGGTTTTTGCGCGCAGCGCCGTAGAGCCATCACGCGGTGTGACGGTTGATTGCCGCTGCGCGGCGAAAAACCAGTTATGGGATCAAGGGGGCCTCCCGGCCCCTTGCGGGTCCGGGCAGCGCCCGGCCTGGTTTTTTCCCTCATTCCCCCATGTTGAGGAACAGGCCCTTGCGGCGGGCGACGCGGACCATGTGGAGGAAGAACGCGGCGAAGCCGGTGAAGTAGACGGCGTTGAGCGCCGCGGCGCGGATGAACAGGTCCCAGCGGAAGACATGGTCGAACATCACCGCGCGCATGCCTTCGAACACGTAGGCGGGCGGCAGGGCGTAGGCGACGTGTTGCAGCCAGCCGGGCAGGGTGGAGATCGGGTAGTAGATGCCGGCGAGCGGCGACAGCCCGAAGATCAGCACCCAGGCGAGGCTTTCCGCCCCCATGCCGAAGCGCAGCACCAGGCTGGCGGTGAACAGGCCGACGCTCCAGCCCATCACCATCAGGTTGGCGAAGAAGGCGATGAGCGGCAGGCCGAGGCCGTAGATGTTGAAGTCGTAGAGCGCGATGGCGAGCAGCGACGGCGGCAACAGGCCGATGCAGGTGCGGATCAGGCTCATCACCGCGAGCGCGGCGACGTGTTCGTGCGGGCGCAGCGGCGTGAGGTAGAGCTGGCCGAGGTTGCGCGACCACATCTCCTCGAGGAAGGAGAGAGAGAAGCCGAGGTTGGCGCGGAACATCACCTCCCAGAGGAGGACGGCGCCGATGAGCACGCCCGCGGCCTGCGCCACCCAGGAGGAGTGGCCACGGAAGAAGCTGCTGGCGAAGCCCCAGACGATCATCTGCACCGTCGGCCAGTAGGCCATTTCGAGGAGGCGCGGCCACGAGGTGCGCATCACGTAGAGGTGGCGCAGCACGATGGCGAACAGGCGGTGCCCGGCAAAGGCGCTGCGCGCCTGGGCGTCGCGGCGTTCGGCGGGGGTCATGGCGCGGCCTCCGGGGCGCGGGCGATGTCGAGGAAGACGCGCTCCAGGCTGTCGCGGGAGAAGGCGGCGAGCAGTTCGGGGAGCGTGCCCGCGGCCTCGATGCGGCCGGCCTTCATGATCAGGATGCGGGCGCACAGGCGTTCCACCTCCTGCATGTTGTGGGAGGCGAGCAGCACCGCGCAGCCGGAGCGGCCGGCGTAGGCTTCCAGGTAGCTGCGCACGAAGTCGCCGGTATCCGGGTCGAGCGAGGCGGTGGGTTCGTCGAGCAGCAGCACCTCGGGGCGGTTGAGCAGCGCCTTGGCGAGGGTGACGCGGGTCTTCTGGCCGGAGGAGAGGCGGCGCGCCGGGGTGTGCAGGAAGGGGTGCAGCATCAGCTCGTCGGCGAGCTCGGCGATGCGCGCGTCGATTTTGCGGATGCCGTAGAGCAGGCCGTAGACCTTGAGGTTCTGGTGGACGGTGAGGCGGTAGGGCAGGTTGACGTAGGGCGAGGCGAAGTTCATGCGCGGCAGCACCGCGTAGCGGTCCGCCGTGGTCATGTCGTGGCCGAGCACCGAAACCCGCCCTTCGGTGGGCAGCAGGAGGCCGAGCAGCATGCTGATGGTGGTGGTTTTGCCCGCGCCGTTGCCGCCCAAGAGGCCGATCGTCTCGCCGCGGGCGACGGAGAAGCCGATGCCGTCCACGGCGCGCACCGGACCGAAGCGTTTGGTCAGGCCGGAAACCGAGATCGCGGCTGCGTCGGCAGGGGTCATGGCGTCGCCGCGCCGCCGGGGCGGCGGTTGCCCTGGCCCTGGATCAGGCGTTCGACGCCGCGGCCCTGGAACATCGACAGCCCGAGGTTCTGCCCGGCCCGGATCTGCACGTCGGTATCGACGCGGGCGAGCACGATGCGTTTGCGTCCGCAGCGGGCGATCGCCTCGGCGAGAGGGTGGTTCTCACCCGCCTCGCCCGCCTCGGCGAGGTCCGGCCCCCACATCAGCTTCATCAGGTCGGCGCCGATCTTGACGCGATCGACCAGCAGCAGGGTCTCGGTGGTGACGCCGTCCACGCAGATGCGATAGCCGCGCTCGCGCGCGAAGTCGCGGGCGAAGAGGAAGGCGCCGACGTTGGCGAGGATGTCGTAGAGCTGGATTTCCAGCACGATGGTGCCGCGCAGGCCGCCCGCGATGCCGTCGTCGAAGTTGAGGAAATCCTCGCTGAGGATGGTCCGCACGTTGAGGTTGACGCTGAAGCCGCCGGAGAGGCTGCGGTCGTGCCCGGCGACGACGAGCGACAGCACGCGGCGGTCCAGGGTTTCGGTGAGGTGCTGGAACAGCCAGGGGTCGGAGGTGATGTTGACGTCGGGGACGAAGATGTCGCGCAGATCGGCGATCGAGACGAAGACCTCGCTGAACATGTGCTGCGGCCGCGACCGCCCGACGATGGCGCTGATCGACTGGTGGCGCACCAGGTTGGAGAGGTCGGTGCGCCGGAGCGCGTCTTCGAGCTTGCCGAGGATGCCGGGAGTGAGCGGGTTGAGGCGGCGTTCCGTCCCCGGGCGCTGGACACGCGGGTCCTGCGCGCGTTCGCCGGAGACGTCGGCGCGGCGGCGGTCCTCCTGCTCGGCATAGACCTGCTGCGCGAGGCGGAGGAATGCCGGGTAGTCGTTGGCGAGCACGTACCAGGTGACGAAGGGGTCGGCGCCGTTGCCGTCTTCCTCCAGCAGCGGGTCGTCGGCGAAGAGGAAGCGCAGGCGCACCAGCGCGGCCTCCACCTCGTCGCGGTACTTGGCGGCGAACACCACCACGATGTCGCCCTTGAACAGGGTGAACACCTGGGCGCGGTTGTCGAGGATCATCGGGTCGAAGGCGGCGGCGGCGGCGCGCAGCGTCGGCTCGCGCTGGTTGCCCGGCTGCAGGCGGGAGAGGTGCAGGTAGACCGCCTGGCGCTGCTTGCGGAACTTCTCCAGCCGCTGCGCGTAGTCGAGCAGCAGGCCTTCCTGTAGCTGCATCATCAGCTTGCGCTCGCCGTCGAGCAGCTCGTCCTCGGCCTTCTTTTCGGCCTTTTCCTTCTCGGCCTTGTCGCCGTCGCCGTCGCCGCTGAAGAATCCGGGCAGGTTGATCATGGCGCGGCTCCGGTTGCGGGCGGTGCGAACTTGTTCTCGATCCGTCCGATCAACGTTGCATCGACGAAACGTCCCTGGAAGGTCCGCAGCCCCTGGCGCAGCCCCCACTCGATGGCGGCATAGGTGTCGCAGTGCGCGAGGATCACCTTCTCCGGGCCGATGACGCGGATGGTGGTGCTGGGGTCGCGGTCCGACGCGCCGTGGTGTCCGGCGGCGATGTCGGGGGACCACATCAGCTTGTAGGCGTCCACCGGCAGGGCGGCGTCGGCGAGCATCCACAGGCTCAAGGGGGTGAGCGCGTCGATCAGCACGCGATGGCCGCTTTCGTGCAGCAGCGCGCAGGCGCGGGTGAACGCCGCGAGGTTGGCGAAGGCGTCGATCGCCTGCACCTCGATGCAGAAGCGCGCCTGCGGGAAGCGCCGGGCGAAGTCGGCGAACGCCTGGCCGAGCACGGTGGAGACGTTGAGGTTGAGGTTGGCCGGCATCTCCCGGCCATAGAGCATCAGGCTGCGGATGCCTGCGAGCAGGCGGGTGTCCAGCATTTCGCAGAAGTACTGGAACAGCCAGCGGTCGCCCGCGATGTCGATGCCGGGCGCGAGGCGGCGGGCGAGATCGCCTACCGAAACGAAGATCTCCTGGAAGGCGAGGGTGGATTCGCCGATCGGCGTGATGTTGACCGCCGCCTGCGCGGTGATGAACGGGCGCACCGCCGCCTCGGTGAGCGCGCCGGTGATGCGCTCCACGTCTTCCGGCGCCGCGGCGTGGGTCTGGTCGCGGCGGGCGCGCGGCAGACCGGCGGAGGCCCCGACCTCCTGAAGCGCGGTGCGGCACATCGACAGGAAGGCGTCGTAATCGGTTTCGAGGTCGTACCAGGAGCAGAAGCCGTCTTCCGGCCCGTAGGGGTCGTGGTGCACCAGAGGGTCGGAATCGAACAGGGTGCGCAGCTTGTAGACCACCGCATCGACATCGCCGAAGGGCATGTCCTTGCCGGTGGCGACGAGGTCGCCGTTGCTCAGGGCGAACACCTGGCAGCGGTAGCTGGCGATCAGCCCGTCGAACATCCGCCCGGCGATGCGCCCGTAGGCGGGGTCGCGGTAGGTCTGGCTGAGGCGCGACAGGTGGATGCGCAGGGCGATGCGCCCGGCGCGCACCCGGCCGAGGCGTTCGGCGGTGTCGAGCAGAAGGCTTTCCGGCGTCACGAATTCGGGTTGCATCGTCCTCGGCCGCGTCGTTGCTGGCGCAGTGTAGAGCATATTCCGTTGATGTTGAACACCCTGCGCCGGAGGGCAAGGCGCGCAGCGGAGCGTTGCTTTCGCACGGGCCGCCGCATAATCTAGGCCGTCGCGGGCGGCGGGGCCGCCCGGAGGAACCTTCCGGATGCTGGAACGATGACGTTGTCGGACACTTTTTCGCGGATTTTCGAAGGCTTCGCGGCGGCGCGGGTGCTGTGCCTGGGCGACGTCATGCTCGATCATTTCATCTATGGCGAGGTGGCGCGGATTTCGCCGGAGGCGCCGGTGCCGGTGTTCCGCATCGTGCGCGAGAACCTGATGCTCGGCGGCGCGGGCAACGTGGCGCGGAACCTGAGCGCGCTTTCCGCCTCCTCGGCGTTCGTCGCCTTCGTCGGCGACGATGCGGCGGGCCATGCGGTGGCCTCGTTGCTGGCCGCCGAAGGGGGCGTGAACTCGCTTCTGCAAATTCTGCCGGGCCGCCGCACCACCGAGAAATCGCGCTTCGTCGCGGGGGTGCAACAATTGCTCCGCGCCGACAACGAAGAGGTGGACGGCATCGACGGCGCGGCGGAGGACCAGGTGCTCGCCGCGGTGCGCGGCAGCATCGGCGGCTGCGCGGTGCTCACCCTCTCCGACTACGGCAAGGGGCTGCTGACCGGGCGCGTGCTCGCCGAGGTGCTGGCGCTCGCCGCGGCGCGCGGCATTCCCACCATCGTCGATCCCAAGGGGCGCGACTACGGCAAGTACCGCGGCGCCTTCATCGCCACGCCGAACCGCGCCGAACTGGCCGAGGCCTCCGGCATGGCGGTTTCGGGCGACGCCGCGGTCGTCGCGGCGGCGCGCCAGGTGATGCAGACCTGCGGCATCCGCAATCTCCTGGTCACTCGTTCCCAGGACGGAATGACCCTGGTGGCGGAGGACGGCGCGGTCCATCACATTCCCGCGCAGGCGCGCGAGGTGTTCGACGTTTCGGGCGCGGGCGACACCGTGGTCGCCGCGCTGGCCGCCGCGCTCGCCGCGGGCGGCGGGCTCCTGGACGCGGCGCGGCTGGCCAATCTTGCGGGCGGCATCGTGGTCGGCAAGATCGGCACCGCCACCGCCTCGTTCGCCGAGATGCGCGCCGCCGCCGCGGCGCTCACCGGCGGCCACGGCAACGCCAAGGTGATGGACCGCGAACTGGCGCGGGCCACCGTCGCCGAGTGGCGCGACCAGGGCCTGGTGGTGGGCTTCACCAACGGGTGTTTCGATCTGGTGCATCCCGGCCACGTCTCGCTGCTGCGGCAGGCGCGGGCCTGCTGCGACCGGCTCGTCGTCGGGCTCAACGGCGACGCCTCGGTGACCCGCCTCAAGGGCGCGGGCCGCCCGGTGCAGGACGAGGCGGCGCGCGCCGCGGTGCTCGCCGCGATGCAGGACGTGGACGCGGTGGTGATCTTCCCCGAGGACACGCCGTTCGAGCTGGTCTCCGCCCTGACGCCCGACGTGCTGGTCAAGGGTGCGGACTATGCGGGCAAGACCGTGGTCGGCGCCGACGTGGTGGAGGCCGCGGGCGGCCGCGTCGTGCTGGCGGAACTGGCCCCCGGCCGCTCGACGACGCGAATCGTCGAGGCGTTGGCGAACAAGCCGGCCTGACTATTACGGGAGCAACTTGATTCTGCAACGCGCATCCGGGGTTTTTCCGGATGCGGAGGCGTTTGTCGCCGCCCGATGGCGAGGTATTCAAGGCTATTCTTGGATTCTTGTTATCTTTGCGTAACAAGAAGATTGCCCGGAACGGTTACTCTTTTGTAATATCCCCCCGGCGAGTCCGCGGTGCGCCGGAGGCGGCCGCAGGAAGTCCCGCGGCAGGGGGCATGCGGGGGGGGCTGCGCTTATGCGCAGATGCCGGGAGTCGTCTAAAAAACACGCCGCACGTCCGTGATCCCGGGGGGATGACGGACTGCGAGGGATTTCGTATTGGAGCGGGCGCCGCACTGCGGCGTGGGAAGCCGCGAAGGGCGGGCAGGGCCTGCTTTTCGCGTCCGCGGGGAGAAACACGATGCTCGGAAGCCTGAAGATCACGACCCGTATGATCTTGATGGTGGTCGTCGCGCTGGTCGGCATGGTCCTGGTCGGCGCGATCGGCTTGAACAATTTGAAGACCAACCTGCTCGAAGACCGCTATCTCAAGACCCAGCAACTGGTCGAGGCGGCGCGCAGCATCGTGGTGCACTACCACGAACTCGCCAAGAAGGGGCAGATGCCGGAGGGCGACGCCAAAGCGCGCGCCCTGGCGGAGATGGCGGTGCTGCGCTATGCCGACAACAACTACTTCTTCGTCAACGATTTCGACGGCGTGCTGCTGATGCACCCGTTCCGCGCCAAGCAGATCGGCACCAGCATGCTGCAGGCCAAGAAGAAGGACGGCACGCTTTACACCGACGTGCGCGGCGTGCCGCTCTATCAGGCGTTCGCCGACACGGCGAAGGCGGGCGGCGGCTTCGTTCACTACACCGGGCGCGCCCCGGGCAGCGACAACGAGGACTCGCCCAAGGTGTCCTACATCGGCAGCTTCGAGCCCTGGCGCATGGCGATCGCCACCGGCATCTACGTCAACGACGTGGACGCGGTGTTCTCCGACAACCTCAAGCAGATGGCGATCTGGATCGGCGGCGTGCTGATCGTGGTCCTCGGCATCGCCTGGCGCATCAGCGTCAGCATCGGCGGCCCGCTCAAGAAGATCACCGGCGACATGGCGCGCCTGGCAGGCGGCGACACCGACATCGCGGTTTCCGCCACCTCCGCGAAGAACGAGATCGGCGAACTCACCAACGCGCTCGTCACCTTCCGCGACAACGCCGTGGAGGTGGAGCGCATGCGCGCCGAGCAGGCCCACGCCGAGGAAGAGGCCCGCGAGCAGAAGCGCCAGGCCCTGCTCACCATGGCCGAACGCATCGAGGAGGAGGCCCACAAGGCGGTGGGCGACGTCTCCCGCCGCGCCGAGGAGATGGAGCGCGCCGCGGTGGACATGAACGCCTCCGCCGCGCGGATGACCGAGGAGGCGACCAACGCCGCCGCCGCCGCCGAGCAGGCGCTCTCCAACGCGCAGACGGTGGCCTCCGCCGCCGAGGAGCTCTCCAACTCGATCGACGAGATCGGGCGTCAGGTGCAGAAGTCCTCGGAGGTCGCCCACGAGGCGATCGAAATGGCGGGCAAGACCCGCGACGTGGTGCAGGGCCTCGCCGACAGCGCCGAGCAGATCGGCACCGTGGTCGAGCTGATCAACGGCATCGCGGCGCAGACCAACCTGCTCGCGCTCAACGCCACGATCGAGGCGGCGCGCGCCGGCGATGCGGGCAAGGGCTTCGCCGTGGTGGCCAACGAGGTGAAGAACCTCGCCACCCAGACGGCGCGCTCCACCGAGGAGATCGCGGGCCAGGTGAACGCCATCCAGGGCGTCTCCAAGCAGGCCGGCGAGGCGATCGAGAAGGTCGCGGAAACCATCAACAGCATGGGGGCGATCGCCGCCTCGATCGCCTCGGCGATCGAGCAGCAGACCGCGGCGACCCAGGAGATCGCACGCAACGTGCAGCAGACCGCGGACACCGCCCGCGACGTCTCCACCCGCATGTCGCACGTCTCGGAAGAGGCGGCGCGCACCACCGGCCTCGCCGACCTGGTGCGCGGCACCGCGGGCGGCCTGACCGGCAATCTGGAGGAGATGGAAAACACCCTGGTGGAGATCGTGCGCGCCTCGACCGAGCGCGCCTGACCCCTTCCGCCGCGCTTGCGAACGGCCGCCCTCCGGGGCGGCCGTTCCGTTTCGCGTCAGTCCTTGACGCCGCAGGCGGCGCTGATCGCCTGATAGGTCTTGGTGAAGCCGAGCAGCGAGAAGAGATCGGTGGAGAGCGCGCCCGCGCGGTTGCGCCCGGTGACCAGCATGGTGTTGCCGCGCTTCATCGCGCGCACCACCGCGGTATCCTCGGAGCCGTTGGCCCAGGCGGTTTCCTCCCGCGTGAAGAAACGGAAGCTGGTGCCGCCGATCTTCACCGTGGCGTGGCTGTCGGGCTTGAAGGCATAGCCCGCCACCATGGTGACGACGCCCACGTCGTCGAACTCCGGGCGATGGGTGACCAGGAAGAACACCTCGCTGCGCTTGCCCACCGCGCCGCGCGACTTCACCGGCGCGCTTGCCGCATAGCACACCGGGCGGCCGTTCTCGGAATAGGAATACCCCGACCAGTCGCCGTAGCGGCCGAGCGCCTTGACCTCGGACTGCGCCGATGCGCCCGCCGCGGACAGCGCGAACAGGGCGGCGGCACAAGGGAAGAGCCAGGGGCGAAGCCTCATCGGGAGAACCTCCTTTCGCGGCGGGGCGGAGGGCGCCCCTCGGTGTCGGGGACGGCATGCGGGAAAGGGCTTCGGCAGGAGCGGAAGGACCCCGCGATGCGGGGCCGCGAGGGGCCGAAACGGCATGCCGCCGTCGGGACGCCAGTATTGCAGGAACCGGCGGCGAGTCCAACCCTGCAAAAAACAAAGGCCGCCGCGGATGCGGCGGCCTCGTGGGGCCTTATCGTCGGGGGATCAGGCGACCCAGGGAAACTTGTCGGCATCCTGCTCGGCGTCGGCGCGGGTCAGGCCGATGTCGCGCAGCTGGGTCTCGTCCATTTCGGCGAGCAGGCGGCGGCCCTGGCGGCGGCTTTCCAGCTGTTCCAGGTAGTCGATCAGAGCCATCACGCTCCACGAGCCGGGCATAAGATATTTCGACATCGAAGCCTCCTTCACGCGACCCATCGCGGTTCCTTCGGTTCTGCCTGAAAATATGGTTGACGAAGCGGCTTTGCGCAAACGATACTTCGTCGTCGTCGGATAAGTTCTACTTATGCGAGGCGGGCATGTCCCCCACTCCTCCGCTCAATATGCTGCGCACCTTCGAGGCCGCCGCCCGGCACTTGAGCTTCACCCGCGCGGCACGCGAACTGCACGTCACCCAGGCCGCGGTGAGCCAGCAGATCCGCCAGCTCGAGGCGATCCTGGGCGTCCGCCTGTTCAAACGGATGAACCGCGCGCTCCTGCTCACCGACGCCGGGCAGGAATACGCGGTGCCGGTGCGCCAGGCGATGCAGACCATCGCCGAGGCGACGCGCCGCCTGGGAGGGCACCAGGAAACCGGCATCCTCACCATCAGCATCCTGCCCTCGATCGCGGCGCGATGGCTGGTGCCGCGCATCGGCCGCTTCCGCCAGATGCATCCCGGCGTCGATCTGCGCCTGCACACCAGCTTCACCCCCGTGGATTTCGAGCGCGACGGCGTGGACGCGGCGATCCGCCTCGGGCACTGGGGGTCCCCCCTCACCCGCCGCCACCTCTATGGCGAGATCCTGATGCGGGAGTTCATCTTCCCCGTCTGCTCCCCCGCCCTGATCGGCGGCACGCCGCCGCTCAGGCGGCCCGAGGACCTGCGCTTCCACACCCTCCTGCAGGACGAATACATCAACTGGGACGACTGGTTCGAAAAGGTCGGCGTGGTCGGCAGCTTCGACACCCACAACGGCCCCGCCTTCTTCGATTCCGCGATGAGCCTGCAGGCGGCGGTGGACGGCATCGGCATCGCGCTCGGGCGCACGCCTCTCGTCGCCCGCGACCTGATGATCGGCCGCCTCGTCGCGCCGTTCCCCCTGCGCGTGCTGCACAAGGTCGCCTACCGCTTCGTCTGCCCCAAGGGCGACGAGGAGAACCCGAAGATCCGCGCCTTTCACGACTGGCTGTTCGCCGAGGTCGCCGCCTGGAAGAGGGAAATCGCCGACCACCCCATGCTCTCTCTCGAAGGCATCGACGAAACCGACGGCTAGGCTTGCAATCCCACCGGTTCCGGGGATGATGAAAGGACCGCGCCGAATCGGTCGGAGCGCTTGCGGGCGGAATGCGTATGCTGGGGTGGTTGGCGCGGACATCGGGCAACGTGCGGGGGGCGTTGTGGATGGTGCTCGCCGTCTGCCTGTTCTCCCAGATGAACGCGCTGATCAAATACGTCGGCCAGGACCTCCACCCCTTCGAGGTCGCCTTCTTCCGCGCCGTGTTCGGTTTCCTGGTGCTGCTGCCGGTGATCGCGGGCTCGGGCGGGATGCGGGTGTTCGCCACCCGCAAGCCCCTCTTCCACCTCTGGCGCGCCGCCTCCGGCTGCGGCGCCATGCTCTGCTTCTTCTACACCCTCACCCATCTGCCGCTCGCCAACGCCACCGCGCTGTCGTTCAGCCAGCCGCTGTTCCTGCTCGCCATGGCGCCGCTTCTGCTGAAGGAAAAAGTCGGCTGGCACCGTTGGGCCGCCGCGCTCGTCGGCTTTTCCGGCGTCGTCATCGCCGCGCGGCCGGGGGCGGAGGGGTTCAGCCCCGCCGCCTTCATCGCCGTCGGCGGGGCCTTTTTCATGGCGCTCGCCATGGTCAGCGTGAAGGTGATGTCGCGCACCGAGGCGCCGCTCACCATCCTTTCCTACTTCTCCCTCAGCATCATCTTCACCACTCTCGTCCCCGCCATCCCGGTGTGGCGGACGCCGACGGCGGCGCAGACCGCCTGGCTCGCCCTGATCGGCCTGATGGGCAGCATCGGGCAATACCTCTACATCCGCTCCTACCGCGCCGGAGACGCCTCGGTGGTCGCGCCGTTCAACTTCCTGCAGTTGCCGGTTTCCGCCGTGCTCGGTTTCGCGGTCTTCGCCGAAATCCCGGCCGCAACCACCCTCGCCGGAGGCGGCATCATCGTCGCCTCGGTGCTCTACATCATGCGCCGCGAAGCCAAAACCCACGCCCGCGTGGAGGACATACCGCCCCCGGCGGCGTGAAAAGCTAAAACGTTACGAGGGGTCGCGAACCCCTCGCGCTCCCCATGACTTTTGGTTTTTGCGCGAAGCGCCATAAGTCCTGCCCGATGCAGCAGGGGTTGATCGCCGCTTCGCGGCAAAAATCCAGTCATGGGGTCTGGGGACCGAGTCCCCAGCGGGGTCCGGGGTCAGCGCCCCTGGCCCGGTGTTCACGGCGCGGGGATGCCGTCTTTGAGGATGCGCTCGACGAAGGCGGGGACGATTTCCGTGGCCGGGCCGTAGATCGCCTCGGAGAACAGGGTGGCGCCCTGCGAGGGTTCGAGGTTGAGTTCCACCGAGTGGGCGAGGCCGCGGTAGCGCACATGCTGCACGAAGCCCGCGGCGGGATAGACGTTGCCCGAGGTGCCGATGGAGACGAAGAGGCGGCAGGTATCGAGGGATTCGTAGATCTTGTCCATGCCCAGCGGCATTTCGCCGAACCACACCACGTGGGGGCGCAGGCCGCCCTTGCGGCCGCAGTGCGGGCACGGCGTGGTGGTGGAGAGGTCGTCCTCCCACTGCATCAGGGCGTCGCAGTATTCGCAGCGCACCTTGAGGAGTTCGCCGTGCATGTGGATGAGGTTGTGCGAGCCCGCGCGTTCGTGCAAATCGTCGATGTTCTGGGTGACCAGCAGCACCTCGCCCGGCCAATCCTTTTCCAGGCGCGCGAGCGCATCGTGCGCCGGGTTGGGCACCACGTTGGGCTCCTTCAGTCCGGCGCGGCGGGCGTTGTAGAACTCCTGCACGCGGGTGGGGTTGCGGATGTAGGCCTCGGGCGTGGCGACGTCTTCGATGCGCACCTTGGCCCAGATGCCGTCGTTGTCGCGGAAGGTGTCGAGGCCGGATTCCTTGGAAATTCCGGCGCCGGTGAGGATGACGATGGTGGAGGCGGGTTCGGTCATGGCGGTTCTCCGGCGGTTCGGGCCGATGGTAACGCCCCCGCGGTGAGGGGGAAACGCATTTCCTCGGTGTAGAGCGAACCCCGCGGCGTGAGGATGCTGGAATAGAGCACCACCGCGTCAACGGAAAACGGCGGGCAGGTGGCGAGGCCGTGGGCGGCGAGATAGTCCTGCAGCCGCGCGGGCGGCGTGGCCTTCAGCCGCGCCAGGGTGACGTGGGGGCGGAAGCGCCGGGTCTCCGCCGCGCAGCCCGCGGCGCGGCAGAGGCGCTCCACCTTGTCCTGCAGGGCGGCGAGCTGCGGCGTGGGGTCCGCCTCCGCCCACAGGGTGGCGGCGCGGTGCCGCGCTCCTTCGACGCCGAGGCCCGAAAGGCGCACCGCGACCGCGGGATGGGCGAGGCGGTCCATCGCCGCGGCGATCTCCTCCGCCCGGCCTTCATCCACCTCGCCGATGAAGCGCAGGGTGATGTGATAGTTTTCCGGCGGGATGAAGCGCGCCCCCGGCAGGCCATGGGCGATGGCGGCAAGGCGCGCGCGGCAGGCTTCCGGCAGCGGCAGGCCGAAGAACAGGCGGATCATCGCGCCCCCTTGGCGGCGCGGTCCAGCAGCTCTTCCACCTGGGGGAGGATGGCGTTCACGACGATCTCCACGCCCTCGCGCGTCGGGTGCAGGCCGTCGGGCTGCACATAGCGCGGGTCGGCGGCGACGCCCGCGAGGAAGAAGGGGTAGAGCGGCACGCCGAACTCCGCGGCGAGCGCCGGGTAGATCGCGTCGAACTCCGTGGCGTAGGCGGCCCCGAGGTTGCGCGGCGCGCGCATCCCGGCGAGCAGCGCCGGGACGTTCTTCTCCTTGAGCTTTTTCAGCATCGCGGCGAGGTTGGCCTTGGCCTCGGCGGGGGGCAGTCCGCGCAGCGCGTCGTTGGCCCCGAGTTCCAGGATCACCGCGTCCGGCGGCGGGGTGAGCGCCCAGTCGAGCCGCGCCAGTCCGCCCGCCGTGGTATCGCCGGAAACCCCGGCGTTGCGCACCTCCACCTGCCACCCCATGTCGGTGAGGCGGCGGGCCAGCACGCTGGGGAAGGCGGCGTCCTGCGGCAGGCCGTACCCGGCGGTAAGGCTGTCGCCCAGGGCGACCAGGACCAAGGGCGGCGCGGCGTGCGCCGGAACCGCGGCGAGCGCCACGAGAATGCAGAAGATCGCACGAAGGACCGACATGACCTTGCCCCGAGAAGAGGAAACCGCCGCCGCCGAGGCCCTGCGCCTCGATGGCGTGGGCTTCGACGCCGCCACCGACGCCGGAGCCCTGACCATCCTGGACGATATAGGTCTCGCGATCAAACCCGGCGAGCGGGTGGCGGTGCTCGGGCCGTCCGGTTCCGGCAAATCCACGCTGATGATGCTGATGGCGGGGCTGGAGCGCCCGACCCGCGGGCGCGTCTGCGTCGGCGGCGAGAGCCTGGACGGCCTCTCCGAGGACGAAATGGCGGTGTTCCGCCGCGGCCGCGTCGGCATCGTCTTCCAGGCGTTCCACCTTATCCCGACGCTGTCCGCGCTCGACAACGTGGCGGTGCCGCTGGACCTTGCGGGCGTGGCGGATTCGCGCGCCCGTGCCGCGGAGGTGCTGGCGGCGGTGGGGCTGTCGCGCCGCCTCGGCCATCTGCCGTCGAAGCTTTCCGGCGGCGAGCAGCAGCGCGTCGCGCTGGCCCGCGCGCTGGCGCCGAGGCCCGGCCTGCTGCTCGCCGACGAACCCACCGGCAACCTCGACCACGACAGCGGCGAGGCGGTGGCGGAACTGATGCTCTCCGCCTGCGGCGCGGACGGGGCGACGCTGGTGCTGATCACCCACGACGAGGCCCTGGCGGCGCGCTGCGGCCGCATCGTGCGGCTGCGCGACGGCCGGGTGGAAAGCGACACGGGGCGCGCGGCGTGAGCGGCTTTCCCCTCTTCCGCCTCGCCTTGCGCGACTTGAAGGGCGGCTTCGCCAACGGCTTTTCCGGCTTCCGCGTGCTGCTCGCCGGGCTCGCCCTCGGCGTCGCCGCGGTGGCCGCCGCGGGGTCCGTGGTCTCCTCGGTGGAGGCGGGGCTGGCGCGCGACGCGCGTGTCCTCCTCGGCGGCGATGTCGAGGCCTCCCGCCTCTACCGCCCGCCGGATGCGGCGGAGCGCGCCGCGCTGGAGAGACTGGGCCGGGTTTCCGAAATCGCCGAGGCGCGGGTGATGGCGCGCCGCCCCGACGGCACCGGCCGCGCCCTGCTCACCGAGCTCAAGGCGGTGGACCGGGCCTATCCGCTGGCGGGGGCGCTGCGCCTCGACCCGCCGCTGCCGCCCGCCCGCGCGTTTGCGGCGGATGAGGGCGGCGAACCCGGCGTCGCGGTGGCGCAGGGGCTGCTCGCCCGCCTCGGCCTCGCGGTGGGGGATTCCGTGCGCATCGGCAATGCCGATTTCCGCATCCGCGCGCGCATTCTCGCGGAGCCGGATTCGGCGTCGCGGATGTTCAGCCTGGGGCCGCGGGCGATCACCGATTTCGCCGGGTTGCAGGCGACCGGCCTGGTGCAGCCGGGCAGCCTGATCACCTATGCCGCACGTCTTGCCGCGCCGGGCCTTGCCGCCGCGGCGGTGCAGGCGGCGCTGCCCGACCAGGCGTGGCGGGTGCGCGGCCTGGACAATGCCGCGCCGGGGACGCGGCGCTTCCTCGACACCATCGCCCGCTTCCTCGCCTGGGCCGGGCTTTCCGCGCTGCTGGTCGGCGGCGTCGGCGTGGCGAGCGCGGTCTCCGCGGTGCTGGACGCGCGCCGCCCGGTGCTGGCGGTGCTGAAGTCCCAGGGCGCGACCAACCGCCAGATCGTCGCGTTGCACGCCATCGTCATCGGCGCGGTGGCGGCGGTGGGGATTCTTGCGGGCCTCGTCATCGGCGCGGCGGCGCCGTGGCCGGTGGCGGCGCTGATCGGCCAGGGCGGCATGCTGCCCGCCGCGCCGCTGCCCGCGCTCTACCCCCTGCCGCTCGCCCGCGCCGCCGCCTTCGGCGCGCTCACCGCCGCGCTGTTCGCCTGGCTGCCGCTCCTGCGCGCCCGCGAGGTGCCCGCCGCCGCGCTGTTCCAGGATGTTTCCGGCGAGCGCGCCTCCCCGATCTCCCCCGCCGCGTGGGCGGTGCTGGCGGCGCTGCTCGCCGCACTGCTGGCGCTTGCCGCCGCCTCCGGCGACCGGCCGGAACTCGGCCTCGGCTTCGCCGCCGGGGCCGCCGCGGTGCTCGGCCTGCTGCGCCTCGCCGCCGCGGGCATCTCCGCCGCCGCGGCGCGCTGTCATGGGGCCGCTACCGGCGTTCTGGGCCGCCTCGCGCTCGCCAACCTGGCGCGGCGGCGCGGGCCGCTCGCGCCGATGATGACCGCGCTCGGCCTCGGCGCGACGGTGCTGGTGACGCTGACCCAGGTGCAGGGCAACGTCTCCGCCCAGGTCGGCAGCGAACGCGGCGACGACCGCCCGAGCTATTTCTTCATCGACATCCAGCCGGACCAGGCAAGCCGCTTCGCCGAGATCGTCGCCGCCATCCCCGGCGCGGCGATGGAGGACAGCGCGCCGATGGTGCGCGGCCGCGTCGTCGCCCTCAAGGGCCGCGCCGCGGACCCGAACGCGGTGGACCCGGCGGTGCGCTGGGTGCTCGCCGGGGACCGCGGCTTCACCGCCGCGGCCCGTCCGCCGCGCGGCGCGGACATCGTGGCCGGAAGCTGGTGGCAGGGCGCGCCCGGCAAGCCCCAGGTCTCGGTGGAGAAGGGCGTGGCGGACGGCCTCGGCCTTTCCATCGGCGATAGCGTCACCGTCAATATCCTCGGGCGCGAGATCACCGCCACCGTCGCCAGCCTGCGCGCGGTGCGCTGGACCTCTCTGTCGATGAATTTCGCCTTCGTCTTCTCCCCCGGCGTGATCGACGCCGCGCCGCACACCCGCATCGCCACGGTCAAGGCGCCGCCGGAGGGCGAACTGCCGCTGGAGCGCGCCGTCGCCGCGGCGCTGCCCAACGTCTCGGCGATTCGCGTCGCCGACGTGCTGGAACGGGTGCAGGGCCTCTCCGACGTCGGCGCGCGCGCCGTGCTCGCGGTCACCGGCGTCACCGTGCTCGCCGGGCTGCTGGTGCTCGGCGGCGCGGTCTCCGCAGGCCTGCGCGAGCGCCTCGACCAGGCGGTGGTGCTCAAGGTGCTGGGGGCGCGGCGGCGCGAGCTGATGCGCGTCACCGCCTGGGAGTTCCTCGGCATCGGCGCGATCACCGGGGCCTTCGCCATCGCCGCGGGCAGCGCCGCCGCCTGGGCGGTGGTGCGCCTGGCGCTGCGCCTGGAATGGACCTTCCGCCCCGGCGCGGCCATCCTCGTCGCCGCGCTCGCCGCCGCCGCGGGCCTGGCCACCGGCGGGCTGATCGCCGGGCGGGTGCTGGCGGCGCGTCCGGCGCGGCGGTTGCGGCATTTGTGAATCCCGCGGTTGCGTTCGGTTTTGCGCGTGGCATACTTGCGCGGTCCGAGGCGTCACCACATGTTTTGCCCATGGTGGGCGTGGACCGCCCCTTTGCACGAGAGGACGACGATGACGATGTATACCGACCCGCGTTCTGCGACGATGGGCCGTAGTGCGGCTGCGGAAGCCGTCGATCAGGGCCTGCGCAGCTATATGCTGAAGGTCTACAACTACATGGCCTCCGCCCTGGCCGTCACCGGCCTGGTCGCCTGGGTTGTCGCGCACACCCCGGCGCTGCTCAACATGCTGTACACGGTGACCCCGCGCGGCGTCCAGCCGAGCATGCTCGGCTACGTCGTGATGTTCGCGCCTCTGGGCCTGGTGTTCTTCCTCGGCATGAAGATCCAGACGATGCCGGTGCGCACCGCACAGACGGTGTTCTGGGTTTACGCCGGTCTGGTCGGCGCGTCGCTCGCCTATATCTTCCTGCTCTATACCGGCGCCTCGATCACCCGGGTGTTCTTCATCACCGGCGCGGCGTTCGCGGGGTTGAGCCTCTACGGCTACACCACCAAACGCAACCTCACCGGCATGGGCTCGTTCCTGATCATGGGCCTGATCGGCGGCCTGGTCGCCATGGTGGTCAACATGTTCCTGCACAGCACGGCGCTGGACCTCGCGCTCTCCGCGATGTTCCTGCTGATCTTCGCCGGGCTGACCGCCTACGATACGCAGAAGATCAAGTCGATGTACTTCATGGCCGGCCACGACGCCGCGATCGCCGAAAAAACCGCGATCATGGGCGCGCTGTCGCTCTACCTCGACTTCATCAACATGTTCCTCATCATGCTGCGCTTCATGGGCAACCGGAACCAGTAAGCCCAAGGGCTGAGGACAACGGAAAAAGGGCCGGTCGCCAGACCGGCCCTTTTCGATTCGGGGGAAAGGAAAAACACGCGGGCTCCGCCCGCACCCGCAAGGGGACTCGGACCCCTCGACCTCCTAACTTTTGGTTTTTGCGCGCAGCGCCATAGAGCCGTCACGCGGCGAAAAACCAGTTGTGGGGTGCGCGAGGGGACCGAGTCCCCTCGCAAAGGTTTGGTTTTTTAAATCAGCCTCTTCCCCCGCAGCCAGGCGAGCGCGTCTTCCGCCTGTGCGGTATCGCCGGGTTCGGCGGCGGGGCGGCGGATCATCAGCACCGGGATGCCGAGGCCGCGCGCGGCGGCGAGTTTGCCGTAGGTGGCGTTTCCGCCCGCGTGTTTGGTCACCAGCACGTCGATGGCGTAGTCGCTCATCAGGGCGCGTTCGGCCTCTTCGGCGAAGGGGCCGCGCGCGGCGAGGGTGCGGTGCGGGCCGTCGAGCAGCGGTTTTTCCGGCGGATCGACGACGCGCACCAGGCACCAGGTATCCGCCAGGTTGCGGAAGGGTTGGAGTTCGGTGACGCCGACGGTGAGGAAGGCGCGGCGGCCGAGGGCGGGGAGGCGTTGCGCGGCGTCTTGCGTGGAGTCCGCCTCGACCCAGCGGTCGGCGGGGTGGCGCGGCCATTCCGGGCGGCGGACCTGGAGGCGGGGGACGCCTGCGGCGTCGCAGGCGGCGCGCGCGTTGGCGGAGATCTGCGCGGCGAAGGGGTGGGTGGCGTCGATCACCGCCTTGATGCGGTTTTCGGTGAGGAAGGCGCGCAGGCCCTCGGCCCCGCCGAAGCCGCCGATGCGCACCTCGCCCGGCGGCATCTGCGGCGATTTGACCCGTCCGGCGAGGGAGGTGAGGGGGCGGCAGGTCCCGGTGGCGACGAGGCTTGCGGCGATTGCCGCGGCGTCGGCGGTGCCGCCGAGGATGAGAATGCGCGGCGGCTCACGGTCCGGCATGGCCCACCACCTCGCCCGAGCGGTCCACGATCAGCACGTCCACGGCGGTTTGCGGTTTGAGGATTTGGCGCGCCACGGCGAGGCAGCGCGCCGCCACCGCGTCGGCGAGCGGCAGATTGGCGGCGTCGGCGAGTTCCAGCACCTGCATCGCGGTGTTGGCGGCGCGCGCCGCGGCGACCACGGCGGGCGCGCCGCCGAGGCGTTCCACCTGCGCCGCCAGCGCGGCGAAATCGACGCGGGAAGCGCCGGAGTGGACGTTGAGGTGGCCCTCCGCCAGTTTGGCGAACTTGGCGAAGCCGCCCGCGAGGGTGAGGCGCGGCAGCGGGTGGGCGCGCAGGTATTTGAGCAGGCCGCCGACGAAGTCGCCCATGTCGATGAGGGCGACCTCCGGCAGGCCGTAGAAGCGCTGCGCCGCGCGTTCGGAGGCATAGCCGGTGGACCCGGCGATATGGGTGAGGCCGTTGGCCGCCGCCACCTGCACCGCGCGGTGCACGGTTTGCACCCAGGCCTCGCAGGAGAACGGCACGACCACGCCGGTGGTGCCGAGCACCGAGAGGCCGCCGGTAATTCCGAGGCGGGGGTTGAGGGTCTGCTCGGCGAGTTTTTCCCCGCCGGGGATGGAGACGGTGACGGTGACGTCGCGCGGGCCGCCGGTTTCGTCCATGGCGCGCAGGACCGCCGCGGCGATGATGCGGCGCGGCCCGGGGTTGATCGCCGCCTCGCCCACCGGCACCGGAATCCCCGGCAGGGTGACGGTGCCGACGCCCGCGCCGCCGGTGACGGCGATGCCGCTGCCCGGTTCTCCCGGCGCGACCGTGGCCAGGACCTCCGCGCCGTGGGTGACGTCCGGGTCGTCGCCCGCATCCTTGACCACGCCCGCGGTCGCCGCGCCCGCGGCGAGGCTCTTCGTCGCCAGGGCGAAGACGGGGCGCTCGCCGCGCGGCAGGACGATCTCCACCGCATCGGGGAAGACGCCGGTGGCGAGCGCGCGGTAGGCCGCCGCCGCCGCCGCCGCCGCGCAGGCGCCGGTGGTCCAGCCGTGTCTCAGGGGCTTGCCGGTTTCCGGCATCGGGCATCCTCTCGCCTCGGGAACCTGTGAAAAGTGTCATACAGGCTGAATGGCCGCTTGTCATCGCCGCGCCGCTTGGGCATATATCCCCGACCATGATGAAACGCTACGACGCATACACGGTGGAGCTGGAGCCCGGCTGGGTCTGGCTGGTGGGCGCCGGGCCGGGCGACCCCGGCCTGCTGACCCTGCACGCGCTCTCCGCCCTGGAGCAGGCCGACGTGGTGGTCCACGACGCCCTGGTGGACGAACGCATCCTCGGCATGGTCCGCCCGGGGGTGGAACTGGTCAACGTCGGCAAGCGCGGCTGGAAGTGCAGCCCGAAGCAGAGCGACATCTGCGAGCTTCTGGTCGAGCAGGCGCAGCTCGGCAAGCGGGTGGTGCGGCTGAAGGGCGGCGACCCCTTCGTCTTCGGCCGCGGCGGCGAGGAGACCCACGCCCTGGTGGCGGCGGAGATTCCCTTCCGCATCGTGCCGGGCATCACCGCGGGCATCGGCGGCCTGGCCTATGCGGGGATTCCGCTGACGACGCGCGACACCAACGACGCCGTGGTGTTCGTCACCGGCCACGACGAGAGCGGCGGCATGTCGCGCCGCGTGCGCTGGGAGGACCTGGCGCGCACCGTGCCGGTGATCGTCATCTACATGCCGATGAAGTCGCTGAAGCGCATCGCCGAGCGGATGATCGCGGGCGGGCGCGACCCGGACGAGCACTGCGCCATCGTTTCCCACGCCAGCACGCCGCGCCAGCGGGTGCTGATTTCCACCCTCGCGCGCTGCGCCGCCGATGCGGCGGCGAGCGATCTGCCCAACCCGGCGCTGTTCGTTCTCGGGCCGGTGGTGGACTTCCGCGTCTGGGTCAACTGGTTCCCCGGCAACCGTTCGCCGCGGCTTGCGCCGCTCAGCCCCGCCGCCGGGGAATAACCCCTTTCTCACGCGCAATCGGCGTCGCCGCCCGCGGCGGCGGGGTCGGCGTCGCCCTGCACCGGGTGCAGGCGCGCCACCAGACCCGCGGCCATTTCCGGCGGGCGGTCGTCGTAGGGGACGTTGCCCTGCGGGTCGGCGCGGTACTTCTCGGCGAACTCCAGCAGGCTGGGCACCGAGAAGCGCGGGTTGAGGTTGCCGAACACCCAGGAGATCTTGCCCGGCGCGCGGAAGGCGACGATGCAGGCGGTGCCGCAGGCGCCCATGCAGCGTGTCGGCTCCACCGCGAATTCGTCCTTGTGGGGCCACTTCTCGAATTTTTTGAGCAGATTCTCGTAAAGCTGCGTGCCGCCGCGCTTGCCGTCTTTCTCTTCCGCGGTCTTGGTGAAGTTGCAGCGGATGCAGACTTGTATGGTATGTGTCATGGTTGAGCGACTCCCCTGACGGCGGCGGCGCGCCGCGTCAGGGACAAGATGGGACGAAGCGCAGCCGCGATCAACCGCCGTTTTGCCGGTCCCGCCGCGCCGTTCGTGGTTTTTTCGAAGCCGTCGTGATGCCCGATTCGCCGTTCCGCCGCCCCGCCCTGTTCTCCCGCCTGCCCGCCTCGGCGTGGCGGTGGCTGCTGTTCTGCGGCGGCTTTGCCGTGGCGGGCGCGTGCGACGCCGTGGTCGCCGGGCCGGGGGGCGCGCCGCTCATCCCCGCGCTCGGGGCGTGGTGCCTCGCCGTCGGCTGGCTGTGGGGGACTGCCTGGCTCGCCGCCGCCGTGGCCGCCGTGGCCGCCTTCCACGCCTGGGGGCTGGGTCCCGCGCCGATGGCCGCCGTGCCGGGGCTCGCCGCCTTTGCCCTCGCCGCGCTGATCCTGCGCTTCCGCCGCGCCGTGCCGGTGCGCTGGAACGGCGCCGCCGTGGCGCAGGGCGGCGGCGCGGCGCTGGCCGCGGTGGCCGCCGCCGCCGCCGCGCAGGCCGCAACCGGCGGCCTGGGGCCGGACTTCTGGGCGCGTGCCGCATTCGCCCCGGCGGCGGGGGCGCTGCTCTGGCTGTTCCCGCTGGCCGCGCTGATCCGCTTCGCCGAGCCGCGCATGCTGCCGGTGCCGCCGCGCAACCGCTGGGGCTGGCCCTCCGGCCCCGCCGAGGCCGCGGGGCTCGCCGCGCTTGCCGCCGCCGCCGCGCTGATCGCGCAAAGCCATGCCCTGGGCGCGGGCACGCCCGCCGTGCTCGGCCTTGCGGTGCTCGCCGCGGCGCTTGCCTTCAACCTCGTCGGCGGCGCGGCGTGCGCGCTGGCCGCGGCGCTCGCCGCGGACCGCGGCGCCGACTTCGCCGATGCCGCGGCGCTCAACGCCGCGCTCGCCGCCGTGGCGCTCGCCGCCGGAGGGTTCGCCGGCACCATGCGCGAGCGCATGGACGAAACCGCCCACAACCTGCGGCGCTACCGCGCGCTGCTGGAATCCCTGCCGATCGGCCTGGTCGAACTGGACGAGCGCGGCCTGATCACCCAGGCCAATCCGATGGCCGGAAACATCGTCGGCTGCAACGCCGCCGACCTCCTGGGCCTGCCGTTCGACCGCCTCGGCACCTGGGAGGCGCGGCCGGTGCTCGCCGCCACCACGCGGGCCATCCGCCACATGCGCCAGCCGGAGGCGCGCTTCGTCACCAGCTTTCTCTACCGCCCGGATTCCACCCCCCGCGAGGTGCAGGTGGACTGGGTCTACCAGCGGGCGGAACACCGCCGCCGCCCGCTGCGCATCACCGCCCTGATCACCGACATCACGGCGCGCAGCCGCGCGCTCAGGGCGCTCAAGGACCGCGAGCACGAGCTCGCCGAACGCACCGACCTGCTGCGCATCACCATGGATGCGCTGGACCACGGCCTCGCCGCGTTCAGTCCGCACAACACGCTGACCGAGTGGAACGCCCGCTTCCCCGCGATGCTCAACCTGCCCTCGCCTCTGGCGCGCAACGGCACCCCGGCGATCGCCATCTTCCGCTTCCTCGCCACGCTCGGCGCGTTCGGCGTCGGCGTCACCGAGGGCAAGGTGCGCGCCCGCATGAACCGCCTGCTGCACGCGCCGAACCAGGACGACGTGCCGTGGCTCGCCGGGCGGCATTTGCGCTTTTCCGCCCACACCATGCCCGACGGCGGCTGGGTGTGGCGCATCGAGGACCGCACCGAGGACCTGCGCCTGCGCGACATCGAGCAGAACCGCCAGAAGATGGAGGCGCTCGGCCAGCTCGCCAGCGGCGTGGCGCACGAACTCAACAACACCCTGCAGCCGATCTTTTCGCTGTCCGAACTCGGCCTGTCGCAGATCGAAACGGGCACCCTGGCGTCGCGCTGCTTCTCCCGCATCACCGACGCGGCGGAACGCGCCGAAACCATCGTGCGCGGCGTGCTCACCTTCGCCCGCAACGCCCCCGCCTCCGACGAGAACACCCGCATCATCCCGGCGATCCACGACGCCGTGGCGTTCATCCGCACCGGCCTGCCGCCGCAGATCCGCCTCGACGTGGCGGTGGACGACGCCATCCCCGCCGCGGCGATGGCCCGCCTCGACCGCCGCGAACTCGGCCAGGTGCTCACCAACCTCGTCACCAACGCCGCCGACGCCATGGACCACGCAGGGGAGATCCGCGTGGAATGCCGCGGCGACCTGCTGCTCACCCCGGGCGAGGGCGATGCGGCGGAACCCGGCGGCGAGGCCCGCCCGGCGGTGGCGATCGCGGTGATCGATACCGGCAAGGGCATGGACCACGCCACCAAGCAGCGCATCTTCGAGCCGTTCTTCACCACCAAGGACGAAGGCCACGGCACCGGCCTCGGCCTCGCCGTCGCCTTCGGCATCGTGCGCAACTGGGGCGGCCGCATCGACGTGGACAGCGACCCCGGCCTCGGCAGCACGTTCACCGTGTGGGTGCCGCTGCTCGAACCCGAATCCGAACCCGCGGAAGGAGAGCCCGATGGCCGACATCCTGATCGTCGATGACAACCAGCTCGCCTGCGAGGCCATCGCCCTGGTGCTGGAGGCGGCGGGCCATCAGGTGCGCCAGGCCCATCGCGTCGCCGAGGCGACCGAGGCGGTGGCCGCCGCCTGCCCGCAACTCGCCATCGTCGATCTCTCCATGCCCGACGGCAACGGCGTGGACCTCATCCGCACCCTCCACCAGAGCCACCCGAAACTGCCGATCATCCTCTACTCCGGCTACTTCGCCCCCGAGGACGATTCGGAAAAACGCGCCAACCAGATGGACGGCATCGTCGCGGTGTTCAAAAAACCCCTGCGCAACGCCGACCTCCTGGCCGCTATCGACCGCGCGTTGGGGTGACGCGGGAAAACCAGGCCGGGCCCTGCCCGGACCCGCAAAGGGCCGGAAGGCCCTTTGATCCCCTAACCTCTTGTTTTTGAACGTAGTGCGATAGAGCCATCACGCGGCGTGATGGTTGATAGCCGCTTCGCGGCGAAAAAAGTTATGGGAGGTTCGGAGGGACCGAGTCCCTCCGGAAAGTTTTGGTTTTTATTCCCCTTCAACACCGAACGTAGTTGACCGGTGCGTCATGGGGCGTAGACTCGTTGCGCAAGCGGACTCGATTCGTGGCGGATTCCGCAGCGAGTGCAACGAGTCGCGGTTTGTCTGCGGGAGGAGTCGATGAAGAAATCCTACACCGTGCCGTGTTCGTTGGCCTTCCGCGATGCGGTGAACGGCCTGGCCGCGGCGCGCGGCGTCAACGCGGCGGACCTGGCACGCTCGATCCTGCTCGCCCTGCCGCGCTCCCTCGTCGAGGCCGCGCCGGATACCGGCGCGCCGGGAGCGGAGGACCGCGAAACGGTGATCCTGAAATCCGGCCCCGCCGCCGGGCGGCCCTGGCGGCGCAAACCGCGCCTCCAGGTGCGCATGGCGGAAGGAACGACGCCGGAACAGATCCGCCGCGCCCTCGGCCTGGCCCTCGGACTGGCGCAGGGGCGGCTGGCGCTCGACCTCAACGACCCCACGGTTCCGCCGCCGCCCGTGGCGGTGGCGCAGGATGGCCGCATCGCCGAGGCGGAGGGGCGCATCGCCCGCCAGGACGAGGAGATCGAACGCCTGCGCGCCACCGTCGCCGCGCTCTCCTTCGTTCCCCTCGCCCACGGCGTGCGCACCCGCGAGGAGGCGCTGCACATCCTCGGCTTCCCGCCCGGACTCAACCCCTCGCCCACGACGGTGCGCTCTCGCTTCCGCATGCTCGCCACCATCCACCACCCGGACAGCCCCTACGGCAGCCACGAACGCATGAGCCAGCTCAACGCCGCTGCCGCCCTGCTGCGCGCCGGGTAAAACCAAAGCCTTGCGAGGGGACTCGGTCCCCTCGCGCACCCCGTAACTTTTGGTTTTTGCGCGCAGCGCCATAAGCCCGTGCGACGGCAACGGGAGGTGCTGTCTGCCGCTTCGCGGCGAAAACCAGTTAAGGGGTCTGGGGCCCGCGGCCCCAGTGGGGTCCAGGGGCAGAGCCCCTGACCTGGTTGTTACACCTTCGGCTTGGCCTGGCGGGTGCCGGTGGTAAAGTTGGGGTCGTAGAGGAAGCTGTCCGGGTACTCGACGTGTTCGGCGAGCGCGGGACCGACGAGGACGAGGGCGGTTTTGGTGATGTGTTTGGCTTTTTCCTCGATGTCGGCGAGGGTTCCGCGGACGATTTCCTCATCCGGCCAGGTGACGCGGTAGGCGACGACGACCGGGCAGTCCGCGCCGTAGATCGGCGAGAGTTCTTCGACGATCGGGCGGAGGTTGGCGGCGGAGAGGTGGATGGCCAGCGTCGCCTTGGTCCTGCCGATGGTGGTGAGGTCCTGGCCTTCCGGCATCGGCGAGGTGCGCACGTTGGTGCGGGTCAGCACGATGGTCTGGCTGATCGTCGGCAGGGTGAACTGCCGCTTCAGGCTGGCCGCCGCGCCGCAATAGGCGGGCACGCCGGGGGTGACGTCGTAGGGAATGCCGAGCGGGTTGAGGCGGCGCATCTGTTCGTCGATGGCGCCGTAGAGCGACGGGTCGCCGGTGTGGACGCGGGCGACGTCCTGGCCCTTGTCGTGGGCGAGGCGCATTTCCGCGATGATCTCGTCGAGGTTCATCTCGGCGGTGTCGAGCACGCGCGCGCCCGCGGGCGCGGCGGCGACCACCTCGCGCGGCACCAGGGAACCGGCGTAGAGGCAGACCGGGCAGGATTGGATCAGCTTCAGCCCGCGCACGGTGATGAGGTCCGGGGCGCCCGGACCGGCGCCGATGAAGTGAACGGTCATGAAACGACTCCCCGTCTGTCGCGATGTGGTCTTGCCGAAGGCCGTCCTTATAATCCGGCGGCTTCCGGGTGTCAGCGGAAAAGCGGGCCCGCGGCGGAAATCGCTTGTGAAGGGGCGCGGCTTCGGAATAGGTTTGCGCCCCGGCGTTCCTCTCCGCTATGTTGCGTTACTTTGTAACATAATGAGACGGGTCACCCACCGGAGGCAACCATGACCGACGAACCCGCGATCCTGATTTGCAGCCATGGCAGCCGCGACGTCCGCGCGGTGGAGGAATTCGGCCTGGTGGCGGAGGCCCTGGCGGCCCGCCTGCCCGGCCGCCAGGTGGCGAGCGGTTATCTGGAATTCGCCCATCCCACGATCACCGAATCCCTGGAGGCGATGGCCGCCGACGGCGCGCGCGAGATCTGGGCGCTGCCGGGCATGCTGTTCGCCGCGATGCACATGAAGACCGACATTCCGCAGGAGCTGGACGCCTTTGCGGCGCGGCATCCGGAGGTGACGGTGCGCTTCGGCGCGGAGCTGGGGCTGGACTGGCGGATGCTGGAGGCGGCGCGCGACCGCATCGAGGCGGCGCTTGCCGCCGCCGACGAGGCCTTCGGCAAGGTGCCGCGCAAGGACACGCTTCTCGTGGTGGTGGGGCGCGGCACCTCGGACCCCGACGCCAACGGCAACATCGCCAAGGTCGCCCGCATGCTGTGGGATGTGATGGGCTTCGGCTGGGTGGAGACGGGGTTCTCCGGGCTGGCCCACCCCACCGCCGATCTGGTGCTTCTGAGGGAAATGCAGCGGGACGCTTTCCGTCGCGTCGTGGTGTTCCCATATTTCCTGTTCACCGGCATCCTCGTCGATCGGATTTACGATTGGGCGGATGCGGTGGCGGATCGCTTCCCCGAGGTGCAGGTCGTCAAGGTGCCCTATCTCAAGGACCACCCGCGCGTCATCGACACCTTCATGGAGCGTCTGCACGACATCGCGCGCGATGACGCGGGGGTTCACGACCGCCTGCGCGCCTATCGCGCCTGGATCGCATCGGGCAAACCCTTGGAAGGAGAACCCTGGATGAAGAAAGAGTTCGACCACGCCCACGAGCACGGCGGGTGCTGCGGCGGCCACGGTCACGACCACGGCCACGAGCATCACCACGAAGAAGAGCACGTGTGCGGCTGCGCCGAGCATGCCCACGAAGAGGAGCATGAGTGCTGCGGCGGCCACGGCGACGCGGAGCATTGCGCCTGCGCGGCCGAGGCCGAGAAGGAAAAGGAGCACGAGTGCTGCGGCGGCCACGGCCACGAAGAAGAGCACGTGTGCGGCTGCGGCGGCCACCACCACTGAGTCTCGTTGAGTCTTGCCGGGTCCGCGCGCAGCGGACCCGGCCAAATTCTGCCTGGGGGAAGCGGGCCATGAAATTCGATTACGTCACCGATCCGGACGAGATCTACCGGCGGTCGTTCGCCATCATCGAGGGCGAGAGCGACCTCTCCCAGGTGCCGGAGGATCTGAAGCCCGCGGTGATCCGCATGGTGCATGCGAGCGGCGACACCGGGCTCGCCCGCGACATCGCCTTTTCGGCGGATGCGGCGGCGGCGGGCAAGGCGGCGATCAACGCGGGCGCGAACATCTTCACCGATGTGGAGATGGTCGGCCACGGCATCCACCGGCCCTACCTGCCGGACGGCGCCGAAATCATCACCCTGATCCGCCATCCCGACATCGCGGAGGCGGCGAAGCGCCTCGCCACCACGCGCGCCGCCGCGGCGGTGGACGTGTGGGGCGACGCGTTGGCCGGGGCCATCGTCGCCATCGGCAACGCGCCGACGGCGCTCTTCCGCCTGCTGGAAGTGATGTCCGAAGGCGGGCCGAAGCCCGCCCTGATCGTCGGCATGCCGGTGGGCTTCGTCGGCGCGGCGGAATCCAAGGAAGCCCTGATTGCGCATTCCTGCGGCGTGCCCTACATCACGGTGCGCGGCCGCCGCGGCGGCAGCCCGCTTGCGGTGGCGGCATTGAACGCCTTGGCCATCGCGGCGAAGGCGGAACGCGAAGGCGCCGCAAAATGAGCGACGCCGCGCCCTGGCTGACGGTCATCGGTCTCGGCGAGGACGGCCTTTCCGGGCTTTCCGCCGCGGCGCGCGCCGCGCTGGACGCGGCGGATCTGCTGGTCGGCGCGCGGCGGCTGTTGCAGATGGTGCCCGAGGGCGCGGCGGACCGTATCGTCTGGGCGGGCCTGGACGGCACCCTGGACGCGATTTCCGCGGCGCGCGGCCGCCGCGTCGTGGTGCTGGCGAGCGGCAACCCGATGTGGTTCGGCGTCGGCTCCACGCTCGCGCGGACGCTGGACCCGCGCGAGATTTCGGTCTATCCCGCGCCGTCCGCCTTCTCGCTCGCCTGCTCGCGCATGGGCTGGGCGATGCAGGACGCGGTGGAGGTTTCGGCGCACGCCTTTCCTCTGGAAAGCATCGGGAGGCACCTCTTCCCCGGCGCGCGGCTGGTGGTGCTCTCCCGCGACGGCGACACCCCGGCGGGGCTTGCCGCCTATCTTTCCGAGCGCGGCTTCGGCCCGTCGCGGCTCACCGTGTTCGAGGCGATGGGCGGGGCGCGCGAGCGCCGCGTCGAGGGCTCTGCGGCGGGCTGGCCGCACCCGGCGGTGGATGCGCTCAACACCGTGGCGATCGAGGTGGCGGCGGATGCGGATGCCCGCATCTACGGCCTCGCCCCCGGCCTGCCGGACGAGGCCTTCCTCCACGACGGCATGCTGACCAAGCGCGAGGTGCGCGCCGTCACCCTGGCCGCCCTCAGCCCCCGCCCCGGCGAGACTCTGTGGGATGTGGGCGCGGGCAACGGCTCCATCTCCATCGAGTGGCTGCGCCTCAACCCCAGCGGCCGCGCCGTGGCGATCGAACGCGACCGCGACCGCGCCCAGGTGCTGCGCATCAACGCCCTGCGCCTCGGCGCGCCGACGGTGGAGATCGTCGAGGGCCTGGCGCCGGAGGCGCTGGACGACATCGCCGGCGAGCCGGACGCCATCTTCATCGGCGGCGGGCTGACCAGCGGCGACACCCTCGCCGCCTGTTGGGAGCGCCTGGCCGCGGGCGGGCGCATGGTGGTCAACGTGGTGGCGCTGGAATCCGCCGCGCTGCTCTTCGAATTCCAGAAACGCAACGGCGGCACGTTGACACAGCTGGCGATTGCGCGTAATGCCCCGGTCGGCGCGATGACCAAGTTCGAACCGATGGCGCCGGTGATCCAGTATGCCGGAGTGAAAGCGTGACCGGAAAAGTCTACGGCCTGGGCCTCGGCCCCGGCGACCCCGAACTGGTGACGATGAAAGCCGCCCGCCTGATCGGCGCGGCGCAGATCATCGCCTATCCGCGCACCCGGACCGGCGACAGCTTCGTGCGCGACATCGCCGCCCCCTACATTCCCGCCGCGGCGCAGGAGATTCCCCTCGACACGCCGATGGCGATCGACACCGCGATCGCCCAGGCGAAATACGACGAACACGCGGAGATCATCGCCGCGCACCTCGAGGCCGGGCGCGACGTGGTGCTGCTGTGCGAGGGCGACCCCTTCCTCTTCGGCAGCTTCATGTACCTCTACGACCGCCTCGCCGACCGCTTCGAGGTCGAGGTGGTGCCCGGCGTCTCCTCGGTCACCGCGTGCGCCGCCGCCGCGGGCCTGCCGCTCGTCGGCCGCGAGGACATTCTCACCGTGCTGCCCGGCACCCTGCCCGAGGAGATTCTCGAGCGCGAGCTGGCGCACACCTCCGCCGCGGTGATCATGAAGGTGGGCCGCCACCTGCCGAAGATCCGCGCGGTGATCGAGCGCCTCGGCTGCACCGGCGGCGCGACCTATGTGGAGCGCGCGCTCACCCCGGGGCAGCGCGTCGTGCCGCTCGCCCGCCTCACCGACGAGACCGCCCCCTACTTCTCGATCATCCTGGTTTTCCGCGACACGGATTGACGTTTCCCATGACCCAGACCTGCCCGCCGACCGCCATCGTCGTATTCTCCGAAAGCGGCCTCGCCGTCGCGCAAAAAATCCGCGCGGCCCTGCCCGGCGCGACGATCCACGGTTTCGAGGCGCGGGTTTCCGCCTGCGACGAAACCTTCACCGACGCGGCGGCGCACCTGCGCCGCCTGTTCCGCGGCGGCAGCGGCATCATCGGCGTGTGCGCCGCGGGCATCCTGGTGCGCGCCCTTGCCCCCTGCCTCGCCGACAAGTGGAGCGAGCCGCCGGTGCTGGCGGTGGCGCAGGACGGCAGCGTCGCGGTGCCGCTCCTCGGCGGACACCACGGGGCCAACCGCCTGGCGCGCAAGCTCTCCACCGTGTTGAACGGAGCCGCCGGGGTGACCACGGCGGGCGACGTGCGCTTCGACATCGCGCTGGACGAGCCGCCCGCGGGCTGGCGCGCCGCCAACCCGCAGACCGCCAAGGAAGTGGTGGGCCGCCTGCTCTCCGGCCTGCCGGTGGCGCTTTCCGTCGAGGCGGGCACCGCCGCCTGGCTTTCCGAGTGCGGCGCGGTGTTCGACGCCGCCGCGCCGGTGCGCATCCGCGTCACCGATGCGGCGCTGCCCGGCGATGCCGCCACCCTGGTGATGCACCCGCCGGTGCTTGCCGTCGGCATCGGCTGCAACCGCGGCGCCGCGGCGGACGAGGTGATCGCGCTGATCGACAGGACGCTGGCGGGCGCGGGCCTCGCCGCGGGCGCGGTGGCGTGCCTCGCCTCGATCGACGCGAAGATGGACGAACCGGCGTTCGAGGCCGCGGCGGCGCACTTCGGCGTGCCGCTGCGCTTCTTCTCCGCCGAGGCGCTCAACGCCCATGCCGAGCGCCTGACCGAGAAATCCGAACACGCCTTCGCCGCGGTGGGCTGCTGGGGCGTCGCCGAGGGCGCGGCCTTCGCCGCCGCCGGGACGGGTGCGGCGCTGGCGGTGGCCAAGACCAAGTCGGAAAACGCCACCTGCGCCGTCGCCCGCGCGCCGGAGCCGATCGACCCGCGCGGCGTCGGCCAGGCGCGCGGCAGCCTCACCGTGGTCGGCGTCGGTCCCGGCTCCGCCGCGTGGCGTTCGCCGGACGCCACCGCCGCGATCGCCCGCGCCGACGCGGTGGTGGGCTACAAGCGCTACCTCAACCTGGTTTCCGACCTCATCGAGGGCAAGCCGCAGCACGTCTCCGGCATGACGCGCGAGGAAGTGCGCGTCACCAAGGCGCTCGACCTCGCCGCCGAGGGCCACGACGTGGCGCTGGTCTGTTCCGGCGACCCCGGCATCTACGCCCTCGCCTCCCTGGTCATGGAAATGCTGGACAAGGGCGAGCACCGCCCCGACTGGCGGCGCATCCGGGTGCGCGTGGTGCCCGGCATCACCGCGGCGCAGGGCGCGGCTTCGCTCGCCGGCGCGCCGATGGGCCACGACTTCTGCCTGATCTCTCTGTCCGATCTGCTCACCGAGTGGGAAACCATCGAGACGCGGCTCAAGGCCGCGGCGCTCGGCGACTTCATCGTCGCGCTCTACAACCCGGTGTCGCGCCGCCGCCGCAGCCAGATCGAACGCGCGCGGGACATCCTGCTCACCGGGCGGCCCGGAACCACGCCGGTGGTGATCGCCCGCAACGTCGGCCGCGACGACCAGAGCGTGCAGACGATCACCCTGGCCGAACTCACCCCGGAGCACGCGGACATGCTCTCCATGGTGATCATCGGCAATTCGGCGACGCGCGCCTTCGACCTCGCCGGGCGCACCTGGGTCTATTCGCCGCGCGGCTACGCCAAGAAGCTCTCCTTCCTGCAACCCGGCTGACCGCCATGGAGCTTGCGCCGCGTCTCAAGGCGAAGCTTCTGGTGCAGGCGCTGGTGCGCCGCTGCGGCGTGGAAAACCGCGCCGCCTACGTGGTGCGGCGCGGCGATGCGGATTCCGGCGCGGTGCTGGTGAAACGCGTCTCGGCGGAAGGCTGCACGGTGTTCCAGACGGTGTTTTCCGGCGACGGCGACCGCCGTTGGATCGCCGCCACCGGCGACGCGCCGGGAGCGGAAGCCGAGGCCGACGCCTTCCTCGCGCGGCAAACCCGCATCGATCCGGACGCCTGGGTGGTCGAGGTGGAAGCCCCGGCGGACTGGACGCCGTAAAACCAAAACGTTGCGGGGGACCTTGGCCCCCCGCACCCCCCTTTATAGTTTTTTGCCGCGAAGCGGCTATCGACCGCCGCGCTGCGCGCAAAAACCAAAAGTTGTGGGGGGTGTGGGGGGACCGAGTCCCCCCGCGAAGTTTTGGCTTTTACCGCGCGGGTTGGGCGGTCTCTTCGCGGCCGATATCGACCAGTTCCATCCAGTCGGCGCCGAAGGACTGCTCGTAGGCGGCGCGGCGTTGCGCGGTGACCGCGGCGAAGCGCTCCGGGTTGAGCGGTTGCAGGCGGATGGTGCGCGGCAGGCGCTTGCGCGCCGCGTCGTAGTAGGTGGCGGCGAGTTTCGCCGCGGTGTCGGAGAAGTCCACGCCGATCTCGGTGAGCGCGGCGCGCTCGGTGTCCGACAGGCTCTCCCAGAAGGGCTGCGAGGCGAGCACGAAGAACGGCTCGTAGACGTGGCGGGTCAGCGTGATCACCGGCGCCTTGTTGCCGATGGGGAGGAGTTCCAGCGCGTCCATCATGCCGTCGAAGCTATCGACGATGCCCTGCTCCATCGCCTGCGCCGCCTGTTCCACCGGGTACTTCTGCGGAATCGCGCCGAGCGAGCGCATCACGTCGCGCATCTTGCGCCCGTCGTTGACCAGGATCTTGCGCTGCGCCAGATCCTCCGGCCCGAGGATGGCGCGGTCGGCGCGGATGTGGTGGAAGCCGTTCTCGTAGAGGCCCACCACCACCACCTTGAGGGTCTCCTCGACATGGGTGCGGATTTCGTCCTCGAGCCCGGCATAGAGCGCGTGCTGCACGTGTTCGCGGCTTTCGAACAGCCAGGGCAGGCGGAACAGCGACAGGCGCGGCACCTCGTCGATCACCGCATCGCCGAGCACCGCAATCTCGATGCGTCCGCCGCGCACCTGGGCCAGCAGTTCCGGCTCGGGCGGACAGGCGGCGCCGGTCTGCACCTCGAAGGCGAAGTGATGCGGCAGGCGTTCCTCGATGCGTTTGGTCAGGTAGACCATCTGGCGCGCCGCCAGACCGTCCGCGCGCCCGGGAATCCACACGGCGACGGAACGCGGGCCGGCAGCCTGGGCCGGAAAGGTCCACGTCGCCAGCAGCAGAAAGACAAGCCACACGGGCCGGAACGCAATCATCTGACCGCACATATCCGACATCTGAACGCCGTTCCCTTCCGTTGCAGGGGGGGAACGATCCACAAGTGACGCAGACTACTCGCTTCCGTGCCGCTCGCCAAGGCGGGGGAATTCATCCGGTGTAAAGAATTCATGATCGTGGCTTTCGAGTCGCAGTCGTCGCAGCGGCCGCAGCGGCGCGGCGCTCACAGCCGCCGGGTGGAGGTTGCGGGGGCCTTCCGGCCTGGAGGGATGAGCCGAAAGTATGAGCTTTTTTGTATACATGAAAAATTCATTGGTATGGTAGCCTCTGATTCCGAAGGATCAGGGATTAGGACGGTGAGGGACATGAAAACCGCCGTATTCTCGCAGGGGCTTCAGAGGGTCTGGATTTCCATCGTGGTGATGGACTCCTCCCCCGCGTCCTATTGGCGGTCGATCTGCCATACCGCCGGACTGCGCCGGCCTTCGTTCATTTCCGACTTCTCGGACCTGCGCACGGAACTGAACCAGGAGGAGATCGACTGCCTCCTCATTTCCATCCCGCGCAGCGGTTTCTCCACCGCCGGACGCACCGTCAAGGCGATCCGCAACGGCCAGCTCGGGCGCGATCCGTTTCTGCCCATTCTCATCGCCTCCGATCCGCCGGGAGGCGAGGAGATGCGCATCCTCGCCGGTTGCGGCGTCGATGCGGTGCTGGTGCGGCCGCTCTCGGTGGGCAAGATCTGCGACCGCCTGCGCCTGTTGACCACGCAGCGGCGGCCTTTCGTCGTCACCGCCGACTACATCGGCCCCGATCGCCGCGCCGCGCCGCGGACCGCCGCCATCGAAGCGCCGCTGATGGAGGTGCCCAACGCGCTCGCCGACCGCATTCTCGCCAATGTCCAGGTGAAGTCCCGCACCGCCGCGCGGCAGGCCGCCTGGGGCGAGGTGATGCGTCAGCGCCTGACGCGCTATGCCGAGAACATGCGCCTGCTCGGCGGGCGCAGCTTCCCCCCGGCGCTCAAGGGCGACCTCAACGCCGAAGTGCTGGAGGACATGCGCCGCCTCGCGCGGATCGCCGAGGACGCCTGGAAACGCCTGGAACGCGAAGCGGGGGCCGAGCCGCTGGCGCGGCAGATCGGCGATGTGGCGCTGCGCATGCGCTCCTTCGTGCAGGCGCCCAACGAAGCGCCGCGCGACCTCCTGGCCCACCTGCAGGCCGACCTCGGCCATTCGGCGAGCGGGCTTGCCGCCTTCCTCTCCGGGGCGGTGGCGGAACCGCCCCGGGCCTGACTCACTTCACCGGCAGCACCACGGGCAGGCGCATCGGGTCGAGCCGCCGGTCGAGCCAGCTTGCCCCCCAGTGCAGGTGCGGTCCGGTCGCCCGCCCCGAGGCCCCCACCGCGCCGATCGCCTCGCCGCGCTTCACCCGCTGCCCCGGCTTCACGTCGATGCGGCTCAAATGCGCATACACCGTCTGCAGCCCCAGGCCGTGGTCGATCATCACCGTGCGCCCGGTGTAGAACATGTCCGGATGCACCAGCGACACCACGCCGTCCGCCGCGGCGACGACCGGCGTGCCGGTGGCCGCCGCGATGTCCAGGCCCGAATGCGGCGCCTTCGGCGCGCCGTTCAGCACCCGTTGCGAGCCGAATACGCCGCTCACCACGCCGTTCACCGGGAAGACGAACCCGGAGAGGAAATCCGCCGCTCTTCGGCGGCTTTTGCGCGCGTTTTCAGCCGCCTGCGCGTCGGCCTTGATGCGCGCCATCAACGCGGGCGGCGGCGTCACCTTGTCCTGCGGCAGGCCGTCGATGCGCTGCACCCGCCATTCGCGCGGCGCAACCGCAATCGTCACGACGCTCTGCCCGCCGTCCCCGGCAACCGAGGTCAACTCCGCCCGCGCCGCCGCGTTGCGCCCGAAGCCGAGAACGAACCGCCCCGCCGCATCCACCGGAACCTCGGTCCCATCCAGATAAAGCCGCTCCCCCGGCGCAGCATGCCCGACCACCAGCCCGCCCTGCTCCGCCGCGCCCTCCAACACCGGCGCTCCGGCCCGTGTGGGGGTGGCGAAGAGGAGGAGCGCGGCAAGCAGCGGGGCTGCCGCCCCGTACCCCGCCCGGAGGGTCGCGGCCCCTCCGGACCTCCCATCGGTTTTTGCGCGAAGCGCGATGGAACCGTCACGCGGCGTGACGGTTGATAGCCGCTGCGCGGCGAAAAACGAGTTAGGGGGTCTGGGGCTCGTAGCCCCAGCGGGTCCAGGGCGGAGCCCTGGCCTTGTTTTTTCTGGAGCCGTCACAGCAGCGATCCCTGGCGCGGGTCGGTTTTGCCGGGTTTGGCGGCGGGGCGTTTTGCGCCGTCGGCGGTGGCGTGGACGTCGCCGTCGGCGAAGGCCAGGGTGAGGGCGCTGCCGGGAGCGACGGCGGCGGCGCGGGTGAGCGGCGTGCCGTCGGCGGCGCGGGCGAGGGCGAAGCCGCGGTCGAGGATGCGGCGGTAGGAGAGGGTATCGAGCAGCGCGGCCTGGCGTTCCAGGCGGTTTTGCGCGGCGTCGAGGCGGCGGGCGAAGGCCGTGGCGAGGGTCTGGTTCGCGGTGGAGAGGCGCAGCGCGGCGCGGTCGGCGACCTCGCGCGGGGTGCGCAGCCGCAGACCCAGCGCATCGAGGCGTTCGCCCGCGCGGGAAAGGCGGTTGGCGAGGCCGAGGCCGAGGCGTTCGGCGCGGTCGTCGAGGCGTTGCGTCGCCTCGGCGAGGAGGCGCTCGGGGCGCGGCAGGCCGCGGCAGGTGGCCTCCAGTTGGCGGGCGCGGCTTTCGGTGGCGGAGATCAGGGCGCGCGGCAGGCGCGCGCCGAGTTCGCCGACGCGGGCGATCAGGTCGAGGCGCACCGGCACCGCCATTTCCGCCGCGCCGGTGGGGGTGGGGGCGCGCAGGTCGGCGGCGTAGTCGATGAGGGTGGTGTCGGTTTCGTGGCCGACCGCGGAGATCAGCGGGATCGGGCAGGCGGCGGCGGCGCGCACCACGATTTCCTCGTTGAACGCCCAGAGGTCTTCCAGGCTGCCGCCGCCGCGCGCGACGATGAGGAGGTCGGGCCGGGGAATCGCGCCGCCGGGCGGCAGCGCGGCGAAGCCCGCGATGGCGGCGGCGATTTCGCCCGCCGCTTCCTCGCCCTGCACCCGCACCGGCCAGACCAGCACGCGGCGGGGGAAGCGGTCGCGCAGGCGGTGCAGGATGTCGCGGATCACCGCGCCGGTGGGCGAGGTGACGACGCCGATCACCTCCGGCAGGGCGGGAATGGGTTTTTTGCGTTCGGCGGCGAACAGGCCCTCGGCGGCGAGCTTGCGCTTGCGCTCTTCGAGCAGCTTGAGCAGCGCGCCCTCGCCCGCCACCTCCAGCGCCTCGACGATCATCTGGTATTGCGAGCGCGCGCCGTAGGTGGTGAGGCGGCCGGTGGCGACCACCTCCAGGCCTTCCTCGGGGCGCACCGAGAGGCGGGCGAGCGCGCCGCGCCAGATCACCGCCTCCAGCACCGCCTTGTCGTCCTTGAGGCGCAGGTAGCAGTGGCCGGAGGAGACGACCTTGGGCTGGGAAATCTCGCCGCGCACCCGCACCAGGCCGAAGGCGGATTCCACGGTGCTTTTCAGCGCCGCGGCGAGGGTGGACACGGAGAAATCGGGCTGGTTGTGGGTGGCTTCGGTCATGGCATCCCGGAAAATCCGGCGGCCCGGCAAAGCCGGTTTGCCGCCGCTCGGCAATCGAATTACACTCTGGCAGGCAATCGCGCGGAGGGGAAGTCGGATGAAGATTCTGGTGGTCGGTTCGGGCGGACGGGAGCATGCCCTGTGCTGGGCGATCCGGCGCTCTTCCGCATGTTCCGCGCTTTTTTGCGCGCCCGGCAACGCCGGAATCGCGGCGGTGGCGGCGTGCGTGCCGGTGGACTCCCTCGACGTTCCGGGCATCCTCGCGTTCTGCCGCGAGGAGGGCATCGATTTCGTCGTCGTCGGGCCGGAAGCGCCCCTGGTGGCGGGGCTGGTGGACCGCCTGGAGGAGGCCGGGATTCCGGCGATGGGCCCCTCCGCCGCCGCGGCGCGGCTGGAGGGCTCCAAGGGCTTCATGAAGGATTTCTGCGCCCGCCACGGCATCCCCACGGCGCGCTATGCCCGTTTCACCGATGCGGCGGCGGCCAAGGCCTATGTGGAGGAGGCGGGCGCGCCGATCGTGGTGAAGGCGGACGGCCTGGCCGCGGGCAAGGGCGTGGTGCTGTGCGCCAACGTCGCCGATGCGATCGCCGCCATCGACATGATCATGACCGACCGCGCCTTCGGCGCGGCGGGCGGCGAAGTGGTGATCGAGGAGTTCCTCACCGGCGAGGAGGCGAGCTTCTTCGCCCTGATCGACGGGATCACCGCGGTGCCGCTCGGCGCGGCGCAGGACCACAAGGCGGTGGGCGAGGGCGACACCGGCCCCAACACCGGCGGCATGGGCGCCTATTCCCCCGCGCCGGTGGTCACCCCCGAGATCGCCGAGACGGTGATGAAGACCATCGTGCGCCCCACCGTCGAGGGCATGGCGGCGGAGGGGCACCCCTTCAAGGGCGTGCTGTTCGCCGGGCTGATGATCGGCCCGGAAGGGGCGAAGCTTCTGGAGTTCAACGTGCGCTTCGGCGACCCGGAGTGCCAGGTGCTGATGGCGCGCCTGAAGTCCGACATCGTGCCGCTGTTGCGTGCGGTGCCTGCGGGCGAACTCGACAAGGTGGCGGTGGAGTGGTTCGACGCCGCCGCCCTGGTGGTGGTGATGGCGGCCAGGGGCTACCCCGGCACGGTGGTGAAGGACACCGAGATCCGCAATCTCGCCGCGGCGGACGCGGTGCCGGAGGCGGTGGTGTTCCATGCCGGGACCAGGGCCGAGGGCGGGCGCGTGCTCGCAGTGGGGGGACGTGTGTTGGGCGTCACTGCGCGCGGCCGCGATGTGGGGGAAGCTCAGACCCGTGCATATCAGGCCGTGGACCTGATCGACTGGCCCGAGGGCTTCTGCCGCCGCGACATCGGCTGGCGCGCCGTGAAGGCATGAGGGCGAAGCACATCTTTAAATAAAAAAACCACGCAAACCCAGGGAGATAGCGCTTGTCCAGGGCGCATTTTGCGCTGCCTTGGGGGGGGAGGAAGAATACACTTGCATGTAACTTCGCGTATTCTTATGAAGGTCGAGAGGGTTTCCGCGCAGACGGCGCGCAGGGGTGTGCTAAGGTCTGCGAAAGACCGAGGGGATACCCGCCGAAAGGCGCGGGGTGTCGTAGCGAAGGTGGTGGTTGCCGGAGCCCGGATATGGGGCTCAGGAGAGTCGGGTGTATAGGCCGAAGATACTCGTCGCGTGTCAGGATCAAGCGACTCGGCAACGGTTTGCCGAGACGATGCGTTTTCGCTATCGCGCGGTCGCGGTCGAGGACGGCTGGCTCGCCCTGCACCTGGTCAACACCACCCAGTTTTCCGCCATGGTCATCGCCGAGCGCCTGGAGTCCCTCTCCGGCCTCGACGTCGCCTATTCGGTGCGCGAGAGCCACCGCAACGCCCATGTGCCGATCATGCTGGTGGCGGAGCGGATCACCGCGCGCATCCGCGACATGGTGGAATCCGGCGTCATCGACTGCTGCGTCGATCAGGCCGCCGAGACCGGCTCTTTTCTCTTCGAGTTCAATTCGATGTGCGGCGCACACGCGGAGCGCGCGTGGTCGGCCCTGGAATCCGACGTGGCGCGTGTGCTCTCCACGGCGCGCGGCACCTACAAGGCGGTATTCGCCGCCAGCACCACCGACGAGCCGCTCGACGCCCGCCTGCTGGCGGAGACCGCCGACGCCGTGGTCGAGGCGGTGAAGAACGGCCGCGTCACCGCGGTGATGCGGGCGTTGCAGACCCACGACGACTACACCTTCGTGCACTCGCTCAGCGTGTCCGCGGTGCTCGCCTTCTTCGGCCGCGAGATCGGCATCCGCGACGGCGATCTCGGGGTGATGGCGCAGGCGGGGTTCGCCCACGACTTCGGCAAACGGGTGATGCCGCATGCCATCCTCTACAAGCCCGGCCTGCTGGATACCGCACAGATGGTGGTGATTCGCCGCCATGCGCAGGCCGCGGGCGAAATCCTGCGCCGTTCGGAGGGCATTCCGGCGGAGGTGATCAACGTCGCGGAACGCCACCACGAACGCCTCAACGGCACCGGCTATCCCAACGGCCTCACCGGGGCGGAGATCGACGACCTCTCGATGGTCGCGGCGGTCGGCGACGTGTTCTCCGCGCTCATCGACAACCGCTGCTACAAGCCGCGCTACGCGCCGCAGGAGGCGCTGCGCATGCTGCGCGACATGGCCGGGCCGCACCTCGAACCGCACCACGTGGCGAAGTTCATCGAGGTGATGAACGACACCGGCTTTGCGGCATGGATGGCGCCCCCCCTGGACGAGGGGGTTCCCGGCGAGTAGCGGCGGATTTTCTTTTTCGGAAACGTGTGGTAGGGATCGGCGGCAGAGGCCGCCTTTATTATGCGCGGCGCGCACGCGGGGAGAAGCGGCATGAGCGGAATGCGGTTGGGCTTTCTGGCGGTGGCGGTGGCGGCGGCGCTGGCCGCGGCGCTGGCCGCGCGTTTCCTGATGATCGAGCCGCGCGGCGCCGAGCTGATGTGCTCGATGCAGGGCGCGGCTGCCTGGTGCCCGCTGCGCGCCGCCCTGGCGCCGGTGTTCGACTACCAGGGTTTCGGTATCGCCAGCCTTGCCGCCGGGCTGTTCGCCGCCTGGAAACGCCGCCCCGCCTGGGGGGTGGCCGCGCTTCTCTTCGGCGCGGTGGGGCTGGTGCTGTTCAACGTGGAGCTGGCCGCCGCGGGCGCCGTGCTCGGTCTCATCGCGGTGACGCGGCAGACCCCGGCGCAGGCCGCGTGAACAAAATCGACCCGGCGAGCAGCACCCCCGCAGCCGCCCACAGCCACGCCTGGGCGTTGGCCGCGCCTTCGTGGATCGAAACCCCGATGGCGCTTGCCGCGAGCAGCGCGGCCACCGCCTTTTCCTCGCGCGGCGCGGCGGGCAGGCGGATCAGCGCGAAGCCCACCGCCGGGATCAGGAACATGCTGACCGGGAAGTCGCGGTAGCGCGAATCGAACAGCAGGCCGAGGCTCGAAACCGCCATGCCCGCCACCGCGGCGAAGCGCATCCGCGCCGCCGTGGCGAACGGGCAGAAGCGCGCCCGCGGGCAGGCGCAGGCGGGTTTGTCCGCAGGGCGCAGCCCGGAGAGGATGCGCAGCATCACCCAGGCGAGCCCGGCGGAGAACACCAGCCAGACCCCGTTGACCGCCCATTCCTCGACGCCGCGGCTGGACGCCAGCATGTGGCGCGCCTGTAGCGTCAGGGCGCTCGCCATGGCGAAGCCGCCGACGTCGAGAATCACCACCGTGGAGAGGTCCATCCTCTCGCGCCGGGCCATCGCCGCGCCCACCGGCAGCAGCCCGAGGATCAGCGCCGCGGCGATCCAGGCCGAGGCGTCCGGCCATTCCACCACCGGGCCATGGGTGGAAACCTTCTGCACCCGGTCGGCGTCGAAGAAGCCCCAGGCGCCGCCCACCGTGCCCTCCAGCAGGCGCTTCCACGGCTGGTCGAACGCCTCGATCAGGTTGTAGTCCGCCCCCGCCGCCTCCGCCGCGCTCATGAACTCGCGGATGAAGCGCGTCTGGTTGAGACGGCTCGGCTCCGCGCCCTCGCGGCGGCGGCCCTCCGACGGCCAGCCGACCTCGCCGATGAGAATCGGCTTGCCGGAAAAGCGCTCGCGCATCTGTCGCCACACCGCCATCACGTGCCTGATCGCCGCGTCGATCGGCGTCGGGTCGTCCTCCCAGTAGGGCAGCAGGTGGATGGTGACGAAATCCACGGCATCGGCCAGCTCCGGACTCTTCAGCCAGAACTCCCAGACGTCGGCGTAGGTGACCGGCAGGGGTTGGGCCAGCCCGGCGCGCAGCTGCGCGATATAGGCGGCCAGGCCCGCCGCCGTCTGCTCGCCGCGCAGCAGCACCTCGTTGCCGACGATCAGCCCCTTGATCGCCTCCGGGTGCGCGTTCGCCGCGGCGATCAGGCGCTCGAGCTCCAACCGGTTGTCCGCGTCCTTGCGGCCGATCCACGCCCCGGCGTAGACGCGCATCCCCAGGCGCGCCGCGATCTCCGGCAGCTTGTCCAGCCCCTGGCCGGTGGCATAGGTGCGCACGCAGCCGGTGAAGCCCGACAGCACCTTCAAATCCCGCTCGATCTGTGTGGGCGGGATCACCAGCTTGGCGTCGAAGGGCGACTGGCCGCGCTCGTAGGGCGCATAGGAGACGCAGGCCACCTTCTCCGAACTGCCGTCCGGCAGCGGCTGGGCGCGGCTCTTGTCGTAGAAGAACAATGCGGCGGCAAGCGCGCACAGAACGGAGGCGATCACGGCAGGAGTGCGGGTCATCGGGCGGTTCCCGGCGGAGGGAGAAAAAACGAAGGCGCAAACAGCAATGCAGGCGTGCGGGGGCCCTGTCAACCGCGGTTTTCCCGACGCGTTTTTTCCCTGGCGCGGCGCGCCCGGCGGCTCCAGATTGTAGGCCAGGGGGATACACCGAAGAGAGAAGGAAGAGTTGCCATGTCCGATGCATTCCGGGCCTTCGTCGTCGAAAAGACCGAAGGCGGCGTCACCGGCGCGATCAAGACCCTGACCGAGGCCGACCTCCCCGCCGGAGACGTGCTGGTCTCCGTCGCCGCCTCCAGCCTCAACTACAAGGACGGCCTCGCCGCGCAGGGCCTGGGCAATCTGGTCAAGACCTACCCCCACGTCCCCGGCATCGACCTCGCGGGCACGGTGATCTCCTCCGCCTCGCCGGACTACAAGCCGGGCGACGCCGTGGTGCTCACCGGCTGGTGGGTCGGCGAACGCTATTGGGGCGGCTATGCCCAGAAGGCGCGCGTCAAATCCGAATGGCTGGTGCCGCTGCCCAAGGGCCTCACCCCGCGCCAGGCGATGGCGGTGGGCACCGCCGGGTTCACCGCCATGCTCTGCGTCATGGCGCTGGAGGACGGCGGCGTCGCCCCGGAAAAAGGCCCGGTGCTGGTCACCGGCGCCACCGGCGGCGTCGGCTCGGTCGCCGTCGCCATCCTCGCCAACCTCGGCTACGAGGTCGCCGCGCTCACCGGCAAGGCCTCGGAGCACGCCTACCTGGAAAGCCTGGGCGCGCGCCGCATCGTCGATCGCGCGGAGATGTCCGAACCCCTCGGCAAACCCCTGGAGGCGGAAACCTGGGCCGGCGTCGTCGATACCGTCGGCGGCGTGCCGCTCGCCCGCGCGCTGGCCCAGATGAAATACAACGGCGTCGTCGCCTCCTGCGGCCTCGCCGCCTCGGCGAAACTGGACACCACGGTCATCCCCTTCCTGCTGCGCGGCGTGCGCCTCTCCGGCATCGACTCCGTGATGAAGCCCAAGGCCGACCGGCTTGTGGCCTGGGCGCGCATCGCCAAGGACCTGCCGCTCGCCAAGCTGGAAGCCATCGCCACCGACCACGGCCTCGCCGAAGTGCCGGACCTGGCCAAGCAAATCCTCACCGGCAAGGTCCGCGGCCGTGCCGTGATCGACGTGAACCGGTAAAACCAAAACGTTGCGAGGGGACATCTCCGCCTCGGAAACGCCCACTGGGCGTTTCCGCCGCCTTCGGCGGACGGCTACGATCCCCTCGCGCACCCCATGACTTTGGTTCTTGCGCGTAGCGCCATAGGACCATGCGTGTGGCACGCAACGGCTTATCCCGCTTCGCGGAAAACCAGTTATGGGGTCTGGGGCCCGCGGCACCAGTGGGGTCCAGGGGCAGCGCCCCTGGCCTGGCCTTTTCCCCGCCTATTTACTCGACAGCACCCATTCGCCGGACCAGTTTTCCGGCGGCGGTTCGGCGAGGAAGTGGGCGCAGCGGTCGATATAGAGCTGCGAGGGTTTGTCTTCCGGGCGGGCGGCCAGCGCGCGGGTGAAGGCGGTTTGCGCGGCGGCGAAGTCGCGGCCGCGGTAGAGGCCGATGCCCTCGCGGAAGTGGCCGAGCACCTCGGCCATGTTGGGGAAGCTTTCCGGGGTGTGGAATTCGAGGAGTTCGTAGACGCCGACCGCCTCGGTCTTGCCCTTGACCACCACCTTGTCGATGTCGCGCATGCGGTAGGTGGATTTCAGCTTCTCGACGGTGAATTCGCTGAGGAGCGCCTGTGCGCCGTATTGCTTGGAGGCGCTTTCCAGCCGCGAGGCGAGGTTCACGCCGTCGCCGATGACGGTGTAGTCCATGCGTTTGGGCGAGCCGATGTTGCCGGAGACCACGGTATCGGTGTTGAGCCCGATGCCGATGGCGAGCGGGCGGGAGCCCGCGGCGGTGCGGTGGAGGTTGAAGTCGGCGAGTTCGCGCAGCATGGCGATGGCGGCGCGCACCGCGCGGTCTTCGTCGTCGTCGTGGCCGAGGGGGGTGCCGAACACCGCCATGATCGCGTCGCCGATGAATTTGTCGAGCATGCCGCCTTCCGCCTGGATGCAATCGACCATGCGGGTGAAGTAGGCGTTGAGGAGCTGCACGATGCCCTGGGCGCCGAGTTCCTCCGACAGCGTGGTGAAGCTGCGGATGTCGGAGAACAGCACGGTGGCGGGCTTGGCCTGGCCGCCGAGGATGTCCTCCCCCGCTTCCAGCAGGCGGTCGGCGAGGGCGGCGTCCATGTAGCGGGACATCGTGCTCTTCATGCGTTTTTCCGAGCTGATGTCTTCGATCAGCAGCATCGTGCCCATCGCCTTGCCCTTGCCGTCGCGCAGGGGGGAGACGGTCATGTTGACCGAGACGGTGGCATCGCCGACGGCGAGCGCGGCGTCGATGGTGTGTTCCGGCGCGCCGGTTTCCGTCACCTTGGCGATGCGTTCCAGCACCCATGCGTCGGCGGTGGGAAAGACCTCCGCCGCGGGCTTGTCGGCGAGGTCGCGCGCGGCGCGTTTGAGGATGCGGGCGGCGGCGGCGTTGGCGGTGACGATGTGGCCCTCCGGCGAGACGGTGAGCACGCCGTTGGACATGCTTTCCAGCATGCTCTCGTTGTAGTTCTTCACCGTCTGCACGTCGTCGAAGAGCTTGGCGTTTTCCAGGCCGATGGAGATTTGCGCGGTGAAGGCCTTGAGGCGGGCCTCGTCCTCGGCGGTGAAGACGCCGCCGCGCTTGTTGAGCACCTGGGTGACGCCGATCACCTTGCCCGCCTTGTTGGCCACCGGCACGCAGAGGATGGAGCGGGTGAAGAAGCCGGTCTTCTTGTCGAAGCCGGGGTTGAATCGCAGGTCGGCGTAGGCGTGGGGGATGTTCACCGACCGGCCGGAGGTGAACACCGCGCCCGCGATGCCCGCGGTGTTGGGCAGGCGGATCTTCTGCGCGCCGAGACCTTCGCCGATCTCGGTATAGAGTTCGCCGGTCTTCTCGTCGTTGAGGAAGAGGGTGGAGCGCTCGGCATTCAGCATGCGGGTGACCGCGCTCATGATCTTCTGCAACAGCGGCCCGAGCATGATTTCGGTGGAGGCCTCGGTGACCACGCCGAGGAAGGCGTTCTCCTGCTTGCGGCTCGCCTCCAGGGTCTGCACGAACAGGCTGCCCTTGAGCACGATCGCCGCCTGGGTGTTCATCGCGGTGACCAGGGAGAGGTCGTCGCCGGAAAACGCGCCGTCGATCTTGTTGAGGATCTGCGCGACGCCGATGGGTTCGCCGCGCAGGGTGCGGATCGGCGCGGTGAGCACGTTGCGCGTCTTGAAGCCGGTGCGGCGGTCGATGTCCGGGTTGAAGCGTTCGTCGGCGTAGGCGTCGGGGACGATCAGCCCCGCGCCCTCGGTGAACACGTGACCGGCCAGCCCGCTGCCGTTGAGGATGCGGATTTCGCGGGTGACGCCGCCGACGACGACGCGGGAATAGAGTTCCCGGGTGTCCGGGTCGTTGAGGAAGATGGTGCCGCGTTCGGCCTTGAGCGCCTGGGTGGCGATGTCGATGAGGATTTGCAGCTGCGCGTCCAGGCCTTCCGCCTCGGCCATGCGCTGGGTGAGGTGCAGCAGCAGGCGCTCGGTGTCGCGGGTCTGGGCCTGCCGGGGCTTGCGTGGGGCTTTCATGTCGGGTTCTCCGGCGCGCGGCGGTCCAGCGCATCGCGCAGGGCCTGGACGGTGGCGCGCAGTTCGGCGATTTCGGCGGCGGCCCGCGCCGCGTTTTCCTGGGCGGTCTGGGCGCAGCCGTCGCGCAGGCGTTCCATCTCGTCGCGCAGGGCCGTGGCGGCGGCGCGAAGCTCGGCGATTTCCGCCTGGGCGGCGGCGCGTTCCGACTGTAGCGCGTGGTCGGATTCGAAGGCCTGCGCCTCCAGCGCGTCGCGCAGGCCCTGGACGGTTCCCTGGAGTTGCAGGATGGTGCCGTGGCTTTCGGAGAGCGCCGCCTGCACCGCGGCGTCGCGCCCGGCCTGCGCGGCGTCCAGCGCGTCGCGCAGCGCCTGCACGGTTTCGCGCAGGTGGCGCTCCGTGCGTTCCCGGTCGCTGACCCCGAACTCTTCCGCCGCGGCGTGCATTGTGCCTCACCCTCGTCCGTGTCGCAGTAGATTGCCATAAAACCCGCGTTCTGGAAAAGGTTGCGCGATGGCGGAATTCGATTCATGCGAAGCGTGAAAAACGATCGTTTGCGGCGGAAGCGGGGCATCCTTAATCTTTAATCGATTGGGTCTGTCACTTTTTTGACGGCGGGGACGACTGTCGATGACCGGTGGCCTGGACGAACGCACGGCGGATCATCTGAAAACCTGGGTCGGCCGCACCGAGACGGTGACCGACGAGATCGTCGCCGCGCAGGTCGCGGCGATGTCCGCGACGATCGACCGCGACGACCCGGCCCCCAAGCCCGGCGACCCCCTGCCCCCCCTCTGGCACTGGCTGTTCTTCATGCCGCGGATGCGCCGCTCCCTTCTCGGGCGCGATGGGCACCCGGCGCTCGGCGGCTTTCTGCCGCCGGTGCCGCTGCCGCGGCGGATGTGGGCGGGCAGCCGCCTGACCTGGACCTCGCCGCTCGCCGTCGGCGCGGCGGCGGAGAAGGTCTCCACCGTCGCCGACGTGGCGGTGAAGGAGGGCAAGACCGGGCCCCTGGTGTTCGTCACCGTGCGGCACGAACTGTTCCAGAAGGGCGTTTCCTGCCTGACCGAGGCACACGACATCGTCTACCGCGGCTACGACGCCCCCGGCGCGGCGAAGCCGAAGCCCCTGCCGCCGCCCGGCGTGCCCGAGTTTTCGCGCACCGTGACGCCCGATCCGGTGCTGCTGTTCCGCTATTCGGCGCTGACCTTCAACGGTCACCGCATCCATTACGACCGCAGCTTCTGCACCGGGGAGGAGGGCTATCCCGGCCTCGTCTTCCACGGGCCGCTCACCGCCACCCTGCTGGTGGATCTGGTGCGCGGGCGCTTCCCCGGCGCGGATATCCGGTCGTTCGCATTCCGGGCGGTGAGCCCGCTGTTCGATACTGCTCCGTTTTCCATCCACGGCTGCAAGACCCCACAGTCCGACGACGGAGCGTATACCCTCTGGGCCCAGAACCCGGAGGGCGCACTTGCCATGCAGGCGGAAATCCGGATCGCGGTCTGACCCTCCGCGCCCGGATCGAAGGCCCCGTTTGCAGCGGCAAGACAGGGTAAAGGCTCCGGCTTCGCGCCGGTCCCCTCGTTCCTTTTGGCGCGGGCCGGAGCCTTTCATCCCTCCCCGGGCGGCGTCCCCCGCCCGCCGTCGGCGTGGTCCGTCCGCCATGCCGGCCATTCATGGCGATTCTTTGCCCGGCGCGGCGCAGTGCGACCGGAAAGGCTTTACCTGTCCCGCGTAAACCGGTTTAATACCTCCTGACATAAATCGGACGAAATCGCCGGACTGGGGGTCGAGGTGAGCCGGACGCTGCCGCCGCTGATCGCTCTACGCAGTTTCGAATCCGCCGCGCGGCACTTGAGCTTCAAGGATGCCGCGGAGGAGTTGAGCGTCACGCCCTCGGCGGTGAGCCATCAGATTCACAACCTGGAGACTTTCCTCGGGGTGCGGCTGTTCCACCGCATGAACCGCGCCCTGCGCCTCACCGGCGCGGGGGAAACCTATGTGATGAAGGTGCGCATCGCCTTCGACCAGATCGAACAGGCGACCCGCGACCTCGCGGCGATTTCCGGCACCGACGTGCTCACCCTCACCGCGCCGCCCAGCCTCACCGCCACCTGGCTGGTGCCGCGGCTGAAGGCCTTCCGCGACCAGTTCCCCGACATCGACATCCGCGTCAAGGGCACCATGGACGACGTGGACTATGCGCGCGAGAACGTGGACGCCTCGATCCGCTACGGCTACGGCGACTGGCCGGGGCTGGAGGTGGAGCACCTCTCCACCGAACGCATGCTGGTGCTGTGCAGCCCCTCGCTGCTCAAGAGCGCGGCGCCGATGCGGGTGCCGGGGGACGTGCTCTCCCACCCGCTGATCCATTCCGAATGCCGCCTGACCGGCTGGGGCGACTGGTTGCGCGCCGCTGGCGTGCCCGCGCTGGAGGCTCTGGGCGGCTTCCGCTTCACCCATTCCGCGCACTCGCTGCGCGCCGCCGCCGACGGCCTGGGCGTCGCCCTGGAAAACGACCTGATGGCGGCGGACTACCTGGCGGAGGGGGTGCTGGTCGCGCCGTTCGCCGCCGACGTCAAGGTGTCCCGCCCCGCCGGATATTACTTCGTCTGTCCCGCCGACAATTTGCAGGTTCCGAAAATCCGCGCGGTGCGCGACTGGCTGCGCGAGGAGTTCCGCGCCTCCGATGCGCACTGCCTCGCCCGCGCCGAAATGGTAAACCTCGCGTCTTCTTGACGATTGTCATTCTTTGTTGGGTATCGGTTGTGTTCTCCTCGTAGTGCCCCGCCATGTCTGGGGTGCGGGCCAATCAAAAAACCTGTCCGCTCCGGGAAAGAAACCAAGAAAGGGAACAAACGATGCGACGCATGATGATGCGCAGCGCGGCGGTTTTTCTGCTTTGCACGGTTGCGGGCCTGTCGTCGGCGTATGCTGCCGACGAGGAAATCCGGTGCGCCAAGAACGGCGCCTTGACCTATCTCTTCGCCCACGGGTTGAACGGTTCGCCGAACGAGTGGCACCACTTCGTGATGAAGGTGCGCGACAAGAACAAGGACTACGGCATCTGGCGCACCCAGGTGAGCAAGCTCGGCCACATCAAGGAACGCGCCAAGGAGCTTGCCGACTTCATCAAGAAGGCGGCGAAGAAATGCGGCACGGCGGAGAAGAGCGTCGTCGCCGTCGGCCACAGCATGGGCGGCCTCGACCTGCGCAACATCGTCGGCAGCTATCCGAAGGAGCGCAAGTACCTCAAGGCGGTCTACACCATCGCCACGCCGCACCTCGGCGACCCCAACGCCTGCGCCGCGCCCGGCGGTTCGCACGACCTGTGCGGCCATCCGGACGACACCGGCAAGGATTCGCCGATGAAGTCGTTCAACAACAGGCACCCGTCCTCGGAGTTCAAGACCGCGGGCATCGCCTTCGAGGCGTTCTGGTACGAGTGCAAGGCCAACAAGCCGGGCGAAGACGGCGTGGTGCCGGTGAAGTCGCAGAAGTGGCACGGCGCGGATATCGCCCGCCGCGACGGCGGCGTCGGCTGGCACAAGGTGAAGCACCACTCCACCATCGAGGCCTCCAACTGCGAAGACCAGCACGGCTGCAAGCCCGAACTCTGCCAGAACAAGGAGATCGAGCACATCATGAGCGTGCAAACCAAGAAGTGACCGGCTATGCCGAACGAGTCCGACCGTCCGCGCCCTGCCGGGCGCGGGCGGCGAATCTGGGGGACGCGATGCGTATGCCGAAATCCGGTTGGGGGTGCCTGGCCCTGTTGAGCGCGGCGCTGCTCGGCGGTTGCGAAACGATGACCGCGGCGGCCCCGCCGCCCGCCGAAACGCCGATGCCGCTCGCGCAGTCCGAGGCGGGCCGCCATGTCCGCGAGGGGCTGGCCGCCCTGCGCGCGGGCAGAAGCGCGGCGGCGGTGGCGGCGTTCAACCGCGCGCTCTCCCAGGCTCCGTCGCAGGCCGGGCTGCATCTTCTCGCCGGGTTCGCCTATCACCTCGATTATCTGCACGGCAACTTTGCGGCGCGCGACCTGGCGGAGACCGGCTACATCGTCGCCGCGCAGCTCGACCCCAGCCTCACCCTGGCGCAGTTGCAGCTCGGGCGGCTCTATCTCGACAGCAGGCGTCCGGCGATGGCGCAGGCCGCCTTCCTCAAGGCCTTGGACGCCGAGCCGGACGATGCCGAGGCGGTGGAAGGGCTTGCCGTCGCCTCCTATTACGCGCGCGACCTGCAAAGCGCGGTGGGCGCGGTGCGGCGGCTGCCCGCGTTGCGCCCGGTGCGCGCCGAGGATGCGCGCGACGCCGCGATGATCTATGCCGCGGCGGGGCTCGGCGGCGAAGCGGCGGCGGCGCGCGCCCGCTTCGCCGAGTTGGGCGGCGCCACGGCGGCGGAGCGCCTGCTCGACCGCCGCATGGCGCAATGGCGCGCGGTGCACGCCCAGGTCGGGCCGCAGGTGGCGGCGAATCCCTACATCGACGACGACGACGACGCCAAGGACGCCAAGAAAGGGAATGCGGAGAGTGGCGGCGGCGGAAACGGACCGAAGCCCGCCTCCCCCAACTGGGCGGACTGCCCGCAGTGGCTGGCCGGAGCGCCCGACACCGCGATCTTCGAGACCGATGACGGCGACGGGGATTCCGGCACCGCCAACGTGCGGCCGCTGCGGCCGCTGCCCAGCCCCTGCGTCGGCGGACGGACGCCGCGCATGGCGGTGATCGACGCGACGATCATCCGCACCGAGGAGGTGCTCTACAATTCCCACGGCGTGAACCTGCTGGACGGTCTTTCGGTGATGTTCACCGGCAACCGCAGCTTCACCCACGGCACTCCCTCCTCGGGGAGCGACAGCAGCACCCATTCGAGCAGCCTGACCATCGCGCTGCCGACCGCGGGGGTGAGCTATTCCCTCAACATCGCCAACGCCTCGGACCTGCGCAACGACGTGCTGGCGCGGCCCTCGCTGATCGCGCTCGACCGCCAGCCCTCGGTGTTCTTCTCCGGCAACAACATCACCGTGTCGGTCTCCGGCAGCATTTCCGACGGCGACCTCGAGGACAAGCTGGTGGGCGTCAGCCTGGCGGTGACCCCCACCTTCCTCGACGACGACACCCTGCTGCTGGCGGTCAAGGCGGCGCGTTCCGCGATCGAGGACTCCAGCGCCGGAACCTTCACCGAGGCGCTCAACACCTCTCTCAACTCGGTCAGCGCCAACGTGATGATGCGCATGGACCAGAGCCTGGTGCTCTCCGGCCTCACCGAGAAGACCAACCAGTCGCTGCGCGACCGCACCCCGGTGCTCGGCGACCTTCCCGGCCTGCAATATCTGTTCAGCTCTTCGCAGAAGGAACAGGTGCAGCGCTCCATCCTGGTGGTGCTGACGCCGCGCCGCCCGGTCACCGACGATGCCGCCGCGGTTCCCTCCGACCCGCGCGTCGCGGAGATGCGCGACCGTCTGCGCGGCGAACTGGCGCTGCCGCCGGTGACGCTCTCGGCGATGCGGATGCTCGCCTCCAACCGCTACGTCGCGCAGTACCGGAGCGGCGATATCGCCGCCGACGCCTGGAAGGCGCGCAACGCCTTCGACCGCCTGATCGACGACGCCGTGCGGATTCTCTATTTCTGAGCGGGCGGGCACACTGCGGCGAACAGGGCGGCGGGTTCGCCGCCGCCGGTCCACGCCTCGGGCGGCGGCAGGAGACCGCCTTCCGGCCGCGTTGCCGGGGCGCGGCGGCGGCCCGCGCAATCGACGAACTGCCGCATCTCGATGACCTCGGCATTGCGCGCGAGAAGCAGCGTCCGCGCGACGTACACGCCGGGGGCTTCCGGGTTGGAGAGGGTGGCGGCGCGGTCCGCCACGACCAGGGAGCCGGTGCGCGGCCAAAGGTGGGTCCAGAACTCCAGGGTGGAGGTCTCGGGCAGGCGCAGCGCCACGGTCATCTGCGGCGGCAGGGCGGCGGCGGTGCGCTCCGCCCAGGTATAGCGCTCCCATTGCGTATAGGCGAACAGGCCGAGCCCCGCGGCGGCGAGCAGCACCGCCGGCGGCGCGCGCCGTCCGAGCAGGCGGAAGGCGAGCAGCGCCGCCCCGGCGGCGGCGAAGGCGACGCAGGCGGCGACGATCAGGGTGAACAGCATCGGGGTCTCCCTCAGAGCAGGTCGCGCAGCGGCGCGGGGGCCTTGCCGCTGCACGCGGCGGCTTCGGCGAGGAACAGTTCGGCGCAGGCGAGCGCATCGGCGAGCGCGTCGTGGCTTCTGTGGCGCGGCAGGCCGCGGCGGCGGCGGCAGGAGGACAACCGCAGCTCGCCGTTGGCGAGGACCGCGTTGCCGCGGGTGGCGTTGCGTTTCGCCAGGGCCAGGGTGTCCGCCCACGGCGTCACCAGCGGCCGGCCATAAACCGCGCGGCAGGCCCGCGACAAAAAGGCGCGCTCCACCGCCGCATGATGGGCGATGGGAATGCGCCCGGCAAGCGCGGCGAGCAGGCGCGCCAAGGCGGCTTCGAGCGGCCCCGCCGCGGCGAGGCGGTCGTCGAGGAGGCCGTGCACCTTGGCCGCCGCCTCGCCCACCGGGCAGTTCGGCCGCACCAGAAGATGTTCCGCCCCGGCGAGGCGCACCCGCCCTCCGATCACCGGGACGAAGCCGATGCTGACGATCTCGTCGCCGCGGGTCAGGCCGGTGGTCTCGATGTCCACGGCGAGAAACTCGGCGCGGGTATACGGGGTGTCGGCGGTGGGCGTATCGATGCGGTAATAGGACTTGAGCGGGCCGGGCGGGCAGAGCGCCGCGAGACCCCATCGGGTGATATCGGTGCCGAAGAGCGGGCTCCACATCTTCAGAAGCGGCTGAGCTGATAGGCGGAGGCCATGGAAGCCTGCATCTCCTTGACCACCTGGAAGGCGCTTTTCAGGTTGCCGCGCTCGAAGCCCGACAGCGTCTTGGGGTCGAGGAAGTTGTCGGGCGGCGCGCCCTCGCGGATCTGCCGCGCCTGATGGCGGAGACGGGTGAGGCCGATGAACTCCAGGGCGTCCTTCAGGTCCATCGCGCCCTGGCGGCTGATCTCCCCCGCCTCGGCGGCGGCGAGCAGGCGCTCCTGGGTGTTGGCCGCGGCGATCCCGGCGGAGAGCGCGTGCACCCGCGCCATATCGACGATCGGCACCGCGCCGCTGTGCTTGAGGTCCAGCGTGTTGTCGTGCGCCCCGTCGGAGACCAGCACGAAGCCGCGGAAGAAGCCGATGGGCGGCGCGTGGTGCATCGCGTTGGCCGCCATGTGGGCGAGGAAGATGCGGTTCCTGCGGCTCTCCTCCAAAACGGCGCGCGAAAGATCCTCCCACAGCGCCGCCTTGCCGCCGATGCAGCGCAGGTCGAAGAAGATGCACGACAGCATCAGCGCCCTGGGTTCCGGTTCGCGAATCCACCGCTCGAAATACGTGCGCCAGGCCGAGAGCGGCTGCCGCCAGAGCGGCGTCGCCGCCATCATCTCGCCGGGGCAATAGGCATAGCCGCAGGCGGCCAGCCCATCGACGACGAAACGGGAAAGCGCCGCGAAATAGCCGCCGTGCGCCGCTTCGTCGAAGCGGTCGTCGAGCAGCAGGCAGTTGTCCTGGTCGGAGACCGCGGTCTGCTCCTGCCGCCCCTGCGAACCCGCGGCAAGCCAGGCATAGGGCGTCGGCGGCGGCCCCAGTTCCGCCTCCGCCAGGCGCAAGAGGGCGCGGGTCACCGCGTCGGTGACCGCGGTGACCACCTGGCCGACGCTGTGGGCGGTGGCTCCGGCCTCGGCCATCTGCGCCGCCACCCGCGGCACGCGGCGCACCAGGGGCGGCAACTCGGCGGCGGCGGCGGCGGCGTGCACGGCGCGGGTGATGGTGAGCGGCGAAAGGGTCTGCGCCTCGGCGAGGACGGAGGAGGAGAGGCAGCCGACCAGGCGGCCCTTGTCCAGCACCGGCAGGTGGTGGATGCCGTGGCGGCTCATCAACAGCAGCGCGGCGAACGAAGGGTCCCCCGCCTGCACGCACATCGGCTGCGGCGACATCACGGCGCTCACCGGCTCGTCGCCGCTGCGTCCCGCGGCCACCACCTTGCCGCGCAGGTCGCGGTCGGTGAGGATGCCGACCAGTTCGCCGCCTTCGACGATGAGGGCGGAACTCACCCGTTCCGCCTGCATCGCCGCGGCGGCCTCGCGGATGGAGGCGCTGCGCGGCACGGTGACCGGGCCGCGGGTGAGCAGATCGCCGACGCTGCGCGACAGCAGGTCGAAGCTCTTGTGTTCGGGGGCGGCCTCGACGGCGGCGGCGAGGCCGCCGCCGTCGAACACCGCGAATGCCCCGCCGAAGGCCGGGTGTTCGCGGCGCAGGGTGGAAAACGTCTCGGCGGGCAGCAGGTAGATCAGGCAGTCCTCGATCGCGGCGGTGCGGCCGCCCGCCACGCCGCCGCGCAGCAGGTCCTGCGCGGCGAAGCATTCGCCCTCGGCGGCGCGGCCGAGCAGGCGGCCGTCGGGCGCGAGGCTTTCCACCGCGCCGGTGCGGACGATGTGGAGATGGGCAAGCGGCGCGCCGGGCGCGAGCACCGTGGCCCCCTTGCGCACGTAGGCGATTTCGATGGTCCGCGCCGCCGCGGCGCGCGCCTCTTCCGGCAGCAGGTCGAACGGATGGTGCCCCCCCAGGAAGTCCTGAACCTCGGCGATTTCCGGCGTCACGGCGTCTCCCCCGGCATGGCGGGCGAACCCCGCGAAGGGGTTCGCCCAAGTGTTGCGGCCCGCGGCCTCAGTGGCTGTGCGCGCTGCCCGCGCCCGCGGGCAGGCGGATGTTTTCGATCAGGTCCTGCACCTCCTTCGGCGGGCGGGCGGTGAGCTTGCTCACCACGAAGGTCACGCCGAAGTTGAGCGCCGCGCCGACCGTGCCGATGCCCTCCGGCGAGATGCCGAACAGCCAGTTCTCGGGCACGTTCTTCGCCATCGGCGTGATGAAGATCCCCTTGAAGTAGAGGATGTAGCCGAAGGTGAAGGCCAGGCCGGTGAGCATCCCGGTGACGGCGCCCTCGCGGGTCACCGATTTGGAGAAGATGCCCATCAGGATCGCCGGGAACAACGAGGCCGCCGCCAGACCGAAGGCGAAGGCCACCACCTGCGCGACGAAGCCGGGCGGGTTGTAGCCGAGGTAACCGGCGATGCCGACCGCCACCGCGGCCGCGATGCGCCCGACCATGAGTTCCTGCTTCTCCGACATATTGGGTGTCAGAGCGCCCTTGAACACGTCGTGCGAGATCGCCGAGGAGATCACCAGCAACAGCCCCGCCGCGGTGGAGAGAGCCGCCGCGATGGCGCCCGCGGCGACGAGGGCGATCACCCAGTCCGGCAACCCGGCGATCTCCGGGTTGGCCAGCACCATGATGTCGTTGTCCACCTTGAGTTCGCTGCCTTTCCAGCCGAAGGCTTCCGCCTTGGCGGCGAAGGCCGGGTTGGCGTCGTTGTAGTACTGGATGCGGCCGTCGCCGTTCTTGTCGGCGAACTTGATGAGGCCGGTCTCTTCCCAGCGCTTGAACCAGTCCGGGCGCTGCTCGTAGACGATGTTGGAGCTGGGTTGGCCGACCGCGCCGTGCTGGATGGTGGTGGTGAGGTTGTAGCGCGCCATCGCGCCCACCGCCGGGGCGACGGTGTAGAGCAACGCGATGAACACCAGCGCCCAACCCGCGGAGGTCCGCGCGTCGCGCACCTTCGGCACGGTGAAGAAGCGCACGATCACGTGCGGCAGGCCCGCGGTGCCGATCATCAGCGCCATGGTGATGGCGAAGATGTCGATGGTGCTCTTGTTGCCCGAGGTGTAGGCGGCGAAGCCGAGGTCGGTGACCACGGTGTTGAGCCTGTCGAGCAGGTGTCCCCCACCGTCGGTGAGCGAGGCCCCGAGGCCGAGCTGCGGCAGCACGTGTCCGGTGAGCTGCACCGAGATGAAGATCGCCGGAATGGTGTAGGCGATGATCAGCACCACGTACTGCGCCACCTGGGTATAGGTGATGCCCTTCATGCCGCCGAGCACCGCGTAGACGAACACCACGCCCATGCCGACGATCAGGCCGGTGGTGATTTTGACTTCGAGGAAACGCGAGAACACGATGCCGACGCCGCGCATCTGCCCGGCGACGTAGGTGAAGGAGATGAAGATCAGGCAGACCACCGCCACCATGCGCGCGCCCTTGGAGTAGTAGCGGTCGCCGATGAACTCGGGGACGGTGAACTTGCCGTACTTGCGCAGATAAGGCGCAAGCAGCATGGCGAGCAGCACGTAGCCGCCGGTCCAGCCCATCAGGTAGACCGAGCCGCCGTAGCCGAGGAAGGCGATGAGGCCGGCCATGGAAATGAAGGACGCCGCCGACATCCAGTCGGCGCCGGTGGCCATGCCGTTGGCGATGGGGTGCACGCCGCCGCCCGCGACGTAGAACTCGCCGGTGCTGCCGGCGCGGGACCAGAAGGCGATGCCGATGTAGACGGCGAAGGAGAGCCCGACGACGATGTAGGTGAGAAGTTTGAGATCCATGTCTGTCTCCTCAGCCTTCATCGACGCCGTGATCGCGGTCGATGGCGTTCATCCGCCGCGCGTAAAAGAAGATCAAAGCGATGAATACGTAGATGGAGCCCTGCTGGGCGAACCAGAAACCGAGCTTGTAGCCTCCGAGGCTGATGGTGTTCATCGCATCGACGAAGAGGATGCCGAAGCCGTAGCTGACGACGAACCAGACGAACAGGCAGCCCAAAATCAGCTTGGTGGAGGCCGACCAATAGGAGGCGGCGATGGCGGCTTTGTCTGACGAATCGATATGTGTCTTCATTCCGTCAAGTCTCCAGGTTGTCCCTATTCTCGAGGTCTTGCTCCGATGTGCGGAGTGGCCCCCGGCCCATGCCGTGGCCCTGGCCGAAAGACATAGGCATTTCGGCGCGGGAAAAAAGGCACAAATATTTCTTTTGGTTGATATACCAAACCAAAGGGTGTGCTCAGTGGCGTGATTTCCACCTGAAACGCGAAGCCGGGCCAAGGCTTCCGCGGGAATCCGGATGGGGCGGGACGCAAAAAAAGCGCCCTCGGACGGAAGGGCCGGAGCGCGCGGCGCAGGCGAGCGGATTGCCGGGAAAAACAAAGGACAGCCAGGGCCGCCCTATAACTTATTGATATATCGGTGGCGCCTCGGGGGCTCGCAAACGTTTCCTGGCGGCAGGGAGAACATGGCGATTTCCAAAAGAGAAAATCGTGCATCCCCCCGGAAGTATCGCCATTTTCTGCGGCCACCGGCTGTGTCCGAGGTGGACGGGGCGTGACGAGGGTGGCTTTGGCCGTCCGATTCGTGCCGACGGAACCACGCAAAAAGCAAATAGGTCGAGGGCCCTTCCCTTCCCTTGGTCTTGATGGCCCCAGCCCTACGAACCGGCTGGTTTTCTATTTTAGAGCAATTAAAGATTATTTTATAACCGCCACAAAATTAATGCATTAATAAGCAGCATCCTATTTTTACAGGAAAAAATGACCATGACATTTCCGTTAACGTAGGAAGCCAAGCTTAATCCCGAAGGCTATCATTCAGTCAAATCGTGAAGCCTGAATTTACTACGTCAGTAATTCAGAGGATACATGGATTGTATTCTTCCATGAATACAACACCTGTATTTATGTTTAAAAGGAGATCGGCATGGATGTTGGGATAAAATCTTTTGGCATTTACCTCCCATATTATTATATGGCCCGTGAAGCGATCAGCTCGGCATGGGAGACAAAGGGGCCAAAAGGTAAAAAAAGCATCGCCAATGTCGATGAAGACGTGGTCACCATGGCGGTCGAAGCCGCGATGGATTGCTTCAGGTTTGTCGACCGCAGCGACATCAAGTCGCTGTTTTTCGCGTCCACGACGGCTCCGTATGCGGAAAAAGCGCATAGCGCGCTGATCTCCGTTGCGTGCGATCTGGAGAACCACTCCGTATTCACCAGCGATTTCGCGCAGAGCACGCGGGCAGGCACCAATGCCCTGATGGTCGCCTGCGACGCGGCAAAGGCGAATGACGGTCGAAGCACGTTGGTCGTGGCTTCGGATATGAGAAAAGCGTACCCGAAGTCGTCGGAGGAATTGACCCTCGGCGATGCGGCGGCCGCGCTGGTTATCGGCGGCGGCGACGTGCTGGCGACCATCGACGGTTCGCTTTCCCTGAACGACGAGATCGTCGATATCTGGCGCAACGCCGGTGATGCGTATATCAGCCAGGGCGAAGGGCGCTTCGTCGTCGACAAGGGTTACATGCGGGTGATGGGAGAAATCGTCCGCGCGATTCTTGGGAAATACGCTCTCGAGCCCAAGAGCATCGCAAAGGTCGTTTTCCCCGCCGCCGGCGCCGGCAACGCGGCGAAGCTGGCCAAGAAATGCGGATTTGCCCCGGAGCAGGTGCAGGACACCCTTCTCGGTTCGGTGGGCAACAGCGGCACGGCGCAGGCATTCCTCGGCATTATCGGAGCGTTGGAAGGCGCCAAGCCCGGCGACAAGATCCTTGTTGCGGATTATGGCAGCGGCGCCAACGCGTTCATCCTGACCGCCACCAAGGCCATCGGAAAAATCCGCGGATTCGATACGATTCAGCGTTTCCTGGGCAACCGTAAGGAATTCGGCTCCTACGCGAGGTATCTCTCGTTCCGCGAAATCGCACCGGCACAGCCGGGCTCTCCCTTCAAGCTTCCCGCTTCCGCAGCCATGACCTGGCGCGAGCAGAATCTCAACATCCGCCTGCACGGCAGCCGCTGCAGCGAGTGCGGGGCGACGATTTTCCCGGTGAACCGCGTCTGCCATGCCTGCGGCGCGAAGGACAAATACGAGGAATTCCGCGCATCCGACCTGGTGACGAAGGTTTTCACTTATTCGGTGGACAAGTATGCCGGGCGCAGCGACGACCCGGTTCTCATTCAGACAGTAACAGAAGACGGAAATGGGACTCATTACTACACGATAATGACGGATTTCAATGTGGAAGACGTATCTGTCGGTATGGATGTTGAGTTTACCTTCCGAAAAATGCATTCACTGGGAAATTTCCCAAACTATTACTGGAAACTTAGACCGCTCCGCCGGGAAAAGAGGGCAACGATATGATTAAGGATGAACTGTCCATTGTCGGCATGGGCTGCGCGAAATTCGGCGAGCGCTGGGACTGCGGCATTCCGGACCTGCTGATCGAGGCCGCGTACGAGGCCTTCGAAGACGCCGGAATTGGCCCCAAAGACGTTGAAATGTGTTTCTTCGCCAACACCAACGCGCCGAACAACTGCTCGGGGACGCCGGTGGCGGACGCGTTGAAAATGCACGGCATCCCCATCGTGCGGAACGAGAACTTCTGCGCGTCCGGCCACATCGCTCTGATCGAGGCCTGCATGGCGGTTGCCAGCGGCGTGTGCAACGTGGCCATGGCCATCGGCGCGGAGAAGTTGAAGGACACCGGCTTCGGGGGCCTCGGCACGGGGCGCGGCCTGAGCACCGTGCGGGAATCCCGGCGCACCGCCCCGGGCTCCTTCGCCCTCGGCGCTACCCGGTATTTTGCGAAATATGGCCTCACCTACGAGGAAGGCCGCCAGCTTCTGGCAAAAATCGCGGTCAAGAACCACGCCAACGGCATGCTTGCCCCACGGGCGCATTTCCACAAGGAAATCACCGTCGAGGACTGCCTGAAGGCGCCCATCATCGCAACGCCCCTCGGCCTGTACGACTGCTGCGGCAACAGCGACGGCGCGGCCTGCGCCATCATCACGCGGACGGACATGGCCAGAAGCTTCCGCGACGATCCCATCTACATCAAAGGGTTCGGCATCGCCACGGATTCGGTGCTGCCGCACTACCGCCCCAACTTCGACTGGACGAGTTTCGAGGCGCTCCGGATTTCCTCGCTCCGCGCCTATGAAATGGCCGGCATCAAGACCCCCCGCGAAGAAATCGATCTGGCGGAAGTGCACGACTGCTTCAGCATCACCGAGATGCTCATCTACGAAGACTTCGGCTTCAGCCCGCGCGGCAAGGCCAGAGAAGACATCGAGGCGGGCTTTTTCACCAGGAGCGGCGGCCTTCCGGTCAACGTGGACGGCGGGCTCAAATGTTTCGGCCACCCCGTGGGCGCGAGCGGCATCCGCATGACCTACGAGCTGTACAAGCAGCTCCAGCACAAGGTGGATAACCCCAAGCGGCAGCTTGAGAACGCGCATATCGGCCTGTCCCACACCTTCGGCGGCCCACCGCAGATCAGCGCGGTCCTGATTGTGGGCAACGAGAAGTAATGCACGGAAGCGTAAGCAGTAAGGAGTGAAGGATATGCAACCTGGAGCATTGGAAGGCTTGAAGGTGCTGGACCTCGGCAGAGTGCTGTCGGCGCCGTTCTGTGCCGCCATGCTGGGCGACATGGGCGCCGATGTCGTCAAGATCGAGCAGCCGGAAAAAGGCGACGACAGCCGCGGTTTCATGCCGCGCAAAGATGACGTCAGCACCTATTTCATCAACTTCAACCGTAGCAAGCGGGGAATCACCCTCGACCTGAAAAAAGGCAAGGAGGTTTTCCTCGAGCTGATCAAGAACGTCGATGTCGTCGTCGAGAACTTCCGCCCCGGAGTGATGAAGAAACTCGGGTTGGATTATGCCGAGCTGAAGAAGGTCAATCCCCGTCTGATCTACGCCGCCATTTCGGGCTTTGGCCAGACCGGCCCCTACGCCCACCGCGCGGGGTACGACACCATGGCTCAGGCGATGAGCGGCATCATGAGCGTGACCGGCTTTCCCGGCAGCGAGCCGACGCGCTGCGGTGCGTCCGTGGCGGACATCATGGGCGGCCTGCAGGCGGTTATCGGCATTCTCGCGGCGCTTCGCTATCGGGAGAAAACCGGCGAAGGGCAGATGGTCGATATTTCCCTGGTCGATGTCTCCGTCGTCGGGCTCTCCAGTGTGAATCAGGTGTATCTCACCAGCGGCCGCGTGCCCCTGCGCAATGGAAACAGTTACGAATCCTCCGCGCCCGGCGGCGGCTACCACACGAAAGACGGCTATTTCATCATGAACGGCAGCGCCCCCAAATTCTGGGGAATCCTCTGCAACGCCATGAAGAAGCCGGAACTGCTCGAAGACCCGCGCTTCGCCACCAACGCCCTCCGCGTGACCCACAAGAAAGAGTTGGACGCCATCGTCACGGCATGGACCAAGACCATGACCACGGACGAGATCATCAATCTGTTGCTGCCGCTCGGTTTTGCCGTGGCCCCGGTGATGACCATCGATCAGGTCGTGGCCGATCCGCACATCGGCGGCGTGCGTCAGATGTTCGGGGAAGTGAACCACCCGCAGATCGGGAAGATCCGGGTGACCAACCAAGCCGTGAAAATGTCGGCCACCAACCCCGAAATCCGGCGCTCCTCGCCCTTGCTGGGCGAACACAACAAGGACGTCTACCAGGGCGAACTGGGCCTCAGCGAAGAGCGCCTCGCGGACATGCGCCGCGACGGGATCATCTGAAGCGCTGCGCCCGCATCGAGACAAGCGGGCGCTGTCGCGCACATTGGGCAGAAAAGACCATAGTCAAGAGTCCGCCTCGCATCGGAAGTATTTTTATCAACGTGTTCTGTAGGGAGGAAGTCTATGTCAGCTACCTCGGACATAAAAGCATCGGAAGTTAAATCATTGGTTCACTCGCACATGACGGGACAGTCGTATGCGGTGGTCGCGGTGTGTTTTCTCTGCTGGATGTTCGCCACCATCGGCAACGGCGTGTATTCCGTCGCCAGCCCGATGCTGAAGCAGATGTTCAGCATGGACAACGCCACCGCCGGCATGGTCGTGAGCGTGTTTTCTCTCGGCGGCTGGGTCAGCACGTTGATTATCCCGAAAATCGCCGATACCCATGGCAGGAGGATCGGGCTGGCGCTTTGCATCCTCATCGTCGTCCTGTGCAACGGCACATACGGGCTGATCGGCAGCCTGGGTATGCTGTTCGCCGTCCGGTTCTTCGCCAACTGGGGCAACACCTGCATCTGGGCCATCAACGCGTCGTACATTTCGGAGATCGTTCCCGCCGAAAAGCGCGGGCTGTGCACCGGCATCATGCAGAGCGGCACGCCGATCGGTAATTTCTCCTCCTCGTTCCTCATCAGCCTGCTGATCGGGGTCGGTTTTGCCTGGCAGACGGTTTCTTACGTGTTCTTCTTCGCGCTCATCCTTCTGGTTCCGATTTTCTTCCTGCTGAAGGAAACTCCCTCCTGGCTGAAGAACAAGATGGAGCTGGCCCGCCAAAAGCGCGAAGCCCAGGAGACGGCGGAGGCCGCCGCCGCCGTCGGCAAGAAGCAGAGCTACACGGAACTGTTCAAGCCGCAGTATCGGAAGAATGCGACCATCGGCATCCTGATCGCCATGGCCTCTGCGGTTCTGGCATGGGGCAACTCCGCCTATTTCGTGCTGAGCCTGAGCGACATGGGCTTCCCGCCCGACGTCCGCGTGAAGATGCACATGTGCCTGTGGAGCGTGGCCATCATCGGCTACGCGACTTCCGGGCTGATCGCGGACAAGATCGGCAGGAAGCGGGCCATGCTGCTGTTCCGTTCGCCCATGGTCCTGGCGCTCGGCGTCATGTGGTACATGAGCTATACGCACAGCATCAGCGTTCCCGTCGTGTATGCGATGCTTGCCATCGCGGGCCTCGGCATGGGCGGCATGACCATCTCCATCACCTACACCAACGAAATGATGCCCTCGCACGTTCGCACCATGGGGACGGGCTTCGCCATCGGTCTCGGCCGGATCACGGCGATGATCGCCGTGCCGCTGCTCGGCGTCCTTGCCGACTTCACGTCCGTGCCCTTCGCGTGGTGGATCTCCTCGATCATCGGTTGGCTGATGGTTCCCATGGTCTACATGGGCGTGGAAACCGCGGGCAAGGATATCGACGCCATTGCGGAGAAGGCGTGACGCCGTACGGGCGGCACCGCAACATGCGGTGAAACACATGGCACCCTGCCGAAAGAAGATCGTTCTCAAACTCGATCGGCAGGGCGCGGCACCAGACAGTTTAGCGGCCCGATGAAAGACCGATGCCCGCAGGAGATCATGGACGGCCGCTAGACTGGAATGGACGTTTTTCCGGTAACCCTGAATATGATGAGGAAATATTTCTGATAACAGAGATTTATTTAAATGAACATCTTCTGCAGACAGAAGAAATGACCTCACGCTCTGAATGAGGAGAATGTCAGAATGGTCGATAGCAACACTAGGTTACAGCAGTTCGAGAAAGTCAAAGAACTGATCAACGGGCCAGAAGCCGAGCTTTTCAAGACCAGGTACTTGGCCAGGTATTTCAGCGGCGACATCACCTTCCTGATGGGCGGCGTGCCGTTCACCCTCGCCTTCCACAAGGGCACCATGATTGCCGTGGAGCTCGGCAAACCCGTCAACGGCATCAACATCGGCCTGGGCGGGAGCGAAGAGCAGTGGAGCGACTTTTTCAAGCACAAGAATTTCCAGCTTGCCACCTCTCCCAAGCACAACCCCCTGTGCTTCGAGATCCTCGGCAGTCCGCTTGCCTATCGTCAGAACAACAACACCATGGCCCAGCTGATGCGCGTCATGGCCAAAGTCATGGAATAACCGCTCTCGTGCCCGAAGGAGATCGCAATATGGCTATCACCGGCAGCTATATCATGGTGAACGGTATCAAGACCTACTACGAAACCAATAACGGGCCGACGGACAAACCCACCATCGTTTGTTTGCACACGGCCGGGCGCGAATGCCGCCAGTATCACGGGATGATGGAGCTTTTCGAGGGACGCTACAACATGGTGGCCTTCGACATGCCCGCGCACGGGAAGAGCTGGCCCCTACCCGGCAACAAGGCGATCAACAACCACAAGGACTACTGCGCGTTCGCCTGGGCCTTCGTGGAAGCCATGGGGATCGAGAAACCGCTGGTCATCGGCTGCTCCGTCGGCGGCAACATGGTGTACTACATTGCCCAGCACTATCCGGTGGCGGGCATCGTCTCCATGCAGGGTTCGACCTTCATCAAGGCCCTCTCCGGTTCCTACGGCACGGTGGTGGACCTGCTCGACCACCCCTACATCAGCGTGCAGCATTCCCACTTTGACTTCTCGGAGAGCCTCATCGGCCGCGAGTGCTCCGAGGCAGCCAAGGACTTCATCCTTTGGGGCGTCGCCCAGGAATGCGGCGTCGCCAAGAAGGGCGATCTTTCCATTTACAACAATTACGACGTGCGCGGCGATCTGGACAAGATTACCTGTCCGGTTCTCGTCATTCGCGGCGAAGACGACTGGAACGTGCCGGAACACTACTGCCAGGAAGCGATGAAGGGCATGGTGAATTCCAAGAAGGTCGTGTGGAAGCCGATTCCCGGCTATGGCCACTTCATCATCGTGGAAGCGCCGGAAATCGTTTGCGAAGCGATCGACGATTTCATGCAGCACCTGGATCCCGCAGACGTCGCGAGCCGCGCCTAGGCCCCCGCGTTCTCGGTGCCCGTTTCGACCCGTCGGAGCGAAACGGTCGGCGGAGAATAATAATGCCGACAGGCTTTAGAAAAGGGAGGAAAGCATGAAAATAAAAAATATAGAGCTGTATCCGCTCCAGATGCCGCAGTTCAAAACCACACGGTGGGCGAACGGGCAGGTCAGCGTCACGGAACATATCATCGTTAAGATCATCGCCGAGGACGGCACCTATGGCGTGACCGAAGCGATTCCACGTCCCGGCATCTATGGGGAGACGCCGGCGTCCATCTATTACGCCTTGAGCAAGATCATCATCCCCAAGATTATCGGCATGGATTCCTTCAACTTCGAGGCCATTTGGGAGAAGATGAACGACCTGCCGTTCAACCTCGCGACCAAGGGAGCCGTCGACGTCGCTCTGCACGATCTGAACGGCAAGTTGCTCGGCATTTCCTGTGCGCAGATGATGGGCGGCCCATACCGGATGGAAGTGCCCTTGAGCTGGGTTTCCGGCGGCACCTGGTTCGACGAAGAGATGATCCTGGAAGAGACCAAGCAGCGAGTGGCCGAAGGCTACAAGATGTTCAAGGTAAAGGCCGGCCACGTGGATCAGGACATCGACCTGATGATCAAGATGCGGAAGGCCTGCCCGGACGACGTGAAATTCCTGATCGACCCGAACCAGCTCTATTCCCGCGAAGATCTCTACCGTGTGGGCGACGCCCTCACCGGCGTCATCGACAGCATCGAGGAGCCGGTCCCGGCCTGGGACGATGAGAGCCGCAAGCTGTTCACCGAGCGCTTTCCCAAGATCATGCTCCTGTCCGACGAAAGCACGTTCACCTTCGCGGACACGCAGCGCCAGATGAAGCTCGGTGCCATTCAGCGCCTGGGGGTGAAGATTCCCAGGACCGGCTACACCATCACCAGGAAACTGGTGCACCTGGCGGAAGCCAACAATATGCGCGTGCAGGTCAGCACACAGGCGGAATCGGACCTCGGCAGCGCGGCGTGCGTGCAGTTTGCCGCAGCTTTCAGACAGATCGATCTGCCGTGCGAGATCGGATATTATAAGAAAGGTATCCAGGAAAGCCTGTTGCTGGATGAGGGCCTGACGGTGAAGGACGGCAAGATGTACTTGCCCGAAGGCCCGGGTATGGGCGTCTCCGTTAATTGGGATCTGGTCAGAAAATACACGGTTTCGATGTGATGGACAGTCCTCCGGGGTGTTGCGCCCCGGAGGACTTGTTTCTCATGCCGTATTGTTTGACTGGCGCCACAAACAACCTTCACTGAGGTGGCCTGCTATGAGCACAACCGTCGCTAGCTTGCTCTCGCTCCCGGTCTTCCAGAAGGAATGCACGCTGCTTGCCGGGGAAGAGGGGCTCGGCAGCGCCGTGCGTTATGTGACCGTGATGGAGGCGCCGGATTTCAATATCCGCAGCCTGACGGACAACGTGTTCGTTTTGACGACCTTGTCCAGTCACTGTGCGAGCATGGACGAAATCAACAAGGTTGTGACGGAACTTTGCCAGCAGAACGTTTCCGCCATATGCATCAAGCTGGGACGGTTCATCGACACCATAGATGAAAGTACGATCCGGATCGCAAGAGAGCATCAGACCCCTCTTTTCGCTTTGACGAAGAATGTCCTTTTCCGTGAGATCATCAGCGACATTCTGTCCGCAATCGTTCTTGAGCAGCAAAGCACGATCAACGAGTTGAATGAGCTCAATGAACAGTTGTTGCAGGCCATACTCCACAATCACAGCATGGAGAAAATCCTGTCGCTGCTGACGGCTAAAATACCCAGCCATTGCTGTTGCCTGAACCAGAGGGGCGTAATCCTGGCCAGGCACGCCTCCATGGCGGCGAAGCCGGAAGAGAGTATTGTCGGCAAACTACTTGAGAAATATCTAAAAAAATCTAATGGAAAACATATATTCGACCAGGGGCATTACCTGTTCCCATGCATAGCACATGGACAAGTTGTCGGTTACCTTTTAGTATATGCGGAAAATACCATTTTTAAGAATGAATTGACCTTCATTGTTCAGATGGTATCTTTTCTTGCTATTAAGTTTCTGGAAGAACATCTTCAGATCCAGACGGAACAGCGCATGACGGCATCCGTTCTGGATGAAATTCTATTCGTCAACCATGCCGACGAGGCGGCCATTGCCGACAGGTTGCAGCTTTTGGGGGTGTCTCCAAAAGATCGGCACATCGTTATGCTGCTCTCGAACCGCACCGAGGAAAATACGCTGCAAGCCAATAGCTACTTGGACTATTGGAGAAACTGGCTGCAGAACAAATTCGAACAGTTCATCGTGTTCATCAAGGGCACGGATTTCGTGGTGCTCATCTCCTATATTGAGAAAAAGAAAGTCAATTTTTCCAAATTGGCGCAACAAATGCGCGAGTCTTTGCCCGGCAGCGCCCAGGAGCGCCTGGATATCGGCTTCAGTCTGCCGGTCTCGGATCTCAGAAAATTGCCGGACTGCTATAGCCAGGCCAAGCGGGCCGTCAATTATGGCCGGGCCGTCGCCGCAGAAAATCACGTGTACCCCTATGCGAAGTTTGTGGAAATCGGGCTCATTTCACGGGGCGTGATCAGCAGCGACGGCGAGGCGATCCGGGAGAAGATCGTCCGCCCCATCCAGAACTACGACGAACAGTGCAATGCGAAACTGTGGAACACCCTGGAAAAATGCCTGCTTGCCGAGAGCCTCGATTTGGCGGCGAAGACGCTCTCTATTCATATCAGCACGCTGCGGTATCGCTTGCAGAAAATACACCAACTGACGGATGTGAATTTCTTTACGTCAAAAGGAAGATTCATCCTGCATCTCGCATACATTCTTTTTAAAGCGGACTCTCAGTAAATGAGCAAATTTATTTGCATTATTGGAAATTAGACGTGTCCCCGAGGTGGGGGATCGCTCGAACAAGGAAAGATCGTATGTAGTTTATGGCAAATCCTGTGATGCATTTCGTCGTGGCGACCGGCTTTTCCCTTGGGTGGAACGCTCCGGTATGCCGTTGCGGCGTAGGCGCTCCCTTTTGTCCGAGGCCATCATTATGGAACAATCAACAATCGCCCTGATCATATTGGCAATTACCCTTGTGTTGTTCGCAACGGAGCTTTTCCCCGTTTGTGTCACCGCAATCATGTCCTCGGTGGCAATGGCGCTTACGGGAATCATTTCATATCAGCAGGTTGTCCTCGGATTGTCGAACAATGTGGTGGTTTTTGTTTTCGGCCTCGCCACCATCGGCAACGCCATGAGCGAGACAGGGGCCGCACAGCATTTGGGTCACGCAATTATGAGGCATTACCATGGAAGCGAGAAAATGCTTCTCATGTTGCTGATCTTGTTGGCGGGCGTATTTTCCATGTTCATGAGCAACACGACCAGCATCGTGCTGTTCATGAGCATCGTCGCCTCCATGGCGGCCGGCTCCAGGGGAAGAATAACCGCCAAGGGAAGCTACATGGCCATGGGGATAGCTACCGTTGCCGGCGGCGGCTGCACCCTGATCGGCTCCACGACGCAATTGGCCGCCCAGGGGCTGCTGATAGGGTACGGCGTTCGCCCCATGGCGATGTTCGACTTGATGAAGCCCGGGATTTTCGTATTTGCCGCTCTTTTGCTGTATTATTATTTCATCGGGTACGATCTACAAAAGAAAGTCTTGGTCGAAGCGGAAGCGGACCCTGGCACCGCGCAGGAAGCCATGACGATTCCGCAAGGCGCCGTGAGCCTGAAAACATGGACGCCGATGATCATCCTTGCCGTATGCATTGCTTTGACGATCGTAGGCTGGGCGAATATTGCCATCGTGGCCATCCTGGGCGCATTGGCCTGCGTCGTGACGAAGTGCATCTCCGTGCAGAAGATGTTCGCGCAAAGCGATTGGAACACGATCATCATGATCGCGGGAAGCATCGGCTTTGCTGCGGGGATTGAAAAAAGCGGGGCAGGGGCTCTGATGGCGTCCACGGCGATCGACATCGTCGGAAGCAGTACGCACCCCTGGGCTTATCTTGCGGCGCTTGTCTGTATCGGGACGATCATGACGAATATTATGGCGAACATATCAACGGTCGTCATTCTTACCCCCATCGCCTTCAGTCTCGCGCAGCAGATGGGATGCGACCCGATGCCCTTCATGATCGGGGTGATCTGGGCAGCGAACATGCCCTACAGCACGCCCATAGGCGCTTCCGTCATCACGATGACGATGACGGCTGGATATCGCTTCAAAGATTACACAAAGATAGGTCTGCCGTACAACATCGTTGCTTGTGCCGTTGTTATTATTTCCGTGCCGTTATTATTCAAGTTTCATTAAGTATGCAAATAAATATGTCGTCTGAAGTAGATTTGACTGAAGGCATGCCGCCCATGAGAACACTGGCGCAAGCCATTTCTATGGCGCGGGCAATGAGTTCCAGGCCTTTTGATTCCGGGATGGGCAGAGGTCCCCTGCCTTCTGTCCTGGCCGCCGCCTCCTCTCCCCGGGGGGCGGACCCGCCGGACAAGCACCGGCGGGCAGGCGCATGATCCCGGAACGGGCGACGGTCCGTCTCCTTCCCCCAGGGGGATGGGCCGTCGCCCTGAGACTTCGCAGGAAACAGCACAAGGCTGGATTCGCTTTTCGAACGATATCAAGGAAATAAATCAGATGAGTGAGCAAGATCGAGAGACGCATCCGTTGGATTCGATATTCCGTCCGCGGAGCGTGGCGTTGGTGGGCGCGAGCGAGCGGACGGGCAGCGTCGG